>NZ_JAMXXN010000003.1 GCF_024129435.1 Acinetobacter lwoffii | reverse complement strand
TAATTTCTACCATCAATCAATGAAAATAATTTCGATCAATCAACCAGTAAAAATCCACACAAGTTGTTCTTCATAATCTCTTAATGATCTTCTTGCTGATTCGTCACCAGCAAGCTAGGTCGGCTATATTACTCTCTATCTCTAGAAAGTCAACCAGTAATGAAAACTATTTTTAAACTTATCAAATAAAACCCAACTCAATTAAACTTAACTAAGTTACTGTTTTATCAGAAGTTTTAATCTTCATCACCGCCGATGGATGTGCATTCTACAGTATTCCCAACCCAATACAACCCCTATTTTTAAATAATTCAGCAAAAACACCACGACTGTTTATTTATTCTACAAAAATCGCAATTTTCTTCATTTCTTGAGCAGTAAAGGGACTGAATTGGATAAATGACTTAATCTTTTTTCAGTTTTATTCTGTTCCTGAAAGCGTAAAGGCCGGCAATCTATATATTCACAATAACCCCCTTCCCCATTTTCAGTTTCTTCATTTATTTTCACTTGATAACTAAAACTTCCTACATAGCCCGCTGCCAGGCCAAATTTAAAATCTCCACGACTTTGACCTTGTACCCAGATACAAGTACCGTCTGCATTTTCATAACACCATTCAAATTCACGCGGCAAATACATACTCTGCCCATTGGGTGTCGTGACACGCGGATAAACACGATGAACTTTAAAATAAACTTTGCGATCGAACATTTGGGTCCGCATGTTTTTTAAATCACGCAGATAGATCCGCGACTGAACAATACGATTAAAACCATCCCGAATTTGCGCCAACAGCAACTGGCGATTTTCACTGAGATTAATAATTTGATAAGTCAGGAAGGCCAAAGGCAGATAAGGAAAGTTAAAACTCCGCGCGTATTCAAAGCTTCCGAGACCATCGATCGTATATTGCTGCGCTTTATAGTTCACCCTTCCCTGACAATGACATAGCAAAGACCAGTGGTCTGCCAAGGAAAAACGCATTTGGGTAAAATGAGAAATCAGCTGAGTGGTCTGAATATTTAAATCAAAACTGAGTTCCGAGTCAGAACGTTGCAAACGAAAATTTGGGAAATTTCCGCTTAATTGCTCTCGATCCAAGAACTGAAATAGACTAGATTTAAAATGACAGTCCTGCTTGATCGAATAGTGATGCAATTGCCCCACCATATGCGGACTCGAACTGCAAATCACGGTGGCGGTATCTAAGGCTGTGGTTTCGATTGCACTCGGGTTTGCCAACATGGGTGCATTGGGTTGCCCGATAATACTCAGAAAGTTTAAATAATAGAGCGGTGCCGGAAGCCCGGGAATCATCAAACCTTGATGAATAATTTTATATTTTGAGGTGGGGCCATGATAGGCGGGATAGCGAGAAACAGTAGGAGTCTGATTCAGCTGTTTCGAACGATCTAAAAAATCTTGAAGAAACCGCATCTCAGACTCCTTATATTTTTATAATGTACTCGATCTTTTTGCCATAAAGGTGGTCACAAAACCAGACAAGGCATAGAGAATAGAAATGACCAGAATGCCGACAGGAATATTATAAGTCATCGCTGCAAAGACGAATACGGCAATTGGTAGGACAAAAAATGGAACCCGTTTACGTTCTACAGTTTTAAATGAATAGTATTTGATATTGGAAATCATCAACAAGCCCACCGCAATAATGACCACTGCATTAATGACCTGAAGAGAAGGTTCACGAATATCAAAGATTTCTGGAAAATCCAGACCGACCCAGACCAATGACACTATCATGATGGCAGCCAGAGGACTTGCGACACCAATAAAATAACGTTTATCGACCACACCAATCTGTACATTGAAGCGTGCCAGACGGAACGCAGCACATGCGGTATAAACAAAACAAGCCGCCAGACCAATACGACCCAAATCACTCAAGCCCCAGCTATACATCAAAATAGCGGGTGCCACACCAAAAGCCAGCATGTCAGAAAGGGAATCGAACTGTTCACCGAACGGACTTTGTGCGCCAATCGCACGAGCTACACGTCCATCCAGTCCATCCAGTAATGCCGCAATAAAGATCGCATAAATAGCTTGCTGAAAATCACCATTCATACTGGCAATAATCGAGTAGAAACCTGACAACAACGCTGCCGTTGTAATCAGGTTCGGCCATAGATAGATGCCTCGACGCTTAACTTTTTGCCCTTCCTGAGTATGCTCCTCTTCTTCTACCTCAAAGGTGATGCCATCAAAAGGCACTTCAGTTGAAGAGTCGCGTTCCGGTTTGCTTATATTTGTCATTCTTGACGATCCTAGCTATGACCTGATCTTTGAAAAAAATTATTCGCCCACTAACCAGCGAACTGCAGCGTGACCACCATTTTCACTCATGCGAAGATGCGGGAATAACCACTGTAGCGCTTCATCTGCATCTTCAGAGAATTTCCAAGGCGGGTTAATCACCAGCAAACCACAACCGTTCAAGCCGACAGGGGTATCATCCGGCCATACACAAACTTCACACACCAGTTGACGGCGGATACCAGTCTTGAACATTTTCTTCTCGAAGCGTTCGATCATGGCACGGTCTTTAATTGGATACCAAACGGCAAATACACCTGTCGGCCATTTCTTATACGCGGCAACCAGCAGCTCAACCAACTGCGGAAAATCTTTACGTTCCAGTTCATATGGCGGATCGATCATCACCAGACCACGTTTTTCTTTTGGCGGAATGACTGCCAACAGACCTTCGTATGCATCACGCTCATGCAAACCGGCACGCTTGTCAAAAATATTATGACGAAGTTGCTGGAATACATCACGCTGCATTTCAAAAATGGTCGCTTTATCAATTTCACGCATGCCTTCTAGCGCAAACCACGGCGAACCCGGATAAGCACCCTTACCAAAGTTTTCACGCATGTTTTCAACAATTTTCAAGTATTGTTGTACGCCTTCAGGTGCATTACGCTTGATCGAATCATCCAGCTTAATAAGACGATGAATACCGTTTAAAAACTCACCTGATTTTTGCGCTTCGGCAGTCGACAAATCATATTTACCTGCACCACCATGTGTATCTACATAGCGATAAGGTTTGTCTTTTGCATTCAGTCGAGTCAACAACTGAAGCAATAAAACGTGCTTCATGACATCGGCAAAGTTGCCTGCGTGGTAAGAGTGACGGTAATTCATGTTTCAATTATTCCTAAGATCAATTGCTATTTTAACATGAAAAACTATTTCGTTCAGAAACGATTATTGAACTAAAATAGCGGACCTTTTTTTACCACACTATCGAGAATTGAAAAAATGGAAGCAGTTATCATCCCAGGGGATTGGAATGTTGATCAAATCTTAGATGATTTAGATCAACATGGCTTTAGTATTGTTGACGATGCTTACTCTAGCGAATATCAACATGCAGTGAGTCAAGAATGCTTAAGCCACTTAAACGAATTTCGTAATGCAGCCATTCAAAATGGCGTCGTTAACAACATCCGTAGTGATCATATTCTTTGGTTACAACCTGAATTTCAAATTTCCCACCGACACATCCAAACCCTTCAACAATTTTCTCAAATTTTAAACCGCGCGTTTTATTTAGGCATCAAAGATGTCGAAGCACATTTCGCTTGCTATCACGCGGGTGAGTTCTATGCCCTGCACCGCGACAATCCTCAAGATAAAAATGGCCGGATGATTTCCAGTGTGTATTATTTACATGAACAATGGCAGAAGGACTGGGGCGGTGAACTGCGCCTGCAGGACAAACATGGCCAGTGGCATATTATCCAGCCAAAACCAAACCGAATGGCGCTGTTCCAGAGCGATTTATTACATGAAGTTTTAATCTCTAAACAGCAACGTCTATCTATTACCGCCTGGCTAAGAAGTGATACCTCACTGCTCTAAGACGCGCTGCCGCTTTAAATTTTAATTTTTAACCTCATATAGCCATTATTGAGAAATGAGGATTACGTTGATGCGATTAACAACCAAACAGATTATTCAACGTCTGGGTGAAACTGACCAATTGTATTTAAAAGGCAATACGCCGGAATTAACGCTTGAACGCGCTGATCTTCGTTTACAGCTGGTGACTTTAAGTGAACTGCGTCAGGAACAGCGACATTTCCTGCAAGAAGCCGTAGTGTTGCTGGAACAAGGCCGGGTAGAATTTGAAGAAATGCCGCTGCGCATGTATATCAACCTATCTTTGCATCTAGCCAAGGCCTATATGATGTTTTTTGAATTGACCAAAGAGCACCATTTCGCCCTGATTACTCAGCAAATTTTAAAGCCAATGGCCAGTTATGAACATGGGGACATTTATTTCTTTCTGGCCTATGCCAGTGCCAGTAAAAATGAGCCGGCCCTGACCCGCCACTGGTTAGGTAAGTACACCACCACTGCCGAATTTGAGCTGGAATTATTACAGCAGCATCATGCATTTAATCATTATCGTCAGCACGAATGGTTTAACAAAATATTAAAAAGCAAAATGCATTAAGCCAAAGAACAAAAACGCCTCAAATGAGGCGTTTTTTAATACAAGCTATATCATCTTATTTTAAATATCAGAAAAATGTAGGAAAAATGATCAAGCAGGTTGACGTCTATAAGCGTCCATGTGCAGTTGCTGATTCAGTTCATCGACCCAAATTGCCCAATCATCATCTTGTACCAAATGGCTGATTAATAAAGAACGCTGGGCTTTATTCCAGAATGGCGCATCATGCAAGGACAGCCCTGCTGGCAGTTGATGGGTGCGTACATACAATTCAATAGCCGCAGGACTATTGGCGAGACCGAGCTGAGAAAATAAGAGCTCTAAGGATGGTTGGTTCTTTGCGAGCATCGCGCCCTCCTTATATCAGATAAATTGTAATTATTTATAGATCTAACTTATAAGATAAGACAAAAAAAACCTAGTCCTTTGACTAGGTTTGTTGTTTCTTTTTGTATGAATGCATTTAAACGCTTTGTTTGTCGCTTTCCACATGTAAAAGCTGATTTAACTTGTCAATAATGACAATCCATTCATCATCTTGGTGCCAATGTTCACGCAGGAAGGCACTTTGCCCTTCACTCCAGAATTCGGCATCCGGTAATGCCACTTCAGATGGCAATTGATGGGTATGGGTAAACTGAGTAATTGAGGCTTCATCAGAAGGCAAACCCAATTGTTCAAATAATAATTCTAAAGTTAACTGTTGTTCCATAAGCATAAATAGTCTCCATCGTAGCGTTAAATTATGAGAGTGTTGAGATTCGAATTCTTAGGTTGATTTATGGCTCGGTATGTCACAGGAACCTGAACCCTCTGCCTCAATATGTAATTGTTCATTTAACACATCGACAAAAATGGCCCAGTCATCATCTTTCTTCCAGTGACTGATCAGAAAGTCATGCTGTGATTTACTCCAAAAAGGAGCTTTATGCAGGGGCACATCCATACCGATTTGATGCGTATTAATAAACTCATCAATCGCTTCCGGACTCGAATCCAGACCCAATTGTTCAAAGAAAAGTTCGAAGGTGGCGCGTTGTTCTAACATCTGAACCTCCATCTTTTTATCTATAATCTTGTTTCTACCTTAGATCGCTCATAGCGAAAACTCAGTTGTCTCTCCTTCACAGCTTGTTATTTTTTGTTGATTAAAGTGAGTGACATAAAAAAAGCACCCCAAATGGAGTGCTTTTCTTCAACTTAATCTAAAAAGATCAAATTATTTAAGCATATCAGCAATTGCTGCGCGCTCTTCTTCAAGTTCGTTCAACGTAACGTTGATACGTTCACGGCTGAATTCGTCGATTTCAAGACCTTGAACGATTTTGTATTCACCGTTTTCAGTCGTTACAGGGAAACCGAACATTACGCCTTCAGGGATACCGTAAGAACCGTCAGAAGGGATACCCATTGTTACCCATTCGCCGTTTGTGCCAAGAGCCCAATCGCGCATATGGTCGATTGCAGCATTAGCAGCAGAAGCAGCAGAAGACAAACCACGTGCTTCGATAATCGCAGCACCACGTTTACCAACAGTCGGAAGGAATGTATTTGCATTCCATTCTTGGTCGTTGATCATGTCTTTAACGCTTTCGCCGTTAATTGTTGCAAAACGGTAGTCGGCATACATGGTTGGAGAGTGGTTACCCCAAACTGTAAGATTTTTGATGTCTTTAACCGCTTTACCAGTTTTAGCAGCAATTTGAGATGCAGCACGGTTGTGGTCAAGACGTAACATTGCAGTGAAGTTTTTCGCTGGAAGATCTGGAGCAGATTTCATTGCGATGTAAGCATTCGTGTTTGCAGGGTTACCAACAACTAGAACTTTAACGTCACGGCTTGCAACTTCGTTCAATGCTTGACCTTGACCGATGAAGATTTCACCGTTCACTTTAAGCAGGTCAGCACGTTCCATACCTGGACCACGTGGACGTGAACCAACTAATAACGCATAGTCAGCATCTTTAAATGCAACTTTAGGATCATCAGTACCGATCATGTCTTCTAGTAATGGGAATGCACAATCTTGAAGCTCCATCATTACGCCTTTAAGCGCTTGTTGAGCTTTCTCAAAAGGAACTTCGAGCAATTGCAAAATCACTGGTTGATCTTTACCTAGCATTTCGCCGCTTGCGATACGGAATAATAGGCTGTAACCAATTTGACCTGCAGCGCCAGTAACGGCAACACGAACTGCTTGCTTCATCTAATTATCTCCAATTGAGGATATTCAATGCGATTAAATAGTTAGTATTTAATCTAATAATCGTAAACGCGAAAGATTGTACTCCAATCCTTTGCCAGATGCATATAAAAGAGGACGGATTTCACCTAAAGTCTGATAGGAAATATAAATTAAATCGGCAAAAAAGCTCAGTATGTTCCTTTTATTGTGACAGTTTTTGGGCATGTATTAATAATGTTGGCAGGACAGGATTTGTAATTGCCATTGAGGCGATAACAGACCTTGATCGAGGTAAGTACGCTGGCTGACTGTGTCTGCTGGCAGTTAAATCTCAAGGCATTACCCGGTAATTGCGGATTAATTTTCAGAAATTTGGCCCGCAGCGTATCGACAGAAATCGTAATATTTTCCTGTTCCGTCAGTTCCGCAGGCACTTTAAGACGATCTGCATAATTGATAATCGTCCGGAAATACTGACTGGCATTCATCGGCACGCAGCCACCGATATTACGCCATAAGATTGTCCGGGTATTGTCATCGGGCATGATCCTGGCCACTACCTTGGACTGAAGTGGTGACAGTTTCGCAGAGCTATTGGTCGTGCAATTTTGTGATGTGGTCTGAGGATATAAGCCGGAGATATTCAGCGAATAACCTTCCAGACATTTTCGTTTCTTGGCATATTCAGGGTACAGGCTACATAGGGCCGGGACCATTTGTACATCCATGACATAGTCTGTCGGCGTAGCAAACGCTGCCGGACTACTGGCCAAAACCACAAGCGTAACCGATCCAGCCCAGACTCGACGATCCTTCATTATTTTCATGAATAAGTCACCATTCCCCAATAATTTTAATTTTATTGTGTATTTCGTAATGGTATCAGTTGCATGCGTTTACCCACTGACTGTGCCCCCTGTCCTAATAAAATACCGTAATGCGTGGCATTGGTCATGACATGTTTCACATAATCTCGGGTTTCAAGTAAAGGAATACTTTCAGTATATTGATCTGCGGCCATTCCCTGAAATTCTGGCTGCCAGCGACGGGCACGGTTTGGTCCGGCATTATAGCCTGCTGTTGCCAGAACTGGACTATTGCTGAGCTGACGCTGAATGGTAGATAAATAGAATGTTCCGTAGCGAATATTGGTATTCATATCGGTGAGTGCTGCCGGATTATAAGCCTCACCCATTTGACGCGCCACCAACTTGGCCGTATCCGGCATAATCTGCATTAGACCACCCGCCCCGACATGTGAACGTGCGACGGTATTGAAACGACTTTCTTGACGCATCAAACCATAGGCCCAGGCCGGATCAATCCCCGCATTGCGACTATGGCTGACCACGTAATTCTGATGTGGCATTGGATAACGATAGTTATAATTATGTTTGTTCGCGGTACGGTCGGCAGCATAAATGGCGCGATCATGCCAGCCCATGTCCATGGCACGCTTTGCCGCAGCCAGCAACAGGTCATCATCTTTCTTTAGATAAGCCTGACGCACTGCCCAGTTCCATTCACGGTTAATGTAGTTCTCCGGTGCGCTGATATTACGTAGCGTGAAAGCACGGCGGAAATGAATATCCTGTTCCAAACGTTGCAGGGCCTGATTGGATGGCTGCGCTGGATTTGGTGTACTCGCAGTCACCTGCCCCAGCTTGTCGCGTGCCAAAAGATTGTGATAGTCATCTCCGGTCGCCAGCTTACGATAAATACTTTCTGCTGCCTGTTTGGAAGCACGGTCAGCACGTTGTTCGCTGGCACGTGCCAGCCAGTATTGCCAGCGATCTTCCTGCTTCTGGTTGACGCTCATGCTGTCAATCGCACGGATCAGGCTTTCCCATGCACTAAAACGAATTGCCTGACGCGCATAAATCTCGGCTTCTTCCGGGCTAAATGGCAGGCCATAGCTGGCATCTAGCGCATTTAACACTTCACGGTTGAAGTTGTTTTTCATCACTGTGGTACCACCGATATAACCGACAGCACGATATAAGGCGCGTTGTACCTGTACTGGTGTACCTTCCGCGGTCCGCTTGACGATAGACAAAGCTGAGTCCAAATCGCTATCGGCCAGACGTCCCAGCGCATAAATCAGATAGGCATGCTCTGCCGCAGTACTTTTAGGCGCAGACCACAAATAATTAGTGGGATTGGCCTGAATCGAATTCAGTTGTGCCAGAGACAGATTTAGACCAATGCCTTGCGCTGTCGCAATGGCCTGACCTGACTGTCCGGCACGAAGTTGTCCCCAGAGTCGCTGCTGACGGTCTTCTGAGGTCATGAGTGGACTGGATAGCATCATCCGGCCTAAACCAGTACAAGAATCAGGCTGGCTATTGGTAGTTAACCAGACTTCTTTAAACTCGGCATAGACCAGTTCATCGCCAGCTTTGGCGCGCACTTGTGCCACTGCACAGGCTTCGGCAGGATCAGCATTGGTTACATAAGGCAATACCGGTTGAGCAGTACTAAAGTCTGCCATTTTTACCTTTTCTTCGACATAGTCTGCTGCCAGCTTTTCAGCCATGGCGGATTGAGGGTAACGCTGGGCAAAACTGATAATCTGACTAACAGGCTGCATGGCAAGATTCTGGTTTAAAATCCAGTATTCCGGATAATAGCCCAAGGCATCATTCTGCATAGACAGACGATATTGCTGTAACAGTTCAGTATTACCTGCATTGGCTGCACGCAAGGCATCATTAAATTGTTCTTCTGCTGCCTGTGTACTCGCTGAACAGATACATGCCACACTTAAAGTAATTAATTTATAGTATTTATACATAGTTTTAGTGTGTTTCAACATCCCTTTGCCTTCTATCATCGATTTTATGCTTTGCCCATGTTGCATATCATAAGAGCTAGTTTGAAGATTATAACCAACTCTATTGTTCAGTTATGTAACCTTATGATTAAGCAATATTAATCTACAGACAATTTTTGCCCATAAATCAATATTTTTCCACAGTTAATTTGGGCTATAAGTTTAAGCGACTTTCCTGCTAAAATATGCGCCTTTCCAAGATTTCAGTCTGTGAATTGAATTTTTATTCACCTGTTTGATGCATCAATCAGGCTGTTCGTTCACTCTTTCAACGTATTACCTTGTAGGAGCCTACATGACGGTTCAAACCTTCATTCCGAATGGTGCCCCAGCTGCCTCAGAAAACACTGTTACCCAGCCAGCGCACACCCCTGTTAGCGATGCTTCAGTCAAGAAACTGTACATCGAAACACAAGGGTGTCAGATGAATGAGTACGACAGTCACCGTATGGCAGACCTGTTAGGCGATTCTCATGGCTATGTGCTGACCACCGATCCTAAAGATGCCGATATTCTACTGATGAATACCTGCTCGATCCGTGAAAAAGCCCAAGAGAAAGTATTCTCCGAGCTAGGCCGCTGGCGTAAGCTTAAAGATAAAAATCCTGATCTGATTATTGGTGTCGGTGGCTGTGTGGCATCTCAGGAAGGCGACAACATCCAGAAACGTGCCAATTATGTCGATATGATTTTTGGTCCACAAACCCTGCACCGTTTGCCGCAAATGCTGGATCAGCATTTTGAGCAGATCGAAAAGCCGAAAAAAGAAAAAATCAAACTGGTGGATATTTCCTTCCCCGATATCGAGAAATTCGACTTTCTGCCAGAACCGCGTGTTGAAGGCTATAAAGCTTTTGTCTCGATCATGGAAGGCTGTTCCAAATACTGTTCTTTCTGCGTGGTGCCGTATACGCGTGGTGAAGAAGTTTCTCGTCCACTAGATGATGTCCTGGCTGAAATTGCAGGTCTGGCAGAAAAAGGCGTGCGTGAAATTTCGCTGTTGGGTCAGAACGTAAATGGCTACCGGGGTGAAACCTTCGAAGGCAATATCTGTACTTTTGCCGATTTGCTGCGTTTGGTTGCAGACATTCCGGGTATTGGCCGTATTCGCTATACCACCTCGCATCCCCTGGAATTTAATGATGACCTGATCCAGTGCTATCGTGACCTGCCACAAATGGTTTCACATCTGCATCTGCCGGTACAAAGCGGTTCCAATGATGTGTTACAAGCGATGAAGCGTAACCACACCATTGATGTCTATATCGAAAAGATTAAAAAGTTACGTGCAGTTCGCCCTGACATGCACCTATCTTCAGATTTTATCATTGGCTTCCCGGGTGAAACAGATGAAAACTTTGAAGAGACTTATCAGTTTATTCAGGATCTGGATTTCGACCACTCTTATAGTTTTATCTATTCAAAACGCCCGGGTACGCCTGCGGCAGAACTGGAAGATACGATTTCTGAAGATGTAAAAAAAGAACGTCTGGCCAAAGTTCAGCAATGGATTAAGCGTTCAAGCATTGACAAGACGGATGCCATGCTCGGGACCATCCAGCGTGTACTCATCGAAAAAGTTTCTGATAAAGATCCGAATATTCTGGTCGGTACGGCGGACAATACCCGTTATGTTAACTTTATTGGTGACCCTGCCTGGGTAGGCCGCTTTGCCGAGATTGAAATTACCGAAATTAAAACTTTGAATTTAGTTTACGGTGAACTCTTGAATCTTGAGCCTGACGTGGCGTAATGTAGAGCATATAACGCACACTTCATAAGGAACACTCTTGACTGCAGCGATTCGACGTACAGTAGCTTTTCCTGGAATTTCGATGGACCGTATACAAGCCATGTTAGGTGCCTATAACGGCCATTTGAAGCAAATTGAACAACGTTTAGACGTCAAAATCTCCCATCGTGGAGAAAGTTTTATTATTGATGGTGGAATCGATGCCGTTGAGAGAGCCGAAATGCTCTTGCAACGTCTTCATGAAGAATCTGAACATAGTCAGCAGATTAGTGCAGATACTTTACATCTGATGATTCAGGGCAGCCAGACTGACCGTGAACTTCAGCAAGATCTGGATGATCAGGAACATACGGGGCTGGACAATGTCTGGCTGCAAACCCGTAAAGGCCGGATCAACCCGCGTGGTGCCAACCAGAAACGCTATGTACAGCGCATTCTGCAAAGTGATATTTCTTTTGGTATTGGCCCTGCCGGTACAGGTAAAACCTATCTTGCCGTTGCAGCTGCAGTGGATATGCTGGAGCGCAATGAAATCCAGCGTATCTTGCTGGTTCGTCCTGCGGTTGAAGCCGGCGAAAAACTCGGTTTCCTGCCGGGAGATTTAACCCAGAAAATCGATCCTTATTTACGTCCCTTGTATGACGCGCTGTATGAAATGCTTGGCTTTGAAAAAGTGGCCAAGCTGATCGAACGTCAGGTGATTGAAGTGGCTCCGCTTGCTTATATGCGTGGCCGTACCTTGAATCATTCTTTCGTGATTCTAGATGAAGCGCAGAACACCACCCCAGAACAGATGAAGATGTTCCTGACCCGTTTAGGTTTTGGCTCACGAGCGGTGATTACCGGTGACGTGACTCAGGTAGATTTACCACGTGGTCAGCAATCCGGTCTGTCACATGCCTTACGTGTGATTGACAAAATTCCTGAAATTCATATCACCCGTTTCCATTCGCGTGATGTAGTACGTCATCAACTTGTACAGAAAATTGTTGAAGCCTACGAAGGCTGGGACAGTGAACAGCAGCGTTTAAGTGCTGAAGCACGTGCCGAACGTAAAGCACGTCAGGATGCCTTGATCGCTGAAAATGATGCTGCGGCAGACGCACAGCATTAAGCTTTAAACTTAAGGATTTGTGTTGAAACTTAGTCTTTCCTTACAACAGGACTTTCAGTCACCTGAACTGGTACTGAAACGAGCCTATATTAAAAAAGTTGTAGAAACCACTTTACGTCATATCGGCACTCAAAGTGATTGCGAAATTGGAATTGCCTGTGTTGATAATGACGAAAGTCATAAACTGAATTTGGAATATCGAGGCAAAGACAAACCGACCAATGTCCTGTCTTTCCCAAGTGAACTTCCAGATGAAATGGCGCAGTTTCTGGATGCATTTCCCATTGGTGATCTGGTGATCTGTATTCCTGTAGTACTGGCGGAAGCGCTGGAACAGCAAAAAGTACCATTAACGCATTTCACCCATATGCTGGTACATGGCACTTTACACCTAATGGGCTATGACCATGAAACCTCGGATGAAGATGCTGAAGAAATGGAAGGCATTGAAATCGAGATTCTGGCCAAGCTGGGTTTTGAAAATCCTTATCTAGAACAGAACTAAAATTTCTTCATAAAAAAGCGGGCTAAGGCCTGCTTTTTTTATTGTTTACCCTCACCCCAACCCTCTCCCATAAGGAGAGGGAGTTTTAATACCTATAGCTCAATGATAGTTCTCTCTCCCGTTGGGAGGGAGTTAAAGGGAGGGTTTACAAATGAATAAAATGGTCTAACGCACCTCAAATTCTGCTTCTGCCGGATCAAATCGCCAGGTACGAATCACCCGCAGTTCGGAAATTTCTTTCATTTTACTGTCGAAAGCACCAAATGGTGCTGCCTTACGCACGGAAGCTTTGGCTGCTTCGTCCAGCATGGCATGTCCTGAACTGTCAATCAGTCGAATGGCACGAATTCCGCCATTCTGGTTCAGGATCACCATCAGCCGCACTTCCCCTGCTAGATTCTGTTGTTTTGCTGCTTCCGGATAATAACGGTTACCATAAAATTCCACTTTTTCACGGAACTTTTCCAGATATGCGGCCGAAACATCCTGCTTGGACTGAATACCATCCACAGTCTTAATTTTTTGCTGACGACTGAAATTTTGCTGACGCTGTAAATATTGCGCTTCCAGACTGGCGACCATGGCCGCTTTGGCCTGAAACTGGCTCTGTAATTGCTCCTGCATTTTTTTACGCTGATTTTCTTCCGCCTGCTTTTGCCAACTCAAGGTGGTCATCAGGACTTTTTCTTCAAAACTGAGTTCCTGTTGCTGTTGCAGCATATCTAGACTTTCTTGCAGTTCTTCACCTGCATGTTGCTCCATTAACGGCGATGGCATATCACTCGACATGCGATGAGCTTCTCTAAACTGGCCGGAACCCTGCTGGTCCGTTTGGGCCAGAAAATCAGCATGCTCAATTTTTTCATCAGTCTGGCGCAAGCTGACCGCGATTTCTTTGGTACTGGTATCCCGATCTTGCGGAATACCAAATTCCAGTGTCAGCACGATCAAATGCAGAATGCCTGCGGCAAGCAACGCACTGCTAAACACTGGATCTTTCCACCAAGTTCTGACCAGAGGCATGAGTATCATCGTTTTTTCACATTCGCCTAAACTCAATAATGAGTTCAGCTCCCCAAAAAAGTATTTGAAAGATTAAAAATAAACGGATTCGTCATTTATCTTTTTAAAATGCCAAATCCATCAAATCTTCAACGTTACATAACTAAAACTATAAAAATGGTGCTATTTATTTTGCTAAACTTCAAGCATGAACGCTTGTATTTTTCATACAATTCGACAAGATACATCCCGAGTCAAAAATAAAGTTGCCAGGACGCTTCAGTATGCAAACGCTAATTTCCAATATTTCCAACCGAATCCGCCAAGTGTATCAGAGGGCGGAAGGATTTATTGAAGATGAGCGTGAATTTCCCTTATCGCAAGTCTTCCTGAATGCAACCTTTCAGCGCTTTGTCACAGACAATGTCGATGCATTGAAAGACTTACACGCAGATTTACATGAAGACTGGCTGCGTCTCTACGCAACACTGGATTATAAAGGCCTGATTGTCACTTTATCGGTTGATTTGAAACTGGTACAGATGGAATTGAATAAAACCACCCAGTTGATCGTTTTCGAGCAAATTAGTGATACCCAGCTGATTGAAGCCAAATATCCGAATATGCTTTATAAACTTGGCGTGCGTTTCGGCTTGTTCTTCTATCAACGTGTCTTGAATAAAGATCCGTTGGGAATGATTCTGGAAAAACTGGGCGTGATTAAAGTCATTGATGACTTGCTCTATCTGGACCTGAATCGCTGGTTAGGTAAGAACCGTTCCATTATTGACACACTTGGAAAAGTACATGTCAATCACGCAGTACTTCGTGAAGCCGAACTGGTGGTGATTGGCAACGTCAATCTGGCCGCCCTGTTTAGAAAACTTTCCCAAGATCAGGAAGAGAACTGGGATGAAGACGAGATGGATGACAACCGGGTCACCCCCATCAAACAGAAAGATCCCTCTTAAATCGTGCCGAACGTAGTTTTTTGAACAAAAGTTCCATAAAACTACATGAAATATACATTTTTGGCAGAAATATCCCTTCAATTTCCATATTTTGCCCAAATAATAAGGGGTGCAATAAGTGATATGTTTTGCCCGTTGAACCAATATAGGAAAATAACTGATGGCGAAGACTGTATTCAAAACTTTAGTGATGACCACGGGTCTGAGCAGCGCGATACTGTTCACTGGTATTTCTAGCCAGGCTTTTGCCATGACTCCTTTCCAGGCCAGTTATCAATTTAGCTATAATGGCAAAAATATGGGGTCTGCAACGCGGACTTTAAGCAAATCAGGCAATAACTGGACTTATGTCTTTGCTGCAAAAGCCGGAGGTATTGCCTCTGCAACCGAAACCAGCCGCTTTACTTTTAATAATGGCAAGATCGGCTCAAGCAGTTTCAGTCGCAGCAGTAAAGTGCTGGTGCATAACAATACAATGAGTATTAATTTCAATCCTTCCAGCAAAAGCATCAGTACCAAGAAAGATGATGAAAAACGTTCTTTTGCCTGGAGAGCTGATGTTCTGGATGAGTTAAATGCAGAATTACAGATTCGTGAAGATTTAAAAAATTCAGGTCTGAAAGCAAATTACTATATTGCTGATGCCAAAGAAGTTGAAGGCCGTAAGTTTGTGAAACAGGGTTCAGAAACTGTAAGCACCAAATATGGTTCCTTTAATACCATCAAGGTGGTGATGAAGCATAGCAAGCCAGGCCGTGAGACCATTTTCTGGTTGGCACCAAAACTTGACTATCTTCCAGTCAAAGTTTCGCATGTCGACAAGAAAACCTCCTATGGTTTGCTGTTAACTGACTATAAAGGTGCAAGCAACTAAGTTTTTGGCGAATTTCACTTGATTTTTTCCGGGTGCTTTTTACAATACGCTTTTGCTTGAAAAAGCACCTGCTCTTGAGGATTCTCCCGTGCATGCACTAGAACAGAAAATCTTGGCTGAAGGCATCGTCCTCTCTGAAGAAGTTTTGAAAGTAGATTCTTTCTTAAACCATCAGATAGATCCAGTCATGATGCAACTGATTGGTCAAGAATTTGCGCGTCTGTTTAAGGATGCTGGTATTACCAAAATTATTACGATTGAAGCATCAGGTATCGCACCTGCCGTAATGGCTGGCTTAGAGCTTGGCGTACCTGTGATCTTTGCACGTAAATACCAGTCGCTGACCCTGAAAGATGATTTATATCGTTCTAAAGTCTTTTCATTTACCAAACAGACTGAAAGCACAATCGCGATTTCAAATAAACACATCAGCTCAACCGATAAGGTTTTAGTGATCGATGATTTCCTGGCTAATGGTCAGGCGGCGCTTGGTTTAGCGGATTTGATCCACCAGGCAAATGCAGAAGTAGTCGGTATTGGCATTGTGATTGAAAAATCATTCCAGCCAGGTCGTGACCTGCTGCTTGAAAAAGGCTACCGTGTGGAATCACTGGCACGCGTGAAGTCTTTGGCAAATGGTACAGTTGAATTTGTTCGCGACTAAGCTCGATAATGAATTTCAAAAGAGCGCTGATGCGCTCTTTTTTTATTGCGTTTTTCTAATGATATAAATTTAAAATATCCAGAGTTCGGCTATAGCTCAGCCTAAGTTCTTATTTATTCTTCCAGATTTGATCCTAGAGAAATGGCTTAATCTTAAGCGCCAAGCTATTCAATTTCTAAAATAGAGAGTGTCAAACAATAAGTACTTTTGTTATCCGATGAATAAACAACAATTTATGTTGGTGTTATTATAAAATAAAGAGGCCTAACTATCTGCCAATAGTTAGACCTGTGTTCACCTCAAAAAAAGAGTTTATTTAACAGTCACAGTGATACTACCGCTATTCACAGCACCGATAGCGGTAGTTGTGATGCTGTTGTTAATAGCAGTTTGAGTTCCTTCTGAAATAGCACTGACAGATGCATCAATAGCACCCGCATTATAAGCAATGTTCGCTACACTATAATTGCTTAAAGTTTCATTGATTTCCTCACTATAGTTGGTACTCAGTGTTGAACTCACAACTTCCGAGATATCTGAACTATCCCCAACCTCTGATAGCTCCTCTAGAGTTTCAGAATTATTAGTTGCACTCGTTACTGCACTGTAGTCGTAGTTATCCGTTGCATCTGATATGTCTGATACCACCTTATTGTAGCTACCCTGCTCAATACTGATACTACCTGTATTCGCAGCACCAATCGCAGTAGTTTCAATTGTACCTTCAATTGAACTAATGGCGTCTGGTGCTTCTCTTGTAGCTTCTGCAATTGCTTCTAAATCGACACTTGCATCAACATCACCTGTATTCACTGCAAGATTCAAAGCAGAACCATTTTCAACCTGCTGAGAAATAGAATCCAGGGTAGCTTGTAAGCCTGTATCTACGGTGACATCAGTAGGTGTTTCACCATCTTGGGCGTATGCCATACCTGCGCTAGACAGAAAGGCGACGGATAAAGCGATTGTTTTGATCGTATTTTTCATCGTTGTTCTTCCTACTTTTGTTTTGAAGTACCTCTCGCTAAGTACTCCTTCTTATAATGGGAGCGAGCCCATTTTTAAATATTCTTAATCACGTTGGGTGCTAGACCAGTAATTTTCGACCACATCAGGATTAACCTCCCATAGCGTTGTGGTTTTTTCATCTTCTTGTTCTTTAGCAGCTTCTTCTTGAGTATCTTTTTCTTCATTCTTTTCATTTGAAGAAGGTTGACGCTGCTTCTTGCTGATATATTTAATCAAGTCCTGTTTACTCATTTCAGGCTCTGCTTCAGGGTTTTGAATCACCTCGGACTCTTTCTGTTTAGGCGGTTTTGTATCTTTACTCGGGGAGTTGGTTAACTTATTTTTTTCATTGGATGAGTCTGCCTGGCTTGAGACTGACTCCTGAACAACACTGCTTGAAGCTGTACTATTTTGTTGCTGGTTTTTCTTGTATTTATGCAGAGCGACAGAACTTCGGGTTAAGTTCAATTGACCAAACTCTGGCGGTATCTGCGCACGGCAACTTTCAAATACGGCGGGTGGGACAACCTGACTCAGCAATTCAAAAGTGGCCAGATTCAACATTTGCCGCAAGGCAAAGTTAGTTGCCTCTCGTTCTCCTTTTCCAATCTGAATATTTAAGAGTGTACGACCAGCGAATCTGCCTGCACTTAAGCCATAATCCTGTGCAGCAATTTGCTTCTGCAATGAAACATTGCCCACGACTTTACTGCTGCGGGTATCAGTCAAAGATAAATCCAGACCGACCATAATCCGGGTTTGACTATAATTCGGACCGACACCAGCGATCTGCATGTCAAAACCACCACCCGGAATAAAATCCAGACTGTTAATACTGCCTGTCACATAATAATCAGAAGCCTGGATTTGTCTTGGATCACGAATGCCCCACTTGGCTTCGCTTTCGATAATCCGGGGATCACGCCGGTTCATTAAGCTTACCCCCGCCTGAAACAAGGCAGATTGCACCATATCTCCCGCACCTTGGGTCACCATTTTTCCGCTACCACCATTGGTAACTACATCCTTACCGGTTTGATCCAGAATTGCCCCCACGGAGAAACTCACATCACTACGTAATTGTCCTTTTAGGCAGGATAAAGCCATATCAAAAGGGGTAAAAATATCGGTAATTGGGGGGCCTTGTACCAGGCTAACTGGCTTCTTGTTTGAGGGCGCTAAACCCGTGCAGCCTGTTAAAAAAGAGCTGCAAAGGACAGTGGCACTCACGAAAGATATATGTCTTCTGGTCGAGGAGAAATTCAACATTGTGATTCTCCTGGTCTGTTACTTAAATTAAGACAGCGCTGAGGATTTTGGTTGGTATTTGAATTGACTGGTGCTTCATTCAGCAACTCACTCGTAATATCGATACTGTTGTCTGTACCCTCTACATTGATATTGTTGGTCGGGGTATTTACCGTCCCGATGGAGGTGGTCGAAGTGCTATGAACGGTGGTTTTACCTAATCCAGAATAATAGTCTGACTCCTTAAGTTCGATCAGATTGGCTTGAACTAGATTCTCATTGGAACGGGCACTGGATGATTTCCAACGCTGAGTCCACTCATCAGAGGTGGCATAAGCGTTACTTAGAAAACACAAACATAATAAACCCAGATTGATAACTAATATTCTCATAATCTTAATATCCTCTGATTTAAGATATTTATTTAATTTTTCGTTTAAGTAAGATTAAATTTATCTGAAAAATATTAAATCACATAAAATTATAAAATGTAGAAAATATCCCTATTCACATATTTTTTTGTTTTAATTAAAAATATAAATTATTGTTTTTAATTAATAAATAAAAATTTGTTTATTATTTGTGATTTGTAAGAAATCATTATATAAAATTTTTTTGAATATAAAATTCATATAAAAAACTTGATTAAAATAATATATTTTTTATATTAGCAATAATCAAAAATTTATCTAATAAAGATTAGAATTATTATACTTTTTATATTTTAAAAGTCGTAAATTTTTATTTTACTAGAACTTCTATTTAACAAGGATAAATGTCAAGATTTATTTAAAATATAATTAATCAATTACAATGAAGGTGACTTATAAAGAAACGCCAATATTCAGGTGTATTTTGGCAGAAAAATTTTAATAGCCCTGATAAGAACTCGTTTGCATATTTTTCGACGTCCCTTCCTTTTTTATCTTAACTCCAGAAATAGTCTTTCTAAGAGCTAAGAGCATAATATTTAGAATGATAAGAAAAGAACATTTCTGATGATCTTGAGATTTGCCATTTCCTCAATGGCAGGTTAAGAATTGCGTTAATCAACCAAGAAGGCATATATTTACAGCTGAAATACAATGTTTTAGCGTGAACTCAACTAGAATCAAGTGAGTATGCAATGTTTCTGATTTGCGAATTCAAAACTTATCTAGTGTGTTGTTGTATGTTATGAATAAGTGCTGATCAGGGCAAAAATCCTATTTCCGATAAACCTAAAACAAGCACATCTCAATCCTTGATGGAACAATCTATGCAATGTCCTAAATGTGGCTCAGCTGATATCGAACAGCGCGATCATGAACAGAATTTAAAGAAAATTGGCGGCATTCTCATGAGTTCAGCGGGTGCAACTGCAGGGACTGTAGGTGGCGCTGCTTCGGGTGCATCGATTGGCGCTGCAATTGGTACAGTAGCCGGACCTTTAGGTGTGATTGTCGGCGGAACCGTAGGCACTTTTGTCGGTGCAATCAGTGTCGGAATTACCGGCGGTGTGGTCGGTAATTTTCTGGGAAAAAAAGCCGGGGTTTCTGTCGACCGTAATCTGTTTCAGGATTATCAATGTCTGAAATGCAAATACAGATTTAGTCAAAAAGATCAAAAAGAAGCCTAATAAAATTCAGGAAATGAAGTTCATCCTTCATTTCCTGTGAGTGTTTTTCAGACTCGATTGAGTTTCAGTACCACTTCACCTAAACGCTTGCCTTGTACTTCACACAGAATTTTTTCATCCGGACTCAAGCCCTGATCATGCCGTGGGCCGCTGACATGACTAGCACCATAAGGTGTGCCACCAGTTTTGGTATTCGAGAGTGCAGGTGTTGCGTTACTAAGCCCCATGATCATCATGCCATGATGGAACAACGGCAGCAGCATGGTCAGCAAAGTACTTTCCTGTCCACCATGCATGGAACCTGATGCCGTAAACACGCAAGCCGGTTTACCGTGTAGCGCTCCATTCAGCCACAGACTCGTAGTCTGATCCCAAAAATATTTCATTTCAGAGGCCATATTGCCAAAACGGGTCGGTGAACCAAGCGCCAGGCCGGCACATTGCGCCAGATCGTCCAGAGTACAGTAAATATCCCCTTCTGCCGGAATACTCGGTTCAGCGACTTTTACCATGCTGGATATATTTGGAACTGTCCTGATTTTTACTGCCACGCCTGTCGCTTCAATTCCATTGGCAATTAAATGCGCCATTTCTTTGGTTGAGCCATATTTGCTGTAATATAAAACAAGGACATAAGGTTGCATCATGGTTCTTAGTCATTACTTAAAAAAATAAAACTATACGATACTTTGCAAGTTTTTTGGTTAAGCTGATGGTGAAAATTCATGATGATTAAAAAAATTGAGATTGGATGCAGATGATTGTTAAGTATTTAAAGAAATTACCTTTCTATGAAAAACACTGGTTTCAATTTGTTTTATTTGTACTTCGACGCTTTGAAACAGACCGCTGTCGCGAACAGGCAGGTTCCCTGACCTATACCACCCTGTTCGCCGTAGTGCCGATGCTGACGGTTTTTCTGGTGATTATTTCTTCCATTAAAGCCCTAGAACCTGCGCGGCAGCAATTACAGCAGCTGATTTATAGTAATTTTTTACCCAAAACCACCATTGCCTTTGATAAGGCCCTGAATGCCTTTACCGATAAATCCAGCAATCTCACCATCATTGGTATTCTGTTCTTGTTTGTGACGACAGTATTGATGCTCAGCAGTATCGAAACGGTGTTTAACCGCATTTGGCGCGTGACTGAAACGCGGGGCGGAATTATGGGCTTTATGCGTTACTGGACCATCATTTCGCTCGGGCCGATTTTACTCGGCAGTGCATTTGTGATTTCTTCGACCGTGGCATCCATGAGCATTCTCAGCAATAACTTTGCCGGTTATGAGCTTGATGGCGCTTTTGTCCTCTGGGCGATTTCCTTTTCTTTGACTGTACTCGGATTTTTCATTTTGAACTGGACCATCCCGAATCGCAGTGTACCGCTTAAATCTGCCTTTATTGCCGGTCTGTTTAGTGCCGTGGTGTTTGAGCTGTTGAAAAACCTGTTCGGCTATATCATGTCAAACTTCACCAGTTATGAAATTGTCTATGGCGCATTCGCCGCCGTACCGATTTTCCTGCTCTGGATTTATCTGTCGTGGATTATTGTGTTATTGGGGGTTGAAATCAGCTATGCCCTGACGGCGTTTGAATCTGGGCAGGACAATAAACGCCATCCCATCGTCATGCTGCTGGATCTGTTAGAATTATTTTATAAAAAGCAGAAAACTGGTGAAAGCATCAGTGAAGCCCAAGCACTTGAGGTCTTAGGCCGGGATGAAATTGGACGCTGGCCGAGCTATGTCGCCATGTTTGAAAAGCAGAATTTGATCAAACGTACCGATGAAAATGAATATGTGCTGGTTCGTGATCTGGATCAGGTCAGCTTCTGGAATTTTTATCTGCAATTACCCTATCCACTGCCACGCAAAAACCATCTCACCAATGCCCAGACTGATGACATCTGGATGCAAAATTTCTCACCTAGATTACAGGAAACCGATCAATATCTGGAAGAAAAACTCAATTTTCCATTGTCCGAACTGTTCCGACATAAATAAAAAAATCCTCTCGCTTGAGAGGATTTTTTTAACTGATAGCGGTAGATTTCCAGCAGACTATAGCGCCTGCAGTCACCAAACCCGTCCCGATCCAAAAACTGAGTTCGGGTCTGACATCCAGAATCAGCATTGACATGACCGAAGAAAGAATCGGCATAAAATAGGTGGCTAAAATCAGCACCTTGATATTGCCGAACTGCATACTCTGATTCCAGTTACTATAGGCGATGCCAATCAGACTACCCACCACTGCAATTCCCAACCATAGCTTGAATGTGGGCATGATAAAAGGTTCGTTTAATCCTAAATGTAAGAACCATAAGCTAATTACAGCGACCAAAAAGAAAATCGGTACACCATTTTGTCCGCGGCCATAGGTCCTAGTTAGAACGCAGTAGCAAGGCCATAACAAAGCGCCGAGAAAGGCAAAGCCATAGGCCCAAAGATTTTCAGCTAAAGCCTGCATAAACTTCGGCAGATTAGTGATTTCTGGATTGACCACCAGCATCAGTCCCATTACGGCGAGCAGAAAGCCGGGAATCACCCAGAGGTGGGCCTGCAACTGCCGGGCAAAAATCGAAAAAACAATCATCAAGGGTGGCCACAGATAATTGATCATGGCAATCAGCATCACTTGTTCACGATTATCTGACCATGCCACGGCAACCAGAAATAGAATCTCATAAGCCACAAATAAAGCGCCACAACCGAACAGATAGCGCTTGGACATTTGCTTGATTTTTGGGAAACCCGTGAATGCCAAAATCGCCAGACTGCTAAAACTATAAATTAAAGCAATCCCCTGCACTGCACTGGTGGATTCAGTAATCAGTTTCACTACAGCGACTAGACTGGCCCAGATCAGAATGGAAGACAGGCCAATCCAGGTCGCTAAATTTACAGACCAGTTTTTCATACTTGCTCTTGAATAGTTTTATTGATATTCGGTTTTTTCAGCCATCCCTGCAAACTCACCAGAATCACGCCCAACATCACCATACAGGTGCCGATAATAAAATTGATTTCGATATGTTCATCCAGAATCAGCACCCCGAACAGCATGCCGAATACAGGGGTCAAAAAGGAAAATACGCCCAGACGTGATGCCAGATAATGTTTCAGCATCCAGAACCAGATCAGATAACTGGCAAAGGAAATCAGTACGGTATGAAAAACCAGACTGGAAATAGACAACACTGTCCATTGAATGGCTGCTTGTCCAGTCAGAACAGCCAGAGGCAATAACAGGATTCCACCTATCAATAATTGATAGAACAAAGTCTGGGTTGCAGGTGCTTCAGCCAGCCGGCTCAGACGTACACTGACTGTGGTGGCTGCCCAGAATACGCCGCCAAGCAAAGCCAGAAAATCTCCCCACAAGGCATCAGTTTGTAAAGTTGATTCTGTCTGTGGACGTAACAGAAAACTGACTACAATTCCGCTAAAGGCAAGAAATATTCCGCCCCATTGCACAGAAGACAAACGCTCTGCCGGCAATTTCCAGTGTAAACCCAAAGCCACAAAAATCGGCGCGGTATAAAGTAAAACAATAGTATGCGAGGCTGAGGTATAACGCAGTGCCTCACCAATCAGATAGAATTCGGTTGCAAACAACACACCGACTAGTAATCCTGCAGGTAAATAGCGTGCATTCCAGAGTTGACGGCGCACGCTCTGCTGAATCAGGGGATAAACCATCAGCGCAGATAAGGCTGAACGCAAGGCAATTTGCATCAGGGCTGAAATATCACTGGCGGCCCATTTCAATACCACCTGTTGTAAACCCCACAACATACACAATACAAACATGATGGCAGATGCTTTAGCATCTAACGCCTGACGCTGGCTCACATACGGTCCTGTTGCTCATTTGGAAAGTACACTATAAAAGTGTCAGAAATAAAAGATATACTCCAAAACAGACAAATGATGGTGTTATTCAGGCAATTTCGGTGATGCATAAAAAAATTCAAGCAGATTCAGCTTCGCTCAAGCAACTTCCGACTCATGATCTGATTCAAGCACCTTTGTGGATCAGCTTCAGGGAGGATCCCGCGCAATCTGTTTATCCTCTGCATGGCCATGCCTGGGGAGAATTTGTCTATGCTTTTCATGGCGTGATGGAAGTGAATATTAATCATATAAATTATGTGACACCTTCACCTCACGGCATCTGGCTTCCACCGAATTTAGAGCATCGTGGTCTGAACCGTACTGCGGTTTCTCATGGCACCCTGTATGTGCATGAATCACTATGCAGCCAACTCCCTACTCAACCGGGTATCTTGCTCAGTGCGCCTCTGGTCACTGCTTTATTTACCCACCTGAAACAACTGCATCATCAAGATCATCCAGCACTCGAGAATTCAGCTGAATATCAGCGTCTGCTACAGGTGCTGCTCGATCAGCTCCAGCAAGCCCAACTGGTCAGCAGTTATCTACCGCATTCAGAACACGCATTGCTGAAACAGATTTTAGATTATTTACATCAGCATCCGGCAGATCAAAGCTCGCTGCAACAACTGGCCGAACGCGTCAATTTAACCGAGCGGACGTTAGCGCGATATAGTCAGAAAGAACTAGGAATGTCACTGCATGAATGGCGGCAACGCCTGAAAGTGATGCAGGCCATGTCTTTATTAAATGCGGCGCATAGTGTCGAGAGCATTGCCTTTGATCTGGGCTATGCCAATGCCTCGGCATTTATCAGCATGTTTAAACGCTGGATGGGAGCCACCCCAGATCAGTTTCGCAAGCGTTATACTGTTAATGATTAAAATTATGTATATGAAAAAGGAGCCAATAGGCTCCTATGATTCAAAATCTTGGTTATTTCACAAAAGTCGTCCAGACATAATCCTGAGACTGACCCTTCAGCGTCATTTTCAGTTGATCGCCTGAATACAATGCCGCAACGCCTGCCGGTGTACCGGTCATCACTACATCACCTTCTTCCAAAGTAAAGACCTGACTGATATCAGCCAACAAGGTCGCAATATCAAAAATCAATAACGCAGTATCACCTTTTTGACGCAGTTCATCATTGACTTCGAGTGTGTAATGCACATCTTTCCAGTCAGTGACTACATCGGCGACAGGCACCCAGTCCAACAACAAACAAGAACCATCAAAGGCTTTGGCACGTTCCCAAGGCTGGCCTTTTTTCTTGAGATCATCCTGTAAATCACGCAAAGTTAAGTCCAGACCTAAAGTTACCGCACCTACAGCTTCAAGTGCTTTCACAGGATCGCTTTCTTTGCTTAAAGTCCGGTCAATACGCAAACTCAATTCACATTCATAATGACAATTGCCCCATTCCAGATTCCACTCAATGCCTGCTTCAAGCGAACTTAAGGCACTCGGAGGCTTAATAAACAATACCGGACGATCAGGGATCGCATTGCCGAGTTCTTTGGCATGATCGGCATAACTGCGACCCACACAAACGATTTTGGATGGACGTGTGCTCATGATCAAAACTTCCCTTTTCCTTTTATAGATATCTGAATTATTTTTTAAATGTATGCTCGAACATACTCTGTTCAGTGCCGTCCTTAAAAGCACGCTTCGGTACGATCACGACGGTACGGTTTTTCAATTCCAGCATATAAGTCAGTTTACCGACAGCAAAATTCTGAACTTCGCTATATGGCACCAGCTTGCTACGATCATTGGTAAAAATTTCCGCATAGTCCTGATACAAATCAATACCCTGTTCGCTTTTACCAAACTGATATTTAACAAACTGGCGTTTAAACATCATCGGCAGGAACCAGTAACGCATGATGCCTTGCAGGATCAGGAAGAATGCACCCAAAGCCACGTAATAACGTCCAACGCCATCAAAGCCCATCGAGAAACCCCAGATGATGATCCCGATACTGACCAAAGGGGTCAGAAAACGTGAAATCTGCTTCTTGCCAAACGTCGCCAAGGCAAAACCATCCTGAGATTCTTCTAAAGTCAGAAAATAACGGGTCGATAAAGTCGGTGCTGACTCAGTCATAGCATCACATCAAAAATAAAATCTTGCCCAATACTATACCAAAATATCCACAGCGCTTATGGCCTGTCGCATCAATTACATAACTTTGCTTTGGAAATATGTGCATTTGGTTTTAAATAAATAGCAATTAAAACAAAAAATACACAACAGGATGTTGAATGAAAGGATTAAAGCAATGCATGCTCATCGGTGTTTGTTTGGCAGTTTCTGCTCCAGCACTGGCCAAGATTATTCCCTGGAATGCCGAAATACCAAGCAGTCTGAGTGCTTATCAAGGCAATGTCCAGCAACTGGCAGAATTAACCGGCGAGCGGATTCTGATTTATGCGCATCCAACCAGTAAAACCCAGCTTCCTACCTTAAACAGTAATGCAGCCAGCAAGACACAGTTTTATAGTGCGGCTGTGGTATTGCCTGTGGCTGAAGCTCAAGTTGAAAAATTGCTGCGCCATTATCCGAATTATGTCGGCCTGTTTCCGACCTTAAAGTCGGCCAAAGTGCTGGAGCAGCAGGGTTCGATTCAGCAGGTTAAATATCAGGTTCATATCCCGACCCCAATTCCGGTGTTGAACTTTAAAGAAACTGTAGTGATGCAGCATCATCTGGGTGAAAACAGCATCAGTACTTTAATTATTGATGCGCCAATTCCCTATGGTGCGGGAAAACTGGAATGGTTTGCACTGGGTCCGCATAAAACGCTGGTGACTGTCACCCAATGGGGCGACCTAAATCAGCCTAAAGGCTTTTTATTCAGTAAAATCCTGAATGCGCTGCCTGAAGCCAAACTCGGCATTCCGCCGAGTACCAATGCATTTCTGCTGGAAGCACTACAACAACGCTTTAAAACCGAGCATACAGCAGCACTAGCAACTCCGATTCCGCAACTGAGATTGAACCCTCAACAGCTACAAAAAATTGCCCAGATCAGCCAAAATCAGGGCAACCGGTCAGTTTCATTTTGCCGAACTATCTGATCAAAGAAGGAAAATTCTCAGAAAATTTAAGATTTAGCAGCACCTATCAATATTTTCCGAATCCGGTCGAAAAATTGCGGCCGTGGTTAGCAGCTGAAGCAACCCAGCAGCTTTTCCCCCGGCAGATCAAGAAAGTCGAACTGAATCCGGTCAATGCCCAGAATATAGATGCCAACTATAAGGTGTCGGTCGGTTTAGGAGTGATTCAGATTCCATTTAACTTCAAGATGCGTTTTTACCAGCCTGATTCCCTGCAAAACCAGTTTAATGCTAATGGTGGCGACTTGAAGTTTGTGAAAGGTGGCATGCGCTTATTGCCGCAGTCACAAGGTACCTTATTTCAAATTACCAGCAGCATGAAGATTCACGATCAGGCGCCATTCTTATTAAGAGCCATGCGCAGCATGCCCTATCACGATGTTTTACCTGCGGTAGGTGGCAATACCGTTTATGCACTGAAAGTGCAGCAGAAATTAAGATGAGCAGGAAGCAGAGAGTTATTGGTTTTTTATATGAAAAATAGTTAAAAATCACAGACGTAAAAAAACCGCATCACTGTGCGGTTTTTTCAGAATTCTTATCAAGATTGGTGCGCTCAGAGAGATTCGAACTCCCGACCCCTTAGTTCGTAGCCAAGTGCTCTATCCAGCTGAGCTATGAGCGCGACGTCTTGATGGGGTGCATTATACGAGCTTTTTTAGTCTTGTTAAGTGTTTTTTAATAAAATCACAACTGAATGTACAGTAATTAAACGATGTATCAGAATTTATAGTTTTCTGCTGAAAACTTCTGCGGATTTAGAGCTAAAAGCACTTAATTAATTCAACCAGAAAGCTGGATTTTCCGAAAAATTCCAGCACCACACAATGGGTCAGCCTTAAGTATTCTCAACCAAGTATTTAGCCAGAATAGAATTTAAATATAAAACGACCGTCACCCTTGTATTCTTTATCACTCGCCTATTGTTCCAGTCTTTACTGCTCCTGCTCTTTGATAATGCGTAAACACAATACCATTTGAGCTAGCCAGATGATCTATCAATTGAAAAGCGGCGGGTATTGATTCATGGCTAAACAGGCGTTTGCCAACACCGAGTATAATTGGAAAAGTCAGCAGACGAAGTTCATCCACAAGCTCATATTTAAAAAGCGCCTGTACCACTGCAGCACTGCCATAAACTCGAATATCCCCCTCTCCTGATGCTTTAAGCTTGATTACCTCATCAATGCTTTTCAGAAAAAGGGTATTTTGCCAGTCGGAATCCTCCAGACTGGTAGAAAGGACATATTTATTGACGTCATTAATTCCCAGCCAGTCTTCAGTATGTGTGGGCCAGTAAGATTCAAAAATCTGAAAAGTATGTTTCCCTAAAAGAATATCGGAGGGCTGCATCCATTTTTGCATAATGAAATCAAATGCCGGATCAGGTTCCCCGTTAAAATACGGTGCCACCCAGCCACCATATTGAAAACCACCAGATAGATCTTCTTCCGGGCCGCCGGGCCCCTGCATCACACCATCTAGGGTCAAAAACTCCTGGACAATGATTTTTCTCATCACGACTGCCTTTATTTTTATTCACTCGCCTGAGACTTATTTTTAGCACGTGATGTCTGGTGTTTCTGTAAATTTTAGGCACAAAAAAACCGCAACATGTGCGGTTAATTGTTCAAGTTGGTGCGCTCAGAGAGATTCGAACTCCCGACCCCTTAGTTCGTAGCCAAGTGCTCTATCCAGCTGAGCTATGAGCGCGTAACTTGTGTGCCTAGGTTGGCAATACGTTTTTTTGCTTAACTTACTTGGTGCGCTCAGAGAGATTCGAACTCCCGACCCCTTAGTTCGTAGCCAAGTGCTCTATCCAGCTGAGCTATGAGCGCGCGACATAAGTAAGCGTGGCGGTGAGAGAGGGATTCGAACCCTCGATACAGTTACCCGTATGCGTCCTTAGCAGGGACGTGGTTTCAGCCACTCACCCATCTCACCGTAACGTGCGGCCATAATACAAATTTCGGCATGGCACTGCAAGCGCAGCATCAAAAAAAAGTGCATATTTTTGCTCGTTTAAATACTTTTTAAGCAATTCCTCGATTTTTCGTGCATTTTGATGGCAAAAAAACTGCATAAATTTCCAGTTATCGAAAATTAACAGAAAATTGAAAACTTAAATGGATTATTGCAATCATTTACGTGCAGTCTGCGCACACATGTTTTATGCTAAACCTATCTCCTAAGATAAATTTAAAGACATGATGAAAAACTGGGTCGATCCTGAAGCAAAAGCTGA
The DNA here is from genome assembly GCF_024129435.1 of Acinetobacter lwoffii. GTDB lineage: Bacteria > Pseudomonadota > Gammaproteobacteria > Pseudomonadales > Moraxellaceae > Acinetobacter > Acinetobacter lwoffii_F. The sequence continues at coordinate 179,860 of NZ_JAMXXN010000003.1, read as the reverse complement.
AGCCGAACGTTATGACAACCCTATCCCTAGCCGCACGCTCATTTTAGAAACCATCGAAAAGAACAATGCCCAGTCCCATGCAGACCTGGTCGAACATTTTGAAATTGCAGATCAAAAAAGTATTGATGCCCTGAGCCATCGTTTAATTGCGATGGTGCGTGACGGGCAACTGATGAAAGACGGCTACAAGTTTCAGATTGCCGTCGAGCAACCTGAATCCGAAGCGACGGTTTATATCAATTCCCGAGGGATGGGAACTGCCAACATTTCCGGCCAGGACGACCTATTATTGGCTGAGCGTGAACTGCGCCTGGTCTTTAATGGTGACCGCGTTAAAGTGCGTCAGACTTCGGTAGACCGTAAAGGTAAGGCCTGGGGCTACATTACGGAAGTTGTGCAGCATCGTGTCAAACAGATCATTGGTAAAGTGTCAGAGTATGATGGTGAATACTTTATCCAGCCAGCCAACCCGAATGCACATCAGCCAATTACCCTTGAAAAAGAACTGATTGAACATGCCCAAGTCAATCTGGGTGACTCGATTCGTGTGGCGATTGATACCTATCCGACCCGTGAAGAATTCGCGACTGGGCATATTGTGCAGTCCATGGCAGACAAGGCCGATACTGAAATCATCATTCCACAAACCATTTTAGAATATGGTTTGCCTTATGAATTCCCGGAAGAAGTTGTTAAAGAAGCCGAGAGCTTTAAAGAACCAACGGCCAAAGACCATGAATGTCGTGTGGATCTGCGTGATTTAGCCTTAGTTACTATTGACGGTGAAGATGCACGTGACTTTGATGATGCCGTTTATGCCGAAAAACGTCCCGGCGGTGGTTATCGTGTAGTCGTAGCCATTGCCGATGTCAGCCATTATGTGCGTCCAGGCAAACCGCTGGATGATGAAGCGCAGGAACGCGGGACGTCAGTCTACTTCCCGCACTTTGTTTTACCGATGCTGCCTGAAGCATTGTCGAATGGCCTGTGTTCGTTAAATCCGAACGTTGACCGCCTATGTATGGTCTGTGATTTAAAACTGTCACGTGCTGGCCGAGTCACCGGTTTTGAGTTCTATCCGTCTGTCATGCATTCCAAGGCACGTTTGACCTATGATCAGGTCGCACAGTATCTGGAAGGCGACAGCCAGGCGATTACCGAAGACCGTGAAGTTCGCAAGTCGATCAACACCCTGTTCCAGCTTTATCAAGTTCTTAAAGGTTTACGTGCTGAACGCCATGCCATGGAATTTGAAACCGTCGAAACTTACATGACCTTCGACGAACTGGGCGGAATTAAAGAAATTTTGCCGCGTAGCCGTAATGATGCGCATAAGCTGATTGAAGAATGTATGTTGCTGGCCAACGTGGCAGCCGCAGAATATGCATTGAAAAATGAAATGCCAATGTTGTACCGCGTGCATGAGCCACCTGAGTTCTCACGTATCCAGAAAGTCCGTGACTTCGTCAAGCTGCTGGGTTTGAATTTCCCGGAACAGCCGACTCAGAAAGATTATCAGGCGGTGATTGAAGCGACCAAAGAACGGATTGATGCACCAAGTATTCATGCCGTGTTATTACGCTCCATGATGCAGGCTTACTATGGTGCGAGTAATGCAGGCCATTATGGTCTGGCTTATGAAGCCTATACACATTTCACTTCACCAATTCGCCGTTATCCGGATTTGTTATTGCATCGTGCAATCAAAGCACATTTAAATAACAAGCCATCTCCGCTTTCAGGCGGTGCTTTAGATGAAGCTGGTGACCATTTCTCTGCCACAGAACGTCGTGCAGATGAAGCGTCGCGCTCGGTGACGACCTGGTTGAAATGTCATTATATGCAGCAGCATCTGGGCGAAGAATTTGTCGGCATTATTAGTGCAACGGCAGAATTTGGCCTGTTTGTCACGTTAAAAGATCTGTATGTCGATGGTATGGTGCATGTCAGCCAGCTAGGTGATGACTTCTTTGTCTTTGATCAAAGCAGCCAGAATCTGATCGGCCAGAACCGTGGTCAGGTCTTTGGTCTGGGTGATGAAGTCAAAATCAAGGTTGCCGGTGTCAATCTGGAAGAACGTAAGATCGATTTTGAACTGGTGCAACAACTCAGTCATGCCGGCCGTGCAGTTCGTGCCCGTGCACCGCGCGTGAGTGAGAAAAAACCAGTATCACGTCCAGCAGCGACAGAAGAAGTGTTTGGCAATAATGAACGTGAATCTAAATCCAACTTGAGCGCCGATGGAGAACAACCCATACGACGCAAAAAAGGAAAAGGAAAACCCAGCTCTTACAGTAAAAAGTCTGCTAAACCATCTGCAGGAAAGTCTGAAGCAAAGGTTAAAGATAAAGTAAAGAAAAAGGCCAAGGTCAAAAAGAAAAAGTCGAATGCAAGAGCCAAGACTGAATAATTTTTGATGGTTTAAAAAGAGCGCTACGGCGCTCTTTTTTCTTTTAAACCTTATCCAGAATAAATACGATTAGAGTAAAAATACTTACCGCATCGAATCATCAACTTAGATCAGTCTGATCAGGTACCTTCCCTATTTCTAAACAAAACTGACAGGAAAACTGCCTCCTATTTTGATCTACACTCAAGCAGTGAAATTCAAAAATCTGCAAAGACATATTTCCTATTTCTTTGAAACAGACTATGGAATTCTGCCTATTCTTAAACTATCTGTTTCGGAGTTTCAGCGAGCAACACCAATCAGTTGAACTATAACTCAACATTAGTAAAAGTAGCTTGGACATCATTGTGAACGAGATTGAATAAATCTCGATACCTCCTGCTTCAGAATAAATCACCGGTCAAGCTTGATTTCTCGATCAAGAAGCCTTACTTCTAGAACTAACACTGAAAATTAATTTGGCAGACCGACATGACTTTAGAAAAGGCAACTTTGCCTGTTCCGCAATTTGATCAGATTACGCTGGCTGAGCTAAAACAAAAAATTGAAAGCTGTATCGCTGAAGGGCAAAAGTTCCTGAATGAACTTACCGAAACACCTACTTCAGTACAGGAGCAGCTGGCTACTCTTGAACATGTCGACACACTTGAAAACAATATGAGTGAGTCTTGGGGCATCCTGTCACATTTAAATGCCGTGATGAACAATGCCGAAACCCGTGATGTCTATCAAGCACTCTTACCGGGTCTTAGCGAATACTATACGCAACTGGGTCAACATACGGCGCTCTATCAGACCTATCAGCATATTTATGATGCGTCGATTTATAATGAACTGCCGGCAGCGCAGCGAAGCGCCATTAAACTGGCCTTACGTGATTTCAAACTGTCTGGGGTGGCTTTGGAAGGTGAAGCGAAAAAACGTTATGCGGAAATTTCTGCGCGTCTATCCCAATTATCTTCCGACTTCTCCAACCATGTGCTGGATGCGACTCAAGCTTATTTCAGACCGCTGAATGAAGATGAGTTAGCGGGTCTATCTTCAAGTAATATTGAGCTGTTAAAACAATATGGTCAGCAACGCGAGCTGGATCAACCGGTGGCTACGCTGGATTTCCCGTCTTATCTGGCGATCATGACCCATTCAGAAAATCGTCCTCTGCGTGAAGAACTCTATAAAGCTTACACCACGCGTGCGTCAGATCAGGCTGAACAGAGCGAGTTTGACAATACTGCATTGATCGAAGAAATTCTCAGTCTGCGTCTGGAAATGGCAAAACTGCTGGGCTTTAATAATTATTCGGAATTGTCCTTAGCCAGCAAAATGGCACCAAGTGTAGAGGCAGTAGATGAATTCTTGCATGAACTGGCAGAACATGCCCGCGCACCGGCAGAGCAAGAAATTGCTGAACTGAAAGCGATTGCTGCTGAAGATGGCATCCGTGATCTGCAACCTTGGGACAGCGGCTATTATTCTGAAAAGCTGAAAATGCAGCAATTTAACCTGTCACAGGAAGCGCTGAAACCTTACTTTCCTGCACCGAAAATCCTGCAAGGTCTGTTCAGTATTGTGAATCGTCTGTATGGCATTCAGGTGATTGAACGTGAAGCGCCTGTATGGCATCCGGATGCACGTTATTTTGAACTGGAAGATCAGGGTCAGGTGATTGGCGGTTTCTATTTTGACCTGTATGCACGCCAGGGCAAACGTGGCGGTGCCTGGATGAGCGGTTTCCGTTCCCGTATGCAGACCACTGATGGCCTGCAAAAACCGATTTGCTATATGGTCGGTAACTTTACTCCACCTGTCGGCAATCGCCCTGCACTCTTGACCCATGATGAAGTCATCACCTTGTTCCATGAATTTGGTCATGGCCTGCATCATATGCTGACAGAAGTGGACAATATTGCGGTAGCAGGTACCCATGGCGTGGCTTGGGATGCGGTCGAACTGCCAAGCCAGTTTATGGAATTCTGGGCCTGGGATCAGGAAAGTCTGGATCTGCTCAGCGAGCACATTGAAACTCAAGAATCCTTGCCGGCAGAGTTGCTGAAAGCCTTACTCAATGCACGTTTTTTCCAGTCTGGCATGCAAACCCTGCGTCAGCTTGAATTTGCCCTGTTTGACCTCAGTATTCATCGTACCAATCCCGCTTTAAATGCAGCGCAGGTTCAGGCCATTCTGAATGAGATCCGTGAAAAGTATGCGGTTCTACCGACGACTGACTATAACCGTTTCCAGCACAGCTTCAGTCATATTTTTGCCGGTGGTTATGCAGCGGGATATTATTCCTATAAATGGGCCGAAGTTTTGGCCAGTGATGCCTTCGACCGCTTTGAAGATGAAGGTATTTTTAATATCACTACCGGAAAGCAGTTTCGGGAAAATATCCTCGCAGTTGGCGGAAAAGACACAGCACTTGACGCATTTATCAATTTCCGCGGACGCGAGCCAAAAATAGATGCATTGCTGCGTCATCAAGGTTGGACGAACCCCTCTAAAAACGCTTAAACTAGCTTTTTAAGTTGATCACAAGGTGAGTATGATGACCATTAAACGTCGTTTCATTGCAGGCGCAAAATGTCCAAAATGTCAGGCGTTAGATCGCGTCGTCATGCTGACCTCTGGTGAAGATGAATGGATCGAATGTATTGAATGTGGTTATGAAGAAAATCGTCCCACGCATGTTGATCAACCAGAAACACCAGCTGTTCCAGATGAAGTTGGCGTGATTCAGTTTAAACCTCGTTCAGTAAAATAAAAATCAAGGTTCAAGCTATGTCAGTAGAACAAAGAAATAACCCCAAACTTTTAATGGGGATTATGGGGGCTTTAGTTACTGTCGTTGTATTGGTATTGCTATATCAGTGGTTGAATGCCTCTTCCGGTGAAGCGGAACGCATGCATCAGGAAGATATTGCGGCTGTTCCGGCAGCAAAACCTGCGGCGAAAACTGAAGAAGATACGGCTGCAGCCAAAGCAGCTGAGGCGATCGAAGCTAAAGCACTGGTATCAGATCAACTGTTAGATGCACCGGTGCCGGAGAATGCCAGTTTTGCCAAAGAAGAAGTGGCTAAATTAGATGACATCCAAGTTCAGCTCAATGAACAAAAAGCCACACTGGATGCGCAGCATAGCGATGCCGACCAGTTGATTCAACTGAAAGAGGAACAGATTAAGTTACTTGAAGCACAACTTGCTCAACGCCAGTAAATCTCGACAGCATTTCAGCTAGAATATCGTCAGATCTTCTAGCTCAGTTGTTTTCCATGTCTGCCCCAGCCGCTCCGCATCTGCTTAAAGCCATTCTGTTACTGACCTGCTCTGCTTTTCTCTTTTCAGTCATGGGCGTGTGTATCCGTTATGCCTCGGCAACGGTTGATAATGCCACCGTGGTCTTCTTTCGCAATTTTGTTGGGCTGTTTATTTTCCTGCCCTTCATTTTCAATAAAGGCATTGTTTTTTTCAAAACTGAAAAACTATGGATGCACACCTGGCGCGCAGTGGTCGGCCTGACTGCCATGTACGGCTTTTTCTATGCCATCGCGCATTTAAAACTCTCCAATGCCATGGTCTTTACCTACTCTTCCCCGATTTTTATTCCACTGATTGCCTGGCTATTTCTCAAGGAAAAAATCACACCAAGCATGTTAGTCGCGGCTCTGATTGGTTTCATCGGGGTACTCTGTGTCGCCAAACCAGATTCGGGTTTAATTAACCTGATGTCAGTCATTGGTTTGAGTGCCAGCTTTCTGGCGGCGATGGCGTTTGTCACGGTTCGGGCACTGACTAAAACCGAGTCTCCGGAAAAAATCGTATTTTATTTCTGCTTTATTGGCACCCTGATTTCAGTGATTCCGATGTTCTGGCTATGGCGACCTTATACCCTGACAGAACTCAGCTATCTGATTACTGCCGGCATCCTGGCCAATTTCAGCCAACTGTTTATGTCAAATGCCTACAAGCTGGCTCCGGCAGGACAGATTGGACCGGTCAACTATGTGGCGATTTTCTTTGCCGGCATGTGGGGCTTTCTGTTCTGGCAGGAAGTTCCGGACCTCTATAGCGTGATTGGGCTGGGGCTGATTTTCTGTGCGATTCTATTGTGTAGCCCGATTCTACAAAAGCGCCTGAATTCATCCAAAATTTGATTAACGAATTTAAATCAAATAAATAAAAAAGCACCCGAAAGTGCTTTTTTATTGCTTTTCTTTTATTGATACCAGCCGAACAGCTTAAACATATAAGGCACATAGGCAATGATCAGCATCGCAGGCAGCAATACTATCATCGGCAAAATCCAGCGTTCATAACGGTAGTAGAAAGACAGATGGCGAACTTCCGCATCAGCTTCAGCCACCTCAGCATCGCCAATCGACTGTCTGGCCAGCAGATGATTCAGCGCAACCGGTGGCGTCACATAACCCAGCTCAAAACCAATCAGGGTAATCATCCAGAAATGTACCGGATGAATGCCATATTGATAGGCCACTGGAGCAACGGTCGCGGAAATCAGAATGACCGCGCCAAATGGATCCATGATCATCCCGACAAAAATCATCAAGCCGACAATCAGGGAAATCACCAGAATGGTACTGCTGATATCGGTCGGGAAGGCTTCCATAATTTCTATACGTTCCAGCAAGCCACCCACACTCACCGACAGTGCCATCAGGATGACCAAGGCACCAATATGCCCCACGGTCTCACTGGTCGAAATATGCATGGACTTCCAGAAACCGACCTTACGTAAAATTTCAGTCGCTTTTGAACGCTGCACAGCATGATCAACCACCAGTTCTTTGCCTGGTTGTTCGCTATGTTCAGCTTCACGATATTCTGCATTGGTCACGGCACCGGCTGTCGCCAGTTCAGGTGTCGATCTTGAGTTTAAAGTTGCGGTCAAAGTTTCATCCCAATGCCCCACTGCCGGCAACGGCGCAGGTTCATGACGCAACTTGTCGAACAAGACAATCATCAGCAGAATGACTGGCATCATCACCGGTGCGGTAAATTCATTCAGGTCAGTCGACAAGGCATATTTATAGAATAACCAGATCAGAATGAAAATCACGATATATGGAATAATCGCAATAAAGGCACGACCGGATTGAGGAGCAGCTATAGTTGGTGCGGCAATGCGGAATTTGTTTTCTGCAAAGAACAGGGAAATTACCAGGAATAAAGTCGAACTAAGCAGGAAGACATAAATCCCGTAGTGATAGAGCAAGTCGGTGGTGACTTCTTTATTCAGTGATGCCACCACGACAATCAGCAAGCAAGGACGTAAGACTACGCCCAGTGAACCGGACATTGCAGTGGCGGCCAGTGCAAACTGACGGCGTCCACCCGCATTCCAGACTTCCTTGTAAATAATCGCACCTGCGGCAATTACGAAAATTCCTGAAGCCCCGGTATAGGCGGTCGGTAATGCAGCTGCCAGCAAGATTAACCAGGTCAGGGTTTCAGGGGCCAGATTCCATGGACGCAGAATATTCAGGAACATGTCCACGACACGGGTCTGTTTCAGCAACATACCGGCCCAGATAAACAAGGCCAGATTCAGGAAGATACTAGAAAACTCCACCAATTGACCGAGGTAAATCCCCTGTCCCATTGGATAGTCCATAAAGAAGGTGAAATTTATTCCGGTGGTAATGGCCATATAGGCATATAGCGGTACACTCAAAAAGGCCAGACCAAAACTGCCGCCCTCACGCGTTGGTTTTGGCTGTTTGATCACCTGATACAGGCTAATCAAGGTGAGTGTGCTGAACAGAATCATCCACAGCCAGTAGATGTACTTCATTTCCCCCATCGGCACGCCCGAGTTCAATACGGACTGATATTGGCTATAGGATGAAAATGCCAGGAAAGCATTAGCGACCAGCATGGCGACCGAATAAACTTTAAAGTCGATACGCGTGCTCGGACTACGTAAGCCAATATGATGGGTTTTTAGGGTGGCACTGATCGCAGCAAAAACCACCATAATCACCAGAAGCAAAGCCCGGTTTTCCGTACCAAACTTGAAGATTCCAAAGAAAGAGGTTTCAAAGGTCCGATAAGCCCGAATACTTGGATGAGCTTGTACATGTTGAATGGCTTTATCATAGAACAGGTAGGATTCTTCACAAACCTGTTGTGCCTGTAATACCGCAGTACGGACATCCGCTTCCGAACGCACTCCGAAGAAATCGGCGTATTCATCGGCTGCATCGGCTTTCATCTGCTGCTGAACACGCTGATCGACATTGATATTGCGTTCACATTGTGGACGCGTCGGTTCAGCCCTTAAAAATGAATATTGCATTCCGGTTGCTGGATCGCCGTAAATACGCTCGCCCATACGCAGCAACTGGCCATGAATCATTTCCCCGGTGCCAATAATTAAAGTGAGCAAAAGTAAAACCAACACGACGAAGGTCGAGATCCACTCTGTCCATATATAACGCAACAGACCTAATCCTGATCTGTTTTGATCATCATTTTGCATGTGTATTCCTATTTTTATTTTAGCGGCCTGATGCTTGGTCTAGGACGCTGATCTTCCCTTTTGCCTCGAAAATTCCTTTTCAAAGGTCAGGATCTTTATTCTATGTTTTGACTTTGCATGAAAATTGGCACAATAAAAATGACAATTTATATTTTCTTTTTGTATTTTCTGCCAAGTAAATTATTTATCCCTGCACTTTAATTATCCCGAAAATAATTACTCACAATATAGATCAGCGCCAGAATCACACCCCAAATCACCCCAAGTAAATGTGCCTCAACCAAAACCGGACTGCCGATCAGCTGCGCCGTTCCGACATTGCCAATGGTGTTTTCCCAGACCAGTTTGACAAAAATCAAAAATAATACCAGCGCCGCAAAGCCGCGTTCCCGCTTATACAGCAAATGTACACAGGCTACGGCGACATAGGCACCATGCAGCACGCCCGACAGGCCAGCATAGGCTTCAATATTGGGTAAGAAAAAATAAAAGCTTAAACTGATCAACGGTGGCAAGATCAGCAAAATGGCACAGAAATGCCAGACGGTAGCGCGTGGAAAAATGAAAGGTAAACAGATAAAGGCGAGAATGTTTAGAAAGTAATGAATCCAGCTCACATGTACCCAGTGCGCTGTCCAGAGTCGCCAGAATTCACCCAGCAGACTCTCTTGCCAGTAGATAAAATGATCCTGAAAAATTTGCAGACATGCAGAGAGAGAGACAAAAGCCGCTAGAAAAATAATTTTTCGTCGAAAATGTTGATCTAGCATCGGCCTGTTGCCCTCCCTGACCATCTAATTTGACTTCATGCCTGAAGCTTCATGCATAGTATCTGCATTACAGATCCGCACTGAACAGATCATCGAGCTCGGAAGAACTGTCGGATTCATCCCAGAAACGTTGCATGCCATCATCGCCACTGCGTATACCGGTATTTTCTGTCCAGTAGCGATCCGATATACCACTGACCATAATTGCAGCCATACTATCGATCAGCTTGAATTGCGGATTCACCGGTTTTTCCTCGGTACGTGCCTGAGCAAAGGTTTTCAAGGCATCCCGAACTTTGGCATCATCACCACTGGCCTGAGCTGCGACAGCGTACAAGGCATGAGATAAACGTACACCTTTTTGCTCGCCAATTTGTGTAGATTGTTTTAATGTTTGGTAAGGGTCAGGCTTGCCTTCCCCTGCACCTGGCAATAAGGTCCAGATCACCGCACGGGTCGCATTGGGAGCACCCCAGAATTTCGCGTTATCCAGACACACCATGCCACGCTCGACCACGGCAGCAATATCTTTCGGTACATGCACTGCACCACCCGAGTTAATATCATTAGTCATGGCCTGCAAGCCACTGAGCATACCCAACAGATAAACCGTTTGCTCGATATCACTGTTCATGCGTGGGCATTCTTCACCCAGGGCTTTTTGGTATTTCTTTTCATAACGACTCTGGAACAGTTGATAACCGGTATATTGACGCTGTGCCGCCAGCGCCGCCCAGCGCTTCTGCTCAATTCGGGCATCTTGGGCTTCTGCCACCTGATTGGTTTTTGAAGCACGTAAATAGCGTAACTCGGCTTCAAGTGCTTTTTGTTCAGCACAAATACCGGCAGCCGAATACATCAGCACGGCCACCCGCGTTGGATCCGCCCCCATTTCTTTGGTCGCCATAATGGCCGGCGTTAAAGAATTCCCTGAATTACACACCATTTCAGCATCATCCATCGCTAAAATCGGCGGTACAATATGGTTTTCGGTGAAACCCAGTGCAACATTGGCACCGGTTTTAATGACCTGAGAACACCCCGTCAAAACTGTTGTTGTTATTGCAATGGTCGCCATACCTTGGCATATTTTACGGACGTCTGACATTTTCCTGTCCTCTATAATTGTGATTATGTCCATCTTTCTGCTAAAGATATCAGAAGCATTTTGTGAATAAAAGAGTATTTACTCTAATTTAGACGAGACACTTTGCCATTAAATAGCCGCGCTGCAATTGACTGTATTTAGAAGAATACCAAATTTTGGGCAAAAAAAAGTAGCATTGCGACGGTTCAGCACATGCTACTTATTAACTGTACAAGCAGAAAAATAATAAACCCTGCTTGATTAAGATGAAAATTTATCCTTCAACACTGTCCCGAGTCGTCCGATCACCAGCGTTAAAACAATCGCTACGATCAGAAACATCCATACTGGAAATTCCATTAAGGTCTCCCGTAGTTGCTGTTGGTGAGTTAAATGTACAGGCTAAAAATAAAACATAGGGAATAAATTGTCAGACAACTCCTCTAAGTCATGGATTAACCTTGATTTCTGTCTGACAATAAAAATAGGAATTTGGTCTAAATATTTGTTTTATGAGCATTTTAATTAAATCATTAAAATGCGTTTGTTTTACAACTAAATTAATTTAGTCAATAATTTTAAGGATTTCCATTGTTTGAAGGGCAATTGATCACACCAGATCAATAAAGGTCGCGCCTTGGCATGCTGGAAATACACCACAATATACGCCTGATGATCAATTACGTGACTAATACATACCCGACGGGTCGGTCGTGCTTTGGCGGTCAATGACCATTCACGTCCATCCAGATATTCAAACTGCTCAATCTGTGGCGTCTTGCGGTAAAACAGCTGATAAATCACCAAGCCTATGACAGCACACACTGCCCAAAGTGCAATCGGTAATAACTGATACAATAGATACATCAGCAGTGCAAAAATAAAAAACTGAAACGCCAATGCACACAGACTGCGTTTCAGCTTGAAGCAACGATTATCCATGAACGTAAAATTTAAGCTTCTTGATAAAATCTTTTAGTTCAGGACGCGGCGGCTCAGACACTTCCATAAACCAGTCCAGCAAATCCGGGTCTTCCTGCTCAACCAGCTCTGCAAACATCTGTTTTTCGAAAGGCTCGGCATTCAGGTAATGGTTTTTTACGTAGGGATCAAAATATACATCCAGTTCTTTTAGACCACGACGCGCACGATAAATCACTTTGCGCTCTTCTAAGCTAATGTCATCAGTCATCGAATTTCCCCCACTCGTTATAAACCCGAATAGTTTACCTGAAGCGCTGGCTGAATTTCGAGGGATTTCATAGAAATGACCAAAAGCATCAGCAGATTTAAGTCATTTGAACATTCCGCTCATTGCTGCTGATCTTGGCATGGCCTAAGTTAAACCAAACAGATCAAAATAAGGAATAACAAGATGCAATCTGCAGCCATTCGCCCACTCGCTCCGATGCTGCCGCGCCAACTCTTTACTGCCGAACATGAGGCTTTTCGCGAGACGGTACGTAAATTTTATGAGAAAGAAGTCATTCCACATACCGAGCGTTATGAAAGCCAGCAGCATGTAGATCGAGAGCTATGGAATAAAGCCGGTGAGCTTGGATTGCTCTGCGCTACCATGCCTGAGGAATATGGCGGATCTGGCGTAGACCGGTTGTATAGCATGATTTTGATTGAGGAACAGGCCTATGCCGGAGATTCAGCGACTGGGTTTTCGCTACATTCGGATATCGTCGCCAATTATCTGCTGAACTTTGGCAGTGAAGCTCAAAAACAGCAATGGCTGCCGAAAATGGCGTCTGGAGAGGTCGTCACCGCAATCGCCATGACCGAACCGGGAACTGGCTCTGACCTGCAAGCAGTGCGGACATCTGCTGTATTGGATGGCGACGACTATGTGATTAATGGTTCCAAGATTTTTATTACCAATGGCTATCTTTGCGATATGACGATTGTGGTATGTAAAACGGGCAATAATGACAAAGGTTCGGCCAATCTGTCATTGATTATAGTCGAAGCCGACCAAGCTGGATTTAGTAAAGGCAAGCCGCTGAATAAAATTGGCATGAAAGGTCAAGATACCTGTGAACTGTTCTTTGACAATGTTCGGGTTCCGAAAGAAAACCTGCTCGGTCCGGAAGGCATGGGTTTCATGATGCTAATGAAAGAACTAGCTTGGGAACGCCTGATTGTAGCGATTATCTGTCAGGCAGGTGCTGAAGCCGCTTTTGCCCACACAGTAAAATATACCAAGGAACGTCAGGCTTTTGGCAAGAGCATCAGCCATTTTCAAAATACCCGCTTTAAACTGGCAGAACTACGTACCGAGATCGATGTGTGCCGCGCTTATCTGGATCGCTGTATGCAGCTGCAACTCAAGCACGAATTAGGCGTAGATGCCGCTGCTGCGGCCAAATACAAGATTTCAGAAATGTACAGCAAAGTCGTAGATGAATGTCTGCAACTGCATGGTGGTTATGGTTATATGCTGGAATATCCAATTGCCCGGGCTTATATCGACAACCGTGCCAACCGGATTTATGCGGGTACCAATGAAATTATGAAAGAACTCATCGCCCGTTCAATTTAAAATGGATGCATAAAAAAGGAGTCTCTCAGGACTCCTTTTTCTGTATGCAAAAATATAAATTTAAGAGACCAAACGCGGTTTATGCTTTAAAGCATTGCTGTTTTTTCTAAATTTCAGCACCCCATCTTCAAACGAAGCCTGCTTGAGTTCCTTGCGGTCTGCCAGATAATTATTGCTGACTTTCCATGGAGCATGTTTACCCTGCTTTGGCATCACGTCTGCAGCTCGGGCAATATAACCCGAACTAAGACTACCCATGACGGTATCCTGAAGCAATTCACTCTGATCTCCCTGAGCAATCACCTGCGCATAACCTTGCTGATCCATATAGTTCAGCAGACGGCAAATATACTCAGCTGCAATGTCGACTTTAAGCGTCCAGGAGGCATTGATATAGCCAATAATCAGCGCCATATTCGGTATATCACTGACCATGATGCCTCTATACAGCATATGCTGTGAGGTATCGATAGGCTGACCATCCATCGTCGCCTGAATCCCGCCGAAGATTTGAATATTCAGACCCGTTGCAGAAACAATAATATCAGCATCCAGATGTTGACCTGATTTCAGCTGAATTCCAGTTTCGGTCAAGGTTTCTATCTGATCCGTTGCAACCGATGCCTGCCCTTCACGTAAAATTTCAAACAGATCCCCATCCGGCACCACACAGAGACGCTGATCCCAAGGTTCATAATTCGGGGTAAAGTGCTTCATGTCCACTTTACCTTTCAGCTGGAATTGCACCGATTTAAGCAAAAGTGATTTTAATAATTTTGGCTGTTTCTGTGCCAAAGCATAAATCCCGCGCTGCATGCCGATATTACGCGCACGTGTCAGCTTGTAGGCGACCTCCTCAGGCAGATATTTACGCATTTTTGAATAAATAAAATCGACCGAAGGCACAGAGGCAATATAAGTCGGTGAACGCTGCAACATGGTCACATGACCTGCTCCACCTTTGACCATCGCAGGAACCAAGGTAATCGCGGTCGCACCACTACCAATAATGACCACCTTTTTGCCTTTATAGTTTAAATTTTCCGGCCAATGTTGCGGATGAATAAACTCACCTTTGAATGCAGTTTGATTTGGAAACTCCGGCTGAAAACCCTGATCATAATTATAATAACCGGTACAACCCAGTATAAAGTTGGCGATCGAGATCTGCGTCTTACCCTGTGCGTCCACAATCTCTACTGACCATTTGCAGGTGGCAGAATCATAATTAGCACTCAGAACCCGATGCTGGAAATGGATTTTTGGCTGAAGTTTAAACTCTTCTACCACTTCAGCCAGATAATTTTTGATGGATGCGCCATCGGCAAGCACGCTTTCTTTCTTCCAGGGTTTGAAATTAAAACCAAAAGTCGACATATCCGAATCAGAACGGATTCCCGGATATTTAAACAGATCCCAAGTTCCACCAATACTTTCGCGGCGTTCAATAATCTCAAAAGAGCGTTGCGGACAATGTTTAGAAAGATGTGCTGCTAGACCAATCCCCGAGATCCCTGCACCCACAATTAAAATATCTACCTGCTTTTCCATGTTGTTCTTTTACCTAAGCGATGCTATCTGTTTTTATTAAATCACAAAACTGACAATACACAATGTCAAGTTCATTAAAAAGCCACTATTTTTTTATCTTTTCAGGCCAGATCAGTTATGTTGAACTCAATCACTTTAAATTAAAATATACAGGCATTAAAAAAGGCCGGTTTATTCAACCGACCTTTTCGAACAACTTACGTTATTCTTCACGAAATTAGTTAACTTCGCGATCTACTAGCTCAACGTAAGCCATCGGTGCAGCATCACCTGCACGGAAGCCCGCTTTAAGAACACGTAGATAACCGCCGTTACGCTCTTTGTAACGAGGGCCAAGAATGGTAAATAATTTACCAACAGTTGCTGCTGAACGAGTACGAGCAAACGCCAAACGACGGTTTGCTACTGTATCGTTTTTAGCTAAAGTGATTAAAGGCTCAGCTACACGACGTAACTCTTTTGCTTTAGGCACAGTTGTTTTGATCAACTCGTGCTCGAACAAAGAGTTAGCCATGTTTTGGAACATCGCTTTACGATGACTGCTTGTACGGCCTAATTTCACACCACTATTACGATGACGCATGGTGATAGTCCTACTTAATTAACGGCTACGATAGGCGAAACGATCGTCCATACGGAGACTAGCCGGTGGCCAGTTCTCTAAACGCATGCCGAGTTGTAAGCCTTTAGAAGCCAGAACATCTTTGATCTCAGTAAGCGATTTTTTACCCAAGTTAGGAGTTTTAAGCAACTCAACTTCGGTACGCTGTACAAGATCACCAATGTAGTAAATGTTTTCTGCTTTCAAACAGTTAGCAGAACGAACAGTTAGCTCTAGATCATCTACTGGGCGAAGCAAGATTGGGTCAACTTCTTCACGAGGCTCTTGAGCAACAGGTGCTTGATCTTTCTGAAGGTCAACGAAGATCGCAATTTGTTGCTGCAAAATAGTTGCAGCTTTGCGGATCGCTTCTTCAGGATCTACAGTACCGTTAGTTTCAAGATCAATGATCAGTTTATCAAGGTCAGTACGTTGTTCTACACGCGCGTTTTCCACGGTGTATGAAACACGTTTGATTGGGCTGTAAGACGCATCTAACTGCAAGCGACCCACTGGGCGAGTTTCGCCTTCAGGGAAGCGTGAATCAGAAGTCTCGTAGCCACGACCTTGAGCCACTTTCAGACGCATTTTCAATGAGCCTGAGGCACTTAAAGTACCGATCAAATGTTCAGGGTTAACCACTTCAACATTATGAGGTAAACGAAGGTCAGCCGCAGTTACGTCGCCTGCACCTTGTTTCTCTAATGTTAAATAAGCTTCATTTTGATCGAACAGCTTAATCGACAATCCTTTTAGGTTCAGCAAGAGCTCGACGATGTCCTGCTGCAAGCCTTCCAAAGTACTGTACTCGTGCTCGACCCCTTCAATCTCAACTTCTACCACAGCTGCGCCAGGTAGAGAAGAAAGAAGGATGCGACGTAAAGCATTACCAAGAGTATGACCAAAGCCACGCTCTAATGGTTCTAGAATAACTTTTGCCGAGGTCCCGCTTGCCGCTTCGACCTTGATCGCTTGCGGAGTTAGAAACTCATTTGCAGTACGCGTCATATTGCTTCCTCAAGGATTATTTAGAATACAATTCTACAATCAAGCTTTCGTTGATTTCAGCAGGTAAATCAGAACGATCCGGTGCAGCTTTGAACGTACCTTCTAATTTAGAATGGTCAATTTCCATCCAAGAAGGCATGCCACGTTGAGTAGCTAATTCAATTGCGTTTTTGATACGTAATTGTTGCTTAGCGCCTTCGTGAACTGCGATCACATCACCCGCTTTAACTTGGATAGACGCAATGTTAACACGACGGCCATTCAAAGTGATGCTACGGTGAGATACTAACTGACGAGCTTCTGCACGAGTAGAACCGAAACCCATACGATAAACAACGTTATCAAGACGGCTTTCAAGTAGCTTCAACAGGTTTTCACCAGTTGCGCCTTTAACACGAGCAGCTTCTTTATAGTAGTTACTAAATTGACGCTCTAAAACACCGTACATGCGACGTACTTTTTGTTTTTCACGTAATTGTAGTGAGTACTCAGATTGTTTACCACCACGAGCCCCGCCGTGTTGGCCAGGAACTTTCGCATGTTTTTTTGTCTTAACATCAAACGGTTTAACGCCTGATTTAAGTTGCAGGTCTGTCCCTTCGCGACGAGAGAGTTTGCATTTTGGACCAATATAACGAGCCATGAATGTTTCTCCTTACACGCGACGTTTTTTAGGTGGACGGCAACCGTTGTGCGGGATTGGCGTCACATCGGTAATGCTGTTAATTTTATAACCCACTGCACCTAAAGCACGAACCGCAGATTCACGACCAGGACCAGGACCTTTTACAAGGACGTCCAAGTTTTTCAAACCGTAGTCTAAAGCAGCTTTACCAGCAACTTCAGCAGCTACCTGAGCAGCGAACGGAGTTGATTTACGTGATCCACGGAAGCCTTGTCCACCTGAAGTGGCCCAAGCCAGTGCATTACCTTGACGATCGGTAATAGTCACAATGGTGTTATTAAAAGAAGCGTGAATGTGTGCGACACCTTCAGAGACGGTACGAGTGACCTTCTTGCGTGCGCGAGTATCTTTAGCCATCTTTTAGCTTCCAGAAATCTTATTTCTTAATAGGTTTGCGCGGACCTTTACGGGTACGAGCGTTAGTTTTGGTGCGTTGACCGCGGACAGGCAAGCTGCGACGATGACGAAGACCGCGGTAGCAGCCTAAATCCATTAAACGTTTAATGTTCATGGAAATTTCGCGACGTAAATCACCTTCGGTCGGAACCTTAGCAACTTCTGCACGAATCGCATCAAGCTGAGCGTCATCTAATTCACGGATCTTAGTAGTTGGAGCAATACCAGCAGCAGCTAAGATAGCTTTTGAAGTATGGCGACCAATACCAAAGATATACGTTAGAGAGATAACAGCGTGCTTGTTATCCGGAATGTTTACACCGGCAATACGAGCCATTCAATTTTCTCCAAAAAGGCAGTAGATAATCAACCGCCCCACAAAAATCTTGAGGGGCGGATAATAACCTAATTCGCCTACAGAAATCAACAGGTCTTAATCAGATTAACCTTGACGCTGCTTATGACGAGGTTCTGCGCTACAAATTACGCGGATAACCCCATTACGACGGATAACTTTACAGCTACCACAAATTTTCTTAACAGAAGCTTGTACTTTCATGATGAAACCTCAAGTGCGCTTATCCCTTAGGATGAGCAGTCGTTTTTCTCATTAACGTTTGATTATCGTATTGGTGCGAAGTGAGGTGTGATTGCAGCTGAGCCATAAAGTCCATCACTACCACCACAACAATCAGCAAAGAGGTACCACCCAAATAGAATGGAATACCAAATGAACTTTGCAATACCATCGGCATCAAACAAATGACTGCGATGTAAATCGCGCCAATAAATGTCAAACGATTGAGAATATGATCTAAGTAACGAGCAGTTTGCTCACCTGGACGTATACCAGGCACGTAAGCTCCGCTGCGTTTCAAGTTCTCTGACACTTCTTTAGGACTAAATACCAGTGCTGTATAGAAGTAACAGAAAAAGATAATTAACGCACCAAAGAGCACCAAATACAACGGCTGACCAGGCGACAATACCAATGCTACATCTTGCAGGCTACGCTTAATAAATCCAGCATTTGGATCTGCACTACCCACCCACTGACCTAAGCTCGCAGGGAACAAAAGTAATGAGCTGGCAAAAATTGCCGGAATCACACCCGCCATATTAATTTTTAATGGCAAATGTGTCTGCTGTGCAGTAAATACACGACGACCTTGTTGTTTTTGAGCGTAGTTTACCGGAATACGACGCTGCGCTTTCTCAATAAACACGATCGCTGCCAAAACACCCAGAGATAACAAACCAAAAATTACCAAGCCAATCAGGCTGGTCTGGCCATTATCTACAGAGGAGAAAGATTGCATAATCAGATTAGGCAATCCGGCAACAATACCCGCGAAGATGATCATGGAAATACCATTTCCCACCCCACGCTCGGTAATCTGTTCACCCAACCACATCAAGAACATGGTCCCCGCAACCAGTGAGGTTACTGCAGGAACATAAAAAGCCAAACCAGTATTCAGGGTAATCCCCTGACTGATCAGGCCTGCACACATACCTATCGCCTGTACCAGCGCTAAGAATAATGTACCTTGTCGTGTGTATTGATTAATTTTACGTTTGCCTTGCTCGCCTTCTTTCTTTAAAGCTTCCAGCGAAGGAACCACAGTTGACATCAACTGCACGATAATCGACGCAGAGATGTATGGCATGATCCCGAGAGCAAGAATAGACATTCGTTCTAATGCACCACCAGAAAACATGTTAAACAAACCAAGGATGGTACCTTGGTTTGCATTAAACAAGTTTTCTAACGCAGCATTATTGATGCCTGGTACTGGAATATGCGCTCCTAGTCGAAACACCAACAACGCACCAATGAGAAACATCATTCGACGAATAATTTCACGGTATTTCACATGAAATGGTTGGCCTTTCATCATGTTGACATGACCTGAAGAACTAGGAGTCATAGACACTGGGGATTACTCCTCGACTTTGCCGCCAGCAGCTTCAACAGCAGCTTTAGCGCCTTTAGTCAATGCAACACCTTGAACAGTGAATGCACGAGTAATTTCACCAGAAAGTACGATACGAGCACGGATCATGTCTTTACGTACAACGTTCGCAGCTTTTAAAGTTTCAAGAGACACGATGTCGCCTTCAACTTTAGCAAGCTCAGATAAACGTACTTCAGCAGTTTTCAAAGCCAATTGGCTAGTGAAGCCGAATTTAGGCAAACGACGGTAAAGTGCTGTTTGACCGCCTTCGAAACCTGGACGAGTACCACCGCTCTTACGTGAGTTTTGACCTTTGACACCACGGCCACCGGTCTTACCAACGCCAGAACCGATACCACGGCCTAAACGAAGGTTATCACGTTTAGCACCTTCTGCAGGTGCAATTGTATTTAAACGCAGAGTCATGGCTTATTCCTCTACACTAACCATATAGTAGACTTGGTTGATCATACCACGGTTAGAAGGTGTGTCTAACACTTCTACAGTATGACCAATACGACGCAGACCTAAACCTTGCAGGCTAAGCTTGTGATTTTTCAAGCGGTGCGATGCAGATTTAGTCTGGGTAACTTTAATCGTTTTCATGATTGATTACCCTTGAATTTGTTCTACTGAAAGACCACGTTTCGCAGCAACCTTTTCAGGAGTAGTCATATCACGCAAACCATTGAAAGTTGCGTTTACTACGTTAGCAGCGTTAGTAGAACCACGGCATTTAGTCAACACGTTACGTACGCCTACAGCTTCTAGAACTGCACGCATAGCGCCACCAGCAATTACACCTGTACCTTCAGAGGCAGGCTGCATGAATACGCGGCTAGCGCCGTGACGTGCATGAATTGGGTGCTGTAACGTACCATCAACAAGGTCAACAGTAATCATATTGCGACGAGCAGCTTCAAGTGCTTTAGAGATAGCAGCTGGAACTTCACGTGCTTTACCACGACCAAAACCTACGCGACCATTACCATCACCCACAACAGTTAATGCTGTGAAAGAGAAGATACGACCACCCTTAACAACTTTGGCTACACGATCAACGGCAACCAGCTTTTCAACAAGACCTTCGTTTTGTTCAACTTTAGCCATGATTAGAACTCCAAGCCGTTTTCACGAGCAGCATCAGCCAAGGCTTTGATACGACCATGATATTTAAAACCAGAACGGTCAAATGCAACTTTAGTAACACCAGCTGCTTTAGCGCGTTCTGCGATTAAAGCACCTACTTTTTGAGCTGCTTCAACGTTACCAGTTGTACCCGCACGTAGAGTAGTGTCTAAAGTAGAAGCTTGCGCTAATACTTTGCCACCATCTGCAGAGATAACTTGAGCATAGATGTGACGCGGAGTGCGGTTTACACACAAACGAGTCGCACCCAATGCACGGATGTGCAAGCGTGTGCTTTTCGCACGACGCAAACGGGATTGTTTCTTTTCGTTCATAAGAACCTCGCGCCTTATTTCTTCTTAGCTTCTTTACGAAGTACAACTTCGTCAGAATAACGAACACCTTTGCCTTTATATGGCTCTGGTGGACGGTAACCACGGATATCTGCAGCAACCTGTCCTAAAGCTGCTTTATCAGCAGATTTAAGAATGATTTCAGTTGCAGTTGGAGTTTCAGCAGTTACACCTGCAGGAAGTGCATAATCGATCGGATGAGAGAAACCAAGGTTAAGATGAACAACGTCACCTTTAACCGCAGCTTTATAACCAACACCGATAAGCTGTAACTTACGTTCGAAACCTTCGCTAACACCTTTTACAAGGTTGTTAAGCACAGCGCGAGCAGTACCAGCTTGCATCCAAGCGTCTTTCGACTCTTGTACTGGAGCAATAGCTAGAATACCGTCTTCCTGTTTAAGCTCGACCAGCGCATGCAGGTTGAAAGACAATGTACCTTTAGTGCCTTTCACTTCGACCTGCCGGCCGTTCTGAGTAACTGTTACACCGTTAGGTACAGTTACTGGGGCTTTAGCCACACGAGACATGAGGAATCACCTATTAAGAAACAAAAGCAATAACTTCACCACCAACGCCTGCAGCACGTGCAGCGCGATCAGTCATGATGCCTTTGCTTGTAGAAACAATTGCAATACCTAAACCTTGCTTAACGCTAGGAAGTGCATCTTTACCGCGATACTGACGTAGACCTGGACGGCTTACGCGCTTCACAGTTTCGATAACTGGTTTGCCTTCGAAATACTTTAAAGTCAAAGTAAGAGTTGGTTTGCCTTCAGCATCCGCAACTTCTACGTTTGAAATATAACCTTCTTGTTGAAGTAAGTTAGCAATTGCTACCTTCAACTTAGAATTAGGCATAGAAACAGTTTGTTTCTTTGCCATTTGTGCGTTACGAACACGTGTTAGCATGTCGGCAACGGTATCTTGCATACTCATCTATAGTGCTCCTTACCAGCTTGCCTTAACAACGCCAGGTACATCACCTTGCATTACTGTTTCACGTAATTTGTTACGGCTTAAACCGAACTTACGGAAGTAACCATGAGGACGACCAGTTAAACCACAACGGTTACGTAGACGTACTGGAGATGCATTACGTGGTAATGCTTGTAATTTCATCATCGCTTCGAAACGTTCTTCGTCTGATGCATTTACGTTTGCAATAACAGCTTTTAATTCAGCACGTTTTGCAGCGTATTTAGCAACAGTAGCTTCGCGTTTCAATTCGCGATTAATCATACCTTTCTTAGCCATATCGACCTCTTATTTGAACGGGAAGCCGAATGCACGCATAAGCGCACGGCCTTCGTCATCGGTGCGAGCAGTCGTAGTAATGGTAATATCCATACCACGAATACGATCAATCTTGTCAAAATCGATTTCAGGGAACATGATTTGCTCCTTAAGACCCATTGAGTAGTTACCACGACCGTCGAATGATTTCGCAGAGAAACCACGGAAGTCACGGATACGAGGGATCGCAATCGAGATCAAACGGTCCAAGAATTCGTACATACGTTCGCCGCGTAAAGTAACTTTACAACCGATCGGCCAACCATCACGGATTTTAAAACCAGCGATTGATTTACGAGCTAACGTAAGTACTGGTTTTTGACCAGCGATAGCTTGCATATCTGAAAGAGCACCATCAAGGAGTTTTTTGTCAGCAGCAGCTGCGCCAACACCCATGTTGATCGTGATTTTAGTGATGCGAGGAATCTCCATCACATTCTTAACACCCAATACTTCTTGTAATTGAGCTTTAAGTTCGTCGTTGTAACGTGTTTTAAGTCTGGCCATGGCCTATATCAACCTATTACTTCGCTACCGCCACTGATTCACCATTTGATTTGAATACGCGAGTTTTCACGCCATCAATCACTTGGTAACCAACACGGTCAGCCTTTTGGGTTGTAGCATTAAAAACTGCCACGTTTGAAATATGAAGCGAAGCTTCCTGAGTTACAACGCTACCTTCAGCGCCTGTAGCACGGTTCGGCTTCTGATGCTTCTTCACCAAGTTAAGGCCTTCAACCTTAACACGGTCATTAGAAACAGACAGAACAGTACCCTGTTTGCCTTTTTCTTTACCTGCGATCACAATTACTTGATCGCCTTTTTTAATCTTAGCCATGATCGCCTCTTATAGAACTTCAGGAGCCAATGAAATAATTTTCATGAACTGTTCAGTACGAAGTTCACGAGTCACTGGTCCGAAAATACGAGTTGCAATCGGCGCTTTGTTGTTGTTCAAAATAACAGCAGCGTTATCGTCGAAACGAATCACTGAACCGTCTGCACGACGGATACCGAATTTTGTACGAACCACAACCGCATTCATCACGTCACCTTTTTTAACACGTGCGCGTGGAATTGCTTCTTTTACAGTAACTTTAATAATGTCGCCAACAGAAGCATAACGACGATGCGAGCCACCAAGTACTTTAATACATTGTACGCGGCGTGCACCACTGTTGTCTGCTACGTCGAGCATAGTTTCGGTCTGAATCATTGCCCTACTCCAAAACCGAGCAACACCGGTCGAAATTTCGAAAGGCTCAAAGAGTACTCGAAATTGACCGATGATGCAACAAGAACGTTAATTACTCAGCAGCTGCTTCAACAACTTCAACTAGAGTCCAAGACTTAGTTTTAGAAATTGGGCGGCTTTCTTTAATGGTTACAACATCACCAGCTTTCGCTGTGTTGTTCTCATCATGAGCATGTAATTTTGTTGAACGGCGGATTAATTTGCCATACAACGGGTGTTGAACTTGGCGTTCAATAAGAACAACGATAGATTTATCCATCTTGTCGCTTACAACTTTGCCAGTTAACGTGCGGACTGTTTTATCACTCATTGTCCGTTCCCCTGTTTTTCGGTAAGGAGGGTCTTAATACGAGCAATAGTCTGACGAGTAAGTGCAACTTCATGCGATTTACCCAATTGACCAGTTGCTTTCGCCATACGAAGACGGAATTGGTTAAGCTGTTGCTCATCAAGCAAAGCTGTCAACTCTTCTACCGACTTTTCACGTAGATCTTTAGTTTTCATTACATTACCGTCCGAGTCACGATAGCGGTTTTAAACGGAAGTTTAGCTGCTGCAAGCGTAAACGCTTCGCGAGCCAATTCTTCGTTAACACCATCAATTTCGTACAAGACTTTACCTGGTTTGATTTGGCAAACCCAATATTCCACAGAACCTTTACCTTTACCCATACGCACTTCAAGAGGCTTAGAAGTAATCGGTTTGTCCGGGAATACACGGATAAAGATCTTACCACCACGCTTAATACGACGGCTAATTGTACGACGCGCTGCTTCAATTTGACGCGCAGTCATTTGACCACGTTCAACTGATTTAAGTGCAATAGTACCGAAAGATACTGTGCTACCGCGGTGTGCTAGACCAGTGTTACGGCCTTTCTGCACTTTACGGAATTTAGTACGCTTAGGTTGCAACATGGATTATTCTCCTTTTTCAGCAGAACGATCATTGCGACGACCACGACGCTCTTGACCTTCACCACGACCACGACCGCGTTTAGCTGGACGCTCTTCTGCTGGAGCTGGGTTCATGACTTGTTTCATGCCGCCCAAGATCTCACCACGGAAGATCCAAACTTTAACACCGATCGTACCGTAAGTAGTCTCAGCACGCATAGTCGCATAGTCGATATCTGCACGAAGCGTATGTAGAGGTACACGACCTTCACGATACCACTCAGTACGAGCAATCTCAGCACCACCTAAACGGCCTGAAACTTCTACTTTGATACCTTTAGCACCAGCACGCATTGTGTTTTGTACCGCACGCTTCATAGCACGACGGAACATTACACGTTTTTCTAATTGAGAAGCGATAGCTTCAGCAACTAGACGCGCGTCTAAGTCTGGACGATCAATTTCATTGATACTTACTTGCGCAGGAACACCCATGATAGATGTCAATTCGCGTTGTAGTTTCTCAATATCTTCGCCTTTTTTACCGATTACGATACCTGGACGAGCAGTGCTAATAGTTACTTTAGCAGCGCCTGTAGGGCGTTCGATAAGAATGTTGCTGATCATCGCGTTTTTAAGTTTTTTGATCAAAAACTCACGAACTTGAAGATCTTTAAGCAAGTATTCAGCGTATTGTTTCGGATTCGCATACCAGTTAGCGTTATGACGTTTCACAACACCTAGGCGGATACCGATTGGATGAACCTTCTGACCCATATCAAACCCCTACCTTAACGGTGATGTGACAAGTACGCTTAGTAATACGATCTGCACGGCCTTTAGCACGTGGCATAATACGTTTCAGGCTCATGCCTTCATCAACGTAGATCGTAGAAACTTTAAGGTCGTCTACATCTAAACTGTTATTGTGTTCAGCGTTTGCAATCGCAGATTCCAACGCTTTCTTAACTAGAACTGCAGCTTTTTTGTTGCTGAAGTTAAGGATGTTAAGAGCGTGCGCAACAGATTTGCCGCGGATAAGATCTGCAACCAAACGAGCTTTTTGTGCCGAGATAGCGGCACCGCGTAATTTAGCAGTTACTTCCATCATAGCACCCATTAACGTTTAGATTTCTTGTCAACACCGTGACCGCGATAGGTACGAGTTGGTGCAAATTCACCAAGCTTGTGACCAACCATGTGCTCAGAAACGATCACAGGAACGTGGTTACGGCCATTGTGTACAGAAATTGTTAAACCAACAAAATCCGGGAGGATCATCGAACGACGCGACCAAGTTTTGATCGGCTTACGGTTATTAGCCGCGATAGCCGCTTCAACCTTAGCGAACAAGTGCGCATCGACGAATGGGCCTTTTTTCAGAGAACGAGGCATTGTCAGATTCCTTTACTTGTTACTTAACGCGACGGTCGCGAATAATCATCTTAGTCGTACGCTTATTGGTACGTGTCTTGTACCCTTTAGCTTTTTGACCCCATGGGCTTACAGGTTGAATACCTTTGTTACGCCCTTCACCACCACCGTGTGGATGGTCAACTGGGTTCATCGCCATACCACGAACGGTAGGACGAACACCACGCCAGCGTGATGCACCAGCTTTACCTAGTGAACGAAGGTTGCTTTCTGAATTAGATACTTCACCTAACACAGCACGGCATTCAACGTGAATTTTACGCATCTCGCCTGAACGCAGACGAACGATAGCGTAAGAACCGTCACGACCCAACAGCTGAACTGAAGTACCAGCTGAACGAGCTAACTGCGCGCCTTTACCGATTTTAAGTTCGATGTTGTGAAGAGTAGAACCGATAGGCATGTTGCGAAGCGGCAAGCAGTTACCTGGACGAATTGGAGCATCGTTACCAGACTGTACTTTATCGCCAGCGCGAAGGCCTTTAGGAGCGATGATATAACGACGCTCACCGTCAGCATACAATACAAGTGCAATGTGTGCAGTACGGTTAGGATCGTATTCGATACGCTCTACAGTTGCAGGAATACCATCTTTGTTACGTTTAAAGTCAACTAGACGGTAGTGCTGCTTGTGACCGCCACCAACGTGACGAGTCGTGATGTGACCGTTGTTATTACGGCCGCCAGTACGTTTTTTAGCTTCAACCAACGGAGAGTATGGTGCGCCTTTGTGAAGGTGATCGTGAACCACTTTCTCTACAAAGCGACGTCCTGGAGACGTTGGCTTACATTTTTGAATAGGCATAATTCTCGTCCTTATTCCGCTGTGCTTTCAGCGGTATCGCCCAAGTCAGCCATTTCAACATCTTGGCCAGCTTTCAGGGTGACGTATGCTTTTTTAACATCAGAACGACGTCCTAATGTTTTACCAAAGCGTTTAGACTTACCTTTAGTGATAGTCGTGTTAACTTTAACAACTTCCACACCAAAGAGTTGTTCCACTGCTTTTTTGATTTCAAGCTTGTTTGCATTTAATGCAACTTTAAACACTTGAACACCAGCAGTTTCACCTAAAACTTGTGCTTTTTCTGAGAATACAGGTCCTTGCAGGACTTGATAGATACGTTCGTTGTTCATCCGAGTTCTACCTCAATTTTCTTAGCAGCAGCTACAGACATAACAACTTTGTCGAACGCAATCAAGCTAACCGGATCGATTGCAGCAGCATCAACCACATCAACGTGTGGAATGTTGCGCGCAGCAAGATACAAGTTCTCATCAACAGCATCAGTAACGATCAATGCGCGAGTCGCATTCAAGTCGTTAAGTTTTGCAAGCAATTCTTTAGTTTTTGGAGCTGCAACAGCAAACTCTTCAACTAAAACTAGGCGATCTTGACGAACAAGTTCAGCTAGGATGCATTGCATAGCACCGCGGTACATTTTACGGTTTACTTTTTGAGACCAGTCTTGTGGACGAGCAGCAAAAGTTTTACCACCGCCAACCCAGATTGGGCTACGAATAGAACCAGCACGAGCGCGGCCAGTACCTTTTTGACGGAATGGCTTGCGACCACCGCCAGAAACGTCTGCACGTGATTTCTGAGCTTTTGAACCTTGACGGCCACCAGCTAAATAAGCTGTAACCACTTGGTGAACAAGAGCTTCATTAAATTCACGACCGAACGCAACTTCTGATAATTCAACAGCAGAGCCGGAAACAGTATTTAAATTCACGTTATTTCCCCTCAGGCCTTGATCGTAGGACGAACGATTACGTCGCCACCAGTAGCACCAGGAACCGCGCCTTTAACAACTAGAACTGAACGTTCTGTGTCGATAGCAACGATCTCAAGACCCTGTGTAGTTACGCGTTCAGCACCTAAATGGCCAGCCATTTTTTTGCCTTTGAATACGCGACCAGGAGTCTGGTTTTGACCAGTAGAACCTAAAACACGGTGAGAAACTGAGTTACCGTGAGTTGCATCTTGCGTACGGAAGTTCCAACGCTTAACACCACCTTGGAAACCTTTACCTTTAGATTGACCAGTTACGTCAACAACTTGACCAACTTGGAACAATTCAACGGTAAGCGTACCACCAACTTCACGACCTTCAAGATCAGCTTCTGTAGCACGGAATTCTTGAACTAGACGACCAGCTGCAACACCCGCTTTCGCGAAGTGGCCTTTCTGAGCGTTAGTTACGCGAGATTCGCGACGTTCACCAGTAGTGATTTGAATCGCTTGATAACCATCAGTTTCAAGCGTTTTGATTTGAGTGATGCGGTTAGGATCAACCTCAATCACTGTAACAGGCACAGAAACACCAGCATCTGTAAAGATACGTGTCATACCGCACTTGCGACCGACTAAACCAATAGCCATGTGCATAAACCTCTAAAAAAGCGGCCTAATTAACTTAGAGTGTTAATTAACCCGAAAGCCTTAACCCAATGCGATCTGAACATCAACACCAGCTGCAAGATCTAACTTCATCAATGCATCTACAGTTTTGTCTGTAGGTTGAACGATGTCGATCAAACGCTTGTAAGTACGGATTTCGTACTGGTCACGCGCGTCTTTGTTTACGTGTGGTGATGTTAAAACGTTAAAACGTTCAATGCGTGTTGGCATTGGAATTGGACCACACACTTGTGCGCCAGTACGTTTTGCGGTTTCTACGATTTCTTGAGCTGATTGATCAATCAGGCGATGATCAAAAGACTTAAGACGGATACGAATTCTCTGGTTAGACATACCAGTAAACTCCAAGCCAAATATATAAAGAATCACTCTTGACGCATCTCACCCCACTTTATGTGGGCAAGTGTCAAGAGCAGTGAAATATCACTAAGGTCATGATCGATGCCACGACTGTAACGATAGTTAACTACTTTATTCGCAGTTAACCCCCTTCCTATTGAAGGGTCGCTTATTATAGCCATTGTTTAATGCATAAGCAAATCTCTTTTATGGTTTTATCCAAGTTTTCAATTTATGACTTAAAACAATAGTTTATTGTTTAAATATTAGGCAGTTTTTGCCAAAACATATTCTATAGCACGATTTAACATCTGATTTCCTTCAATAAATTTTTGCTTCGTGGTTTTTTTTAATTCAAATAAATTTTGCACATATTTTCCTGAAAATTGCGCAAGCTCTTCTTCATTTTCCAAAAACAATGCCAGGGTTTCTGGGGTAATTTCAGGATGAAACTGGAAGCCCAATACATTTCTGCCCAACTGATACATCTGATTACGACAGGCTTCATTTTCTGCCAGATGGACTGCACCTTTGGGCAATTCAAATGTTTCATTGTGCCATTGCAGAATATTAAATTGCTCCGGCAAGCTAAAACACGTCTCTGGTAGATTCGTCACTCTGTGCACCGTGGTCCACCCCAATTCCTGTTCTGGATTGCGACTAACACCTGCACCTAAAGCATTTGCAATCAATTGCCCACCCAGACACAGGCCAATTGCCGGTTTGCCATGCGAAAGATAGCGACGCAACCAGCGTTTTTCTATTTTTAACCAAGGGAAATTCGCTTCATCATTCACACTCATGGTTCCCCCCATAATGATCAGCAAATCCACCTCTTCCACTGCAGGCAGCGCCTCGATCTCCAGCGTTCGATCCACGGGTAAAGCAAAAAATTCAGTCGCTGTAATGTGCGCCTGATGCTGCTTTAAAAATTCATAACAACTACCAAAACCTTCACCAGCAATATGCTGAAAATAATGCACTTTTAAATGCGATTTCATGCTCCTCAACCTATTTTTTTAGCTATATAGATTTAGGTTTTGCAAAAATGAAGCCAACTTTTTATAAGACTTGTTGTTTTTAAACAATTCACAACGTCACTGGCAGTGAGTCACAGATTCTCTTAAGCTAGAGTAATATTTGATTACATTTGAGCGCATTCACGTGAAACAAGACCCTCAAACTCGCCTGATTCATGCACCACGAAAGGCTCCTCAAGCGATTTCCACCATTCAGCCTCCCCTCTATCGTGCATCGACGATTATCTTTAACAATACCGATGCCCTGTTTAATCGCCATTGGACCGATGACTATGATTATAGTTATGGCACGCATGGCACGCCTACGACCTTTACGCTGGGCGATAACATCGCACAACTCGAAGGTGGTTTATATCACCTGCTCGCACCGAGTGGTTTATCCGCGATTAATCTCGTGAATTCTTGCTTTTTAAGCCAGGGCGATGAGGTTTGGGTGGCTGACAATATCTATGGTCCAAACATGGAGCATTTACGCAATATGGAAAAGCGTTATGGAATTACGGTTAAGGTCTACAATCCCATAGAGCTTGATACATTTCAGCCTACAGATAAAGCCAAACTGATCTGGCTCGAGGCTGCTGGCTCAGTCACCTTGGAATTTCCGGATCTGGCTGGTTTAGTGAAAAAAGCTCAGGCACACAATATTCTTACTGCGCTGGATAATACCTGGGGCGCAGGTCTGGCTTTTGATGCCTTTGATTTTAGTGAAGAGCATTTAAGTGTAGATATGACGGTACATGCACTGACCAAATATCCAAGCGGCGGTGGTGATATCCTGATGGGCTCAGTGGTTACGCGAGATAAGACCCTGCATCACAAACTGTTCCGTGCGCATGCCATTCAGGGCATTAGTGTTTCTGGTGATGATGTGGCACAGATACAACGTAGTCTGGCTTCGATGCAACTGCGATATCAACATCAATCCAACAGTGCGCTTACATTAATGACATGGCTTAAACAGCAAACCGAGTTTGTGCAAGTACTTCATCCTTCAGATCCGGACAGTGCAGGCCATCAGTACTGGAAAGAAATTTGCAAGCAAGGTGATAGTGCCGGCCTGGTCAGCGTGATCTTTGACAGCACATACGTAATGCAGGATATCCGGAATTTCTGTGATAGCTTAAAACTGTTTAAGCTTGGCTTTAGTTGGGGTGGCCCTGTCAGTCTGGTCATGCTATATAACTTAAAAGACATGCGTGTGCTGGAACATTCACACTTAAAAGACGGCTTGCTGGTTCGTTTCTGTATTGGACTGGAATATCCGGAAGATTTGATTCAAGATATTCAGCATGCACTAGAACAAATGAAAAAACTTAAAAACGAATAATAAATAACAGGAAAAGCTATGGGTAGACCAATTGTTATTGCTAAAAAAACTGCGGATACCACACAGGATATTGTGCTGCATTCCCAACTTGCCAATCGACATGGCTTGATTGCAGGTGCCACTGGTACCGGAAAGACTGTGACTTTAAAAGTATTGGCGGAGAGCTTTTCTCGAATTGGTGTACCTATATTCCTCGCCGATGCCAAAGGCGATGTGTCCAGCCTGGCCAAAGCAGGTGAAAGCAGCCCCAAGTTTGATGAACGGATTAAAAGTCTCAATATCGAGTCCATTCCTTTTGCAGCCTCACCAGTGGTGTTTTGGGATTTATTTGGCGAACAGGGTCATCCGATTCGCACTACCATTTCTGAAATTGGCCCGCTGCTGCTGGCGCAAATACTGAATCTGAATGACACCCAGGAAGGCGTTTTATCTGCCGTGTTTCGGATTGCCGATGATCAGGGTTTATTGCTGATCGACTTTAAAGATCTGAAAGCGATGCTGAGTTATGTCTCTGAGCATGCGGCTGACTTTAAAGCTGAATATGGCAATCTTTCACCCGCCAGTCTCGGTGCGATTCAACGTAATTTGTTAGCACTGGCTGACCAAGGCGGTGACCAGTTTTTTGGCGAACCAGCGCTAGATCTGATGGACTTTTTGCAGACAGATAGTCAAGGACGTGGCAATATCAATTTGTTGGCGGCTGACAAGCTAATGAATACGCCTAAGCTATATGCCACGTTCTTGCTCTGGATGCTCTCCGAGCTGTTTGAACAGCTTCCAGAAGTCGGCGATCTAGATAAACCCAAACTGGTGTTTTTCTTTGATGAAGCCCATCTCTTGTTTGATAATGCCAGCCCTGCCCTACAGGATAAAATTGAGCAGGTGGTGCGTCTCATTCGCTCGAAAGGTGTGGGGATTTATTTTGTCACGCAAAATCCACTGGACTTACCGGAAAGTGTCTTAGGCCAGCTCGGCAATCGGGTTCAACATGCTTTACGGGCTTTCACTCCCAAAGATCAAAAAGCAGTGAAAACCGCAGCAGAGACCTTCCGAGCCAATCCTGAATTTAAAGTCGATCAAGTGATTACCGAACTTGCTGTCGGTGAAGCCCTAATTAGCTGCCTGGATGAAAAAGGCATTCCGCAAATTGTAGAACGTGGCTGGGTCATGCCGCCGCATTCCTCCTTTACACCGATCTCGCTTGAAGAACGCAAGGCTCTCATGCAGCAAAGTATTGTCGCCGGTATTTATGAGCAGCCAGTCGATCGGGACAGTGCCCACGAAATGCTGCAAAATAAGGTGGCAGAACGCCAGCAGCAGGCTCAAGCCGCCGAACTTGCCAAACAACAAAGCAAAGAGCAAGAAGCCCTCGCCAAGCAGCAACTTAAAGAACAGGAACGTCTGGCACGAGAACAGCAAAAAGAAGCTGAACGCGCAGTCAAGCAACGAGAAAAACTGACTCAGGATATTGTCGGCACCTTTGCCAAAAGTGCTGCCCGCAGCCTGGGCGGGAGTACTGGGCAGAAAATTGTGCGCGGCTTACTGGGTTCGCTGTTTGGCCGCAAATAATCCCGCTCCTTTTCCGATCATCATCACACTTTTTATGGGATATTTTCATATCCCATAATTTTTTTACGGTTTTATGACTATGCGCTATTGTAAAGCCATTTTAAAAGATGTAATTTAAATACATCTTTTAAAAACACCTGAAGACGGCTCTCATGACTCCACAACATATCGAACTTGTACAAGCGACTGTTCCTGTTTTACGTGAAAACGGCGTAGCACTTACCACGTATTTCTATAACCGCATGTTGAACAACCATCCAGAGTTGAAAAACACCTTCAACATGGATCATCAAAGTACCGGCCGTCAACCACGTGCCTTGGCTGCTGCAGTACTTGCCTATGCCGAAAACATTACCAATCCGGGCGTTTTGGCCAAAGCCATCGAACGCATTACCACTAAACATGTCAGCCTGGATATTCAACCGGATCAATATGCGATTGTCGGTGAGAACCTGTTGCACTCAATCAGCGAAGTTTTAGATGTACCCATGGACTCAGACCTGATCGCAGCCTGGAAAGAAGCTTATATGCAACTGGCAGATATTTTGATTGGTGTGGAAAAATCTAAATATGCCACTCTAGCTTCTGAAAATGGTGGCTGGGCGGGCTGGCGCGAATTTGAAGTGGCAGCAGTGAATGATACCGATGCAGGTAAAGTCTTTACGCTTAAAGCTAAAGATGGTGCAGCGATTGCAAGTGCTGAAGCTGGTGAACATATTTCAGTACGTGTACAGGTGCCTGAACAGCACATTCGTCAACCACAACAGTTTAGCTTTGATCAAGCTCAAAACGAGCAATATCAAATTACTGTGAAAGCGGAAGAAAATCCAACCACATTCTCGGTTGCACAGACACTGATCGACCACTACAAAGTTGGTGATATAGTTGAAGTGTCTGCCCCGCTCAAGCTTTAATTACCAAAACGGTTTAGACTAGCATCAGATTCTGATTAAAAGCTCCATTCGTGGAGCTTTTAACATTCAACTTTTTCATTTTCTAGCTGTTGACCTTATGCAACTCAATAAATTCACTGACTATGCGCTTCGGATCCTGATGTATGTCGCACAGCCACGTGATCTCCCTTATACCATTGCAGAACTTGCCGAGCGCTTGCAGGTTTCACAAAATCATGCCATGAAAATCGTGCATTTTATGGCGAAACAGGACTGGCTGATCACCACACGTGGTAAAGGTGGCGGCATACGTTTAAATCCGGCAAGCCTGAACCTCCAGCTGGGACAGATTGTGCGGATTCTACAACGCGACAGCAATGTAGTGGAATGCAATAGCCCACCCTGCGTATTACGTCCGACCTGTGGTT
Organism: Acinetobacter lwoffii; assembly: GCF_024129435.1. Classification (GTDB taxonomy): domain Bacteria; phylum Pseudomonadota; class Gammaproteobacteria; order Pseudomonadales; family Moraxellaceae; genus Acinetobacter; species Acinetobacter lwoffii_F. The sequence goes on along the minus strand of NZ_JAMXXN010000003.1, from coordinate 145,964 downwards.
TAAAAGGCATTTTAGATGATGCAGTGGAACAGTTTTATAGCAGTCTGGATCAATATGTACTTAAAGATGTGATTACGCCACGAAATGCGCGTTTCAGTACAAATTCTCCGATCGGCCTGATTAATCTTTAAAGTCTTCCGGGTCATGTCTTGTGACTTATTCTTGCGGCAAAGTTCGCTTGCCTGTGCGACTTCCTTTATAATGTTTCATTGTAGATCATTTATTGAAGTTGAGTTATGCACCACAGCAGAGGAAAATCCAAAAACAGTAAGACAGCCCATGCGCCTAAGCAAAAGATCAGCTACGAGAAAAAAGTTGATTCTGCCATTACTGAATATTCTGTGCGCGCACTCAACTGGCTACGCAAAGCCGAATTTTTAATGAGTGCACCCAAACTCAGTCTTTGTGTAGAAGATACAGGCTATGAAATTGCTTTTGCCGGCCGCTCGAATGCGGGTAAGTCTAGTGCGATTAATGCCCTGACCAACCAGAAACAGTTGGCACGTGCATCGAAAAAACCTGGCCGTACCCAGATGATCAACTTTTTCAGCCTGGGTAATCCGGATCAGCGTCTGGTCGACTTACCCGGTTATGGTTATGCGGCTGTGCCTGAAAAAATGAAACTGGTCTGGCAAAAAGAACTGGAAAATTACCTGATTCACCGTCAAAGCTTGCAAGGCCTGGTATTGTTGATGGATATCCGTCATCCCCTGCAACACTTTGATGTAATGATGCTGGAATGGGCTTATTCCCGCCAGTTGTTCGTGCATGTGTTATTGACCAAATCTGACAAACTAAACCGTGGTCCTGCATCCAAAGCCTTGCAGGAAGTCAAAGCGGCATTGAAAAAGATGAAGCTGGATTTCTCGATTCAACTGTTTTCCTCCATGAACAAACAAGGTTTAGAAGAACTGGCCAGCGTCATGGGTGGCCGTTTGAACTTTACCTTAGATCAAGCATCTGAATATGATCTGGACAGCATTCCGGAAGCATCAGCGCATGATTTGAATGAATCTGATGAACCGCTTGAAGAGCTCGAGCTTAGTGAAACTGATTCTGAGCATGCTGAAGTATCGACTCATGATTTAAATGAAGCTGAAGAACCGCTGGAATTGCTTGAGCAGGATCAATCCGAGCTTAAAGCGGCAGATGAGCTAAATCAGAATAAGCGTTCAGCGGATTAAGACCATATCACCTAAATGATCTGTGATCATTCTTGATTTATTAAAACTCAACGTACAAATAAAAAAGCAGGTCAAATACCTGCTTTTTTTTATTTTTTTAAATGTTTTAGCTATCTGTAGCTTGAAGATCGGGTTCACGCGTATGCCGGTCCACCACCACGCTGATCATCATATCTCCCTGAACATTCACCACTGTACGTACGGTATCCAGTAAACGGTCGATCGGTAAAAGAATGGCAATCGCCTCGGCAGGTAAACCAACCGATTGCAAGACCATAATCATGGTCACCATACCGGCACTCGGAATTCCCGGTGCACCTAAGGATGCAATCATCGCAGTTGCACAGACCACCAGTTGCTGCCCCAGACTCAGATCCAGCCCCATTAAATTGGCAATAAACAGAGCTGCAGCTGCTTCATACAGCGCCGTACCATCCATATTCAACTGTGTACCAAGTGGAATCACAAAGCCTGCAGTATGTGGACGTACCCCTAAATTTTCCTGTGCGCATTTCATCGACAAGGGCATGGTGGCCGAACTGGAACTGGTGGCAAAGGCAGTAATCAAGGCAGCACGTGTGCCTTTAAAGAACGTGACCGGATCCATCTTGCCGAAAATCCACAGCAATAAAGGCAAAACCACGATGCCATGAAAAATCGTCGTACCGGTGACTACCGCAGCGAATTCAGCCAGACGACTGAGGACTGAAACATCTTCAGTGGCAATTAATTTAGCCAATAAGGCAAAAATACCAAGCGGTGCCAGTTTCATAACCCAGCCAATCATCAACATCATGATCTCGAAAAACTGGTGACTCAGCTTGCGCACGGTACGAAATTTATCCCCACCTGCCACCAGTGCCACACCAACAAATAAGGCAAAGACTACCACCGCCAAGACATTGCCATCGGCAAAAGCTTTAAACGGATTGATCAGGGTATTCTGAATAAAATTGGTAAAGAAAGATGAAGGTGTCAGGGTATCTGGCGTTTGATGTTGCGCCATGGCATCCTGGAACATCAGCACATCAACACCCTTACCGACATCAAATAAATGCGCACACGCCAGACCTAAAATGAGCGCCAAGGTGGTGGTGGTCACACAGCACATCAGGGTGATTTTCCAGGTGCGGCTTAGCTGCCCACCCGCCTGCAGATTGGATACGCCGACCACGATCGAGCTAAAAATCAGCGGCACTAACAGCATTTTTAACAAGCCAATAAAAATGCTGCTGACGATACCGATGCCATATAAGCTGATATCAAAAAATGAGGTCTGCGGAAATATCGTCAATAGAAATCCAAACAGCACCCCCAATACGGCGGCAATTAGAATTTGCGTATTTAAGCTCATCTTTTCATGCATTTTTAATATTGATCTTAAGCCGCACTATGCCATGCGAATTCTACAGAATCGAGTAATATTTTATAAACGCGGCGTGAGGACATGATATCAAATGGCCATTTTCATCCGGCTTAAAAACAAAAAGCCGAATCAGGGATTCGACTTTTTGAGCAGGAAGAAAAATTACTGTGTTTCGATTTCACGTAAACGGATCAAGCCTTCCTGAGAGGTACTGCAGACCAGCTCACCGTTCTGCCACATCCGGCCAAAATTCAGGCCACGCGAACTGGCGCTTTGGGTGGCATCCATATCGTAAAGCATCCACTCATCCGCACGGAACGGTTTATGGAAGTACATGGCATGGTCAATACTGGCACATTGCAAACTTGGCGAGATATAGCTCAGACCATGTGGACGAAGCGCTGTGGTCATCAAGGTAAAATCAGAATAGAAAGCAGCAATAGCCTGATGCAAGGAGATCTGATCGACTTCTGCAGCAATACGGTCATGCGTACGGATATAGTGCGCATAAGACGGTGCTTCAGGTTGAGGCTGGAATGGATTTTGCGGATTGACCGGACGAATTTCCACATGACGATCACGAGTGAAAGATGCACGGACATTTTCCGGAATAAACTCAATAATCTGTTTGATCAGTTCCGCTTCATTTTTCAGGCTTTCTGCCGGTGGATATTCAGGCTCTGAAATCTGGTAATTGAGCCCTTCTTCCTGATGCGCGAAAGACACCATACACATGAAAATGGTACGGCCATGCTGAATAGCGCGCACCTGACGGCTGACAAAGCTCTTGCCGTCACGGATACGATCCACTTCATAAATAATCGGTGCATTGACATCCCCGCCAAACAGAAAATAGGCATGTAATGAATGTGCTGGACGGTCTGTGGTATAAGACGCGGCGCGTAGTGCCTGCCCTAAAACCTGCCCACCGAACACGCGCTTGCCCACCAGATTCCGGCTGATTCCCCGGAAAATGTTTTCTTCTAACTTTTCTAAGCTGAGCAGCTCGACCAGTTCCTGTGTTAAGGCATTCATAAGCAACCTATCTAATATTGGAGATATCCCAAAATGGAAAAAAGGATCTAAATAATTGATCTGGAATATTCTGCCACAAAATCAGAACGAAACTCTAAAGTTTGCATGACTGTTCTGTCATACTGATGTCATAAGTGACTAGGAAAAGCACCTGCTTTCACGCTAAAATTGAAGCACTTCTGTTGAAGTTGTTAAAAAAAGATATATTGTTTCGCTTTAGAAACCCGCAAAATAAATTCCCTCAGAAGTCCTGTGGTTTTGGTCAGTAAAATTAGGAGCAGCTATGTCCAAGAATGGCTTTGGTCAAATGTATCGCAAGCTTTCAAGTAAGTTACTTGATCTTGTGGTTACCCCTCATGTTCTTGGGGAAGTACCAAGTGAAGTGACAGCGCCTGAATCTGATCAGACTGCAGCAGAATCGCAGAAACTGGTCTGCTACGTTTTACAGAACCATTCGCGTAGTAATGCACTGGTTGTCGATGCAGAAACGCGACGCTTAAAATTGCCGGCTGCACTTGATCCAATGCAACTGGGCAATAATAAGGAAAAAGCATCGGTACTGTTTTTACAGCATCATGATGAAAATAACCTGTTGAGTTCTCCCCCGCATGCTTTCCCGCCGCGCCTGTTACGTCTGATTGAAATCCTGGAACAGCATCCTGAGCTGGATGTCGAACTGGTTCCGGTAACAGTACTTTGGGGACGTGAACCTGAGAAAGAAGATTCCTGGTTTAAGCTTTTATTTACCGATACTTGGTCTACGCCAAGCCGGGTCAAACAACTGGTCAATATCGGCCTGCATGGTCGCCAGTCTTATTTAGAGTTTCATGAACCGCAATCTTTACGCACCTTGATTAACTTTGCCAAAGAGACGCATCCAAATTCAGCGCCGGCCACCTATATTGTCAGCACTTTAAATGATTACCTGGATGGTCAGCGTGAAGTCATTCTCGGGCCGGATCTGTCCGACCGCCGTAATGTCATGCATGGCCTGATCAAGTCACCCGATGTACAGGCAGCGATTCGCAATGACAGTATTCGTAGCAAAATCTCGATGCTGGAATCTGAACGTCGTGCGATTGGTTATCTGAACGAAATCGTTTCCGATTATTCTCATTCTACCGTACGTTTTGCCGACAAGGCCCTGACCCGCTTATGGACCCAGCTTTATGATGGTGTGGAAGTGCATAATTTCAGTACCGTGCGTGAACTGGCCAAGGATTATGAAATTGTCTATACCCCATGTCACCGCAGTCACATCGACTATTTGTTATTGTCTTATGTGATCTATCGTCGTGGCTTGATGGTGCCGTATATCGCTGCGGGCGATAACCTGAATATGCCTTTTGTCGGTCAGATTTTGCGCGGTGGTGGCGCTTTCTTTATTCGCCGTACTTTCCGCGGCAACGCGCTGTATACCACGGTGTTTAAAGAATATCTGTATAGCGTCCTGTCACGTAATACCCCGCTGGAATACTTTATTGAAGGCGGCCGTTCACGCACCGGTCGTTTGCTTCCGCCAAAAACCGGGATGCTGGCGATGACCGTACATGGTCATTTACGTGGCAAATCTAAACCGATTGTGTTTTTGCCAACCTATATTGGCTATGAACGCCTGATGGAAGGTGGCACTTATGTCGGTGAAATGAGTGGCAAGCCAAAAGAAGCTGAGTCTATTTTTGGAATTTTGAAAACCCTGCGCAAAATTGAACGCATTTTTGGCAAGGTACATCTGAACTTCGGGAACCCGGTATTTCTAGATGACATCCTGAAACAGCATGGCGCAGAAAATATTAAGATCGAAAAGAATGATGATCCAATTCCCCAAGCAGTTTCTGATGCTGTGAATAGCTCGGCACAAGCTATTCTGGAAAATATCAACAGTGCGGTCGTAATCAATCCGGTATCATTATTATCTTTAATCTTACTGGCTACGCCAAAACATACGCTGGATGAAGAAATCTGTATCAAACAGCTGGATACCTATCGCACCTTGCTGGCAGCATTGCCTTATGATGAACGCATGCAGGTGACGCCGCTGTCAGGCAAAGAAATAATTGCCTATGCGATGAAGCTGAAACTGATCAAGCGGGTCAAGCATGTACTGGGAGATATTATTGCGATTGAAGATAATCAGGCAGTTCTGCTGACGTATTTCCGTAATAATATTGTGCACACTTTTGTGCTGCCATCTTTGATTGCAGCCCTAGTTGAACATAACGGTACCATTCGTCGTCATGATGTCGTGAATATCAGCAGTACCCTGTACCCATTCCTCAAAGCTGAACTGTTTTTAAAATGGCATGAAGATGAGATTCAGGATCAGGTGAATGCGCATATTGACAGCTTAATTGCCTCAAAACTGATTACACAAGATGGTGAAAACCTGATTGCACCTGCACCAAATACAGAAGCACATCATCAGCTTGAAGTTCTAGCTGCACCAGTAACCCAAAGTCTGGAACGTTACTACATGACTTTGGCACTGATTACCCAGCGTGGTTCTGGCAATATTTCGACCCGTCAGGTCGAAGAGCTGAGTTATCTGGTGGGACAGCGCCTGTCTGTGCTATATGAGTTCAACTCACCTGAGTTCTTCGACAAAGCCCTATTCCAGAGCTTTATTAAAGTCTTAACCCAAAAAGGTTATCTGTGTACCAATGAAGACAATGCGATTGTCTTTGATGAGCAGCTAACCAATGTGGCTCAATATGCAGATTTGGTACTGGATGAAGTGAAGCTACAAATGCTGCACCACATCACCGACTTTACGGATGAAGAACTGAAAGAAGCCCTCGATGCGGTTGCAGCTGAACAAGCCAAGAAACGCGCGAAGCGGAAAAAGAAGTAAGATTATTTAAGCCCCTAAGCTCCTTCTCCCTCCGCGGTGAAAAGCACTGCTTCGCAAGGGAGATGAGGAAAAATGTTCAAAAAATTCTCCACCTCTCCCTAGCCCTCTCCTAAAAGGAGAGGGAATTTAATCCTCCCTCTCCCCTTCGAGAAAAGGAGGAATGTTCCTCTTTTAAAAGAAGGGGCTAAAGATTATTTTTCCATCAACTCCAAATAATCCTCATAACAATCTGGATGCTCTAACTCAAATCCCATTTGCTGCATTCGAGTCGCATAAAGTTTCTTACCTGTCACCTGCTCGCTTTCCACTTGCAGTAAAGGAAGCCCCAGCTGCTGTTGGAACCATTGCAATATTTCATGCATTAATTTTGGCTGGTTATCGGTCACAATATAAGACTTTTCAGGATGTTCCACGTGAATCATCTGTGACAATAAACGTGATAAATCTTCAATATGAATCCGGTTCGACCAGTGCCGATTTGGATAACTCAACATCGAGGCAGCCATTTTTTGCATACGTGCAACTGAAGCGCCATAAATCCCGCTTGGCCGAATGATGGTACATTGCTCAGGATAAGCAGCGAAATAAGTCTGCTCCATCTGCTGCAAGATTTTGCCCTGAGCATCAATTGGGTGAATTTCAGTTTCATCATCTACGATTTCACCGGAATTTTGCCCATACACTCGTGTCGATGACACCACCACAATCCGTTGCACTGGATGATGCTTCAACGCAGTGATAATCGGCTGAACCGAATCCAGATAAGTCTGCTGATAACCTTCAACCGTACTTTGTTTTGGACTAAGTAATACATAGACCCAATCAACTGGGGTAACTGCAGTTAAATCCAGTTGATGCACATCCTGAATCAGATGAGTTGCGAATGAATCTGTTTTGGGACTCTGGCTAATTGTGCTAATTTGATGACCTTGCTCAAATAGTTGTTTAGCCACACGTCGGGATGTTTTACCATAACCGGTAAATAAAATATGCATTGAGCACCGAATCACAAATCTGGTTGAGGGGACATGGCTGCAGTCCATCAGTTACAAGGCGTTGGCAATGCCGCCGCTGCATTACTCGAAAAACTAAATATCTTCAATACTGATGATTTGCTTTTTCATCTACCACGTGACTATGAAGACCGTAGCACGATCATTCCCATGAATCAATTGAGCGTGGGACGCAGTTATCTGCTGGAAGGGATCGTTAAAGGTGTAGATTTTCCACCCGGTAAACGCAAATCTATGGCTGTGTTGCTGGATGATGATTTTGGCAAGGTTACTTTACGTTTTTATCATATCTATAAAGGTATTACTGACCGCTGCAAACTGGGTAACCGTTTAAGAATTTTTGGTGAAGTGCGGGTCGGTGCGCGCGGTCTGGAAATGTATCATCCCGAACTGCAAGTCATTACTGAGGACACACCTTTACCTCAAACCCAGCTCACGGCAATTTATCCGGCGACTGAAGGTCTGACCCAGCCAAAAATACGGGATTATATTCAGCAGGCCTTGGCTCAGTATAGCGACCATCTGCCTGAATTGCTGCCAGCAAAATTTAGTAACGGTTATGCGCTGAAACAGGCACTGGAATATATCCATCATCCACCAGTCAACGCCAATATGCTGCAGCTGGCACAAGGCTCGCATCCTGCACAGCAACGCCTGATCTTTGAAGAGCTGGTGGCGCATCAGATCAGTTTATTGACACGTCGGGCCTTTATTCAGCAAGTCGAAGCGCCTTCATTTGCGCCCAGTAAAACCTATGCCAAACAGCTCTTAGCCAGTCTGGCTTTTGAAATGACCGGTGCGCAAAAACGTGTATCCAGAGAAATCGTGCAGGATTTAAAAAGCAATAAACCGATGTTGCGTCTGGTGCAAGGCGATGTCGGCGCGGGTAAAACCCTGGTGGCTGGTGTCGCAGCTTGCCATGCACTGGAAGAAGGCTGGCAAGTTGCATTGATGGCACCGACCGAGATTCTGGCCGAGCAGCATTATCTGAATTTTAAACGCTGGTTTGAGCCTTTGGGCTTAAATGTGGCCTGGCTTTCCGGCAAGCAAAAAGGTAAAGCTCGCGCCGCAGCGGAACAGGTGATTCGGGATGGCAGCGCCCATCTGGTGATCGGAACGCATGCCCTGTTTCAGGAAAATGTCGAGTTTGCCAAACTGGGTCTGGTGATTATTGATGAACAGCACCGCTTTGGTGTGGATCAGCGCCTTGCACTCAGAAATAAAGGGCTAGATGGTATGTCTCCGCATCAACTGGTGATGACTGCGACTCCGATTCCCCGCACACTGGCCATGTCTGCCTATGGTGATCTGGATACCTCGGTGATTGACGAGCTGCCGCCGGGCCGTACCCCGATTCAGACCGTGACCATTCCATTAGATCGACGCGAAGAAGTCTTGCAACGGATTGCCAGCAACTGTGCTGAAGGTAAGCAGGCATATTGGGTGTGTACACTGGTAGAACAGTCCGAAACCCTGGATGCTCAGGCCGCAGAAGCGACCTTTGCCGAAATTCGCGAGCGCTTTCCTGCGCTGAATATCGGACTGGTACATGGCAAGATGAAAGCCGATGAAAAACAGGCGGTAATGCAGCAGTTTAAAAATAATGAATTACAGCTCCTGATTGCCACCACCGTGATCGAAGTCGGCGTCGATGTACCCAATGCCTCCATTATGGTGATTGAAAATGCCGAGCGTCTGGGTCTATCTCAATTGCATCAGCTACGTGGCCGGGTCGGTCGTGGCGCCAAAGCCAGCTTCTGTGCCCTGCTGTATAAGCATCCACTTTCGCAAAATGGTCAGGAACGTTTAAGAATCATGCGCGAAACCAATGATGGTTTTATGATTGCCGAGAAAGATCTGGAGTTACGTGGCCCGGGTGAGCTGCTCGGGACCAAACAGACCGGAGACATGAATTTCCGTGTGGCCAAACTTGAACGTGATGATCACCTGCTCAATCAGGCACATTATGTGGCCCAGCAGATGCTCAAGGATTATCCTGATCAGGCCGAAGCATTATTGCAACGCTGGCTACCGGAAGCACCGCGCTATGCCTATGTTTAAATTACTGCAACACGGAAAATCCTGGCTCACCCGCTTACAACCCTGTCAGCTGTGTCTGACTGATCATCAGTCCATTCATTCAGTCTGTGAAGATTGCTGGCAACAATTACCGTGGGCACATCAAACTCTTCAACGTCAGGAAATGCAGTTCCAGATTGCCTGCAACTATGCCTACCCGATGGATCGTTTGATTCAACTGTTTAAATATGAACAAAAACTGCATTTGCAAAATTTACTGGCAGGTGCACTGTTAAGTTTAGACCTGCCTAAAGTCAGTGCCGTAGTACCGATGCCGATCTCGAATGAGCGTCTGGCCGAGCGCGGTTATAATCAATCTCTGGTGCTGGCCAAACATGTGGCGAAACAGTTGAATGTACCCATCTGGCAACCGATTACCCGACTAAAACAACATTCACAGAAAGGTCTAAGCCGGCTGGAGCGGATTGAAGATATCCAGTCGCAATTCCAGATCAGCACGATTTCTAAGCTTCGTTACCGTCGGGTGCTGATTATTGATGATGTGGTGACAACCGGCAGTTCGATTCGGGCACTCAGCCAAACACTTGAACAACTGGGTTGTCAAAAAATTTATGCAGCCTGTCTGGCAGGCGCACAAATCTGAAAATTTACGCCTGAGCGAGTAACTGCGACTTCACCCATGGAATCACAATTTCCGTAGTCAAGGGCGCGAGTCGCACCTCTTTTTCATCCAGATCGACCCATTTCATTTCAGCGATTTCAGCTTCAATTTTTGGTGCTTGATCCAGACTTACCCAATAGACATAACTCACCAGTTGATGATCTGGTTCATTCGCCGTCTGGGTTTCAAAACGCCCAATGAATTGCTGAATCTGTGCCTGTGTGCCAATTTCTTCCTGAATTTCACGCAACATCGTTGCTTCTGGTGCTTCATTTGGCTCCAGCTTGCCACCAACCTGCATAAAGCAGGACGTCCCTTTTTTGCGAACCACCAGCAGTTGCTGCGCTTCATTTAAAATAATGGCTGCAGCCACCGTAATCACTTTCATTTATTTTCTACAAATCATGCTGTGGACAGCTTATTTTACAAGATCGGTCTGATCGACCATACCCCATTTCGCTTCAGGCGGCTGATAACTTTCAAACTGGCGCAAAATATCATCCAGATTATCACTCACAATTAAAGCATCGCTAAAGCGCGCTTTGGTAAAACCTTTCTCGGTCGTCATATGGATAAATTTGAGTAAATCATCATAGAAACCATCTACATTTAAAAAAGCACAAGGCTTTTTATGAATTCCCAACTGTGCCCAGGTCCATTGTTCAAAAATTTCTTCCAACGTTCCTGCACCACCCGGAATGGCAATAAATCCCTGGGCCAGTTCCGACATGCGGGTTTTACGTTCATGCATATTATCGACCACAAATAGCTCGGTAATATGCGGATGCGCCAGTTCACGATTGACCAACTGTCTTGGAATTACACCAATCACCTTGCCACCAGCAGCCAAAGCACTATCAGCGATAATCCCCATCAAACCAGAACGACCACCGCCATAGACCAGCGTCTGATGTCTTGCTGCCAAGGCTTGGCCAACCTTTTCGGCAATCTGGGCATAGAGAGGATCGGAGCCCAGTGCTGAACCACAAAAAATTGCGATAGAATTCATCATTTCACTCTCCAATTGACGCTATATTGTACGAAATCGCTGCAAGCGCGTTTTTTCCAAAAATAACTGCTTAATATCAGTGTTTTTATTCAATTCCTTGTCTAAAATACACCCATTCCAATTCACATACTGCGCCAGGGAGAAAAGACAGCATGCTTGAAGCCTTTTACGCCACAGAGCGCGGTAGCTTAGAAGATATCACGATTAACGGTGATTTCGACCTGCATCCAGATTTAGTATGGCTTGATCTGATTGCACCTTCACAAGAAGAGCAGCAATGGATTCTAGATGCCTATGCGCAAAACTTGCCGACCTTAAAATCGCTGGAAGATATTTCCTCTAGTGCCCGATTTTACCGTGATGATGACGGTATTTTGCATATCAGCACCTATTTTTTAACCAAAAATAAAAACTATCAGGTCGAGAACGAAAACGAAGATGAATCCAGCATGCTGGCGACGGTACAAACCGTAGCATTCATTCTGCATAAGGACCGTCTTTTTACCTTGCGTGGCGAAAAGCTGGTGGCTTTTCGTGCCTTCCGTGCCCGTGCGCGCCGCAATGATTATGAAATCGATTATAAAGATCCGACCTGGATTTTATTGGGCCTGCTCGAAGCCAAACTGGATGAGCTGGCCGATATTCTGGAAGATGTACATAAAGATTTAGAGAAATATTCAACTGAAGTGTTGAATAACCGCCATCGTGAGCAGATTCTTGATCTGGATGACATGATTACCCGTCTGGCTCAACTGGAAGATATGCTCGGTAAAGCGCAGCTTTGTCTGATCGATTTACGTCGTGTTCTGACTTTCCTGTCTCGTCCACGCGCCTTGGGCAGTCATATTTATGATGCGGATATCCGAGAATTGAGTGAAGATGTACGCTCGCTGGTTGAACATGATGCTTTCCTCTTTCAGAAAGTGCGCTTTCTGCTCGATACCACGTCCGGATTTATTAACACCGAACAGAACGATACGATTCGTCGATTCTCAATCCTGCCAAGTATGCTCGCGCCACCGATGCTGATTGCCAGTATTTATGGGATGAATACCGAAGTTCTGCCTTTTGCACAAGGCTCCATGAGCTTCATTATGGTCAGTATTATTTTGATCGGCTTTTTGATTGGGCCATTGATTTACTTTAGATGGAAGAAGTGGATTTAAGCGAGCTTTAAAGCACTGCTTTTAAAGCGAAGTGCAAGAAACGCTCCTCATCTGATTCATGTTTATTTGAAAAGTAATAAAAAAGCACCTTTCGGTGCTTTTTTATTTACTGAATGATCTGTAAATCATCCTGTAAATGGCAGGCCTGAATGATATTCATCATTTTAGCAGGTACAGCTTTAAACTGTAGTCCTTGCGCTTGAGGCGTCTGGCGCAACCAGCGCACCAATACTGCCAAAGCCAAAGTACTACCACTTTCAAGCCCAGCCAGATTAACCACAAGCGGAAACTTGGTTTGTGACTGAACCACACGCAGACCATTTAAGTAATAGTCCTGCGCATTGGCATACTCAATTTTGCCTGAAACCTGCAATTCCTGATCCTTGAATACAATCACAGCTCACCTATCTGATTATTTCTTGTTCTTGTCGATTGCAGCTTCTGCATCCGGTTTGAAGTTAGCAATGGCTTTATCTATATTACCGCCATTACGTTTTACTGTCGCAGCAAACTGGTTACGGAATTGCAAACCTAGATCGATACCCGATACGTTGATGTTGCGGATTTTCCATTGTGAACCTTTGTCCACCAGCTGGAACGCCACCGGAATTTTCTCGCCTTTATTATTAAAGTCGATGGTTACAACAGGATTTTTGCTATTGCTAGCCTTGTATGGACGCATGCTATAGGTCTGATTGCTGAACTTGGAAAATGCAGAACCATAATTTTCAATCAGCGTTTCACGGAAATTCTTTTCAAACTGCGCGCGCTGTGCAGCAGTACTATACTGGTTCGTCGCATAAGTCCCCATCACAATACGCGTGAAAGACTGTGAATCAATGTATGGATCCAGATTCTGGCGGACAATCGCTTTTACCAGCGCCGGATTGTTCTGCAATTTTGCATTATCAGCTTTGAGGCGCTCAATCAAACCATCTGCCACTTTTTTAATAAAAGCAGGTGGTGCTTCAGACGGTGCAGCAAACACTGTACCAGCAACCATTGTGGAAAGAATGCTTGCTGCAAGCGTTTGTTTTACTAAAGTTTTCACTGAAATCTCCTCAATCTATTATTCAACAAATGCAGGTTCTGCATCAGTCGATTCTGAAACTGTCGCCTGTTCTGGGGTAGTTTCTTGACTATCCGACGATTTACCGGCACCGCCAGTAATGAACTTCGTCACTAAATCTTCAATTTCCATGGTGCCTTGGGTATTGGCAATCTGATCACCACGTTTCAAATAGTTCAGACCACCACCTGGAATAATTTTCAGGTATTTTTCACCCAATAACCCATTGGTCGCTACCATAATATAAGCATCCTCATCAATATTGGTGATGGATTTCATGTTAGCTAACAGTTGTTTTTCCATGTCTTTTTGTTGCGCAGGTGTCGCTGCTTCATAGTCCGAGCTGTAGCGTAACTCGTCCAGAGCTTCCTCTTGAACTTGCTTTAATTGTTCAGCATTAAATGAGGTCAATGAGCCATCTAAGGTCATATGTACGGTTGCCAGACGCGTTACAGGATCCAGGGTAATATCATCGACCTGTCCCACTTTCACCCCGCTTAAAGCGACTTTGGCACGTGGCTTGATGCCATTCACATTTTCAAAAGTTGCCGTCATTTTATAGCTGTCGGAAATATTGCTGCCGACCAGACCACTGACACGCATCGCTAAAAAGAATAAGGCAATACCAAATAAAATAACAAAAACACCAACGGCCAGCTCACTAGTACGTGATTTCATTAAACACCTCCGAACATGACCGCAGTCAACACAAAATCAAAGCCTAAAACGCACAGTGAAGAATAGACGACTGTACGCGTTGTAGAAGTTGCAATACCTTCCGATGTCGGTACACAGGCATAGCCTTGATATACCGCAATCCAGGTACACATTAATGCGAATACAAAACTTTTAATAATAGTGCCATTCAAGACATCTTTATAGAATTGCACGCTGCTTTCCATGCCGCTCCAATAAGCACCTTCATCGGCCCCTAAAAAGTCTACACCGACCATTTTACCGCCCATAATTCCGACTGCGGCAAAGATCACCGAAAGCATGGGCAAGCTGAAAATCCCCGCCCAGAGACGTGGCGAAATCACCCGTTTTAAGGGATCCACCCCGATCATTTCCATACTGGACAATTGTTCAGTGGCTTTCATCAGACCAATTTCTGCGGTCAAAGCCGAACCGGCACGTCCTGCAAACAGCAAAGCCGCGACTACAGGTGCTAATTCACGCAGCAAGGTCAACGCCACCGCTGTACCAAGCATGGATTCACTGCCAAAGGTCGACAGAATACTGAACATCTGCAAGCCAAGCACGGCACCAATAAACAGACCAGAAACCACAATAATCAGCAGGGACAATACCCCGACCCGATACATCTGATAAACAAATAGTCTTAGCCCAAGCCAGGTCGGCATGGAAAATAAGATCTGCAACAGCATCAGGGTTGCGACCCCAATCCCCTGTACACGTTCAATAACGCGTCTACCTAATGCGGCAATTGCATTCATGAACGTACCTCATCACTTAAGTAAGCCCGATGACTAAACTGATAATCGACTGGACCTTCCACCGAACCCGTCAGGAATTGCTGCACAAAAGTTGAAGGATGCACTTTTAGCTCTGCCGGTGTCCCCTCGCCCTGGATCTTGCCTTCTGCCACGATATAAATGTAATCAGCAATGGATAAGGTTTCTGTCACATCATGCGAGACAATAATCGTGGTCAGATCCAGTGCTTCACGCAGAGAGCGGATTAAACGAGTCAACACCCCCATCACAATCGGATCTTGTCCGGCAAAGGGTTCATCGTACATGATTAGTTCAGGGTCCAGCGCAATCGCCCGGGCTAAAGCCACACGTCGGTTCATACCACCAGACAGTTCCGATGGCATCATTTGCTCTGCACCGCGCAAGCCGACGGATTCCAGTTTCAATGCCACGATTTCCTTAATTAGATGTTCTGGCAGTTTGGTATGGGCCCGAATTGGAAACGCGACATTTTCATACACGCTCATATCGGTAAACAAAGCACCGCTCTGAAATAGCATACCCATCCGTGCACGTGCTGAAAAAAGTTCGGAACGTGACATCGAGGCAATATCTTTGCCATCCAATAAGACCTGACCATGCTCAGGCGTCAGCTGCCCACCGATCAATCTTAATAAGGTGGTTTTACCGGTTCCGGATGGCCCCATAATGGCGGTAATCTGCCCACGACGAATATTTAAACTCACGTCGTCATAAATCACGCGCTCGCCTCGTTTGAAGCTCAAATTCCTGACTTCAATCAAAGACTGAGTATCTCGCGCTGTTTGATTTTTCATAGCTGAGTTTATTCCTACATTTTTTCAGCATGCATACTATAAAGGAACGAAGTTCAAAATGTTAGCAGTTGAAAAAGGTGGGTGAATATCATAAAAAGATGACAATAATTGATTATTTCGTGTTTTTTATAATAAAAATATGTACTTAGGCTTAAAATGACTAGATTGATTAATTAAAAACACTGTATAAATAATAGATAATATTACATAAAATCAAAGTCAATGCGATATATGGCATATGCACCTCTATCAATTGAGATCGAGCGGCTAAACTTTTCATATTAATAATTATCATAACCCTGACAAAATATGAATTAGTAGACATTTTACGTTAAAAAGCAAAAAACTCAATGCATAAAAAAACCGGTATTTCTACCGGTTTTTTATCTTCATCTAGCGACTCTATTAGTCGTTAAATTTACGACGTGGACGATCTTCACCACCGAACGAACGTTCACCACGTGGTTTGTCATCAAAGTTGCGACGTACTGGACGATCACCGAAATCACGTTTTGGACGGTCATCACCGAATGAACGCGCTGGACGATCACCGAAACCACCTTCACGACGTGGAGCAGGACGATCACCAAAATCACGTTTTGGACGATCACCATAACCGCCTTCACGAGCTGGCTTGTAATCTACACGGTTGCCACGGTTGTCATCATTAGAGCGAGGACGGTCACCAAAACCACCTTCACGACGCGGAGCTGGACGATCACCGAAGTCACGCTTTGGACGGTCATCAAACGAACGTTGTGGACGGTCGCCAAAACCACCTTCACGACGTGGCGCTGGACGGTCACCAAAGTCACGCTTTGGACGGTCATCAAACGAACGTTGTGGACGATCACCGAAACCGCCTTCACGACGTGGCGCTGGACGATCACCGAAGTCACGACGTGGACGATCTTCGCCAAATGCCGGACGTTCGCCACGTGGTTTGTCATCGAAGCTACGACGTGGACGATCATCACCGCCTTCACGACGTTTGAAGTTGCTTTCGCCTTCAAAACGACGACCGCCACCGAAACCACCACGACCGCCATCACGACGACCGCCATCACGGCCACGACCGCGACCAGCGCCATCACGGCTACCACGTGCAGGAGGTGGAGATGGCTCAAGACCTTCAATTTCAGATACGTTTAGACGCGCATCAAGGAAGTCTTCCAAAGCACGGATTTTACCGCGTTCACGGTAAGTCGCCAAAGTAATTGCTTTACCAGTACGACCCGCACGACCTGTACGACCGATACGGTGTACATAGTCTTCGTTCTTCATTGGAAGACCGAAGTTAATGACGTGTGAAATTGTTGGTACGTCAAGACCACGCGCTGCAACGTCAGTTGCAACCAGAATCTTCGCACGACCTTCACGAATGCTACGTAAACGACGGTTACGAACAGTTTGTGGCATAGCACCGTGAAGCGCTACAACTGATAGACCTGCTTCAGCAAGTTCTTCAGCCAACATATCTGTATCTTCTTGAGTTGACGCAAATACAACTGCTTGATCAACGTCTTCTTCGTTCAACCAATGAGTAAGAAGTTTTTTCTTGTGCTCGAAACCGTCAGTCCAATGCAAAGTCTGAGTAATATCAGTATTTGTAGAGTGACCAGTTTCGATCGAAATACGCATTGGATCATTCATCATGCGTTCTGCAAGTGTAATGATACGTGGTGCAAAAGTCGCAGAGAACATAAGAGTCTGTTTGCGGTTTGCAGCCAATTCACCAATTGCTTCTAAGTCTTCAGAGAAACCCAGGTCAAGCATACGGTCAGCTTCATCGACGATTAACGCGTCAACTTTATCCAATTTGATTTGACGACGATTCACCAAGTCAAGTAGACGACCTGGAGTTGCAACAACAACTTGCGCGCCTTTTAACTGTTGAATTTGCTTACCGAAAGGCATACCGCCCATGATTGCCGCAATACGAACACCTTTCATGTGACGTACAAATGCGATTGCGTCTTGACATACCTGTTGTGCCAATTCACGAGTCGGTGAAATCACCAAAATATTCGGTTGAGTAACCGCTTTCATACGGTCTTTAAACGGTACTAATGTATCTTGGTTTGCCAACGCATTTAACGTAGGCAGTAAGAATGCAGCGGTTTTACCAGAACCTGTTTGGCTTGACACAAGAAGGTCTTTGCCTTCAAGCGCAGCTGGAATCGCTTGTTCTTGTACAGGAGTAGGAGTAGTAAAGCCTAAAGCGTCGAGAGCCTGGGTTAGAGATTCGTCGAGGGAAAAATCAGCAAAAGTTTTGCTCATAGAGAGTATTCACCCTGAAGTGGGTGCTCCATTTAATAAATAACAATTATGGACATCGGCAAAAAGCGGCACAGCAAATAATGCTGAAAATATTAGGATTCAGCAGCGATCCGAGTAACGACGATGTGGATATAACGCACGCATGATTACGGCCGCAAACCTGAAGGAATCGCTTAAGCGATTGGGGCGCGAAGGATATGTCCTCTCTATGGACAGCACGCGCATACAATGATTAGAAGATAGTGTTCAGGTAAAGAACAGAAATTAAGTGCGTGGCGGAATTATAGCAGAATATTCCACAATGTCATTAAGTTTTAAAACTAATTTCCCTTATTCTTAATTTATCTATATATTTCTAATACTTAAAATATAATAAAAAATGTAACAGGCGGTATAAAAAGTCACTTTTCGCCAATTCACCTGATATTTCCAGTATTCAAGCAAACATCAATACCCCTATACCAGTCTCTCGCGACTTAAATTTCCGTGCATAAAAAAGGCATCCCGAAGGACGCCTTTTCTCAATATTAGATCTGATTCATCTAAACCCGATTATTTTGCTGCTTCGCCCCAAGCAGGAACAACTGCTTGCATTAAAGGCTTAAGCATTTTCATTGAACAAGCCAAAACTTGACCATTTTCCATAGAGTCGCTACCACCACGTGCATCAACTACAGTACCGCCTGCTTCTTTCACGATCAATTCGCCAGCTGCGATATCCCAAGGTTTTAAACCAAGTTCAAAATAACCATCGAAACGACCTGCAGCAACATAGGCTAAATCCAATGCTGCAGAACCTGAACGACGATATTGCGCGCCAGCTTCAGTTACGTTTAACAGGGTTTGAAAATGGTTCTTGGCATAAGACACAACTTCGCCATTACGCTTGGCACGATAAGCGTGACCAACAGCCATAAAGGTATTTTCCAGGCTGTCTTTAACATTCACACGAATACGGCGCTGGTTCATCATGGCACCACGACCACGACTCGCAGAGAATAGCTCATCTTTCACCGGGTCATAAATCACCCCGTGTTGAGTAATGCCTTTGTGCTGAACTGCGATAGAGATACAGAAATGCGGGAAACCGTTAATGAAGTTTAAAGTACCATCTAGCGGATCGATCACCCAACACCAATCGGCGTCATGACCTTTACCTTCCTGATAGCCAAACTCTTCACCAAGGAAACTGTGATTTTTATAGCTTTTACGTAGGGTATCGATGGTCAACTGTTCCAAATAACGATCTACACGCGTTACCGGACCATCAATTCCTTTTTCTTCGACTTGTAGATCGAGTTTATGACGATTCTGATGCGCTTTTAAAAGCTCTTGACCAACTAACTGAGCCGCACGCGCAGCCATCACCACCATAGGTTCCATTGAACACCCACTACAAATTTGAAGACACTGATAAAGAATAATGCATAAAAGCCCCGATATCTTAGCAAATATCAGGGCTTTTTTGGGAAAAATGTGTCTAAAATTTTTAAGATATTATGACAAGACGCTTTGTCCGAGGCTGGACCAAGCCTGATTGATCGATTTTTCAATGCCTTGCGCATCCAGACCCGCTTGCTGCAACATCTGTGCATGGGTCGCTTGCGCCATAAACGTATCATCCAGACCCAGATTCAACATCGGTTTCACAATCTGTGCTTCTGCCAAATATTCATTCACAGCACTACCCGCACCGCCCATCACGGCATGTTCTTCTACTGTCACAAACAGACTGGTGCTTGATGCCAGATCATCCAGCATTTGCGTATCAAGAGGTTTGATAAAACGCATGTTCACAACACGCACACCAATCTCATGTTTCACTGCAAAGGCTTCAGCGGCGTCGACTGCGGCCTGTACCCGGCTGCCAAAAGCCAGCACAGAAATATATTCGTCACACTGCGCATTAAAGCTGGCGACAATTTCCGCCTGGCCGATTGGAATTTCAAGCATCTTTTGCTGGATATCCACCCCTAAGCCATTGCCACGTGGATAACGCACAGCTGCCGGCCCAGGATATAAATACGCAGTATGCAGCATTTGACGACATTCATTTTCGTCTTTTGGTGCCATGATCACGATATTCGGAATGGTTCGCATATAGGCATAGTCATAGGCACCGGCATGGGTCGGACCATCTTCACCGACCAGACCAGCACGATCAATACCGAAGGTCACATCCAGATTTTGTAAGGCCACATCGTGTACCAGCTGGTCATAACCACGTTGCAGGAAGGTCGAATAAATTGCCACGACCGGCTTTAAGCCTTCACAGGCCATGCCCGCAGCCAGCGTCACGGCATGCTGCTCTGCAATCGCGACATCGAAAAAACGTTCCGGATATTCTTTGGCAAATTGCACCATACCTGAGCCTTCGCACATGGCCGGTGTAATCGCGAGCAAGCGCGAGTCCTGTGCTGCTTCATCGCAGAGCCACTGTCCAAATACATCCGAATATTTCGGTGCAGTCTTGGCAGCGGTAATGGCATTAAGCTTGCTAATCGCGTGATATTTGATTTGATCCGATTCGGCCGGCGCAAAGCCCTTGCCCTTTTTAGTATAGATATGAATCAGACGTGGGCCTGTACGCTTTTTCAGCGCTTTAAATACATGCACCAGTTGTTTGACATCATGACCATCATAAGGGCCAAAATAGTCAAAGCCGATGGCTTTAAACAGGTTATCTGCGGCATCAGTTGCGGCACAGTGCAAGCGTGAGTTATACAGCCACTCCGGATGCGGCTGTACGTAAGCTTCACCTTCCTCGGTAATATTAACGAATTCACCGCGCTCCCAAATGGCAGCCAGATGTTTGGCAAAACCACCGGTACTGCAAGAAATCGACATATCATTGTCGTTCAGCACAACCATTAGATCAGCACTGTGTGCCACGGCATCATTCAAGGCTTCAAAGGCCATACCCGCCGTCATGGCGCCATCGCCAATAATCGATACCACTTCACATGGCTTGTTCTGGTAGCGACGCGCCAAGGCCATGCCCAGACCAGCAGAAATCGCCGTCGAAGAATGCCCTACCCCAAAGGTATCAAATTCAGATTCTTCACGTGCCGGAAAGGCTGCCAGACCATCTTTGGCCCGGATAGTGGTGAGCTGTTCACGACGACCGGTCAATGCCTTATGCGGATAGGCCTGATGCCCCACATCCCAGATCAGACGGTCATGTGGAGTATTGAAGCAATAGTGCAGAGCCACCGTAAGTTCAATAACACCGAGGTTGGCACCAAAATGTCCACCACTTTGCCCGGCAGCATACAAAATGAATTGACGTAACTCATCTGCCACCTGTACTAGCTGGCTTTGCTCGAGTAAACGTAGTTGCTCAGGATGATTGATCGTATCCAGCAACGGTGTTACAGGGCGTTGAGTAGGGATTTCTGTATACAGCATATTATGGCAAAGCCTTCTAAAGCCTGGCAAATCTAAAGCTAGGTCAATGGGGAGTACCCGATCATATAGCTGAATTGTAGCAGCTTCAATTCAGCTACGCTTCTAGCGATGCAATATTAAACAATGATCTCATCGGGGTGAAAAAATCGCAGGCTACGATTATCCTGAATAATCTTACTATTTATCAACTATTATCGTCTGCTTTCTACAAAAAAGAAAATCTAATACAGAATTTCGACTTTGCAATTCTACCAATGTTCAATCATTACGCTATACTTTAGCCACTTTCAGGATTTAACGGGTTCAGCTGTGCCAATCGAATTTGTCGCAACGTCAAGATTACCTACCGCTCACGGTGAATTTAAAATTACTGTATTTCAAGACCCTAAGACTGGCGAAGAACATGTCGCGCTGTCTAAAGGACTTGAAGAAGTTTCTGACGAGCCAGTCGTGGTTCGTGTACATTCTGAATGTTTAACCGGTGATGCCTTTGCTTCACTGAAATGTGACTGTGGCCCGCAATTGCAGGCGACTTTAAAGCTGATCAATGAGTTAGGTCGCGGGGCGATTCTGTATTTGCGTCAGGAAGGACGCGGTATTGGCCTGACCAACAAGATTCGTGCCTATGCCCTGCAAGATCAGGGACATGATACGGTCGATGCCAATTTAATGCTTAATCTGCCGGCTGATGCACGTCAATATGACATGTGCAGCATTATGCTGGATCATTTGCAGGTCAAAGCGGTACGTCTGGTGACCAACAATCCTTTAAAAATTGAAGCTTTAAAAGCCCAAGGGATTAATGTGGTCGATCGGGTGCCCCTCACCGTCGGCTTAAATCCGTTTAATGAGCAATATCTCAAAACCAAACATGAGCGTATGGCACATCTTTATCAGAAGGATGATTTTTAAATCCTCCCCTTAATAAATCCCTCCAAACCTCCCTTTCTTGCGCTTCGACTTAAAGCAATGCTTAAGTCTTGCTCAGGGGGGCTTTTCCTTCTTTCAAAAAAAGGAGAAAACTCCCTCCTTTCTTAAAGGAGGGTTGGGATGGATTAAGTGTTAAATCGTCATCGAAAAAATCCGGTTCTCCGGCATGCGTCGCTTTAAACGTAAATCAAAAGCCATACAAATATTACGTACAAATGGTTTCCCTTTCTCCAAAATCGTGACTGATGAGTCTGTCATTTGAATCAAACCATCCTGTGCCATTTCTTTAAGCTGTTCCACCACCTGATCGATTTCAGGGAAAAATAGCTCGGGTTTTTCCCATGAGGTACTAAAGCTGCACATCAAATTCAGAATATGCTGACGAATAATCAAATCTTCCTGATTTAAGACATGTCCTTTAAATACCGGAATTTCATTGCGAGCTAAACAGGCATAATATTCTTCAATAGTTTTCACATTCTGGGCAAAGCTGTACCAGCTATCACTGATCGAAGAAATTCCTAAACCGATCATCACTTGAGTTTTAGAGGCGGTGTATCCCATAAAATTGCGGTGTAATGTTCCAGCTTGAAAGGACTGGTACATGCCATCTGTATCTAAAGCAAAATGATCCATGCCAATTTCATGATAGCCATGCGCCAGCAGTTTCTTTTTGGCCGCTTCATAACATTCACGTTTGATTGCATCTTTGGGTACATCAGCATCTTTAAAACCGCGCTGGCCATTGCCTTTAATCCAAGGCACATGTGCATAGCTATATAAAGCCAAACGATCCGGCAGAAGTGAATTGGTTTGCTCAATGGTATTTAAGACATCGTCCAGATGCTGAAAAGGCAGGCCAAACACCAGATCATGCGAAATCGACTCATAGCCAATTTCACGCGCCCATTCGGTTACCTGTTTGACATGTTCATAGGGCTGAATCCGGTGAATGGCTTTTTGCACGGTTTCATTATAATCCTGCACCCCATAACTGACCCGGCGAAAGCCCAGATCATACAAGCCTTGTAAATGCTCACGCGTGGTATTGTTCGGATGCCCTTCAAAACTGAATTCATGCACAGGCGCTATGTCTGCTTTGGCCAAAATACCTTGAATCAGTTGAATCAAATGCTCAACAGAAAAGAAAGTCGGTGTTCCCCCACCCAAATGAATTTCTTTAATGACCGGCTTATCTTTCAGCAACTCACAATACAAATCCCATTCTTTCAGCACTGCCTGAATATAGGGCTGTTCCATTTCATGTTTTTTCGTGACTCGCTTATGACACCCGCAAAAAGTGCACAGGCTTTCGCAAAATGGCAGATGAATATACAGGCTGATGCCTTCACTTTGATTGGATTCAGTAAAGGATTTTTTCAGCGTTTGCTTCCATTGTTCAAGTGAAAACTTCTGCTCTTCCCAATATGGAACGGTCGGATAACTGGTATAGCGGGGACCGGGAACATTATATTTTTGAATCAGGGAATTGACCTGTACCGACATGACACCCACCTACTACCATCGAGAAATGCCCAAACCCATGAGCGCTTGCAAGTTATTGTGCGGAGCTTGAAAAAAGAATTCAACCTAGCCATTTGGTCGGATTTAATACCCCATTCTGTCCATCAATACTCAAATTTAAAGCCTGGTTCAATCCACTACATTGCTAAATAGACCTTAATCTTTGACTGATTTTATGCTTTGATGTAGCTAGTTTTTATTTCCCTACGAGGCTCTGATGCAGCATCCTACATCTGCGGATATTCAACGCGTTCGTGAATTTCTCCTCGACTTGCAGGCACGGATTTGTGCAGCACTGGAACAACAGGAGCGTGCTGGCGGCGGTACGGCCGAATTTATCATTGATGACTGGGAACGTCCTGAAGGTGGTGGTGGCCGTTCGCGTGTCTTGCAAAATGGTACGGTGATTGAAAAAGGCGGGGTGATGTTCTCCCACATCAACATTTCCAAGCTACCTGCTTCTGCGACCGAACGTCATCCTAATATTGCCGGTGCCAAAGCACAGGCCATGGGGGTATCACTGGTCATCCATCCAAAAAATCCGAATGTACCGACTTCACATGCCAACGTGCGTTTATTTGTGGCAGAAAAAGAAGGTCAGGATCCGATCTGGTGGTTTGGTGGCGGTTTTGACCTGACCCCGTTTTATCCGAATGATGAAGATGTATTGTCCTGGCATCAAACGGCGCATGATCTGTGTGCTCCATTTGGCGAAGATGTTTATCCTGAACATAAACAATGGTGTGATCACTATTTTTACCTGAAACATCGTGACGAGCAGCGCGGTGTGGGTGGTTTATTTTTTGACGACCTGAATCAATGGGATTTTGAAACCTGTTTCCAGTATATGCAGGCAGTAGGCAATGGTTACTTAGAAGCCATTCTGCCCATTTTCCAACGCAATCAGGATAAGCCTTATACCGAAGCACAACGCGAGTTTCAGTTATACCGTCGCGGCCGTTATGTAGAATACAATCTGGTTTATGACCGCGGTACCCTATTTGGTTTGCAAACTGGCGGCCGGATTGAATCGATTCTGGTCAGCCTGCCCCCGCTTACCGGATGGTCTTATCGTCCTGAATGGGATGAAGGCTCACCGGAAAAACGTTTAACAGATTACTACCTGAAACCCTATGACTGGTTAACAGAATTAAAATTCAATGCAATGAAATGATACAAACAGCCCTCAAATAGAGGGCTGTTTTAATAGATATATCCTCTATACTGCTGCATAGAAATACCTGATTTGATCGCGGCACCCTATCGCTACATCGATCATATTCCATTTGATGTCTAGTGAGAATAACAATGCATAATCTTCAATTAAATCTACCTGTGTTGGCCTTTTGGCTTTTTCTGGCTCTCGCCATCAGCGCGATGAGTACTGCAATTTTGAGTCATAATCTGATTCTGGATGGCGCCGCTATTCTGGTGAGTATCCTGACTGGGCTTGGGGTTGTTCTCAGTATGGCGCTGATGTTTGCGGAACATATTATGGATATTTGCAGTTCCTAAAACCCTTATAACTTAACAGCAATTTAAAATCGCGCAGGCTTTAGTCCCTGCGCTTTTTCACGTATATTGATGGCCATTTCCGCACATGGACATTGTGAAATGAGCAAACAATTTGCCGTGATTGGTAACCCGATTGAACAATCACGTTCTCCAGAATTGCACCACGCCTTTGCAGCCAAAACCGGGATCAACCTGAATTACACTAAACGTCTGGCGCCACTGGATGGCTTCGAAGCCAACATTCAGGAGTTCTTTAGTAAGGGTGGTAGCGGCATGAATGTCACCGTACCCTTTAAAGAACAAGCTTTTGCCCACTGTCAGGTGCTGAGTGAACGGGCCAAAATTGCCAAAGCCGTGAATACGCTATGGATGGAAAATGGTGTCCTGCATGGCGACAATACCGATGGTCAGGGACTGGTTGAAGCCATCCGTGCCTTGGACTGGCCACTGGAAAATACAGATATTTTAATTATTGGTGCAGGCGGTGCCACGCGTGGTGTGATTTATCCACTCGCCCAAGCAGGTGCGAAAAAAATCGTGATCGCCAATCGTACCTTGGCACGCGCGGAACAACTGGTCGCTGATCTTCAGAATGCCGTACCGCAAGTCGAATTACAGGCAATTTCATTAGACAATTTAGCCGGTGAATTTGATCTGGTGATTAATGCCACCTCTGCTAGCCTCAGTGGTGATGCTTTGGTTTTACCAGAGGCGTTACAGTTTAAACGGGCCTATGAAATGGCCTATGGCAAACCTTCTTCCTTTCTCGATCAAGCCAAAGTACGCGGTGTACCGACATCTGAAGGTTTTGGCATGCTGGTCGGTCAGGCAATTGAATCTTTTTACATCTGGAATGGTATCAAGCCGGATTTAAAAGAGTTTCTTTAAAACCCCTATCTCTCCAATGAGTTCAGTTCGGGTTGCAACTGCAACCCTTTACTCTCCTCCTACTACTTTTTATAAGCTGAAAAACCATGAATTGGTTTTAATGACATTTTAGAATGAGTTATTTTGCGACCTGAATCCGAGCACAATTCATACAAAAATATACTGGACAAATCACCTTTTAACTCATTAAATTCCATTGATATAACAAGTTTTTAATCTTCCTGTAATGTAAACACCTAATGATGAAATTCGATGATTTCATTCATTAGCCTTAAAAATCGATTCGCTTTTCTGACATTTTTATTCACTGAATTCATCAATGTTTTTTTATCCCGAATGTGAATAATCAAAGAATCGATACAGATAATCCAAAACTAATTTCAATCAGGATTAAACGCATGCCAGCATATAAAGCCCCTTTACACGACATTCGCTTCCTTATGAATGAAGTGCTTGACTACCCTGCGCACTACCAGAATTTGTCGAATGGTGAATATGCCGATGCCGACACGGTAGATATGATCTTAGAAGGCGCTGCAGATTTCTGTGAAAATGTACTGTCGCCGTTGAATCAAAGCGGTGATGAAGAAGGCTGTCATTTTGAAAATGGCGAAGTAAAAACACCGAAAGGCTTTAAAGAAGCTTACGACCAGTTCGTACAAGGTGGCTGGCAAGGTCTGTCTTATCCTGAAGAATTTGGTGGCCAAAACCTGCCAATGTCTTTAAACCTGATCAAATCGGAAATGATGGGGACTGCAAACTGGTCCTTCCAGATGTATCCGGGTTTAAGTGTGGGTTGTATCAACACTATCATGCAATATGGTACCGATGAGCAGAAAAACACGTATCTGCCTCACTTAGTTGCAGGAACTTGGGCGGGCACCATGTGTCTGACTGAGCCACAATGTGGTACGGATCTGGGGCAGGTTAAGACCAAAGCAGAGCCGAAAGAAGATGGCAGCTATGCGATTTCAGGCACCAAAATCTTTATTTCTGCAGGTGAGCATGACCTGACTGAAAATATCGTACATATCGTACTGGCACGCCTTCCAGATGCACCGCAAGGTACCAAAGGGATTTCTCTGTTTATCGTACCAAAATTTATTGCTGCGGCAGATGGTGGGATCGGTGAGCGTAATCCAGTGAACTGCGGTTCGATTGAACACAAAATGGGGATTCGCGCTTCAGCAACGGCTGTACTGAATTTTGACAATGCGACTGGCTACCTGATTGGCGAACCGAATAAAGGCTTGCACGCTATGTTCACCTTTATGAACACGGCGCGTATTGGTACTGCGATTCAGGGTACTTGTCATGCTGAACTGTCGTTCCAGGGTGCTTTACCTTATGCTAAAGAACGTATGTCAATGCGTGCCTTGTCTGGCAAAAAAGATCCAGAAAAAGTAGCGGATGCGATCATTCACCATGCTGATGTCCGCCGTATGCTATTGACGCAAAAAGCCATTGCTGAAGGTGGCCGTGCCATGATTTATCATGCAGCAAAAATTACCGACAACATGAATGATGCTTTGCTGCGTGGCGATACTGCAGCATTTGAACAGCATGATGACCATCTTGGGTTCTATACTCCAATCCTGAAAGGCTTCCTGACCGAAATGGGTTATGAGGCATCAAATCACGGTATGCAAGTCTTCGGTGGACATGGCTATATCAAAGAATGGGGCATGGAACAGATCGTACGTGACTCACGTATCTCTACCCTGTATGAAGGCACAACAGGTGTTCAGGCACTGGATCTGATTGGCCGTAAAGTGCTGTTGACATCAAAAGGTAAAGTTATTCGTGATTACACTGCTGAAATCCTGAAATTCTGCGGTCAGCATGCACGTAATAAATATATGCGCCGCTTTGCCTGGGATTTAACCAAGCTCTGTGCACAGTGGAATGCACTAACTGTGCGTATCATGCTGGCTGCACGTAAGGACCGTGACATCGTCTCTTCTGCGTCAGTCGATTTCCTGATGTTCTCCGGTTATGTGATGATGGCGTACTTCTGGGCACAGCAAGCCGCAGTCGCTTCAGCCAAACTGGCTTCTGGCGATGGTGCGGAAGTTCCAGAATTCTATAAAGCAAAAATCAAAACTGCTGATTTCTACTTTGAACGTATCCTGCCACGTACCCAAGGTCACGCAGAAGCGATGGTGAATCCATCTAAAACCATGACGGCACTCGCTCCAGAACACTTTAGCTTTGACTATTAAGTTGTAAATTGAGTTAAAAAGAGCGCTTCGGCGCTCTTTTTATTGACGCAGACGCCCTTGTTTAACTTAAAAAACCTTTCTGGATAGAAAATATACAAATTTAATTTTATATTTTTCAACATCCTAATAAATTAGCCAAATAAAACGCTTGTATATCTCAAAATAAGCGGTATGATAATCCCAACTAGAAAAATTCTTGTTTTGGTTAGTCTTCTTTTAAGTATCGCAGTTTTAGTCATAAACCTTCGTATTACAGATCAAAAAGCTCCATCCTTTTTATTTTTCAAAGTTACAGTTAGTCATCTGAAATTTTGGCTATAAATTCATACGATTCAATAGGTTATATTATGTCTAATACAGTTAACGGTACAGTAAAATGGTTCAACGAAACTAAAGGTTTTGGTTTCATTCAACAAGAATCAGGTCCAGACGTTTTTGCTCATTTCAGCGAAATCACTGGTTCAGGTTTCAAAACTTTAGTTGAAGGCCAAAAGGTTTCTTTCAGCGTAGCTCAAGGTCAAAAAGGCCCGACAGCCGTAAATATCGTTGCTCTATAATTTAGAAGCAAGATATTGAAAAAAGCACTCTTAGAGTGCTTTTTTTGTGCCTATCATTTCTCTCATACCGCTCGCTTTTAAAGATCATTGGGTTGTTCTAAAAACCGGTGTGCTCTATGCCAGGCTAAAAATACCGGATCAGGGGCAAAACGTTTTGGTACGTCGATTCGTTTACCGTGATAAAGTTTTAAATAGGCGTATAAACTCGCATCTTGCTTGGCTTGATTCGCAAGACACACTTTAAGCCCTTTATCTAGCGTGATAAATCCCTGATCGAAAGCTTGATCCAATAAAGAAGATAAACAAATTCCATTACGCGGATTTCTTCTATGTACCTGATTTTCAGACCAAGGTACGATATGAGAAGCCACTAAAAAGGCTTTGGTCTTAATACCAGAGATCGCACATTGATATTGATAATTAAGTTTAACTTGTAAAGCAAATTCCTGGTGTGGCGAACCGCGAACTTTTACATTGGCATATTGATCTTCAACGCTATAATCGAGGATTTCTTGACGTAAATGCGTATCTAACAAAGCATCCTGTTTTTCGCCTATTCCTGCTAATTTAAGTAATCGCCAAAAATCATCTGCTGTGATCTCATTCATGCCATATTGTTGAAAAAAATGTTCCCAAGTATTTCCGCGTGGTTTAAAAGTCCATTGAAAATCTTCCAAATCGGACTGCAGAATAGGATCTATAAAACGTATACCATCGATCACTTCCGCAAAGACCGGTTTGGTTCGGCGTTTTTGATGATTTTGAGGAATGGCAGTAGGTGCAATAATCTTGGCTATACGGCCTGCACCATAAAGATAGAATTGATTTTTAATTTCAGAGGCTTTTTGCGGTCGTCGATATAAAAAGAAATCCCCTTCCCTGACTCGATTATATTTAGACTGATCCCAATGATATTCTTTAAAGTCCCGATCTTCATAAACCAGATGATCACTTTTACTATCAAAAATAAAGAATCAGGTATTAGTTAAATCCAGCTGTTGAAAATCCCATAATGTATCCACCTGCCCACCCTCTAGAAATTATAATATTCATTTAATTTAATCTTTGAATATTCTCAGAAAACTTCTCTTTAAGAAAGCGTCAATCAGACTTTAGGCATTTTATTTAAGGCAATAAAAAACCCCAATAAACTCCTATTAGGGTCTCTTTTAGAACAATGGAGAAATTAAATAATTAAAGAAATTCTTCTAATACCGAATTTAAAAAGATATGTCCCTGTTCGGTACATGAAAGCCGGTCTTGATCATCAACCATTAATTTTCTGTCACGTAAAGAGCTCAGTAACTCCTGTAAAGTATCTAGACTCAAACCGGTACGTTCGGCATAGAGTTTGGCTTCCACACCCTGATTTAAACGTAACGCATTCATCATAAACTCAAAGGGCATGTCAGCATCTTCAATCCGCTTAAACTGCAGATGTTCAGCAGGTACTTTGGCTAAGTAGTCTTTAGGTAAACGGGTTTTCTGGAACCGATACACGCCATCCGGCTGAGTGACTTTGCCGTGTGCTCCGGCACCAATTGCCAGATAATCACCAAACTGCCAGTAATTCAGATTATGCGCTGAAGGCAATTCTTTACGCCAAGCCGAAACTTCATAGTTGATAAAGCCTTGAGCTTTTAAGTAGAGCTCACCCTGCTCCTGAATATCTTCCAATACTTCATCGACAGGCAAAATCGGTTGAGTCCGGAAAAATACCGTATTGGGTTCAATCGTCAGCTGATACCAGGAAATATGGGTTGCGCCCTGCTCCACTGCCAGTTTTAAATCATGCAAAGCCTGTTCTAAAGTCTGTTCAGGCAAACCATGCATCAAGTCGACATTAATCCGCTGAAACCCAGCTTCACGTGCCAGCCCAATGGCAGAAATCGCATCTTCATTGCTGTGAATCCGTCCCAAACGCTTGAGATGCTCGGTATTAAAACTCTGTACCCCAATCGACAGACGGTTAATTCCGGCCTGCAAATAACCGGCAAACGGATCATGTTCGACTGTGCCGGGATTGGCTTCCAGCGTAATCTCACAGCCTCCGGCAAAGGGAATAACGGCTTTGAGCTGATCAAATAACCATTGATAGCCTAGGGCAGAAATCAGTGACGGCGTCCCCCCACCAATAAAGACACTGTGAATCTGCCGGCCTTGGGCAAAATCGACCTGAGTTTTAAAGTCTTCCACCAGTGCTCGTAAATATTCCTGTTCCAATTCCAGTGATAGCTGACCATCTGGAACCGCATGCGAATTGAAGTCACAATAAGGACATTTGCGCACACACCAAGGCATATGAATATATAAGGACAAAGGGACAGCAGCAGGATTCAATTCAGCCAAAGAACTACTCAAAAACGATTACAAGATATAGCGGAATTTTAACATGACTCGGCGGCAACACTGCTAAAATTAAATTTGATCGTGTGATATGCCTAAAAATTTAAATAGAATTAGTCAGTTAAAATTATGAAAATATCTTCTCAACTTATTATTTTACTTCCTTTGGTTTTTGCAATCGGTGTTTTATTGACACTCCAGACCGCAATTAATACACAACTAAAAGAATATTTATATTCTCCTATTCAAGCTGCATTTTTTTCCTTTTTGATTGGTACAATAGTGCTCGCCGTAATCGTACTTTTTCAGTCCAATCCCAAACCCGGTTTACAGGAACTGATGAGTGTTCCCTGGTATTTATGGCTCGGGGGCATCGTGGGTGTATACGCGATTAGCATGAGCATTTATGCAGCGCCCAAACTTGGCTTTCTGGTTCTTAGCGGTCTCATTATTTTTGGTCAGATGGTGATGTCGATGCTGGTCGATCATCTGGGATTATTGGGTAATGAAAAAATGCCGATTAATTGGCAACGTCTTTTAGGCGGCGTGGTAATTTTTATTGGTGTGCTTCTCACTTTACAACGCTAAACCTTCTATTTAAGCACATGATCACGATGAGTAATTTTTGTGTCGAATGTTTCACCAGTCACAACCTTTGGTTTTGAATTAAAAAAACTGTTTCATCTGATGTTACCCATTCTGGTGACCCAATTTTCTCAGGCTGGTCTGGGTCTGATTGATACCATTATGGCCGGTCACCTGTCTGCTACCGATCTTGCCGCGATTGCCGTCGGAGTAGGACTCTGGATTCCGGTGATGCTGCTGTTTAGTGGCATTATGATTGCCACGACGCCTTTGGTTGCTGAGGCCAATGGCGCACGCACACCTGAAAAAATTGCCACCATTGCACGTCAATCGCTTTGGGTTGCCCTGATTCTTGGGGTAATTGCCGGCTTGATTTTGCAACTCTTGCCGGCCACTTTGCCACTTTTAGGTGTACCGGAAAGCTTACAACCTAAAGCCGGTTTATTTCTGCATGCGATTGGTTTTGGTATGCCAGCGGTAACCATGTATGCGGCCTTACGCGGCTATTCTGAAGCGATTGGAAATCCGCGTCCGGTGACCGTGATTAGTTTATTGGCGCTGGTCTTGCTAGTTCCGCTGAACTATATCTTTATGTATGGTATTGGCCCTGTTCCGGCCCTAGGCAGTGCAGGCTGTGGGTTTGCCACGGCGATTTTACAGTGGCTAATGCTCATGACTCTGGCATTGTATATCTTTAAAAATAAGGCCTATCAACGTACCCAGCCTTTTACCCATTGGGAAAAAATCAACCCGGAATGGATGAAGCGCATCTTACAGCTTGGCTTTCCAATCGGATTGGCAATTTTTTTTGAGGTCAGTATTTTCAGTACTGCTGCAATTGTGCTGAGTCCTTTGGGTGAGACCATTGTCGCTGCCCATCAGATTGCTATTTCTGTCACTTCACAACTGTTCATGATTCCCATGTCACTGGCGATTGCCCTGACCATTCGGGTTGGCACCTACTATGGTGAACAGAACTGGCAAGCCATGCGTAAAGTACAATATCTCGGCCTGATTACTGCCACTATTCTGGCGATCCTGACCATGATTCTGCTTTGGGTTTTCCGCAATGAAATCGTAGCACTCTACACCTCAGATCTGATCGTGACCCAAATTGCGGTGTATCTGATTCTGTTTGCCATTGCCTATCAGCTGATGGATGCCTGGCAGATCAGTGCGGCAGGTTGTCTGCGCGGCATGCAGGATACCAAGGGGCCAATGTGGATTACCATGCTGGCTTACTGGGTCATCGCCTTCCCGGTCGGGGTGTATTTGTCCCGCTTTACCGACATGGGCGCCGCCGGTGTCTGGGTTGGCCTGATTGTAGGCCTCAGCGTAGCTTGTATACTTTTATTGGGCCGTTTATATGGCAATAATAAACGCTTAAGTCTAAACAACTAAACACTTTTATTTGATTAATTTAAGCTAGAAAATGCGCTGAGATTAAAGATCCAGCGCATTTTTTAATCCTTGTGGAATCTCAGATTCATCCACTACATCTTTAATCACCACCTGCCCCACAATTACATCCGTACCATTAAAAGTCATGGTGGGTGAACCATATAGCTCATAACCTTCATTTAAGGCACGGGTCACCCGCGCACAAAAATGTACATCATCTTTCCCGGTAAAATATCGATAGACTTTCATTGAATTTTCTTCATTACTATACTCTGTTTATTCTAAGCTTTTAGCTATAAAACAACATTCAGAATTAGTACTCGGTCTTATCTAAAACGATGACGGATTCCGGCATATTCTTATAGTTTAAACGCAAGCAATAAAGATAAATCTTTTAACAAATCAAAGATGATGCATTAAACATGGAGAAGCTGAAGGAAATCACAACACAACCTCTACAATTAAATCTAGGCAATTGAACCGTTGTCACCTATGATCAAATACATCCATTCATAGTTGGTTTCAAGGAATCTCGCATGGCAAAAACGGCTAGCACGCCCGGTCGTCGCTTTATGAAACTTGCCGGAATGACCGCAAGTATTGCAGGTAAAACCCTCTCCAATTCCATTAAAAATTTAACTGCCGATGACGAGCAGAAAAACACTGCACGCAGTAAATTATTTCAGGATATTGGTGTGCAGATTGCGGATACCTTGGGGGAAATGAAAGGCGCAGTCATGAAAGTTGGCCAGATCGCCTCTCAATATAAAGATGTTTTCCCGCCCGAAGTCGCTAAAGCCATTGCCAAGTTACAGCGTCAGGCGCCACCGATGCCGTTTAAAGAAATTCAGGCACAAGTGGAAAAAGAATTGGGTAAACCTTTACAGCAACTTTTCCAGCAGTTTGATGAGCAGCCATTTGCCGCGGCCTCGATTGGTCAGGTGCATAAAGCCACCCTACCGAATGGCCAGCAAGTTGTGGTCAAAGTACAATATCCTGGTGTGGATGAAGCCTGCGAAAGCGACCTGAAACAAGTTCGTCTGGCACTGCGCATGATGGGCGTCTTAAAGATTGACCGTAAACTTCAAGATCAATTATTTAAAGAAATTCAGCACAGTCTGGACAATGAGCTGAACTATGAAATTGAAGCCCAGAATCTGGAAATCGCCCGTGCCTTCCATGAGCCTCTGGACAATAAAATTGTGATTCCGAAAGTGTTTCATGAGTATTCATCGCGACATATTTTGACCTTAAGCCAAGAGCTTGGTGAAAGTATCGAAACTGCCAGCACTTGGCCACTCGAAACCCGAAATGCTTTAGGTCGCCGCCTATTCCGCGCCATTGGCCAAGAAATTTTTTATCTGAAACGCTTTCACTGTGATCCACATCCGGGCAACTTTGCCTTCCGTGAGGATGGCTCTGTGATTGTTTATGATTATGGTGGCGTTAAAACCTTATCGACTGAAGTGATTGGACATTTTAGGGAACTGATCCATGCTGCACGCGAGAAGAATATTCCCGTGATCGAGCAACAGCTGGATGCGCTGCATTCCTTGACTGAAACTGGAAAATTCCCGAAAGAATTGTATGAACAATGGCTGGAAGTGCTCATGCGTCCTCTGGTCACTCACTATGATTTTGCCGAAAACTCAGCGCATCATGATGGGATGGAGCTACTGAAACCTTCATTGAAATATTGGGATGTATTTAAGCCCTCTCCTGATACCTTGATGGTGAACCGGACAATTTCAGGACAATACTGGAACCTGATTCATCTCAAAGTACATGACGATTTAAGTGATGTATTTGAGGAACTGGTACCGAGTCGAAGCTAAATTGAGACGATAGGCTTACACCCTGTAACCCTAGATTACTTGAAATATCAAATGTTATATTATAACATTTAATCAAGAATCATGAGGAAGTTAGATATGCGTTCAGATATCCATCCTGAGTATCGTGAAGTGTTATTCCATGATACCAATGCCGATGCCTATTTCGTGATTGGCAGCACGATGAACTCGAGCCAAACCAAAGAATATCAAGGTAAAACATACCCTTATGTGACACTGGATATTTCGAGTGCATCACATCCTTTCTATACTGGTGAGCAACGTCAGACCAGCAATGAAGGACGTGTAGCAAGCTTTAACAAACGTTTTGGCCGCTTTAAACGTGGTTAAAACCGAAAACCCTCGATTATCTTAAGATTTAAATCGTGGTTTATGTCAGGAAATGACCTCCAATTTCCTGACTTTTTTATGCACTTATTTTAACTCTGTGCCAATATGATTGAAGTTAAATAAAAGCCCAGCGCCAGAACAATAATGCCGACAATTAAGCTGGATAATGCATATAACAGCGCTAGGCCCATAGCGCCTTGTTTCAATAACACAAAGCTTTCCAGGCCAAAACTGGAAAATGTGGTAAAACCACCAAGAATCCCCACCATTAAAAACAGACGAGCTTCTTGTTGGAGTGCTGGATATTTCTGGCTACAGGCAAAAAAAATTCCAGCACATAAACAACCTAAAATATTGATCCACCAGGTGGGCCAGGGAAATTGCATTTGTGGTTTGAACAGCCAAAGTCCTGCTGCATAACGCAGACTGGCACCGATTGCCCCACCCATTGCCACCCAAAGCCAGCCCATATTTTTTCCTGTTCTATTTATTGATCAAGTTTATTTTATCCAAAGTTTCGTATTGAGCATGAATAAATTCAACTGTTATCTTGAACCGAAAATCAATGAAATACCATGGAACTTCGCAAGAAAATTGCTATATTTATTGCATCGAATTTTCATGAATAGCACAGGAAAAACAGCATGGCACAGGATTTATTGGCTCAGTTGGCAGCAGGCGAAGCAAAATTTGCAGATGTAATTGCGTATATCGAATCCCGTTATACGCATACACCGACTGCATTTAAAAATGGCCAGCAGAATAATGCGGCTACAGAAAACCAGGGCAGCGCCAAAGTCTTTTCTTTTGCACAATTGAATGGTCTGGATCAGGCACAAACGTTAAGCCTGTTTGCCGAACATTATGCTTCTGTACTCGCGACGCCAGAGGCGACTGATCATCAGAATATCCGCCAGTTTATGCTGAATGGCTGGGATGGAATTACCTTTGAAGGTCAAGCTTTAACTGCGAAGTAAGTTCTAAGCAGATAAAAAACCGCTCAAAGGAGCGGTTTTTTATGCAAATCAGAAGTGTAAAAGATGTCTATTTTAGCTTTTACCGACTTTTTCGATCCATTTAATGGAACTGACGCGGAAGACTTCACAAGCACCATCACCCGTATCGGTCGGAGTTAAGGACGATTTCCAGACCAGATCTTTGTCACGCACCTCAACCAGTTCCCCTTGCATACGCACCAGATCGCCACGCTTTACCTTTTTAATTGCCTTGGCAATTTCAGGATTGGCAGGAATGATATGCATATTGGACACCATCTGCTTGGCTTGTTCTACTGGCACTGGCACTCGATCCATTTTCCAGTTCAAATAGCGGTCATATTGATTGACCGTGATATGTCGGGCAATTTCAGGTTCAGCAAACAGCCCCCAACTGACTGCATAATCAATCGGAGAGAATTTGGCTTGCGGGTCAGAACTATAAACCTTGGAACCCAGAATACGAAAATCACCTTTAAAAGGCTGTAAGACCGAAATTGACTGGCCTTTAACGACGGGAGGCAAACCTTTGGCAATATTGTGGTCAACCGAGCTATAGCCCGAAATAGGCAGCAACAGGCTGGCCAGCAAAGCATAATGTTTAAAGTATTTGAGCATAATTTTTAATCTAATCCTAATCAAGTTGATCAAACGTTTTAAGGATATCTTCCTTGATCTTACGGATTTTTTAATGAATAAACAGTTGAACTTGGTAACAAACTGCACGTATTTAGTCAGCTCGATATATGCCTGTCATTTTATTTTTCAGTTAAGCTAGAACGTATTTCCATCAAATTAAAATAACTCAAATGCTGTATAAACTTTATCAACAACATATCTTTCCGCATCTGCTGAATCAAGTGATGCAAACGCCATCCTTGATGGACTTGCGTCGTGAACTACTTTTGGATATTTCCGGTGAAGTACTGGAAATTGGTTTTGGTACCGGCCTGAATCTGCCTTTTTATCAATCGGTTGATAAGGTCTATGCACTAGAACCAAACCCGACGATCTTCAAACTGGCAGAATCACGAATTCAACAGGCCGCTTTTCAGGTCGAACATATTCAGGCCAGTGCAGAAGCTTTACCTTTTGCCGAAAATAGTCTGGAAAATATTGTATCTACCTGGACGCTTTGTAGTATTGCAGAGCTGGAACAGAGCCTGCAGGAAATTTATCGTGTGCTACAACCGGGTGGGACTTTACATGTGGTCGAACATGTTCTGAATCGACAAAATTTAAATATTCAGCGTCTACAACATTTACTCACTCCCATTCAAAAGAAAGTCGCAGATGGCTGTCATCTGAATCGGGATATTGAGACCGCCTTGCTGGAAACCGGTTTTGAAATAGAAACTTTAAGTTATGTAGATGCCGAAGGTATTCCGAAGATTGGCCAACGCATGTTGTTAGCACGATTTCGTAAACCATAGGGCTAATTCACTACTCTCTTGTATTTAGTGCTGCTGGACGTGGGTTACTTGCAGCAACTGACAATGAGCACGATATTCAGAGCCCGTCCCGACCCGGAATTCTTGTCCAGTCGTGCCTGAATGAACTGTCACCAGATCACCAGTGAGCGTGATTTTCTGCCCCGATTTTAGCCGGCGAATCTGATCGGCAATTTTTTCAGTGGCAGCAATCAGACTAAAATACTGTACATGCGTATTGACGAAGTCACGCTCCGCTTTATTGGTTTGTCCTTCGAGCTGATAGCAGCGTTTTGCTTCATCAAACTCCAGTTTTGCCTGTATAGCGGGCAGCGGTTGAGTCAGCAACAGCACATCAATATTACTCAGATAGGCCAGATCATTAAAATGCCCCACCACAGGGCTGGCCTGATGCAGCACCCGACGATCAGGTTTTACGAAACGGTGATCATGCACAATATAAGTCGCGGAAATGCGCTTAACGGGTTCTACTTTAAAGTTTTTAAGTACGCCCTTTTCTTGCAGATGCGGAATGGCACGAAAAAATTCATTCCACACCCAGAGTCCTAGCATAAACAGCAGCGCAGTGATCAGTAATTTTTGCATAATTTTTATTCTTCACTGGATTTTGGTCAATCCTGAAAATCAATCCGAATAGTTTCAAAACGTACCCGCCCTTCCTGAACCGCTCGGGCAATGGCTTGCTGGCCTTTGGTCAGACGTGCTCCGCCACTTTTAATGTCAATCAAGACCACTTCAATATCTTCAGCGTCGCCTTCGCCATCACGAAAATCGCTATAACCATCAAAGACCACATAATCCACCGGATCACCCAAAAACTTGGCATCACTCGGCAGATATTGAAATTCCGGCATGATCGGCGCGAGCTGTTCCGCCATTTTTCCTTTGAGAACTGCACGGCTGGTATTCACGCTGCGTTTTTGCGCGGCAATGAGAGACTGCTGATGCTCCAGTTCCAGCTCGGCAATATACTGCTCATATTCGGCCTTGATCCGTCCATTACGCGTCTGACTTAAAATAATAGTGGTCAATACCACCCCGATACATGCGCCAATCAGCATGGCCATCCATATGGACATTCAATCTTCCTAATTTGCCTGATTTTTATAGTATCGCATTCGACTGAAGTTGAGGACTTCGGCCATTTGCATACTTGAAAAGAATGATATGCTAGGCCGGAACAGAATAAAATCACCTTGAGTCATGAAAACAATTTTAGTTGCGAATCAGAAAGGCGGTTGTGGTAAGACCATGACAGCCATTAGTTTGGCGTCAGCACTCGCACAAAAGGGTTATAAGGTGGCATTGGCCGATGCCGACAACCAGAAATCAACTTTGCAATGGCTCAAGCATCGGCCGGTACAGGCAGCACAAATTCAAAGTCTGGACTGGCGCAACAGCAAGTCCATTGGTGACGCGCCCAAACAAATCGAATACCTGATTATTGATGCACCAGGTGCTTTGACCGACGATCATGCCGAACAGCTGATCAGTGAAGCACATGCGATTATCATCCCGATCCAGCCTTCTTTTTTTGATATCGATTCGACCCGCCGTTTTCTCAAACATTTGCAGGACATTAAACGCATCCGTAAGGGCAAGGTTGAAATTTTACTTTTGGCCAACCGTACCAAACCAAATGCCGCCAGCAATCAGGACATACAACAATTTTTTGACAAGATCGACCAGCAGCCAGTGGCCTGGATTTCGGAACGTGCCCCTTATAGCCGACTGGCTATGGAAGGCCTGTCCGTCTTTGATAAACCTCAGAAAATCTACCGGGAACTGCAGGCTCAATGGCAACCGGTACTGAATGCCATTATTGATGATCCGAGTCAGTGGTTTTGAGTCAATCATCTGAATCGTGGTATAGCTTTGGGAAAATAATCTCGCTACTTGGCTAGCTATCATTTTCGAGCGCTTTTTTTTCAGTTAATATGCCTGAACACGACCTAAAAAATGAGTCATTAAATTCAGTGCAACAGTACGCGCCTACATTACAAAAAGTCTTATTATTTGGATTGTTCTTTATCCTGATTTTTTTGAGTTTTCATATACTCAAGTATTTCATCATTCCTGTAGTTTGGGCAGCGATTATTGCCTATATGACTTGGCCCTTGTATCAGTCGGTGTTACGCCTGTGCGGCAATCGACCAACATTAAGCGCAACCGTAATGATCTTGGCCGTGATTCTGGTCTTTGGTCTGCCGTTTATTTTCGCCATTTTCATGCTGCAACACGAAGGTCGTAACCTGTATTTTGAATTGCAGCGACAGGTCTTTTCCGGTCACCTGAATGTCCCTGATTTTATTCGCGGGCTTCCGATTGTCGGCAAGGAAATTACCCGAACCTTAAATGAAATTAACACTGATCCGCAGAGTATTGCACTGTCGGTATCGACCTGGATTCAGAGTCATCTGAATTACGGTAAAGTGGTATTGAATGAAGTGAGCAAAAACATCTTTAAATTATGTTTTGCGGTACTTTCGCTATTTTTCTTCTACCGTGATGGTCAGACCATTTTAAATCAGGTGCGTAAAGCCTTTGAAATGGTGGTCGGTCCACGTGTACATCATTATTTTTCTACCATCTCTGCGACTACACGTGCCGTAGTATATGGGGTTGGTTTGACTGCGATTGCACAGTCCTTATTGGCAGGTCTGAGCTATTTTGTTGCAGGTGTGCCGAATCCGATGGTTTTAACCATTGTGACCTTTATTTTTGCCCTGATTCCCTTTGGTCCGCCCCTCGCCTATAGTGCGGTGGCGCTATGGCTGTTTTCACAAGGACAAACCATTGAGGCTATCGGGGTCATGGTGTGGGGTGTCTGTATTGTCAGTACTGCCGATAACGTGATTCGTCCACTGGTAATTTCTGGTGCAACCCAGATTCCATTCCTGCTGATCATGTTTGGAGTCTTGGGTGGTATTGCCAGTTTTGGTCTGGTCGGAGTGTTTATTGGCCCGGTGATTCTGGCTGTGCTGCTTGCAATCTGGCGTGAATGGTTACATGAAAGTAATCTGAATGAACCTTTGATGATGCCTAAAGCCACCATGGCACATGAGATTGATCCAGAAACCAAGAACACACCGCCCAAAGCGCCTTAAAGCATAGAGAGAATTGACTTAAACAAAACAAAACATTTAAGTACTGATTCTATATAGAGCTTCTGATCTTGCTCTGTTTAAATGAACTCACAAAACAGAATAAAGATCAGGATGCCAAAATCATGTCTTCATTGTTTAAAATTACGACACTTTGCGCGTTAAGCGCCGCACTTTTTACCGGTTGTGCATCAACCTCTCCATCAAATGAAGTGGTCAGAGCAGTAACTGTGAATGCTGTAACTGCTCAAGGTGTGGGCCAAGAGATTGGTACCGTATTACTCAGTGACAGCCCAGCCGGTCTGGTTATTCGTACCAACCTGAAACAACTTCCTGCGGGTGAACGTGGTTTCCATATTCATGAAAATGGTTCATGCGCACCTGCTATGAAAGACGGCAAGATGGGCGCAGCACTGGCTGCAGGTAGCCATTACAATCCAAATCAGGCTCCACATCACGGTACACCGGTGACCGGTCATCTCGGTGATTTACCCGCATTGAAAGTCAATACTGACGGAACTGCACGTGTCACCCTGCTTGCGCCACGTCTGAAACTGGC
This sequence comes from Acinetobacter lwoffii, assembly GCF_024129435.1. GTDB lineage: Bacteria > Pseudomonadota > Gammaproteobacteria > Pseudomonadales > Moraxellaceae > Acinetobacter > Acinetobacter lwoffii_F. The sequence goes on along the minus strand of NZ_JAMXXN010000003.1, from coordinate 104,350 downwards.
TGATGTTCAGGGTCGTGCCATTATGGTTCATGCTGGTGGGGACAACTATTCCGATAACCCATTACCCTTGGGCGGCGGCGGTGAACGTATTGCCTGTGGTGTGATCTAAATACCCTCATGCCAATGACTAAATAGAAAAAACGGGCACTATGCTCGTTTTTTTATGGATTTTTCTTTTATTTTGGCGCCTAAATTGCATTCAGAACTTTGCGTTTTTACTTTCCGGATCATATCCTTGTGAATGCTGCCCGACCTGCGACTGCTACTTTTGTTAAAATTATAAAACCTGTCCTGCTGCCCTTTCAGTCCAGTGCGCTGATGACTTATTGCCTGCAAATCTTGCTAGTGTTTTTAGGTACCACTTTCGGTCTGAAATTTCTGGGTTATGAGTTCTTGATCGTTCCAGTAACTTTAGGGGCAATTGCCACGGCACTGACTGATTTTGATGACCGGCTAAGCCTGCGTTTGCGCAACCTGTTACTGGTCATCATTCTGTTTTTTAGTGTCAGCAGCATTCTGGAATTTCTTGCTCCGCATAAATTCTGGTTTGCATTTTGGCTATCGCTGTCGAGTGCGCTGTTTATTCTAATGGGTGCATTAGGCCAACGTTATGCCACAATTTCATTTGGCACCATTTTACTGTCAATCTATACCATGTTCGGCCTGGGCGAATATCAGCACTGGTATGAACAGCCGCTTTATTTTGTCATTGGGGCGCTATGGTACGGCCTGACGTCTATTCTGTTTTTTTTGCTGCGTCCTACTTTGCAGGTTCAGGAAAATCTCGCACAAAGCTTGCAGCACATGTCGGATTTACTGCTGAGTAAAGCCAAACTGTTTGATCCAGACCAGCATCCAAATGTTGAAACCCTGCTCTATGAGTTGTCACTTAAAAATACTTTAGTCATTCAGAGTTTTAACCGTAGCAAAGATTCGCTATTGACCCGACTCAAAGCTTCGCGTGCCAATCGTAATACCATTTACTGGCTGAATCTGTATTTTTTGATGCAGGATATTCATGAACAGGCCACCGCGAATTATCTGCATTATGAACAGATCGAACAGCATTTTAGCCGCACTGACCTGATTTTCCGGATTCAGAAAAATATCCGTCTGCAAGCCCTTGCCTGTCAGCATTTGGCAGAATGTGTACTGCGCAATGAGAAATTTTACCTGTCTACAGATGATGAACTGGCATTAAAACATTTACAGGAGTCGATGCAGGACTGGATTGCTCAAAACCCACAAAATATTGAAGTTAAAAATTTACAGCTTATTCTGGCCAATCTGCTGAGTGTATATGAGCAGTTACAACACCTGCATGATCAACAGGCGCTGTATAAGCCACGCTATCAGCAGCATTTTGATGACCTGAGTCTGTTTGATGATGATATTCGCGATAGCACAGATCTCTGGCTGAAACTCAAACCGCACTTAAGTCCACAATCGGCACTCTTTCGGCATGCGGTGCGGATTGCCATTGTATTTCTAGTCGGCTATGCCATTTCATTATTACCCTTTGCGAAAAATGGCTACTGGATTTTACTGACCAGCCTGTTTGTCTGTCAGATCAGTTATTTTGCCACCAAAAGCCGGCTCAAATTGCGGACCCTGGGAACATTATTAGGGGTCATGCTGGGTGTCCCCATTCTGTATTTTGTGCCAAGTGTCGAAGGGCAATTATTGCTAACGGTAATTTTTGGTGTCGGTTTTTTCTATCTACGTTCCAAGAAATATGCCATGGCCACCCTCATGGCGACCTTGATGGTACTCCTGATTTTTAACCTGAAAGGTGCCGGTTATGCGATCATTTTGCCACGTATTATTGATACCCTGTTGGGCTGTCTGATTGCCTGGATGGCAGTAAGCTGGATCTGGCCTGACTGGAATTTTCGTAATATTTCCAGCAATATTAAAAAATCATCGCTTGCTACGCTGGACTATTTTGCTGCAGTGGTCGAGCAATATCAAAACGGTAAAGATAACAGTATTGCTTACCGGACTGCACGACGTCTGGCCCACAATGCGCAGATTGATTTATCCAGCATGATTTCAAGCCTGAGCACCGAACCGAATCCAGATCCGCAACTGGTTAAAAGTGCCTTTCGCTATCTGGTCTATAGCCATAGCCAGCTCAGTTATATTGCAGCATTGGGGAGTCACCGTGAGCAGGTCACTGATGCGCAAATTCTAGATTTAATGCGTTGGTGCCAGCAGACCTTAACTGCGGTATTGCTGCAACAACAGCCTTTAGATACCTACGACATTGATCATAAACTGGCAGAAATTCAACGCTTAAGTACCCAGGAAAACCAGTCAGCACATCTGCTTTTGGTACTGAAACAGATCAGTTTATTGCTGGAAACCTTACCGGAATTACTAAAATTACGTCATGAATTACTAGGTGCCGAGATTAAATAACCAACTGCCTCACTTGGTTATAACTTATTAAAAATATTGAATATATCTTTATTATTAAGATTCAATATTCAGGTGATATTCGGTACACTCAAAACCAATTCGGTTAAATCAATATGTATTATGAACATCAAAACTTTGCGTCTGGTCGGTTTGCTTGAAGGGATTTCATTCCTGCTGCTGTTATTTATCGCGATGCCAGTGAAATATATGATGGATAATCCGATTCTGGTCAAATATGTCGGTATGGGTCATGGGGTACTGTTTGTGCTGTTTCTGGTGGTGTTATTCGCAGTATGTGAAAAACAGAAATGGTCTCTCAGCATGTTTGTGATGGGTTTAATCGCTTCGATTCTGCCTTTCGGTCCATTCCTGTTTGATATGAAATTGAAGAAGCTGGAACAGCCCGCTGAAGCTTAATTGTAGAATCCTAATATAATTAGATCAGTCAAAAGAAAATTCTCTCTCCCTTTGGGAGAGAGTTAGAGAGAGGGAACTTATTAAATACTTAACCTCACCCTAGCCCTCTCCTAAAAGGAGAGGGAAATTCAATACTGAACATATGATTTCAATAATTTATAATTTCCCTTAATAAGGAATCAAAACTCCCCACGCTCCTGTCTTTCCAGCATTAACTGTTTGAGTTGCATGCGTGGCAAAGTAAACCACAGTGCAATCAGAATCAAAGAGGCAACACAATAGGCCCAAATATCATAGGCTTCATATGCCATTCGTACTGCTTCAATCACTACAAAAAAGCTGAGCATCAGGATAATAGAAACCGTCGCGGCCACCGTGCCTTTGGACACTTCAGAAGACATTAATGCAAAACGATACAGCACCGAAAAACTCACACCCTCACCCAGACTGATACAAGTGGTGCCGATAATCAGACAATGAATAAAATATTCTGGAATCAATAAGCCCATCATCAATAAACCGGTACCCAGCAACATCAGTGGCAGACCCAATAATACGGTTTTGCCCAGCGGTATTTTATCGATAATTTTTAGCAGAATCAGATTACCTGCAATCAGGCCGCCCAAGACCGGAAACTGCGCCAGACCATATTGCACGCTACTGAATCCAAATTGCTCGACCAGAATCACGGGTGACAGGGCAATCCATAACATCAAGGGCAGACTCACCAAAGGCAAGGCTACAGTCATGATCACAAAGCGTTTATTTTTTAAAACCTGTTTAAAGTCATCCAGAATATAGCTGACCGGCTGTCTGGGAATACTGACTTTCAGGTTTGGCATTTTGGCTTTCAGGCCGAACCAGCTCAGAAATGACAGAAATGCGATACCGATAAAGCCCCAATGCCAAGAGATATGATCAATCATAAAGGCACCCAGCACTGGTCCTAGCAAAGGTGCCAGCAAAGACACATTGGCCATCAGTGCCATGACTTTGATGGCATCACGTTCTTCAAAGCTTTCCTGAATGGCGGCATAACCAACGGCGGTAATAAAGGACAGGCCAAAGCCCTGTAAAAAGCGCAGGAATAAGAAACTTTCGATATTGGGTGTTAATAAAATAGCCAGACAGCTAATCGTGAAAAATGCCACACCACCCAGCAGTACCATTTTACGTCCAAGACGATCGGACAAAGGTCCCAGAATCGCTGCGACAAATGCCCCACCCAACAGGAAAAAGGACATGGAGGATGGTGCCCATGAACTACTTACGCCAAAATCACGGGTAATCGCCAGCATGGCCGGTTGAATCAGGTCATTACATATATAGACTGAGAATTCAAACAGGACCAGTGCCAGCGGGAACATAAGTGTGGCACGGGTCAGTTTTTGGGTGTGGATATTTTGCATGGGAGTTTTTATTGTCAGTCTGCCCGTTTTAACAGACTGAACTTTGTCTAAAATAGAAAGAAATAATTTTAGCAGATGAGATATTCAAACGCTCTGAATAAATATAACTGATCGTAGAGATAATCTTCCAAATAAAAAAGCGCATCCTCTAGATACGCTTTTAACCAAAATCTGTCTAAAGATCAAACACTATTATGGACAGACTGCTTTCTGGAAAGTCTTGGTATTTGAACCTCGTGCACAACGATACAACTTCTCGGTGTTTTCCAGCATCCAGCTGTTATCTTCCCGTTTAAAATAATAAATGGTCTGTACCGAACGTACCGAATCATCCATTAACCCAGTTTCAGTGACTTTGACCTGTCCAATCGTGGGCGACTCTACCTTGTCAAAGAACTGGCGCAACTCAACTGTTGCCAGTTCCTTACGCAAGTCCGGTCTTAATTGTAAAACCTGTTCCAAAGGCGTATCCGAAGACGACTGTACCTTTGCAATGACCTGTTGAGCAGTTGCACAGCCTGAACCCAATATACCAAAAGCGAGAGTTGCGACTGCCAATATCCGGAACATATTATTTAACCCTTTATCGTCATTCTTATTCCAACCTATCATGCCGAGCTTCTTAGTACAAAACCATTTAGACTCTGTAACTGTCTTTACACAGCAATAAAAAAGCGCACCTTTCGATGCGCTTTTTTCAATTCCGACCGATTAAAGATCGAAAAGTTTACCCGGGTTCATGATGCCATTTGGATCGAACACTTTTTTCAGAGCTTTCATATATTCGATTTCTTCCACAGAACGTGAATATTCAAGATATGGCTTTTTGGTCATGCCCACACCATGTTCCGCAGAAATTGAACCGTCATATTTTTTCACGGTATCAAAGACATACTTGTTCACCACCTGACATTTGGCAAAAAATTCATCTTTAGACAAATCAGCAGGTTTTAAGATATTTAAGTGCAAGTTACCGTCACCGATATGACCGAACCAGCAGATTTCAAAGTCTGGGTAATTCGTCGATACAATCGCATCAATTTCTTTAATGAATGCAGGAACGTGCGTGATCAGAACGGAAATGTCATTTTTGTATGGAATAAATGGCGCGATAGATTCAGAAATATCTTCACGTAAACGCCATAAGCTTTCCACCTGATCCAGACTTTGGCTCATCACGCCGTCCAGTACCCAACCTTGTTCCATGCAATGCTCGAAGATTTCCATCGCCTTGTCCATAATCGGTTCAAACGGCGCTTCAAACTCAAGCAATACATAGAATGGACATTCAGTTTCAAATGGACGCTGCACGTGACCGTTGGCCAAGACTTTCTGCATCGCCAGTTCACCAAAGAACTCAAATGCAGTCAGGTCAATTTTCGCCTGGAAGGCATGCAATAACGGCATGATTGCATCAAAGTCAGGTACACCCAGTACCATCACTTGCAGGTCTTGCGGTTGACGTTCAAGCTTGATTTCCGCTTCCGTTACCAGACCCAGCGTCCCTTCACCACCGATAAATAAGTGTTGAAGCGCATAACCGGTTGCATTCTTGATCATGCCCTTGTTCAGACGCAGTACATCGCCCTTACCTGTCACAACCGTCAGGCCAAGCACCCAGTTACGGGTCATACCGTATTTAATTACTTTAATGCCACCAGCATTGGTGCCGATGTTACCGCCAATTTGCGATGAACCTGCTGAAGCAAAGTCGACTGGATAATACATGCCCTGCTCTTCAGCATAGTTCTGTAACTGTTCAGTCACCACACCTGCCTGTACGCGCACCATACGATCTGCCGGGAAAAACTCCAGAATCTGGTTCATCTTGTCCATGCTGACCACGATCTCGCCATTGGCTGCGACTGCACCTGCAGAAAGACCGGTACGACCACCCGATGGAGTCACTGCAACATTAAATTGGTTCGCCAGTTTTACGATGTCTTGAACTTGCTCAGTTGACGACGGAAAAACGACGACTGACGGGTTTGGATCAAAGTGCTTCGTATGATCGCGACCCCAATTCTGGAGACTGTCCGTATCGGTTTTAATACGGTTTTCACCCACAATTGCAGTCAATTGGGTCAATAACTCAGGGGTTAAAGCGACTGGAGCATTCATCGTTTGCAGACCTAGCATGATTTAAACAAGAGAGACTTCGCTGGTTCATTTGCACATTTTTTATGCATAAAAACATGGATACAAATCAGGCGAAACATGATTATTAAAGCACCGGATCACGCTGCTTTAAAAGCATGGCGCAATATTATAAGCTATTTTTTGGTGTTTCCCGCGAAAAATGACAATTTTGATAATATACCTTTGAAAATGCAGATTTAAATCAAACACCATGATCATTATTATCAATATATCTTGCCAGAATAGCTGATGTGAGCGTCATTAAGGAAATGTATAACCGCCCCATTCCTGTGCTATCATACCGCGACTAAATTTGGCCTTTGTAGCGGAGCCGTAATGAGCCAACATCTTTCTCTACCTAAAGATAAAATCCGTTTTCTATTGCTAGAAGGCGTTCACCAGAACGCAATCGATACATTGAATGCAGCTGGATATACCAACATTGACTATCGCAAAACAGCGCTTGAGGGTGAAGCACTGAAAGAAGCGATTAAAGATGCACACTTTGTCGGTATTCGTTCCCGTACTCAATTGACTGAAGAGGTATTTGAAGCCGCGAACAAACTGATTGCAGTAGGCTGCTTCTGTATCGGTACCAATCAGGTCAATCTTGATGCTGCAATGCGTCGCGGTATTCCGGTATTTAATGCACCATATTCAAATACACGTTCAGTTGCTGAACTGGTATTGGCAGAAACTATTCTTCTTCTGCGCCGTGTACCTGAAAAATCAGCAGACACACACACAGGCGGCTGGAACAAATCTGCAGTTGGTTCGTTCGAAACACGTGGTAAAACTTTAGGTATCGTAGGTTACGGTTCAATTGGTTCACAACTTTCTGTACTTGCTGAAAGCATGGGTATGAAAGTGATCTATTTCGATACAGTGACTAAATTGCCTTTAGGTAATGCACGTCAAGTCGGTAGCTTGGGCGAACTTTTGGCAAATGCCGATGTGGTTTCCCTACACGTTCCTGATGTTCCGTCTACACGTAACTTCATGACTAAAGATCAGTTCGCGCAAATGAAAGAAGGTTCAATCTTCATTAACGCGGCACGTGGTACCTGTGTCGTGATCGAAGACCTGGCAGATGCGATCAAATCTGGTCACATTGCTGGTGCTGCGGTAGATGTATTCCCGAAAGAGCCTAAAGCAAACGGTGAAGAATTTGTTTCTCCACTGCGTAACCTGCCAAACGTAATTCTGACTCCACACGTAGGCGGTTCTACGATGGAAGCGCAAGCGAACATCGGTCTGGAAGTAGCTGAGAAATTCGTGGCTTATTCTGACAAGGGTATGACGCTTTCTGCGGTGAACTTCCCAGAAATCGCATTGCCGTTGACTGAAGGCAAACACCGTTTACTGCACATCCACCAAAATATTCCGGGCGTGTTGTCTAAAATCAACAACCTGTTTGCTGAACAAGGCATCAACATCTCTGGTCAGTCACTGATGACTAAAGGTGATGTCGGTTACCTGGTGATGGATGTCGATGCTGCTGCATCTCATGAAGCACTTGATATGCTTTCGAATGTTGAAGGTACAATCCGCGCACGCGTATTGTTCTAATTCAATATTGTAAAAAAACCACAGCTCTCGGGCTGTGGTTTTTTATTTTTAAGGTTTGTATTTTTAAACCTTTTTCAGCTTATGCTGCTCTTCCGCTATTCGAGCAATCGAAACCTATTTAGTCATGCTGAATTTTAAAATCGCACCGATGGTGCAAGCGCCGCTGATTCTGTTGATCGCCATGATCAGTATGCAAAGCAGTGGCTCCTTTGCCAAATATCTGTTCGGTCAATTTCCCATTCTGACTGTTTCCGCAATGCGTCTGCTGTTAGGCGCTATGATTTTGGCACTGATTTTTAAAATTTGGAAAATCCATTTCAGACAGATCAAGTGGCCGGCCATTATCAGTTATGGCCTTGCCCTTGCTGGCATGAATCTACTGTTTTACCTGTCGATTGATCGCCTGCCGCTGGGGATTGCCGTCTCTTTTGAATTTATTGGCCCCTTAAGTGTTGCCCTGTTTTATGCACGTCAGAAATTCGACTTTGTCTGGGTCGGACTGGCGATTCTGGGCCTGGTTCTGCTATTTCCTTTTGATCAGGCTGCCCAGCCACTTGACCCGATCGGGATTGCATTTGCCTTGGGTGCCGGTGCCTGCTGGGCCTTATATATCGTTGCCGGCCAAAGACCTTCAGGCGTTTCTGGCAATCATACTGTATGCTTGGGCATGTTTGTCGGTATGCTGGTTTTGATGCCGATTGCGCTCTTTGCAGGAATGCCGGCACATACTTTTGAACCGATGAGTTTGCTGTATTTTGTGGCTTTGGCTATATTGGCCAGTGCCCTGCCTTTCACTCTGGAAATGATTGCACTAAGAAATTTAAGCGCACTCAGTTTCGGCACCTTGATGAGTCTGGAACCCGCCATTGCAGCACTCTCGGGGCTGGTCTTTCTAGGCGAGACTTTATTGTGGACACAATGGCTGGCATTGGCCACGATTATCAGTGCTTCGGTAGGCTGTACGGTGACGACCCAAAGACAGAAATCTTGAGTAAAAATAAAGGCGCTAGAGCGCCTTTATTTAAGATCACTTATTTTCAAATTTTAACGTGGTGTTGCGTCTTGAATCGCAGTATTTAATGCAGTCGCTGCTGTCACATTATAGCCATCACATCCAGAGGCAAGCTGATCATAATTGTATTCTGTCCATTTGATCATTAAAGAAGTTACACCTTCTTGTTTATTCAACTCATCCAAGGCAGCCTGTCTTGATTGAGCAATATAGTCGTCGTGATCAATATGTTCCCCATGTTCCGAGAAATCAACTGAATAAATTCCACCTTGATATTCGATCGCACCGAAATATTTGTAATATTGCATGGCAGCGTCTTTATATTCTGCCTTTTTATATTTCAAGTTAGCCATCGTGCCATCTAGAATAGTTTTTGCCATTTCTTGGACAGACGCTTGTGCCTGCCATTCAGCAAGTGTGCTAAAACCAGTTTTTACTTCCGGATCAAATTCAATATATTCTTCTTCAGGATGTTCAGCCAGAAGACGGAAACATTTAGATCCATTTGGGAATTTGCGGGTCTTCTGCAAATCGACGAAACTGGTTGCAAACTCATTATAGTATTTACGCTCAGCTGTCGTATTATCACTGTTAAAGAAAACTCTGGTCGCAGGATCATCATACATTTTAACCACAGCAATATTGGTACGTTCAGTTAATGCTTTTCCTGATAAGTCATACCACGCTATGTGTCGATGATTGCTGATATTGTTCTCCGGTATCGTCACAGGACGACTTTTAAATTGAGTGGTCGTATTGTCTAATATTTTTTCCAGTTTATAACCTAATGCTGTACGGGTACGATCTGCAGGGAACACCCCTTTTGTTGTGACATAAGTTGAGAAGATCATATCTTCTTCAAGATCGTATTCGGTATCAACAGCGCTGTTATCATCCGCATATAATATGCCGTCAGTAATTTTATTTTTATGACTAGCTAATAGAAGTTTTTGCGATTCCATCTCTGATCCATCAATATTCGGTAAGTTGAATTGATAGTTATAGAATTCAGAAATGGTATCTGATGCTCCATCACCCGGGGTTCCAGGATTGGTCGGTGCAGGTTGACTAGTGACTGGTTCATTATTATCAGAACTGTCGGAGCCACCACCACATGCTGCCAGCATGCAACTAAAAATGGCGCAAGAGAGTATTCTTAATTTCATTATTATCTACCTTAATTATTTGATATTGTTATTTTAATTCTGTCCCGAAACACGGGATCTAAGATGTTTTCATTGTTATTTTAAAACTAACCCGAATCACGAGGTCTAAGATATTTTAATAAATATAAAAACAAGATCAATTTAAAAATTGATTAATTTGTAACCGCAATTACATAGAAGATTAACTTTGAATTTAAAATCTTTAGATATTTGATCCGGCTAAAATTTAACTTGATTGAATCAAAATTTAAGTTCGCCTCGGGAAAATATTTCCTTGCCCTACTCATTAAAAATTAACAAGTTTGCTATAATTTCATTTCCCCCTATTTCTCATTTTCACCCGCTCTGGGTAGAAGCTGCTTCCATGCCAAACGCCCAACTCCTTGCCGTATTGTTCATGGTCTTATCCATGACCTCCTACCAGATCAGTGCATCTTTTGCCAAACAGCTGTTTAGTGTGCTGGATCCGGTCACTGTGACCATTTTAAGGCTGTGCTTTGCAGCAATTATTGTTGGGGTAATGTTCCGTTCCTGGAAAATTATTTCCCGTTTGCCTTTTTTGAAATGGCGGGATTTGCTCTGCTATAGCGCTGCTTTAGGGGTCATGAATATTTTATTCTATCTGTCTCTGGGAAGATTACCGCAGGGAATTGCAGTCGGTCTGGAGTTTATTGGTCCTTTAGGTCTGGCCCTGCTTTCGATCAAACATCGTAGTGACTATATTTGGGTATTAATGGCCATTTTAGGCATCGCACTGATGGTGCCATGGGGACAGGCTAATAGCAGTAATTTCGACCTGGTGGGCGCCGCCTGTGCTTTAGGTGCGGGGTTATGTTGGGCACTGTATATTTTCTTCGGGCAACGCGTGGTTCAGCAGAATATCGGCATGCATGCACTGACTATTGCGATCAGTATTTCAGCCTTATGCCTGTTACCGATCGGACTGTATAACAATGCTCCTGCCTTGATAGACACCCAGCATTGGGGCAAGGCAATTACTATTGCTGTACTGGCAACAGCCATTCCTTATGCTCTGGATTTAAAGGCACTTCAGCATTTGAATAAAACCAGCTATGGCACTCTATCCAGCCTGTCTCCGGCTTTGGCTGCACTGACCGGTTTTGTACTATTGGGCGAAAAAATTACGCTTCTTCAGACCGTGGCACTGATCTGTATCATGCTGGCATCTGTCGGTGTGACTGTACGTGCCGCTCGTCAAGGATCGGTAGAAAAGAATGCTTAAAAGCCTTATTGGAATCTAAACAACTGACTAAATATTTGCATTAATTCTTTCACTTTCTTCCTTTGAGATAAATCTAAAGAAGAAATGAATGGATAAAAAATCTGATCACTCCAGATAGAAACATAACCATGTGCCATAACTGAAAGGAAGAGATTTTTGATACGCGAGTGTGGCAAGGATGCCACATGTTACCCATCACGACAGGACGTTGTGTATGGGTAACAAAAGACTTTTGCCTACTTTGGGTCTTTCCAAAGTAGGGAGATTGCCTACACAAAAGCATTTAAATTTTTAAGAAAATGAGGCTGTACAAGCTTCTGAAGCTCAACATGCATAGCGATTAACTCAAACATCTAATTTGAGTTATAAATTATGGAAAAGTAACTAATCAAATGTCATCTTTTCGATGTTTAGCTTTGTACCAGCATATCTTTTTTCATGTCTTTATAACGCTGATATTCATTCTTGTACTGCACTGCTAAAGCGGTCTTCTGCTTTTCATCCAGAATTTTACCGGCCTGCTGGAAGAAACCATGTTCCTCTTCTTTTAAGTGATGATGCACCTTTTCGGAAAGTTTTTTGGCCATGGCAATCCAGCCCGGATTACTCAATTCAGTTGCAGTTAATTCCTCGATCATTTCGTCCATTTCATGATGTTCGGCCAAGGCATGGCGGGTAATATTCAGGCCCGAATCGGTCATCATCAAGGGAATATAAAAATAACGGTCTTCCGCAGCTTCATGGGCAAACAATTCATTTTTCAGTTGCTTGAACAGGTCGCGGCGTTCTGGTGTATCCCCGGAAGTCTGTAATAGTTTTTCTGCAAGATCACGCTGAATCTCATGACTCTCTCTTAATGCTTCAAAAATAGTCGTCATTCCGATATTTCTCCGATTGTTTTATTTTTCATATCATTGATTCTAGAAGATTTTCAGAACAGGTTCAGACGCAGTTTATACAGTGATTTGTTAAGAAATTTTAATATCGAGAATGATTTACATCGGGTTTAGATCAAAAAAACATCTGGTATGCCATCCGGCAAATTAGCAGACTGACCAGAATCAGGAATAAAATCCGGATAAAGCCACTGCCATATTTAAATGCCAAACGCACCCCGACCAAGGAACCACAAATATTGGCTACCGCCATCATTGTCCCGACCATAAACAGCACATTGCCACTGGGAATAAAAAAGCTTAATGCGGCCAGGTTGGTGGTGAAATTGGCAATTTTAGATAAGGCCGATGCATGCAGGAAGTCGACGCTTAAATAGCGAATAAAAAAGAAAATAAAGAAACTACCGGTGCCCGGACCAAAGATACCATCATAAAAGCCTATCGCCAGACTGCCCAAAGCGGCCAGAATCAGCATTTTCCGATTTAGTTTTTGTTCGGTATGCACTTGGCCAAACTGTTTTTTCATTAAGGTATAGATTGCGATCACGATCAACATGACCAGCACAAAAGGCTTAAGGATCTCGACTGGAATTAGCGTAACGCTGGCTGCACCCATAAAAGAACTGACAAAACTGCACAGTGCAATCACGCCCAAGAGCAACCAGGGCAGTTTTACCTGACGCAGGTAGGAAAATGCCGCAGAAGCGGTGCCACAAATGGACGCGAGTTTATTGGTGCCAAAGACCGTAGCAGGCTGTAAATGCGGTAAACTCCCCATAATTGCTGGGATCTGGATCAGACCACCACCGCCCACGGCAGCATCAATCGCCCCTGCAAAAAATGCAAAGACAACCAGACTGATGATGATCTCAATTTCCATATATTGACTCGACTAGAGGTTCAGGACGCGTTTGGGTACCAGACGTTTTTTGTCGGTAATTTCTGCCAGCCCCAGACATTTCTCGCCATCAAAAACCAGCACCTGTTCAGCTGCTTCATGTTCGATATTGCTTTCCATGCCGCGGCTAAAATATTCTGCACGACCTTCGGGTACCTGCACTTTTGGAAAATGATCAACCGGTGCATAGGCCGGCAACAATAGTGCATCACGCTCTGCTTCGCTCAGGCTTTCCAGATATTCAATGGTATAACTCGGGATCAAATCAAAATGACCGGTTTTAATGCGATGCAGATAAGTCAGGTGGCCATAAGTTCCCAGCGTTTTGGCAATATCTTCACCCAAAACCCGGATATAAGTGCCTTTAGAGCAGGTAATATCCAGCGTGATACTATTTTCAGTAAAGGATAAAAGCTCAATCGCTAAAATCGTAATCGGACGTGCTTCACGCTCAATCTCGATACCTTTGCGCGCCAGTTCGTATAAAGGACGGCCTTCTTTTTTCAAGGCGGAATACATCGGCGGCACTTGCTGGATATCCCCGATAAACTGTGCCAATGTGTCCTGAATCAAGGCTTCCGAGAGTTCAGGAACCGCTTTTTCCAGAAGCACTTCGCCTTCCACATCACCCGTGGTGGTGCTATGCCCCAAAAATACGGTCGTCTGATAACGCTTGACCGAATCTAATAAATAATGCGAAAACTTGGTCGCCTCCCCCAAACACACAGGCAATAAACCGGATGCCAGCGGATCCAGCGCACCGGTATGGCCGGCTTTTTGTGCACGGTACAACCAGCGGACTCTTTGTAATGCGGCATTAGAGCTGATACCCAAAGGCTTGTTGAGCAGGAAGACACCACTGAGATGACGGCGCTGAATTTTAGGAGATGATGCTTTCATGGCAAAAAATCAGACATTTTATAAATTGGCGCCATGGTAAAACCCTGCGAGAGGATTTACAACTTTTCTATAGTTTCTAATGATTTTTATGGCATATTGAGCCGGTTTGAACAATTCAACGCTTTTAAAAAAGCTTAACTATCTAAAAATAATGAAATAACGAGAAAATAGGTGCATAGGATATGCAGAAATATAAAATATGGATCATTCTGACTTTGCTGGTGCTGTGCATACTCACACTGATCTTATGGCTGTCCCCAAAAGAAAATACTCAGGCGGATACTGGGACAAAAATGCCTGTAACAGAAACTCAGGCAGAGCAAACCGCGCTCTTGGTCAATGGTCCTGCCAATGCAGCTTTCCCCAGTGCCAGCCAGCAAGATACTGAAATCAACTGTCAGATGCAGTTAGATGCCAGCAACCGTCTGCTCGTGAATGAACAGACCCGCAACTGTTTTGAATATTTTATTACCCAGTTCGGTGAAAAAAATCTGCAACAGATCCAACAGGATTTTAAAGCCTATATTCGCCAGAATCATAAAGAGCCTGCACTCTCGCAAATTCTGGATTTATGGGATCGTTATCTCCAGTACCGTCAGGGCTTGGACCAGCTCACTGCACCGGCCGGGCTGAATCAGGAAGATCCTGCCTATTACCGCAGTATCTATAACAGTACCCAGAATTTGCGCCAGCAATACTTTTCCAAGTATGAAATTGAGGGCTTGTTCGGCACAGAAGACGCCTATCATGAATATACCTTGGACCGGATGAGCGTAATGGCAGACAAAAGCTTGACTGAGACTGAAAAAGCCCAAAAGCTCAAAGCACTGTTTCAGCAACTCCCGCAGGACTGGCAGGAAAATCTGGAACAACTGAATAAACTGGAAGATCTGCGCAAACTCACTGCTGATATTAAAGCCCGGGGCGGTTCCCGTGATGAAATCCGGCAGATGCGGATAAATCTGGTCGGTCCTGAAGCCACACAACGACTGGAACAACTGGACGTACAACGTAGCGACTGGAAAAATCGGGTGACTGGCTATTTAGATGAACGGGATCAGATTACCCAGTCCGGCATGTCAGATACCGCCAAACAGCAAGCGATTGCCCAGCTTCGCAGTAAACATTTTAATACACCGCAAGAACAGCTGCGGGTAGAAACCTTTGAACAGGTTCATGATCAGGGAGCCAAGCTGCCCTTTGCTGACTAAGCCCAAAAGCCATCACCTGTTGATGGCTTTTTTATAAACTCCCTTTTGATAACTTTATATTTTTTCTCAAAATGCTCTTTTATAGTTGTTTCCAAATATTTCGCACTTACACAAAAGAACTTAGACAAAGTTTAATGATTTCAAAGACTTTTTATTTAAATACATCTGCACATAAAACACATACTTACAATGTAAATTCCTCCTGTCCTGCATGTCCCCAAATGACATGGTTTTAGACCTCTGAAGTGAAAAAATACCGCTTCTTCAAAAGAAAAATTGCTTAGCCACTGAAGGCCGAAACTGTATTTTCGTCATCTGATTTGTGGCTTGCGACACTCTACAAAAAGCAATGATTGCTTGAATAACGATAAAATTAAAAAGGGACAGCTATGCATACTTTCAGCAAGACAGCCCAGTTACTGACTGTGGCTTTAGCGACAACTCTGGGATTCAGTTTTTCTGCACAGACTCAGGCTGCAGCGAGTGCAACACAAGTCATCGAAAAGACCCGGTCTGACTATGCCAAGACCCAATATCCGATCTTGATGGTGCATGGCTGGCTAGGCTGGTCACGCATTGGCACCGATAGTATCGGGCTGGATTACTGGTATCAGATTCTGCCAGATATGGCACGTAATGGCTCCACTGTCTTTGCGGCACAATTGTCTCCGGCAAATACAACGGCGCATCGCGGTGAACAACTGGTTCAGCAGGTTGAAGATGTTCTGGCAATTACCGGCAAGAAAAAACTGAATTTGATTGGTCATTCCCATGGTGGGCCAACAGTGCTGTATGTTGCAGCGACCCAGCCGCAGTATATTGCGTCTATCACTGGCGTTGCAGGCACCTACCATGGCTCCAAAGTGGCAGATGATATTCAGAACAATAGCCTGACGCGTACCGCCTTTAACATTTTAGGTGATTATATTATTGGACCATTGATTGCACTGGGTCAGTTTAAGCCTGAACTGGAAATTGATTTTGATGCTTCCATGAAATCCCTGACCCAGACCGGTTCAAATACTTTTAATGCCACAGTGGCACAGCAGGTGGTCAAAGATGGCGTATTGGCTTCTACAGAAAACTGCAATAAAAATTTAAAACAGAAAGATAGTAAAGGCATTCATTATTATTCGTGGACTGGTGTGGCCCAAGCCACCAATGCTCTGGATATTGATACGATCCTGATGCAGCTCGGCCCTTTATCTTATGGCAGTAAAGACAATGATGGCATGGTGTCACGTTGTAGCGCTTTCATGGGCAAAGTGATTCATGACCAGTACAAACTTAACCATACTGACCTGGCCAATATGATGTTTGGTCTGAAAGGCGTGTTTGCACCCGATCCGGTCGCCCTCTATCGCCAGCATGCCAACCGGCTCAAACTAGAAGGTTTATAACGCCCGAGTGCCTGTATTTTCAGCTGAAATATAGGCTTTTTTCTGGTTCTTTTTTATTTGACCTATTAGTGATCGGGAAGCTGCAATGAAAAAAATAATCTATCACTTGAACCTTTTGTTGCTGGGTTCCATCTTGACTGGCCCTGTGCAAGCCTCGGCATTACAGCAATATAAAAGCAATTTTGTCCTCTCGAGTTATGCCAAGACAAAATACCCGATGGTCTTTGTTCATGGTTTTGGTCTGGGTTTTAATCGGATTGGAACGGATCGCATCGGTTTGGATTATTGGTATCAGATTCCCCAAGACCTGAGCCGGCATGGTGCACGGGTGTTTTCTGCCGAATTGTCTGCTGTTGCGTCCAATGAACTGCGTGGCGAACAGCTCTTGATGCAAATTGATGAAGTACTGGCACTGACAGACCATAAGAAAGCCAATCTGATTGGGCATAGCCAGGGTGGCCCAACGATTCAATATATCGAGGGCGTTGCACCGCATAAAGCCGCCTCTTTAACCGCCATTGCAGGTGCCATGCAAGGCACACCGGTTTTTGTCAATGCCAGCCAGACACCTCTGCTTGAGCCATTTATTCAGGCCATCGGTACGATTCTGGGCCACAGCATGAATCTGGTTACAGCTAACCAGTATCCGGTCAGTATGATCGAAGCACTGGAAGCCATGAACCCAGAGACGATTCAGGCTTTCAATATGAAATATGGCTCCTCTGCCATTCCCAAAGATTGTCAGTCTCAGGGTAGCAAACTCACGCCAAATGGAATTTACCACTATTCCTGGATGGGCAACCGGCAGACAACCAATCTGCTGGATGCGATTGAATCTACAGTCGTGACTTTAGGTAGCAGTTTCCTGAAAGGAGAAGCCAATGATGGTGCTCTGCCGCTGTGTAGCGGACGCTATGGCCAAATCATTCGTCAGGATTATGCTCACAATCATTTTGATGAAGTAAACCAGTTTTTCGGTATTTTGGGCCCCTTCGCACAAGATCCGATTGCACTTTACCGCCAACATGCCAACCGGCTCAAACTGCAAGGCTTATAAATGACTAATTTTTATGAATAGATCATCTTTATTAATTAAAAAAACTTAGGCAACTGAGTCTCTGCTGTAGAGGGAGACTTCACGGAACCGGATGAGGATCATCCCCTTAAAACAACAAAAGTGAGGAAAATATAATGAAATTCGGAGCATTAATCAGCGGCCTGCTACTGGCGGGTACATGCCTCAGCACTCAGGCATCTACCCAAGCCAGTCAGGTCACAGCAAAAGCCAGTTCACAATATGCCAAGACCCAATATCCAATTGTCTTTGCACATGGTATGGCGGGTTTCATCAGAATCGGTACCGACCAGTTTGGGCTGGATTACTGGTATCAGATTTTACCGGATCTGGCGCGTAATGGCGGCAATGTCTGGGCAACACGCGTCTCGCCTTTTAACTCATCGGAAATTCGGGGTGAGCAACTTTTAGAGCAGGTAAATGAAATTCTGGCCATTACCGGTGCAAAGAAAGTCAATCTGATCGGTCATTCCCATGGCGGCCCGACCATTCGTTATGTCGCAGGTGCAGGGAATGGAATAGTCGCTTCCCTGACTTCTGTCGGTGCTCCGCATAAGGGCTCCCCGGTTGGAGACCTGATCCTGCAAGCAGAAGGTACACCGATACAAGGGCCTTTAGTCGGTGGTATCAACCTGGTGTCTAAGGCCATCACCTGGGCACAAAGTCTGGATCCGAGCAGTTTCCCGCATGATTCTCTGGCTGGTGGTCGCAGCCTGACCCTGGCAGGATCTGCTCAATTCAACCAGAAATATCCGCTCGGTATGCCAACCACTGCCTGCGGTGAAGGTAAGGAAAAAGACGGTGATATTCGTCATTATTCATTCACAGGTATAGGTCAAGTCACCAACCCGCTCGATCCTGATTCAGCACTCAAAGTTACAGCTCTACTCATAGATGGCGGCAAGGAAAATGATGGTCTGGTCTCCCGCTGTAGTGCCAAATTCGGTAAAACCATTCGGGATAACTACAACTGGAACCATCTGGATGAAGTGAACCAGTTCCTCGGATTAAAAAATATCTTTGCTCCAGACCCAGTCGATGTTTATCGCCAGCATGCCAACCGGCTCAAATTGCAAGGCCTGTAATTCAATCTCATCCCTGTCATCCCAATGCACAGGGATTTTCTAATTTTTAAACCGCCAAAATGGAACTTTATGAAAATTAGAACGCATTTTATAACCTTATGCTGTATGTTATTTGCGGGCCAATATGTGCAGGCTTCCAATGTGCAGCAAGCAGAAACCAGATTTGTCGTGTCCAATTATGCAAAAACACAATACCCGATTGTATTTGCACATGGCATGGTCGGCTTTAATCGCATTGGTTTCGATGCCTTGGGCATGGATTATTGGTATCAAATTTTGCCAGATTTAGCCCGTAATGGTTCAACTGCGTTTGCCACCCGCATCTCACCTTTCAATTCCAGCGAAATCAGAGGTGAACAATATGTAGAGCAACTCAAAGAAGTCATGGCAATCACGGGCGCCAAAAAACTGAATTTAATTGGTCATAGTCATGGTGCACATAGCGTGCGTTATGCAGCCGGGGTGATGCCGCAACATGTAGCCTCAGTGATGACTGTGGGTGGCGCCAACCAAGGGACGATTGTCGCTTCTGATGTTATGCGACTTGCCAATCAGACCAGAACATCTGAACTGCTCAATACCCTGATCAGCAGTTTTGGTAACGTCATCATGTGGGCACAAGGCTTAGATGGTCAAGCTTTCCCACATAATGCTCTGGCAGCAGGACACAGCACGTCGATTGAAGGGACAGTCGAATTTAACCAGCGTTTTAAACTCGGGCTTTCGCTGAGTCTATGTGGTGAGGGCAAATATAAAGACCAAGGCATTGCGCTGTATTCAATGACGGGCAATCAACCCGTGACCAATCCCCTAGATGTCAGCGATGCCGCCATGAAAGCCTTGGATCTGCTTTCTGCGAGTAAGGCTGGCGCGAATGATGGAATCGTGTCGGTGTGTAGTGCCAAATTTGGTAAAACGATTCGGGATGATTATCCATGGAATCATCTGGATGAAATCAACTTGTTATTTGGCATTAAAGGTACCTTTGCACCTGATCCGGTTGCTGCCTATCGTCAACATGCCAATCGCTTAAAACTGCAAGGTTTATAAAACCACCCAAGCCTCTATTCATCCAGAGGCTTTTCTATCTTATTTTTCGCTAATTTTTTTCTTAAAATTTACTTGTTAATCATGATCAAACTGCATATAAAATATTCATCAAATATAAAAAAATAAGTGTGAAATAAAATAAATGCAGATACGTTCTATAGAAATCAAAAACAAATTTAAAAGAACCTGCCCCTGCTGCAAACGAAAAGTCATTAATCCTTTTCAATTTAAAAAATATGAGCCTTATTATTGCCCCTCTTGTCATCGACATATTATCGCAAATGTATGGATCAGTATTTTACTGGTTATCACACAATGTTTTATTTGCATTCAACTTTTTAATGCAGGATTCCAGTCTTGGGGATATTTTGTATTATTCCTGATGTTTATTCATAAAATTTTCTTGGATATTTTAGATGCTATGATCTTGCCTTTGCAGGAACATTTCGAATAAATCTACATAAAAATTAGGCATAAAAAATGCGCCCAAAGGCGCATTTTTTCACTCGTATAAAGCTTAAAATTAAGCTTTAGTTTTACGAGCTGGTAATTTTTCACGAATACGTGCAGCTTTACCAGACAATTCACGTAGGTAGTAAAGTTTAGCACGACGAACGTCACCACGACGTTTCACTTCGATACCAGCGACGATTGGAGAGTGAGTTTGGAATACACGCTCAACGCCAACACCGCTAGAAATTTTACGTACTGTGAACGCAGAGTTCAAACCACGGTTTTTCTTAGCAATTACAACGCCTTCGAACGCCTGCAAACGCTCACGGTCGCCTTCTTTTACTTTAACTTGAACAATAACTGTATCACCTGGTGCAAAAGCAGGGATGTTTTGTTTCAATTGTGCGTTTTCAATTACTTGAACTAAAGGATGCTTACCGCTCATGGGGTATCTCCAATATATGCGAGTCAGAAGAGGTCTGATCATCGCTGGGTATAGAGGCTAAAGCGCATACACCCGATTATCTTTCCCTTTATGGTTGACCATCTCAACCATAAAGAGCCTATTAAAGAATACTTAAATGATTTTAAGTACTTGCTTGAAGATAGAAATGATCACTCATCAATATCTTACAAATCTTTTAGCCATTTTTTCTGCTGCTTGTTCAGCTCGACTTTTTCCACCAACTCTGGGCGGCGTTCAAGTGTACGCTGATATCGCTGCAAAAACCGCCATTTTTCAATATTGGCATGATGCCCGGACTTTAACACCTCAGGCACATCCAAACCTTCAAAATGATCTGGCTTGGTATATTGTGGGCAATCTAGCAGACCATCCACAAATGAGTCTTGTACGTGTGATTGCTCATCAGACATGGCACCCGGAAGTCTCCGGATAATACTGTCCAATAAAACCATCGCAGGAAGTTCACCACCCGACAAGACGTAATCTCCAATTGACCATTCCTGATCAACATATTGCTGGATCAAACGCTCATCGACCCCTTCATAACGTCCGCACAGTATAATGATTCCATCATATTTGACAAAATCCTGTACCGCAGTTTCGCTTAAGGTCTTTCCTTGCGGTGACATATACACCACAGGAACCTGAACTGCACCCGCTTGCGTTGCAAGCTCTTTGGCATGCTGGATTGCTTTTGCCAGAGGCTCAGCCATCATCACCATACCCGGACCACCACCGAATGGACGTTCATCCACCCGTTTATAGTTGCCCGTCGCATAATCGCGAGGATTGATGCAATGAATTTGCATCAACTCACGTTTTGCTGCGCGCCCGCTAATACCATAGGCTGTAATCGCTTCAAACATTTCAGGAAAAAGCGTAATGACTGCAAAAAACATCGCAGACTCCCGTATTTCCGAAAAATTCTTAGTAGTCTACGCCCCAATTGACGTAGATACGACCAGCTTCAAGATCAACGCGTTGCACCACATCTTTATGCCATGGGATCATTCGCTCTTCGCCATCAATGCTGTCGGCAGTTGCGCGAACCACCATTACATCATTAGCACCTGTTTCAAACAGCTCAAAAATTTGACCGAGATTGACTTCTTGTTCCTGATCATCCAGACCTAACACAGTTAGACCTTTTAAATCAGACCAATAGTACTCATCTACGCCTGCTTGAGGCAGTTGCGATTTAGAGATCCAGACATTGGAGCCAACCAGTTCGTCTGCAGCAGTGCGATCACTCACACCTTTCAGCGAAACAACCAGGCCTTTACCATGTGGTTTCCAACGTTTTACATCGACAATTTGCCAACCTGCTTTGGTCTCAATGTACCAAGGCAGATAGTCAAATATGTTGCTCATAGGTTCTGTATTGGAATAGACCCAGAGCCACCCATTTAATCCATATGCTGAACGCAACTGTCCAATCTGAATACGATCTTCGGGAACATTCTGTGTTGGTGTCATGGGCAAGCTACTACCTAATTTATATAAAAATTATGCAGCAACTGCAGCTTTCTTAGCTTGAGCAGCTAAAGAAGCAACACGATCAGAAGGTTGAGCACCTTGAGAAACCCAGTGAGCAAAACGGTCAGCATCTAAACGAAGTTTTTCTGCTTTACCTTGAGCTGTAGGGTTGAAGAAACCGATACGTTCGATGAAACGACCGTCACGTGCATTACGGCTATCAGTCACAATGATTTGATAGAACGGACGTTTTTTAGCACCACCGCGTGCAAGACGAATAACAACCATGATAGAACCTTATAGTTTTTACGGATTATCCTTGTACCGACCATCGATACAGCTCAAACCCCTTTCATAGAGGGCAGTATTTTACTTGAACTTTGCCCTGAATGAAAGATTAAAAAGTGTTTAGGTGGAATTTTGGATTTACTGAATCTGGTATTAGTTATCAGTTCCATGATGAATTTGATGAGAAGTTACACGCATCAACTCCTTTAGACCAGAATTGTTCACCTTTATGATTTAAACAAAGCCATCCATCACCTTCCTGTTTTGTCGAAATTTTTGGTTCAGCTATTAACTCCCATGCTCCCTCTACTGTCACAGATGATAATTCAACCTTGTATAAGGGTTTACTATTCTGTGGAATTTCCAACAATGCTGGATACCCTAAATCTGTCAGTTTAATCACAGAACTTCCGTTTGATAAACTTCCTTGAGAAACTTTATAGCGCTGAATCTTAGAAGCAATGTCAACTAAAGTGGTTTGAGCATCAACTCGATTTGCTTTGATAATATATTGATTATAACTAGGGATAGATATAGCAGCTAAAATTCCTAAAATGACAACAACAATTAAGATTTCTATTAATGTAAATCCATGAGACTTATTCACCATGATTCACTCCCATCAGCACATTTAAAATTAATCTTAGATGATTGTAACGATTTACATTTAAGTCCATCACTCGACATTAAATAGTTATACGTTTTATTATCAGGGGCGAGAACTTGAATCATCCACCCTCTTCCCAAAATATTAGCTCCACTTAATGATTGAGCTGTATTATCCAAATCCACTATTTTTAGAGTGAATCCAATGGGTAGGTCAGCAGTCCCAGTGAAATTTTTATAGTTGAAATTTCTTGCCTTATATCGTTCAAGCTGCTGAGCAAGAAATAGAATGTGTGATTCTACTTTTGCTTCCTGACTCTTACGTATATAAGCTTGATAACTTGGTACAATGATTGCGGCAAGAATAGACAAGATGGCTATAACCACCATTAATTCTATTAAGGTAAACCCTTTTATGTTATGCATATGCAATCCTTAACGCTCATACCATCGCTGAGAAACGAATTGAGTTTTCCCTTGATAGTCTTTTAATTTTAAGTCATTAGGAGCATTCAATATTATAGACCGATTACGCTTGAGACCACCAAGATTTATCCCTACATTTCCACGCCCTAAATCAAATTCAGAGTCATACTCTATATCCTTTCCATCTGGCGATTTACCTGTGAAACATTGATTACCTCCATATGGAAGACAGAATAATTGAGCAGTACTCTTTCCTCGAATGCCTCCTGTACAAGATTTATTATCAATATCTTCATTTGCATTAAAAATACTTACATATAAATCATTATCAATCGCTATATGGTCATTTAAAATTCGAGACTTAGAAGGTAATGGATAGTACCAGCCATTTTTATCTATTCCTACACTGTCAGTTTTATTGTTTTTCACTAAATCTGTTAGGACTAAATTTCGTGTTTTTAGCTGATCAGTTTTCAAAACTGGTAAATTTCTCTTTGTTACATCTTTATCAAAAATGACATAAACAGCATCATTTGGATTTACTCCTGCTGACATAGGAGAACTGAAATCCCCAGATCCAATAGTAATCACAGCTAACTTATCATTTACAGTATTATGAATAGTAAAAGTAGGGGTAGTGTAGAAGCGCGGTGAGTTTTTACCATCATTTAAATTCAAGAGACGAGTTACACGAGCTGTCTCGCCGGAAACACCAGTTGTAGATAAGTTACCCCAATCAATACGCCAAAGCTGACCGCCTAAATCACCAAAATAGAAATGGTCTGTCAATCCATCATTATTGCGATCAACTGCTTTTATTTGACTTACGACACTATATTTCAAATCGTCAACTTTACTCTCTGTGGCAGTATTGTTAGCGTGTTTACTGGCCCACCATAAAAGTTTTCCGTTATCTGCATCAAATATATAGACACCCGCTCCCTTGGAAGGTTCCGAAGCATAATCAGGACTCTCATAGGAACGATCATATCCCCCGCCAACTACCATGACTAACTTTCTTTTACCTTGCCAATTTACCCAAGTTATTAATGGCTTTGACCAACTTTCGCCCATGTGAGTTAATGCTACTGGTGCATCTAATGCTGATGGGTCAATCTTAAACTTAATTTTTGGTGTCCCACCTGAAGAAGTTACATCAGACAAATCCAGAGCATAGTAGCTTCTCCCACCCATACGAAGACCGCCATAAATCCATTGTTTACCACCTTGTACAGTAACTTTAGGGTTAATACCTGTACCTGTAGTCACATATTCCGTATAAGCAGTCCAAGGACCATCTATACCATAGTGAAGCTCCCCTGCTTGTTCTTTATTATTCAAAAAAGCTTGAGGTTGTTTGTCAATCAATTCACTTGGTGCAAAGACAAAAATCTCTTCCCCAGCTCCGCCGCTATATCCATTTTCATTATTTCCAGCCTTAACTACATGCAACAATCCTGCAGTTGATCCAAATACGATCAAATCATCACGATTGGTATAAGTTAAAGTATCTGTAGCAACAGTATATGAAGTAGTACCACTTTGGGTAATTAAAAGTGGCTTAGAATGCATTACTGCACCCATTTGTCGTAATTTTGCATTATTCTGATTTGTTATAAAGTTTTTAAAATTGGTATGAGGCGTATCACTCGTACTTATCGTTAAGGCTGATGCTATAGTTTTACTGATATCAAAACCAAATAACGCAGCCAAATATCCACGTTTTTTGTCCTGCACAAAATTATTCGTAGCATTTGATTCATATAAATCCTTAGCCACTAAAAGGTTTAAATCTCCTTTTTTAACTGTAGTTGCACTTGATTCAGCACCTGAAATTGTAATCTTAGCGCGATCTGTATAGATTTTTCTTTCCTCAAAAGGAGAAATCGTTCTGCCTAATTTAACTTTACTTAAAGTACCACCCAACTTAACTCGAATCGTCTCTGCATTTGCTCCACTCCCTTTCGTAATTTCTTTGATGATTGCAGGGTCAGCCCAAAAATCGTAGACATCATCTGCTAGAATACCTTCTTTACTCATGACAGCCTTATTATCTCGATCTTTAAGAACCCCTGTTTCTGAGGAGAATTTTTTTACATTCCCTATCCAGCTGACTACTGTACTGGCTGGCTGCGGATCAAACTGTGGAAAATATGCCCAAGGCTGGATCATTTGTGTATCAAGGTTATCTACTGGAATTGTAGCTGTACCCGTAGTAACTGAAGGAATATTTGTCGCTAAAACTTGTAGAAACTGATTAACACTATTGACAACTGATGCTGAATCACTGCCCCTATAAAATCCGCCTTTGCCTAAAGCACCCCATGCTTGAGCATCCAGAATATCATTCCTAGTATTCCCTTTTGGGTCGGCTTGATCCATGGTACTACCAAAACCTACGACTGCTGTTTTAATAGAAACCTTTAGCGGATTCTTTTCTGGGTCAAGCAATGCTTTTGTATATTCGCCTATACAAATCCAGTTATTGGTATTATTTTCAGAATTATAATAAGGATGCTCTTTACCTAAAGAAGCATCTGAACAACTAAAAGATGACCCTTTGGTGCCCAAACTTTTTTTCATTATATTAACAGATCCAGCATTTTTCCCATATTCAGGTACACCATCAGTTAGAAAATAAATACCATAGCCCGAACATTGTGAATTATTGTTAGTTGCATTTGGCATTGTTTCAGGTGCTTTATACTTTCCACTATTTTTAACATCTGTTACAGCTGCATTGTAACCGCTATTATCTACCCCGGCTGTGGTTTCACCTAGCATATAAGCACCAGCTTCTGCATAGGCAAAAGCAGTGGGTGTTCCACCATGTGCATTTATATTATCTATTATTTTTAATAATCTACTGCGATGAGTTTCCTTTACGCTACCTGACGCAGAAGATTTTAAAAAGTAAACTGTTGTTCTTTTTTCTTGTAAACAGTTTATGATACTAAATGAACACTCTGTTTGCTCTTCGGAAATACTATATGAAGTACCTTCTATAGTTTTTGAATAATTTTTCCAACTCTTACATATACCTTTATCATCCCAATTATCACACTCTTGTTTTGAATCCTGTGACCATCGACCCCACTCTGAACAACCAAAAACCCCTAAACATAATCGAGATCTTTTATCGACAGTTCTATATATTTCCTTATCTAGCTCTGAAGTGTAGTTATAAATATCTCCTAACCTTTTTGCCCCTATTTGAATACGTCCTGTACCATCACCACTTGAAGCAGTACCACTAAATACACCTAGTCCCACATATAAATTATCATCTAATTTTTGAATATTTTTTGCAGGATTTCCATTCAGCAAATCTTTCATTCCAGTTTTTAAATAGTCTAATCGAGATATATCTCCTGATTGACATTTATAATCTGTTGATGCGCGATTATCACAGTAAGCCATACTACCAGACACGTCGAGCATAAACATTAAGGTTGTTTTAGAGGTCTGGGCAGGTTTATATAGTTCAATATCACTTGCACTAACTGCACCACAGATTAAAGTAGTCAATCCTGCGACCCATGCTGTTACTATCGGTTTTTTAAATTTAATTTTCATAGTCATCCCCCCTGCTTCGCATAACTAACGACTGCATAGTCCATCACCTGCTGGCTATACGGTATACCCAAATCACTAAAACACTTAGTCACAGTATTGTTATCTGAATATCCTGGAATTTTTTCATTCATATTATTTTCAAAGCATTCATTAACTTTATCTTTAGTCCAAGATTTTGTTGCAGCACCTGGCAATACAGAAGTTATTATAATTCGTACAGGTTGAACTTGATCTAACTGAACGGTTGTTGTGTCTACCCCTATAGGGTAGAATTTAAATGGGACATCAGTATTAAGACTGGCTTTCTTAACTGCAATTTGAGTAATCACTGCATCTCGTTTAGATGTGAAAAAATTAGAACTGTGCTTACAAAATCCCTCTGATCCTAGTTCTCTATTTTTAATAACGATTTCTTTTTTACCATCTACTTCTTTCTCTTCCCAGAAAATAATACTTGTTCTTGATAAAGAGAACATCGTTGAAGCTGTCTTCGGTCTGTAGCAGAATACAACTTCTTTATTTAAAAATTGATCCGATTTTACTAGCCCCAGCATTCCTAAAGAACTTAAATTTCTTTGAAGTATAGTATTATCTTTATTATCCCGTTCAATCGCAAAAAAAGCCGCATCACTATTTTGCTGCAAAAGCACCTGAATCTGGCTATTAGTCGCAATATTTAACCCAGTTAAGCTTTGTTTTATCGCTACAGCACCAATAATAGTTACAAGTAATAGAACAAACATAACTACAATAAATGCAGCCCCGTTCTGATATTTATATTTTCTCATAGCTCCTCCATAAGCCCATAACCATTACGAAGTGCTACAGTTTGAGTAATAACTTCCCGAAGATATTTTTTATCATCATCCTTTATTTCAACTTCTTCATTAAAAATATTAAATTTAGTACGTATTGTTTCATTACTATTCATTGGTTCATAACCGCGAGATAAAATCGCAAGTTGAATAGACATAATTCTTGGCCTTGGATCTGCATCTTTAGTAAGCTTATTTCCTTCTCCCATATAGTCTTCTACTGACAAATAACGATACTCATCTTTATCATTTTCTTTAATTCCAAGAAGAAACTTAAAATGATCGACACGTCTGATAACAATTTGCCCATTATCACCCAAACCAGTAATACCTGAAGCAGGAATTGCGAGTAACGCTTGGTAACGACCCGCATCACAAGCTAATGCATAAGCCTCCCCATCTTTTCTTAAAAAATAACGTTGAACAATAAATGTTCCCTGATTAATTTCTTCTTGTTCAATCTTATTGCCTTCACAATCAAAAGTATCTGGCTCATAGGCACGATACTGAATAACTAATTGATCACTTTTACCTACAGTTGAGGTATGGATACCTGTTCTAGAGACTAAATTTAAATCACTATTGTTTTTCAAATGAGATGGAAAATTCATGGATTGAGCAGTAAGTTCATCTTCTGTCAGACCGGCATAACTACTCCTACTGGTCAAAACAATACCACCATAATTGTTCCTATCATTAATAACTGCTTGATTGGCGTCCAAATTTGCCAATTTAAGATCTCGGATAATATAGTTCAGTCCAAAATTACCATTATCTTGTAACTCAGACATAGATTTTTGAATGTTATAATTTAAAGTACTGGTTAACAAAACTTGTAAAGCCGCAGCAGCTACTAGTGTTCCAATTAATAAAGTAACTAATACTTCAAGAAGAGACATACCTTGAATATTTTTTTTCATTAGTAGGCCTCCATCACCACACATTTAGAATTAGATTGATAGCTTCCATCTTTTGTACAATCATTTTTATCTGTGCCATTTTTTGGGTTAGTTTCATCCCAAGCAACATAGATACAATAACGCTCGCGCATTAAACCATCGCAAGGCTCAAAAGCAATCTTCATACCAGTTTCTGAAGCTTTTGCTTTTATTTGCCTAACATCTTCTATTGCTAATTTTTGGTAATCACATTTTTTTTCTTTAAAACAATTATCATATGGCTTGCCTGAGCTACTCCGAAATGCATCCTCATAAGAGTTTAATTTTTCTTTGCCTTGCTTATCCGCTCTCTCTACTTCAATATCTTTAGACAAACCTTGTTGATTAGCACGAATTTTCTCTGCTAAATCCCTTGCAAGATTAATTCCCTGTATGCGCTTAGTTGCTTCAATAGAGGCTTCTAGCGCTCTTACTTGCAATATAGAATAACCAAGTACTGCAATTGCCAGAATAACTAAAGCAACTAAAACTTCTACCAAGCCCATACCCTTTTGGTTAATGATCATGCGCATTTACCTCCTAAGCCCGAGTCAGGCAAGATCTCTACGCGACCAAATGCAGTCAATCGCAAAAACTGTTCAGCCTTATTATTTTTTACTGATATTAAAATATGCCCTTGAAGGTCTTTAACATTCCCTTGAATATTAAATTCTATAGTTTCTAAACTTTCTTTTTTTTCTTTTAATACTTTGTCTTTACACTCTGCTGTATAAAATTTAATTTCGGTTTTTTCATTATCACTATTCCAGTAAATGTTCTGACTATCAGATTGACCATCTTTTTTCAAATGAACAGTAATCGGCTTTCTATAGATTGCAGAGTTCGAACGAGCTATAGTCAAGACACTTGCTAAGTCTCTAACCGTTTTCTGTACTTGTCTATTTTCTTGTATTGTAGAAAATTTGGGAGCAGCAATTGAAGCAATAATACTCATAATAACCAATACTATAACTAACTCAATTAAAGTGAATCCTTTATTTTTCTGCATACTCTCTCCCAGGCAAAACTTTGACCCAGTTAAAATAATACGCATTAAAGTTACAAAACCTACACAGAGCAGATAAAAGGCATAAAAAAACAGATAACTGTCATTTCCCAGTTATCTGCTTATTTTTAAATAAGAAACAGAATGTTAAACAGTTAACACTCTAAGCCTGTGTTACAGGAATACGTAACTCTTTGGGTAGGCTAAAGGTAATATTCTCTTCCCGACCATCCAGCTCTTTAGGCGCTTGTGCACCCCAATCCTGTAAACGCTGAATGACTTGTTTAATCAGAATTTCCGGTGCTGACGCGCCTGCTGTTACCCCAATCTGGATATTTTCTGCAAACCATTCCTGTTTGAGCTCATCGGCATTATCGACCAGGTAAGCGGCCTTACCCATACGTTCAGCCAGTTCACGCAAACGGTTTGAGTTAGATGAATTTGGTGAACCAACAACAAGTACGACATCACAACGTTCCGCCAGATCACGTACCGCATCCTGGCGATTTTGTGTGGCGTAGCAAATATCATCTTTACGCGGACCTTGAATCATCGGGAATTTCTGGCGAAGGGCATCAATCACTTTCGCTGTATCATCAATTGATAAAGTCGTTTGCGTGACAAAAGCGACTTTTTCAGGATTGCGTACTGTTAAAGCGGCGACATCTTCTTCATCCTCGACTAGATAAATCTCACCGCCATTTTTTTTGTCATATTGCCCCATGGTGCCTTCAACCTCCGGATGGCCTTCATGACCAATCAGAATTGCCTCTACACCTTCACGGGCATATTTGGTCACTTCAATGTGCACCTTAGTCACTAAGGGACAAGTCGCATCAAAAACCTTCAGACCACGACGTTCGGCTTCTTGTTGTACCGCTTTCGAAACACCATGTGCGCTAAAAATCACGATATTATCGTCAGGAACTTCATCGAGTTCATCGACAAAAATCGCACCACGCTGACGTAGGTCATCGACGACAAATTTGTTATGCACCACTTCATGCCGCACATAAATTGGTGGGTTAAAGCATTCTAGGGCACGGTTCACGATCGCAATGGCACGATCCACACCAGCACAAAAACCACGTGGGTTGGCTAAAACAATTTCCATAGAATCCTCAATACTCACACCATTTTTAGCGGTTCAATTGAAATAAATGTAAACAATCGACTGACAACTATTTAGTTTAAAGCCGCTCTACTCTAAAATAGAGAAGATATTTTATCATATCAGGAAAAATATCATGTCGGGTCTCTTGTTTGTCGTTTCTGCAGCGTCTGGAACAGGCAAAACATCCCTTGTTAAAGCCCTACTTGAGCGTGTCAACAATCTTCACGTTTCTGTGTCACACACCACACGCGGTCAACGACCTGGCGAACTCGATGGCGTACACTATCATTTCTCCAACAAAGACGATTTTTTAAATCTGGTCAATGAAGGCGGTTTTATCGAATACGCCGAAGTATTTGGTAATTACTACGGTACTGCGCAAGCCACAGTCAAAGAGCAACTGGCCAAAGGTCATGATGTTCTACTGGAAATTGACTGGCAAGGTGCGCAACAGGTTCGTCGACTTTTTCCTGAATCTAAACAAATTTTTATCTTGCCACCAAGTCAGTTCGATTTGCGTGAACGCCTGTCTAACCGTGGTACTGACGCAGTTGATGTGATTGAGCATCGTCTGAGCTGCGCGGTAGAAGATATGCAACAATATAGTAACTTTGACTATATCATCATTAATGATGACTTTAATAAGGCGCTGCATGACCTGGAAGCGGTGATTATCGCCAATCGTCTGGTGCTGAGTCAGCAAGCCAACCGTCATGAAAAACTAATTCAGAAACTGATTACGCCAACTGAGCAGTGATTAAAACTTGAGTCTATAGACAAAGCCTTTTATACTGTGCAGTCTGTTAAAATTTATTATTCAAACGAGAATTCTTATGGCACGCGTCACCGTTGAAGATTGTTTAGACCATGTAGACAACCGCTTTGAGCTTGTACTAGTGGCAAGCAAGCGCGCGCGTCAATTGGCACGTCAAGGTATTGAACCAACTGTAGAATGGGACAATGACAAACCGACTGTTGTTGCTTTACGTGAAATCGCTTCAGGTCATGTATCAAAAGACATTTTGAAACAACGTGATCAAGATTATCAAACATCAAGCTTGGATCTTGCACTTTCTGCAAATAATCTAAACTTAGACGGTTTTTCTTTCCAATAAGAGATCGTCACTCAAAAAGCCTAGTTCTAAACTAGGCTTTTTTTGTTATGTGACTTTTATATTTATGCCAGAACGGTTATAACATAAGGGTTAGCTATCAAGTTTGAATGGGTTTTCTGCTCTGTAGCAGCAAAAAACCATCAAGCCAGGAAATTCACATTTCTAAAGTGCTTTCAGGTTTTATTTGTAAAAAATTCAGTTGAAAAAGGTGTTTTATGCCAGGCCCACAGGTCAGTCAAGCCAAGCAGCAGTTAGAGATCATTATCGATGCGTATTTAAGTGAAAGCGATGTCGAACGTGTGCTTGCGGCCTGTGATTATGCCGATATGGCGCATGACGGGATTGTGCGTAAAAGTGGTGAACCTTATATTTTACATCCGATTGCGGTCAGCTGTATCTTGGCGCATATGCGTTTGGACACTGAAACCTTAATGGCTGCCCTGCTGCATGATGTGATTGAAGATACCGAATTTAACAAAGATGATATTAGCAAGATTTTTGGTTTTACCGTCGCTGAACTAGTCGATGGTGTCACCAAACTGAGTCATTCGAGCGATAAAGAATATAATAAAGCGGCTTCTTTCCGGAAAATTCTGCAAGCGACTTTACAAGATCCACGTGTCATTATTGTGAAACTGGCCGACCGTTATCACAACATGACCACTTTGGACGCATTGCGCCCCGACAAACGCGCGCGTATTGCCCGCGAAACCTTTGAAATTTTTGTTCCCATGGCCCGTATTGTCGGCATGAATGAAATGGCCGATAACCTGGAACATCTTTGTTATCAGAATCTAGATCTGGACATGTATAACAATGTGCAGGCCGCCCTGTTGGAAACCAAGCCAAAACGCTGTGAATATCAGGCTAAATGGGAAAAAAACCTGACCGAACTGCTGCAACAGAATGCCATTCAGGGCCGAATTAAGAAGAAAAATAACAATATTGAGCTACTGCGCCACTTCGTTAAAAATGACATCGATCTACAAGAATTAACTCACAGCCATGCTTTTGAAATTATTTTACAGAGCATTGCCGATTGTGACCGACTGGCAGAGATTCTGACCCATAGCTTTAAGATTCAAAGCTATGAAGACCATATCCGTCGTCCATTACCGGGTGGCAACCAGTCCCTGATGATGCGACTGAAAGGCGAAAAGACGACCTTGTCGCTCACCATTCAAACAGAACTCATGCGTAAAGCGGCACGCTTTGGTGTCGTACTCGGTGAAAGTGCCCCGCAAGCCTGCCGCTCTGCGATTCAGGCCTCGATGCAGAATCTGAATGTTCTGGTCGATGGTGAATGCGCCAAAACGACTTTCAGTGAATTACTGGACTATTTACATCAGGAAAAAATCTGGGTCTATACCCCGCACGGCCATTTACATGAATTGCCACAAGGCGCCACGGCGGTTGACTTTGCTTATGCCGCGAGTTTATTCCTAGGCAACCATGCGGTTGGTGCAAAAATTAACAATGAAACTAAGCCGCTTTCAACGCCTTTAGTCAGTGGTCAGGTAGTCGAAATCATTACTGATGTCCTTGCAACTCCGAACCCAGATTGGCTCAGTTTTATTAATACCCAGAAAGCTCGTCGTGCTATTCAGAATATTCTGCGTGATCAAGATCCAGACGAACAGCGTCTGGTCGGACAACAGGCTCTCAATCGTGCACTAAAACTGTTTCATCGTTCGATTCGCGATCTGACTGAAGCAGACTGGAAAAACCTCTTGGAGTGGCGCCATGTTTCCAGCAAGGAACAGCTATTTGAACAGATTGCAGTCGGTGATTTATTACCGCAACTGGTGGCCAACCATTTATTTGCCCAAGATCAGCATCAGAATATTGCCAGCTCAGACCGTCTGATTCAGGGAACCGAAGGTGTCGATGTCAAATATGCACATTGCTGCAATCCTGTGCTGGGTGATCCGATTCAGGGTCATTTGACCCGTCGCGGTCTAATTGTGCATCGTGCACGCTGTCATAACCTGCTGCATGAACAGCATCAGCATCCAGAAAACATCATGTTGTTGCAGTGGACCTCTGATGATCTGGAAGATATTAGCTTTACTGCCTATCTCAGCATTGACCTGGACATGAATGACGAGCAGATTTCCGACCTGATTTACCAATGCCGTAAAGCGCATTCCGGGGTGGAAATGGTGCGTACTCAGGATGACAAAACCTATGTCAATATCGTGGTGCATAACCGTAAACAGATCGCGCAGATTATCCGCGATTTACGCATGTATTTCGGTTTCCCACGAATTATCCGTCTGGCTCAGCCCGTCGTTTTCAGTGAAGCCTCTAAAGTGAGTTGATCATTTAAAACGATAGTGCTTTTATCGACCGAATTGATCGAATATGATGTATGTCGATGATAAAAGGAGAAATTAATGTCCCGCCAAGTAATCCATACTGAAAATGCCCCTGCTGCGATTGGCACTTATTCGCAAGCCATTTTAGTGGGTGATACCTTATATCTATCAGGTCAAATTGGCTTGGATCCTTATAGTATGGAACTGGTTGAAGGCATTGAAGCGCAAATTCGCCGGGTATTTGATAATATAAAAGCAGTCTGTGAAGCCGCTGGTGGTTCTTTGGCAGATATCGCCAAGCTGAATATTTTCCTGACCGATTTATCTCACTTTCAACTCGTGAACCAGATTATGGGCGAGTATTTTGCCCAGCCCTATCCAGCACGTGCCGCTTTAGGTGTGGCCAGCCTGCCTAAAGATGCCTTGGTTGAAATGGATGGCATTGTCATAATTAATCAATAAGTTATAAAAATCACTCAGTCCCCACCCTGCAATATCTCATTCTAAATCATGAATCGCTCTTGCGCGGAAATTTAATTAATACTTAGATTTCCGCTCAGGTGGTGTTTTTTTATCTAAATCATCAATCATGATAAAAGCTATTTCAAATGATTTTTATTGACAAACGATAACAATTATCAATAATATTACTTATCTTATTTAATCACTGTGGTTGTGTCCTATGTACGTTTGTCTATGCCGTGGCATTACAGATCAAGACATTAAAGATGCTATTGCAAATGGCGCTGAAAGTTATCGTGATGTCCGCGATATGTTGGACTTGGGAACTTGCTGTGGCCGCTGCGCACCAGAAGCCCGCATGATCATCAGTGATGAGGTTTCACAAATTGCAGCTCGACTGGCTGTTGCAGCATAAATTTAGAAAGATTTCTCCCAATAAGCATAATGAAAAACAATGATCTTTGATCATTACTCCTCCCCCGCCTTTGACTCTGGCGGGTTTTTATTGCCATTCATCTGAGTCTGAATCGATTCGATGTCGATTTTCATTTGCTGTTCCTTGACATCCTCACCTCTCTAAATAGAGCTGATTCCTCCTGCGAGACGCTTATGCCCAAGCGCAAGTATGTTCTTAGCACTATTCAAGTCCCGATCCAGAATACTTGAACAGTTTTCACATTCCCATACTCTTATTCGCAAATCTGCTCTACCTTTCGGACTGCTTGCAGTGACCTCACCACAGCATGAACACATTTGGGTTGTGAAACTTTCACTAACTTCTTCAAACCATACTCCTGCGTTCTCGCATTTATACTTGAGCATGGTCTTGAATGCTGAAAATCCGGTATCCAGAACAGACTTCGCCATCTTGGTTTTCACCAGTTTTTTCGCACTCAGATCGCCTACAACAATTAGTGCATTTTTCTTTATAAGCATTGTACTCGCTTTGTGCAAATGGTCTTTACGACAGTTTGCAATCTTGGCGTGTAATGCACGGACCCGTTTTCTATTTTTCGCTCGTTGAGCAATCCCTAATTTCTGTTCATATTGACGGTAGAACTTGGGATTTGAAATTATCGTACCATCCGAACAAGTGGCTATATCCTTTAAGCCCAGATCAATCCCAATCAAATTAGTCGCAGTCGATTTCTCAATTTTAGGGCTATTCACAACTAAGCAGACATACCAGCGGCCACGCGCATCCTCGACAAACGAACCAGTCTTGATACTGTAATTTGACAGTCCATAGCTATCCCATATTTTAAACTGATGCTTGCCATACTGGATATGGCCATCAGCATACTTGATTGCTACTTTCTTAAAGGGTATCCAACCTAGTGATCTTCTGGCTGATTTCTTATGACTGACCCGCCATCTTAGTTTGGTCTTCTTGAATTGCTTTCTGCGTATGACTAATTCTTCGGTAATAGCCTGAATGGTTTGACTATGTAACCCACAAAGCCTAGATGTACCTTTCGTATATTCAGCAATATCGTAAGCACTGAGAAATTCACCTTTTCTTTTAAGGTGTTTAAAGCTTAAATCATTGACATAATTCCAGACGAAATTCACTTCAGATGCTAATTGCTCTAATATCTTGGAATGTTTATCTTTAATGCGTAATTTAAGTGTTTTCATGCGATTATTTTATCAATGAAAATAACCAATAGAATATCCAAAGTTAAAAATGTTAATTTGAAACGACATTTCATGTCGTATGGCTTAGGTCACTCATTTATATCCCTGCCTTGAAAACGAGGTTTTACGTTTGATTTGATAAATTACTCGCCATTTGCCCCTGACTTGCTTTACTATCAGGATTAGAGCGCTTTCTTAGAAAGATAAAACAGGTCCAAATGGAGTTATGCGATGAAAGGCAATCGTGATGTGATTAATCAGCTCAATCAGGTGTTGTATCACCACTTAACTGCCATTAACCAGTATTTCCTGCATTCGCGCATGTTTAATGACTGGGGCATTGAGAAACTGGGCTCGGCAGAATATAAAGAATCCATTGTTCAGATGAAACATGCCGATAAAATTATTGAACGTATTTTATTTTTGGAAGGTCTGCCGAATTTACAAAATCTGGGCAAACTGTATATTGGTCAGCATACTCAAGAAGTGCTGCACTGTGATGTACGCAAAGTTAAAGAGAATATTGAAGCCATCCAGAAAGCAGTGGCATTGGCTGAAACCCAAATGGATTATGTGACGCGTGATCTGGTTCAGGAAATTCTAGAGAAAGAAGAAAACTATCTAGACTGGACCACGACACAAATCGATCTGATCGAGAGTATTGGTATCGAAAACTATATCCAAAGCCAGCTCTAAAACTAGAATTAAATTAAAAAAGCCAGCATCTGCTGGCTTTTTTGTATTTAACGAGGTACATCCTGCATTAGTTCTTCATAACTCATTTCAGTTTTCTGAATAGTCTTTAAGCGTTGCAGCTGGTGCTTGGCTTCTGCCTCATATCCATTAAAAGTTAAAAGTTTGGCATATTTGATCAGGTTATATTTAGTCGGATAACTCAAGACCATTTGTTCACCTTCCTGAATCTGTTCAGCAGATGCCTTGCTATAAGGATTCAGACGAATCCAGGCAATGCGATGATTAAACTCGGTCAGCAAATAAATTGGTTTTTCATTGGTGATTTTTTCCGGCTGTTTTTCATAACGAATACTTTGCCCGAGTTTTGGCACCGTAACATCATAGTCGCGATAAATCACAATCAATAAAAGTAACCCAACAGCAAAAATGAATTTCATGCCGATTGATTGCATAACTATTATTTTAATTTTTGGATTTTGTGCCAAAATTGTACCTAGGATAAAACCGACTGGTAGCAGAAAATAGGCATAGTGCTGCGGGAACTCAAACATGGCATGGGTAAGAAAAGCCCCGATCATCAAGATCCCAATGACAGACTCAGGCGTATTGACCCAACGTTGTAATTGATAGCCCAAATAACCAAAGTATGCCAGAAATGGCAGACCAAGAATTAAGCCATTCCAGAGCAAAAAATCCAGAATAAAATTATGCGCACTCCGAATCCAGACCGGGCCTTGCACCGTATCACTAATTGAAACAAATGCAGCACTCGTCTGATACCAACCGTAGCCAAACCATGGCTGAGCCTGAATCGCGGCAATCATTTGCTGCCAGATTGCGAGACGTGACATATCGCCGGTGGCACGCGCTACCACATCCCTGCTTTGTACTACGTCCGTATCGATTGCTTGTGCAGCGAATTGGCTGAGTAATGGAAAAGCGACAATGAAGAAAATAAAAAAGATAAACCATGCTGTGCTGTAGTACCATTTCAGGCGGATAATGCCTTTATATTGATAGAATCCTAGATACAGCATAATTGCGCTCGCAGCAACCCAAGCAGTACGTGACTGGCTTAAAGCCACACCAATCACAATCACAGCAACGCATACAAATAACCATTTGGTATGGATTTTTTTCTTTTCATATAAGTAAAGGCAACTCATCAAGGACATGAGCAAAAAGGTTGCCATATTATTGGGCTGGGCAAAGTTGGCATATGGCCGCTGGTTGCCACTAATATTGACCATGCCTGGCAATATTGAATCCAGATTCGTCCACTGACATAAAGCAATTAAGCCGGTAATCGTGCCTGACACCAAGAATACATAGCTTAAATGGGTAAAAGTTTCTTCCCTGTTATTTTTCCCTATAGACAAGTTATAGCCCAAGACACTCGCTAGCCAGAAACTAAACACATAAATCGCTGCCATCATGGCGGTACTGAAGAAAAATACCTGTCCCAGAAGAAATTGGGCTAAAGGGATACAGGCCAGTAACAGCAATGGCAGACTGATTGCTGGAATTTTGAGTTTTTCTTTTAGACAGATGGCAGCAAGCGCGAATAAAGCGAAGAAGGCATAGAGTTCACCGGTATAGGTGACCCATGGTCGGTAGTGCACAGGCATGAGCCATGCAAGGGAGATAAGAATGGCTGCAATCAGAGCGAGCGTGAATTTCATGGAAATATCAGGCAGTAGAAGTTTGGCACATGATAAACAAAAAGTAGATTTTTTGTAATTTGTTCTTCGTTAGTGAAGATATTGCAGAGGCTTTAATTTGATTAAATTCAGAAAAAGTTGACATTTTTTGTCACTTAGTTACATAAATTTACTTACACGTATACTAAGATTTTTAATCTATTAAACAATCTATTGATTTGATAGGAAATAATTGAGTAACATGTATTGGCATACTTTGTGCAAACTATAAATTAGCTTACAAAGCTTATAAATAAATTTACAAAACATTTGTGGAGAATGTTATGAACGCTCAAAAAGGCTTTACGCTTA
The DNA here is from genome assembly GCF_024129435.1 of Acinetobacter lwoffii. Taxonomy (GTDB): domain Bacteria; phylum Pseudomonadota; class Gammaproteobacteria; order Pseudomonadales; family Moraxellaceae; genus Acinetobacter; species Acinetobacter lwoffii_F. Next base: position 65,054 of record NZ_JAMXXN010000003.1, on the reverse strand, counting down.
TTGAATTAATGATCGTTGTTGCAATTATTGGTATTCTTGCAGCAATTGCGATTCCAGCTTATCAAGACTATACGAAAAAATCTTCTGCAGCAGGCTGTCTTGCTGAAACTAAAGCTTATGCAAGCCAATTGTATACGCATACCTTTGACCCATCTTCCACAGTGGACTCACCTACGGCTAGTGCATCAGTATGTAATACAATAGCTGCAGGTGAAGGACAAGTAGGAACTGCTATAGTAGTAACTGGGACGCCTAAAATGACTGGCGCTAAAGTTTCTGAATGTACATTTACTGACGGTCTAAAATGTGGCTATCACGCTACTTCTGTTGCCCCTTAAATATGATGTTCTTCTTGATAAAAACGCATCTTTAAAGATGCGTTTTTTGTTTTAACTCAAAATTCTCTAAAAACAGCAAATTCACTTTTTCAGTAGTTTTTCATAACCTCCCTCAAGCTACTCATAAGCACTTTTTACAGCTTCGGTTTTATTTTATGCTTATTCAATCTGTTGCGTAGACGACACTACCTTGCTTTGGAGCTTACTTAATTGCTTCAAGAAGTGCAAAACGATAGCTCTTCTTGATAAAACTTTATTTATTGACAATTTTATTATAAAAAATGTAAGTAAAAATCACCCGAGTATAATCGGTTGATTACTGATCTCATTGTCTAAATCTTGAATCTGCCGATCATAGTAGGCATCTAAAACTTTTCCAATTTCAAAAATGCCATCAACCAAAGCTTCTTTATATTTTTTCTCTGCCAATTGCCGAAGAATATTTTGGCAAATTCTATCCCAAATCTCTTGCGTTGTGGCATTTCGAATACCACGGTCAATCACAATTTCGACTTTTCGCTCGCATAAGTTTAAGTAGAGCAAAACACCACTGTTATATTCGGTGTCCCATGTACCTAGTTCAGCAAAGAGTTGGCGTGCGCGACTTAAGGTATCGTGCTGATAGGCAATTGCCGCAGGTAAACAAGCTTCAATGACGACTTGAATCTCCCCCACATGTCCATGCTCAGCTTCTTCAACCGCTAGTGCAATGGCATGCTGATCCTGCTTAGAGTAAAAACGTTTTGCCGAAGGAATATGACAAACATGCTTGAGCCAGCGTTTAAAACTCGGCTGCGCATGCTCTTCCAGCTTCGGCCGCGTGACAATTTCTGTCGTATCTGTCGTTGTTACCATGAGCCTGATGCTCCTCCCCCACCAAATCCACCACCGCCACCGCCGAAGCCGCCGCCCCCAAAACCACCACGACCACTACCGCCGCGGCCACCACCTGCCATAAAGGCATGTAAAATCAGCTGCGCAAGCGAGGTGACCAGTAAGAAGAATACCCCGGCACCAATCATTAAACTGGCAATTAAACCCATGCCATTGACCAGACCGGCAGCTGTGCCTGCAACTGCGGCAGTTGCAGCGCTGAGTTTTCTGCCAAAAATCATGGAACCGACGACCCCAGCAACAACAATAAACAGCACGCTACTGAACGTCGCCTTACTGGCTTTTTGTGCCTGATAAGCCTGTTCCTGACGTTCTTTTAATTCATCGGCTGCCTGTGCTGCAATTTCAGGATCAAGATTTAAAATCCGTTCTATTTCAGCCAGTCCTGAGTCGATCCCCTGCGCATATTGAGCCTGTTTAAAATACGGCGTGATCTTGTCATTGATAATCCGGCCTGCCACGATATCGGGCAGTACCCCTTCCAGACCATAGCCCGTCAAGATCTGAATACGGCGATCATTAATGGCAATGGTCATCAATAAACCATTGTCGCGTTTAGCTGAACCCAGCTGCCAGGCTTCAGCAACACGCATGGAATAATCAAAAATATCTTCCTGCCCCGTGGTCGGAATAATCACGACACCAATCTGGCCTTTACCGGCATTATGCAAGTTTAAAATGCGTTGACTAATCGCCTGTTTTTCAGCTGGACTAAGTAAATTCGCCTGATCAATCACCGGTTCATTCAGACTGGGTAAATCACGCTGTATCTGGCCTTCAGCCATATCATTGGCAATTTGTGGCTGTGATGCTGCTGCAGTTTCTGTTTCAGGTCCACTTTTTTGAGCTGAAGCATTTTGACCCGCTTTAGGCTGCAAAATTTCACGGGCCACAATGACTTCTTCAGTATCCGTAGCTGTGGCAGTTTCTGCTGATACAGGCACTACCATCCCCATGGCCAACATGAGGAGCAATCCGGCACAGTATTTCAGCAGCATCTCAGACATCTGATTTCTCGCTTATTTACAAGTCAGTCATTATTCAAAGGAAACCGTTGGAGCTTTTTGGGCACTTTGCTCGGCACTAAAGTTTGGTTTGGTATCCATGCCAATTACTTTGGCGGTCATCACTTGCGGGAATTGACGCGCATAAGAGTTAAAGTCCTGAACCGTAGTGATGTAACGGTTACGTGCCACTGCAATCCGGTTTTCAGTGCCTTCCAGCTGTATCTGCAAATCACGGAATTGCTGATTGGCTTTCAGATCGGGATAATTCTCAGTGACGGCTAAAAGACGAGACAAGGCACTGGTCATTTGCGACTGCGCTTCCTGATAACGCTGGAATAATTCAGGATCTTCCAGTACTTCACGATCTACTTTTAAACCGGCAACATTGGCACGTGCTTGAGTCACTTCGGTCAATACCTGCTCTTCATGCGCGGCATAGCCTTTGACTACATTGACCAGATTCGGCACCAGATCGGCACGACGCTGATACTGGTTTTGCACTTCAGACCATGATGCGGTGACCGCTTCATCTTTCACCTGCAAAGTGTTATAGCCACATCCTGTGAGGGTCAAAGTACTGGCCAGCATCAGGGTTATTAAAGATTGTTTTAATAGACGCATGATGTTTATCCTCAATTATTTATTGATATTTATTTAATTAATTTGATTTTAAACAGTATTTTCTAAAGTTTTGTTACTTTTTATAATCTTTTTTAATGGACTGTCTTTCAGTTGGATCAGACTTAAAAATAAAAAACCCGCCGAAGCGGGTGTTCTTGAATGATATGCGTTGATGGGTAACGATTAGATATCCAGATAATCCAGAATCCCTTCAGCTGCCTGACGGCCTTCCCAGATTGCAGTTACCACCAGATCAGAACCACGAACCATGTCACCACCAGCGAAGATTTTTGGATTTGAGGTCTGGAATTTGTATTGCTGCTGTTCAGCAGCAACCACACGACCTGAACCATCCAGATTGATTTCTACATCAGTGAACCAGTCTGCTGGGCTGGTACGGAAACCAAAAGCAAGCAGGACTGCATCCGCTGGAAGAATTTCTTCTGAACCCGGAATCGGCTCTGGACTACGGCGACCACGACTGTCCGGCTCACCCAGCTGAGTAGTAATAAATTTTACACCGGTTACTTTACCATTTTCACCAACAACTTCGATCGGCTGACGGTTAAACTGGAAGTTCACCCCTTCTTCACGCGCATTTTGCACTTCACGGCGTGAACCTGGCATATTTTCCTCATCACGACGATAAGCACAGACGACTGACTCGGCACCTTGACGGATCGAAGTACGGTTACAGTCCATGGCAGTATCACCACCGCCTAAAACAATGACTTTCTTGCCTTCCACGCTGATGTATTCAGCTGGGTCTTTTTCCCAGCCTTGGCAACGGTTTACATTGGCAATCAGGAAATCTAGCGCATCGTAAACACCATCAAGGTCTTCGCCTGCGAAACCACCTTTCATATAGGTATAGGTTCCCATACCCATAAATACAGCATCGTAGTCAGCCAGTAATTGGTCAATCGTCACATCTGTACCAATTTCAGTATTCAGACGGAATTCAACACCCATACCTGTAAAGATTTCACGACGGCGTTTCATCACGTCTTTTTCCATCTTGAACTCTGGAATACCGAAGGTGAGTAGGCCACCGATTTCTGGACGTTTGTCAAAGACCACAGGTTTTACCCCGTTACGTACCAGAATATCCGCACAGCCAAGTCCTGCAGGACCCGCGCCAATGATGGCAACTTTTTTATCAGTCCATTTTACTGAAGACATATCTGGACGCCAGCCCAATGCAAAAGCAGTGTCATTAATATATTTTTCTGCATTACCAATCGTTACCGCACCAAAACCATCATTCAGGGTACATGCCCCTTCACATAGACGGTCTTGCGGACAAACACGACCACAAACTTCTGGCAAGGTGTTGGTCTGGTGACACAGTTCAGCCGCCTGAAACAACCGGCCTTCAGACACCAGTTTTAACCAGTTTGGAATATAGTTATGTACCGGACATTTCCACTCACAGTACGGGTTACCACAGCCTAGACAGCGATGTGTTTGATTGGCTGCAATTTCCGCGGTATAAGGCTTATAAATTTCCACAAATTCTGCTTTGCGGACATCAATCTCTTTTTTCTCTGGATCTTGGCGTGCGACATCCAGAAATTGAAAGTCATTATTCAGGCGTTCTGCCATGTCTCTCTCCGTGGGGAGATGTAAGGGGTTCACAGTTGCCTTACATCTGCCTATGTTTCTGCAGTAGTGGAATTATTGTGGATCAGCTTGAGTTGTTTTTAACAGCGTTTGCAAGTTGGCTGCTTTTGGTTTTACCAACCAGAACTTGCGGCTGTAAAAGTCAAACTCATGGCGGATCTTGTACGCCCAAGCACTACCCGTTTCTTTAATATGTTCATCCAGGATACGACCCAGGAAGGCTTTATGCTCTTCCATCGCTTCGGTGGAAATACGGTTCAGCTCAATCAGTTCGTGGTTATAATGATCAACGAAGTCATTATCCAGATCAAGTACATAAGCAAAACCACCAGTCATACCCGCACCGAAGTTATGTCCGACTTTACCCAACACCGTAACAATACCGCCGGTCATATATTCACAGCAGTGATCACCTGCACCTTCAATCACGGCAAATGCACCCGAGTTACGCACCGCGAAACGCTCGCCTGCTGTACCCGCTGCATATAACTTACCGCCAGTCGCACCGTACAAACAGGTATTCCCAATAATCGCGGTATTTTGGGTCTGGAATGGCGAACCTTTTGGCGGGAAGATCGAGATACGACCGCCAGCCATGCCTTTGCCAACATAGTCATTGGCATCACCTTCCAGGCTGATATGCAAACCACCGGCATTCCAGACACCCAGTGACTGGCCTGCAGTACCATTCAGGTGAACTTTCACCGGATGGGCTTCCATGCTCAGGTTGCCATAACGTTTCGCAATTTCACCAGACAGACGGGCACCAATCGAACGGTCACAGTTACCGATCGTAAAGCTATATTCACCGCCAGTTCCTGCTTCGATGGCAGGTAGAATCTCATCTACCATTTTCTCTGCCAGAATACCTTTATCAAACGGTGCATTGCCCTGAACTTCACAGTACTGTGCTTTACCTTCAGCTGCCGGATGCGACTCTAGCAGTTTGCTTAAATCAAGGTGTGCATGCTTTGCAGTTTCACCTGGCAAGACTTCCAGCAGATCCGTACGGCCAATCAGGTCTTTCAGACTCGATACACCGAGTGCCGCCAACCATTCACGGGTTTCTTCAGCAATAAAAGTGAAGAAGTTAATCAGCATTTGTGGCTCGCCAATATAATGCTCTTGACGTAAATGATCTTGTTGAGTCGCAACACCGGTTGCACAGTTATTCAAGTGGCAGATACGCAGGTATTTACAACCCAATGCGATCATCGGAGTCGAACCAAAGCCGAAGCTTTCTGCACCCAGAATTGCTGCTTTTACGACATCCAGACCGGTTTTTAAACCGCCATCTGTCTGTACGCGAACTTTACCACGCAGGTCATTCACACGAAGGGCCTGATGCGCTTCAGAAAGACCTAGTTCCCACGGTGAACCTGCATGATGAATTGAAGAAAGTGGAGAAGCCGCTGTCCCGCCATCATAACCAGAAATGGTAATGAAATCGGCATACGCTTTCGCCACACCTGCCGCAATCGTACCGACACCCGGTTCGGAAACCAGCTTAACTGACACCATCGCCTGTGGGTTAACCTGTTTTAAATCAAAGATCAACTGTGATAAATCTTCAATTGAATAGATGTCGTGATGCGGAGGTGGCGAAATCAGGGTAACGCCCGGTACAGAGTAACGTAAACGGGCAATGAGACCATTCACTTTACCACCCGGCAACTGACCACCTTCACCTGGTTTTGCACCTTGCGCGACTTTAATTTGAAGAACTTCTGCAGATGTTAAGTAAGCAGGCGTCACACCAAAACGGCCCGATGCAATTTGTTTGATTTTCGAGTTGCGGATAGTACCGTAACGCGCTGGATCTTCACCGCCCTCACCTGAGTTCGAGCGACCACCAATCGTGTTCATGGCAATCGCAATCGCTTCATGTGCTTCAGGGGACAGTGCACCCAAAGACATGCCGGCAGAGTCAAAGCGAGGCAGGATCTTTTCCACAGATTCCACTTGTTCGACTGGAATCGAATTATCTGTTTTTAGTTTGAACAGGTCACGAATCGTGGCGATCGGACGATTGTTCACCAATTCTGCATATTCTTTAAAATCTGCGTAGTTCCCAGAACGTACTGCTTTATGCAGTGAGTTGATCACGTCTGGGTTAAAGGCATGGTATTCCTTGCCGAATACAAATTTCAGCAGACCGCCCTGATCAATTGGCTTACGATTTTTCCAGGCAATATCCGCCAACTGTTTCTGATCATTTTCAAGATCAATAAAGGTTGCACCCTGAATACGGCTTGGTACACCGATGAAGCATTTATCCACTACTTCATTGGATAAGCCCACTGCTTCAAACAGCTGACCGCCACGGTAAGAGGCAACTGTTGAAATACCCATCTTAGACAGGACTTTCAGCAAGCCTTTTTCAATACCCTTACGGAAGTTGTTTTGCGCATAAATCGGATCACCCAATAACTCACCTTTGGCAACCAGATCATTGATCACGTCATAAGCAAGATATGGATAGATTGCCGTTGCACCAAAACCAAGTAGCACTGCAAACTGATGTGGATCACGGGCAAAACCGGTTTCAACAATCAGGTTGGCATCGGTACGCAAACCAGTCTTGATCAGGTGATGATGCACTGCACCGGTGATCATAAAGGCATTGGCAGGCAAGTAACCTTCACGGATTTTCTTGTCGGAAAGCACTAGTAAGGTTTTACCATCACGAATGGCTTGTGCAGATTCTTCACAAATACGCGCAATCGCTGCTTCCAGACCTTCGGTTTCAGCATAGTTCAAGTCAATATCTGCAATTTCATAACCGGCACGACCCAGCGTACGGATCTGATGCATTTTCGAATTAGAAAGTACAGGACTGGAAATGATCAAGCGGTCTGCATGCTCAGGCCCTTGCTCAAAGACGTTTTGTTCACGACCTAAACAGGTTTCCAGTGACATCACAATCGATTCACGTAGCGGATCGATCGGCGGGTTGGTCACCTGTGCAAACTGCTGGCGGAAATAATCCGACACATGGCGCACCTGACGAGACAATACTGCCATTGGGGTATCATCACCCATCGAGCCTACCGCTTCCTGACCGCTTTCAGCTATCGGGCGCAACAACTGGTCACGCTCTTCAAAGGTCACCATGAACATTTTTTGTGCCGCTTTCAGACCATCGCCTTTTAAGCCTTGATCACATAAATATTCTTCCAGCTCTGGACTACCTTGCAAACGCACAGAATTTTCACGTAACCATTCACGGTATGGACGCATACGTTTCAGATGATTATTGACATCTTGGGTATCCAGCACTTTACCGGTTTGCGTATCAATGACCAGCATTTGACCAGGACCGACACGGCCTTTAGAAATTACATCTTCAGGTTGATAACCCCAGACACCAATTTCAGAAGCCAGCGTGATATAACCATTTTTGGTGATGACCCAACGCGCAGGACGCAGACCGTTACGATCCAGCATACAGATCGCATGACGCCCATCCTGAATCACCAGACCTGCCGGGCCATCCCAGGCTTCCATATGTTTTGAGTTGAATTCATAGAATGCACGCAAGTCTGCATCTAAGGTTTCCACATTCTGCCAGGCAGGCGGAACCAGCATACGGAGTGCACGGAACAGATCCATGCCGCCACCGACCAGAATCTCCAGCATGTTGTCCAGGCTTGAAGAATCTGAACCGGTACGGTTCACAATTGGATTCAGTTCAGTTAAACCCGGCAATAATGGATTTTCAAATTTTGGCACACGCGCCATGGCCCAGTTACGGTTCGCAGTAATGGTATTGATTTCACCATTGTGTGCCAGGTAACGGAACGGTTGTGCCAAAGGCCAGCGTGGCAAGGTATTGGTCGAGAAGCGCTGATGGAAGACCACAATATGTGATTCCAAACGTGGATCAGCCAGATCTGTATAAAAATCTGCAATCGCTTCCGGCATCATCAAGCCTTTATAGCTGATCACCGTTGAGCACAAAGTAGTGACATAGAAAGACGTATCATTCACCAACAGTTGTTCTGCACGACGGCGTGCCAGGAATAACTTACGGTTAAATTCAACCTCAGTCACACCCATTGGACAGTTAACGATAATCTGTTCAAATGCCGGCATCGATTGCAATGCAATTTCACCCAATGCATCGACATTGGTCGGAATCACGCGCCAAGCCAAAACGATTAAACCTTCAGCTTCAATCTCTTTGTTTAAAACCTGTTTGGCATGTGCAGCAAGTGCCGGATCAAGATTTAGAAACACCGACCCCACAGCAAACACTTCACTTAAAGTGGTATCACTTAAGCGTTTTGCTTCTTCACGGAAAAATTTCTTCGGCATCGCCAAGAGCAAGCCACAACCATCCCCGGTTTTGCCATCCGCGGCAATACCACCACGATGGGTCATACAACTCAAACTATGAATCGCGGTCTTGACGAGATCATGGCTAGCATCACCCTGCATATGGGCGATCAAACCGAAACCACAGTTATCTTTAAACTCATCCGGTTGGTATAAACCTTGAGCGGGAGCTACATTATTAGGCGATGGCATGTGCATAGCGTACCCTTCTTTCACGAAGCCTCAACAGGCTATTAAACAATCTAAATTTTTCTCTGCGCTGGCGTCTAATGGACTTTCGAAGACCGTCTTGGTAGAGCAAAAGCATTTTTCTTTATTTCTTCAGACTAGTCCTTTTTTAGACTAAATGCATAACAAATAAAGTTTATTCTGCTCATGAATAACATAAAAATCTGGAATAAATATGACATTCATACGGTGTCATCGAATCATTTTTCGCGCTAAAACAGGGAGATTAATTCAATTCATGCACCAATAAAGCAAATTCCATGCCAACAAACAGCGCATAAATTAAAACAATACAGATGACAAAGATTTAGCGCAGAACAGCACACTAAGGGTTAATTTTAATGTGCATTTTTTTGCACCAAAAGCGCTCATTTTTAATTCTGTAATTTTTTGGATGCGCTATTTTAGACCGAACTAATTAAATGGATCACTAATCTCGTTATTTTGAGGATGCGGATTACTGCCCTGAGCAGGTCGATTATTGTTATTTTGTGGTTGAGGTGTACCTTCTACAGCACTTTCAGATTTCTGCACATCAACTACATTTCCCGATGAATCACGGCGCACAATTGTGGTACTGGTAGTCGCAGCATCAGAGCTACGCGGCTTGGACTCAGTTTGGGTTTGCTGCTGTCTAAGTCGTACCGATTCATCTACTTTCGGCAAAGGCACATTTTTCAAACGAATTTCGTAAAGCTTTTGATTACTAGCCAATTCCTCTGAACCCAGATTATTGACCAGACTAACATATTGCTGCATTGCTACAACTTCAGGCTTGACTGAGGCCGGTAAATTTAACTTCAGTGTAGATAAAGCCTGATTGGCTTGCGCCGCCGTCTTATATTGACCATATAACAATACATACTGTTCTGGCTGATTTTCACCCGAGATTCTTAAATAAATAAAAGGTTTACGATCGGACTGTTTTTTAAGAAAACTTTTTAAAATGGCTTCATTGGTCACACGAAATAATTCAATGGCGTGCTGGTTTTTCGCTTCATTGACAAATTTGGTACCACGGAATTCCGGCTCATGACTGGCATTCACGACGGTACGCGTATTTAGGTCCAGTGGTTTCACTTCCTGAAAAAGTGCACCAAGATGGGTCATTGTGGCGACTTTTTCTGGTTGAATCTGCAACTGAACTTCAGTTTCAGGCTTTTTTTCAATTTCGACGACATCATCTGAATCAGTCACCGCCCAAAAAACTAAGGCAGCAAATAGGCAGCATACACCACAGACCAGCCAGAAATAATGCTGAATCTTTTGCCAAGGAGTATGTAATGCTGCCATAAAACTAAACCTATGCCTGACTGGCTAAAATTGCCTGTTTCATTAACTCGAGATCAAAGTCTCGGGTAATCACTGCTTCGCCTAATTGCTTTAATAACACCAGACGCAATTGTCCATTTAAGACTTTTTTGTCATGGGCCATATAGGCCAGAAAATCATCCAGAGGGATTTTAGGACAAACCACAGGAAGTTTGGCACGAGAAATGATTTTTTTTGTACGTTCTAAATCTTCTTGAGAAATCCAGCCCATACGCTGTGACAGATCCGCAGCTATCACCATACCAGTGGCAACAGCCTCGCCATGTAGCCAGACACCATACCCCAGGTAGGATTCAATCGCATGCCCAAAAGTATGACCTAAATTGAGTAAAGCACGTTCCCCCTGCTCCTTCTCATCATTGGCTACAATCCGCGCCTTATGCGCACAGGAACGGTAAACGGCTTCAGCAAGCAACTGTTCATCTCGAGCGGCCAGAGCATCCATATTATCTTCAAGCCAGACCAGAAATGACTCATCGCCTAGCAGCGCATATTTAATCACTTCAGCCAAACCTGCTGAAAGCTCTCGATCAGGCAAAGTAGCAAGCTGCGACATATCCGCCAGTACCACTTGAGGTTGCTGGAAAGCGCCAATCATGTTTTTACCGAGTGGATGATTGATCCCGGTTTTTCCACCAACACTTGAATCTACTTGCGACAGCAAGGTCGTCGGTACCTGAATAAAATACACTCCGCGCTGGAAACAGGCCGAAGCAAATCCGGCCATATCTCCAATCACACCCCCACCCAACGCAAGCACAGTACAGTCCCGATTAAACCTGGCTTCAAGCAGTGCATCAAAAATCAGATTCAGATGCGGACTATCCTTATATTTTTCACCATCAGGCAAAATACAGGTCGCAACACGTTTGTCCAGAGCTTCAATTGCAGTTTGATAACGCTGCAAATAAAGTGGTGCAACCGTAGTATTGCTCACAATCATCACTTGCTTGCCCTGAATATAGGGAGCCAATAAGGCCTGTGGATCCAGATCGCTCCCGATAAAAATAGGGTAACGACGTTCTCCGAGTTCTACATATAAGGTTTGCATGCTTGATTAACCACTTTATTCAATGAACTTAGTTTTTGGAAGTAATGAGATTGAGAATCCGCTGCGCCAGATCACGCGCAGCACCCTGATTGGTCTCAATAATATGATGCGCTACTTCACGATACAAGGGATCGCGGACCGCCAATAAATCACGTAACTTTTGTTCCGGATTTTCGACTTGGAGGAGGGGACGGTTTTTATCGCGATAGGTACGTTGCAGTTGAATTTCAACCGGCGTATAGAGATAGACAACAATTCCGCGCTGTTTCAGATAATCCCGATTTAAGGTCTGAGTAATGGCCCCACCACCAGTGGCTAAAACCAGATGGGGACGTGAGGTTAGGTCATTAATGACAGCAGTTTCACGGTCACGGAAACCCTGCTCCCCTTCTTTTTCAAAAATCCAGGGAATGGTCGCGCCTGTTTTACGTTCAATTTCATGATCACTATCTAGAAATTCACGTCCTAACAATTCTGCGAGATGTCGTCCTACTGTTGTTTTACCGGCCCCCATTGGCCCTACCAAATAAATATTTGGTAGGGTTTCAAACTCTTTGCTTGGCAAGGAGTCACCTATTCGTTTTGTTAAATTCAAAATATATTAATGATTTCTTGAAACACTGTCATTAATAATTCGAGGTGTAACGAAAATCAGTAGCTCACGTTTATTATCCGACTTTAAATCTTTACGGAATAAACGTCCTACATAAGGGATATCCCCCAAGAATGGTACCTTGGTTTGCGCATTACGGGTTTCCTGCTCAAAAATACCACCTAGGACGACTGTTTCACCATTATCGACCAAGACATTGGTATTGATCTGGTTTTTATTAATAGTGAGCTGTCCAGTCGGTGTCGGATTACCCGGTGAGTCACTGGTAATATTAAGTTCCATCTGTACTTTGCCATCTGGCGTAATGCTTGGTGTGACATCCAGACTTAAGGTAGCATCAATAAACTCAGTAGTGGACACTGCATTCGCACCACCACCTTCTGCTGACTGGTACGGAATTTGTGAACCAGAGGCAACAGTCGCTTTTTGCTTGTCCGCTGTCAGCACTTTAGGTGTAGAAATCACTTCACCATAGCCATCTGCCTGAAGTGCAGAAAGCTCAAGATCCAGCATAAAATCAGAAAGGCTGATTAAACCAAATGCAATACGGCTGGCACCTGGACTGGTAACCCCTAAGTCTACATTAAGATTATCCGGTCTTTGGATTTCATACTTCCATCCACCCAACTCTTCATCCAACTCAGGGGTTCTTAAATCCCATAAGGTTGTATCGCTGCCACCGACAAGAAGATGATTATTATTTGTAACCCCTTGCGATAGAATCCCCCATTTTACTCCCATCTCTTTGGTAAAATCAGTCGTTGCCCGCACAATACGCGCTTCAACCATAACCTGTTTCACCTGCACATCGAGTAAGTCCACCATATTGCGGATTTTATCGATAAAAGGCTGAGTATCATTCACAATAATGGTATTAGTTCGTGCATCAACAGACACAGAACCACGCGAACTTAATAAACTTTCTTTATCTTCACTATTCGTAGTATTAGAGGAACTATTTGACGAGTTAGTTGAGTTTTGTGCAGATTTATTCTGCGTAATCAATTTTTCAATATCAGCAGCTTTGGCATAACTCAGCTGCATATATTCAGTTTGGATAGGCGCAAGCGCAACACTTTGCTTAATAGCCTTAGCTTCTTCCTCTTCAGCCTTAATCAGCTCTGCAACTGGTGCAATCCAGATCACATTACCATTACGACGTTTATCCAAGTTTTTGGTTTTAAGTACAATATCCAGGGCCTGATCCCACGGCACTTCTTTTAAGCGCAAGGTAATATTGCCTTGTACACTGTCTGCTGCCACCATATTAATATCGGTGAAATCAGCTAAGAGCTGTAAGACACGACGGACTTCGATATCTTGGAAATCCAAAGAAATTTTCTTACCCGAATAAGCAACGGTTTTAGGACGTAATGGGCTCTTGGTTTCCGGACGTTTCAAACTGATGGTCAACTTGTTATCAGTCTGATAAGCCATATATTCATAACTTTCCGCAGACTGAATCGTGATCACGCCAGAACCATTTTGATTCACGGCATCGACACTCGATACCGGAGTCGCGAAATCATTCACATTCAGACGACGGGTCAAATGAGCCGGAATCTTGGAACCTAAAGTGCGTACAATAACTTTGGTACCCTGCTGTTGTACATCAACCGGGGTATTATTACCTGCTAGATCAATAACGACTTGGCCCTCACCTTGCGCACCGCGCTGGAAACCAATGTTGCTAATACCCTGAGCTGACTGTTGCTGCACAGGTTGAGTTATGGCTACAGGAGTTGCCGAGTTAATTTTAAGAATAAAGGTATTGCCTTCCACGCGAGTCGTAAAGGCTCCAGCCTCGGTCAGATTTACCGTTAGACGTGCCCGCTGAGCATCCGAAGTGACATCCACTGAACTGGCTTCACGTGTTGCCACCGGAATACTGCTTTGTTTTAAATTCTGTTGTGCTTTGTCAAAGTCCAGAATCAAACGTGACGGCGATTCTAATTGATAGGCTTGTGGTTGTGGTGGCAAACCATTGAACATCACCCGAATCTCAGTTCCTTGTCCAGGAAGCTGCATGGGTACTACATTGGTCATTGAAACCTGCGCACTGGCCGCTTGCATCACCGCAATCGCAACAGCACCCATGGAAAACTGACGAAACACACGATTCATTGTATTAACATCCCCAAAAATAAATTCTTTAATACTCTTATTCATTGTTATTCCTTTAAAACTTATGGCGCCGGCCCGATAAGAACCAGACTTCGCGGACGTTCCACATATCCCTCACGGCCATCTGGAATAATCTCAATCAAATCGATCTGTGTTGGTGTAATTCCAACCACACGACCATGATTAAGTCCCATATAGCTACCACGTTGAATCCGCTCAACCTCACCATCAGGCGTCTGGATTAAAGCCAGAATTTGTCCTGCCTGATTGCGCATACTGCCTTTCATGGTCAATGTTTCGAGCGGATAACTTTCTAGCGGTTGCAGTTGACGTGATAGGTTTGGATAAACCCGTTTCCCCGCCATAATTTTCAGTTCAGCAGCCAGAGAGCTTGGTAAAAAAGGGCTTTTGATCTGATGTGCTGCATAGTTGAAGGTTTCAACTGGCATAAAATCAGGAGCCGGTTCAATTGGCAAAGGTGGCTGATTACGAATATTAGCCATTTCCTGATTGACTGCATCAATGCGTGAATCGCATCCCAACAATAAAAACCCAAGTGTTAAAGCTGAAGTAATTTTAATGTTCTTCATTACTGCGCCCCCTGAGTAGTGCTATTAGCTTCAGGCTGTGCTGCAGCACCTTCAGCATTACCGACATAACGGTAAGTTTTGGCTTTTACCACATAATCAATGACCGGAATTTCAGATTTTTTCTCTTTATTTTCAGTACCGGTAATGGTGAAATCATGCAGCGTGACAATACGCGATAAGCCGGCAATACTGCTAACAAAAGAGCCAAAAGCGTGATAATCCCCAGTGGCTTCAATCGCAATCGGCTGTTCAATAAAGAATTCTTGCTTAATTTCAGGTTCCAGACGGATATTTTTAAACTTTAGGCCTGAATTCACACCGCTCAGATTAATATCTTCAACTAGACCGGGAATTTCAGTTTCTTTTGGCAATTGTTCTAACTGCTGGTTAAAACGGGCTTCCATTTCCTGAAGCTGGATTTGATATTGTTGTAAGTTGCGTAATTTGGATTCTTTTTCACGGAATTCATTCAGCAGGTTTTGTTCTTGGGCACTGGCTTGTGAAATCGATTCAATTGTACTTCTGATCATGACAAAGTAAATCACTGCAAAGGCCAGTGCAACAATAAAAATCCAGCAGGTAATTTTGACCGACAAAGGCCAGCTACCATAGTTATTTGGATCTAATGTATTGAATTGCTGAAAAAACTTTTCAACAGTCATTTTATTTTTGGGTACAGCGACGACATCCTGGCTGAACTCATCGAATTCTTCATTACTCATGATGATGCCCCCGTAGTTGTAGCGACTGCTTGTTGTTCTTCGTTAAGTACTGGCTGAGCGATCTGATCCAGATCTACCGTCACGGTAAAACTACCGTAGGACTCTTCCACACGTGGAATAATAGAGCTCGGTGCCTTTTCTTTTGCTTCTTCAGCCACCAGGAAAGCGTTCATAAAGGCATTTCGATACCAAGATGAAGCCTCCAGATTACGGAGCAGTTCTGCTACTGTATTTGGACTCTCAGCCCGACCTTCAATGGTAAACTTGTCACCGGTACGCTGGAATTTGGTGATATACATATTGCTTGGGGTCACCCGTACAATTTCATCAATCAAATGTACCGCAATCGGACGCTGAGTTTGTAGACCCTGAATCAGTTTCATCCGTTCAACAATCGCATTACGCTGCTCTTGCAAACCTTCAAGCGCCTTTAACTGCACATCCAGATTCTGGTTGGTACTTTGAATCAGCTGATTGGCCTGCTCCTGATCCTGAAGTTTGTGATCATAATAAAACCAGGTTGAACCTGCTGCCGCTAATCCCAAGAAAAGCGCCCCCACGCAGATTGCCACAAATTCATTATTTCTTTTAATTCTTAGCTCATCACGCCAAGGAAGTAAGTTAATTCTTGCCATTAATCAAAACTCCTTAATGCCAAACCGCATGCAACCATGAGTGATGACGCGTCATTTTCAATTTTTTTAATATCAATTTGAGGAGAAAAGCCCATTTGCAAAAATGGATTCGCGATCGTGACACGGTAACCGAGTTTTTGTTGTAATAATTTTGCCAGACCTGGAATATTGGCATTCCCGCCGGCCAGTAAAATATGGTCAATTTCATTAAACTGAGAAGATGAAAAGAAGAACTGCAATGAACGGGCTGCCTGTTGTACCACGGCATCCAGGAATGGCTCTAGCACTTCAATATCATAATCATCCGGTAAAGCACGGGTTTTTTTAGCACGTCCAGCTTCTTCAAAGGACAATCCGTAACGGTTCTGAATTTCCTGAGTCAATTGCTTGCCGCCAAACACCTGCTCACGGGTATAAATAATCTTGTTGTTCTGCATCACCGACAAGGTCGTCATACTATGACCAATGTCTAAGATACCAACCGTATTGACCCCCATCGGCAAAGTGTCCGAAAATACCTTAAAGGCATTTTCCAGCGCAAAACTTTCTACATCTGCAATCTTAGGCGTTAGACTGCTAATCTATAAAACTTCAGAACGTGCTTCGACATTTTCGATCCGTGTCGCGACCAGCAGCACATTGACCCGGTTCGGATTGGAAAGGCGGTCTGGCAGAACTTCAAAGTCCAGACTCGCTTCATCGAGTGGAAAAGGAATATATTGTTCCGCATCTTCACGAATCTGAACTTCACGTTCATCATCCGACATGTCTGCATCCATCTCAATGATTTTGGTGATGACCATTGAAGTTGGAATCGCAAAAGCGGCCTGATTCGACTGGGTATTACCCAAATTAATTGCACGCCCAAGGGCATCAGCGACAGCTTCTGGGTTTAAGATGTTTTTTTCAACAACACTGTTTTCCGATAATGGGATCAAAGCATAGCTCTCTACCCAGTAACGGCCACTTTTTACAGAAAGTTCTAAAACCTTAACAGAAGTCGAACTAATATCGACTCCTATTAACCCCTTATTTGGTTTACGATATAACCTGCGCACAATACACTTCCTATTATTTTTTTGTCCCCAATTCAATCTAACTTACCAATTGGTCCAGTCTATAATTTTATATAGATACAATAACTCATCTAACAATATGGATATCGACAGGATATACTGACCGGTAATTAGTTCGCCATTAGCTCTTATTAAAACTTACTTGTTATGAAAAAGCTATCTTGTTCAGGCCTTGTTCATCCATTTTTTTTGATCATTATCATTATACTGATCTCAATTCCGATGGGTTTCTATGGCATGTATCTCTATATTGCCCCATCTTTGCCTGAAATGTCTACGCTTAAAAAGGCACCTTTATTAAAGCCTTTACAAGTTTTTAGTTCAGATAATGAATTAATTGCCGAATATGGAGGCAAGCTTTCTGTTCCCGTGAAATATGAACAAATTCCGCCCGAGTTTATTCATGCTTTCCTCGCCGCTGAAGATTCCAGCTTTTTTGAGCATAGCGGGATCAGCTTTAAAAGCTTGGGACGCGCACTCAGTGAGACGGTGACCGGCTCGGATGTACAGACCGGTGGTTCGACCATTACCATGCAAGTGGCAAAAAACTATTACCTTAGCCCTGAACGGACGCTGAAGCGTAAACTGACAGAAATTTTTCTGGCCCGTAAAATTGAGCAAAACTTAACTAAAGAAGAAATTCTGACCTTGTATGTCAATAAAATTTTCTTGGGAAAAAATGCTTACGGCATCGCAGCAGCAGCTAAAATTTACTATAACAAGAGCTTAGAAGAGCTTTCAATTGCACAAATGGCCATGATCTCTGGCCTGCCTAAAGCACCTTCTCGATATAATCCGGTCGCCAATCCCAAGCGCGCCCTGGAACGTCGTAACTGGATTCTGGGCCGTATGCTGCAACTGGGCTATTTAAATCAGAGCCAGTATCAGCAAGCCATTGCTGAACCGGTAAATTTAGATATGCCTGATCGGAGTACCCGTAATAAATTCCCGTATGTCGGCGAAATGGTACGTTCTGAACTGGTACAAAACTTTGGTGAACAGGCGGTAGATTCTGGTTATAAAGTCTATACCACCATCCATAGTGAACGTCAGGCCTATGCGGAGCAAGCGGTACAAGAAGGCCTAGAGGCTTATGATCGTCGACATGGCTGGCGTGGTGCTGAAGCACATGATCAACCCCTCGATAAGTTCCGTGCCTATGCCAACACCTATCCTGCGCAAGTAACTCAGGTGGGTAATTCTAGTTTTGAAGCACTCATGCAGGACGGAAGCAGCGTGACTGTTCCCTGGTCAGGTATGTCCTGGGCGCGTCGCTTTCGTAACGTCAACAGTGTAGGTGGCGCACCGAGCAAAGCGTCCGAAATTGTCAAAGTCAAAGATATTGTTCGTTTAAGACCCAATGAAAATAAAACCTCGTGGTCATTGGTGCAGATCCCCAATGTGCAAGGACAATTGATTGCCATCAATCCAAATAATGGTGCGATTGAAGCCATTGTCGGGGGATATAACTTTTATCAGTCGAAATTTAACCGTGCAATCCAAGGCTGGCGTCAACCCGGCTCTACCATTAAGCCTTTTGTTTATGCCCTGGCTTTAGAACGTGGCATGACGCCGCATACTATGGTCAATGATGCACCCATTACCATTGGCAAATGGACGCCACGTAACTCGGATGGCCGTTATCTGGGCATGATCCCCCTACGTCGTGCACTTTATCTGTCACGTAATACAGTCTCAGTGCGCTTATTACAGGCCGTCGGGATTGAGCGTACACGTCAGTTATTCATGGATTTTGGTTTACAGGACAGTCAGATTCCACGTAACTATACCATTGCCTTAGGCACCCCGCAGGTTCTTCCGATTCAGATGGCGACTGGCTATGCCACTTTTGCCAATGGCGGTTACCGAATTCAGCCGCACTTTATTACCCGCATTGAAGATGCCTACGGCAATACCATCTTTGAAGCCAAGCCTGAATATGCCTGTATTTCATGTATCAACGCAAAAGAAGAAACAGTTCAAGCCACTGACCCTATTACCGCAGATGACGAAGCAATTGCAATCAACAATACAACTTTAGAGCAACAACAGGCCCCACCTAAAGTCTCTGCCGAAGACAGTAATTATCGTCAGGCACAGCGTATTTTAAAATCCAGCTCTGCCTATGACATGGCCAACATTTTGCGTGACGTAATTCAACATGGTACTGGTCGTGCTGCATTAAGAATTGGTCGCAGCGATATTGGCGGGAAGACCGGTACCACGAACGATGCCAAAGACGCCTGGTTTGCAGGTTTCAATGGTAAGTTAGTTACCGTGACTTGGGTAGGCTTTGACCAGCCGACCACCTTAGGTCGCCGTGAATATGGTGGTGTGGCAGCTCTACCGATCTGGACCGATTTTATGGGCAAGGCATTAAAAGGCCAGCCGGAAGCATGGGTACGTTTAGACCGCAATGCCAAGGCACCGGTAAATCGCAACAAGGGGGTTCAGGCTGATGAAGCACAGAATGATCCGTCTTCTCCGCCTCTGGCGACAGCGCTTTACCGTCCTGCACCTGTGGTCGTCCCGAAACGTACAGAAACTGACTTTGAGGATTTACCGGATCAACCGATTCGTTTACCAGATGATGAAGGTTCTGCACCTCAAGAACAGCCTCTTCAGCCAAACCGGGTAGACTCACTGGAAAATTTGATCGAAGAAGTCCAGTAATCTGAAGATATAAAAAAGCCCTCAGTTGAGGGCTTTTTTATATGCATTTTTTATTTCTTTTGGAACAGATAAATCTGATATTGCGCCAGCAATTCAAACTGATCCTGCTGTTCGAGTGCTAAACGGTGTTCCGGCTTGGCCTTATAAGCATAGGGTGTCATGGCAATCAGGTTTTTTAAATCAGCCTGCGGCAAAACCATTGGCGCACCAATCACCTGCTCACTAACCAGATTAAATTCATCTTGTAACTGCTCAACAAACTTCTGCGGCTCGTGTGGTTTCACTTCTTCAAATAAAGCCTCACGCATAGCATATAAATGTTGTGGGGCCGGTGTCACCACCATCAAATAAGATTTTGGTTTTAAAACTCGCAGGATTTCCTGTTTGGGAATTGGACTAAACAAGCTGGTACACAGATCAATCAACTCATCTAATACTGGTAAAGTCGCTCCGGTTCCCACGACCCAAGTCACCTCTTTATTCAGTTTGGCTGCGACCTGAACCGCATTCTTGGCAATATCGACCCCAACACATTGCAGCACTTCGGCCTGCATGGCATCGGTATAGTAGCCTTCCCCACAACCAATATCCAAAAGGTTCTCAATCCGCAACTCGCGAATCTTCTCTACGACAGCCTGTTGCAAAGGCGCATAATAACCTGCACTGAGAAATGCGCGACGTGCCTGCACAGACTCAGGCGTATCTCCCGGATTTTTACTATGCTTGTGCTGAACCACATGCAGGTTCACATAGCCTTGTTTGGCGACATCGTAACTATGATGATTCTCACAGCGCCATGTTCTTTCATTTAAGCTCAACTGCTGGCGACAGACTGGGCACATGAGTAAATTCATCATTTTCTCCAAAACAAAAAAGCCGGCATGCGCCGACTTTTTCCAATGCATTTCTTAGCGCAATTTTAAGGTCATTAGACCTAAAACTACCAGCATAATCGTAATAATCCAGAAACGGATCACCACCTGGGTTTCACGCCAGCCTTTCTTTTCATAATGATGATGTAGCGGCGCCATCAGGAATACACGTTTATTGCGCATTCTTAATGAACCAATCTGCAGGAAGACTGAAACCGCTTCCACGACAAAGACACCAGCCATAATCGCAAATACGATTTCCTGACGAACCATGACGGCAATCGTACCGAGCATTGCACCGAGAGATAAAGCACCGACATCCCCCATAAATACTTGGGCTGGATGGGCGTTATACCAAAGGAAAGCCAGACCCGCTCCGATCATGGCAGCACAGACCACCACCAGTTCAGACGAATATTTTACATAAGGAATATGCAGATAATTGGCAAAGCGCACGTCACCAGCCAAATAGGCAAATACGCCCAAACCTGTAGCAACCAGCACGATTGGCATGATTGCCAGACCATCCAGACCATCAGTCAAGTTCACGGCATTGGAGGCACCGTTAATCACGAAATAGGTAAAGATAATAAAACCAATGCCCAATGGGATCATCGATAATGGAATGCTTAGGTCTTTAAAGAATGGAATCAGCAGATCCAGCATATTCGCGGTATGCACCGGATTGGTCTGTTGCTGTGCAATGACATACAAAGCAATACCAGCACCCAACGAACCCACTGAAGTCCAGAAGAATTTTTTCTTCGCAGGCAAACCCGCATTGTCTTTATAACGGATTTTAATCCAGTCATCGGCCCAGCCAACGGCACCGAAAATCACCATCACCCCCAGCACAATCCAGACATAAGGATTGGAAAGATCTGCCCAGAGTAGAGTTGAGATACCAATCGAAAGCAGGATCAGCACCCCGCCCATGGTCGGCGTGCCCATTTTCTTAGCATGGTTTTCAGGGGCATACGAGCTGACTGCCTGACCATATTTCAGCGCCTGAAGCTTGCGAATCATTACAGGACCGAGCACCAGACCGATGGTCAATGCCGTCAAGACACTGAGCAAAGCACGTAAAGTTAAATAACGAACCACCTGAAACGTGCTGTCAAAGCCCGCCAAATGTTCAAAGAGCCATAACAGCATTTAGAGTTTCTCCATCAATGCAGCCATCAATGTTTCCATATGGGTAAAACGCGACCCTTTAAACAGGAATGACATCGGCTGAGGTTGATGTGTTTCAATCAAACGAATTAAAAACGGTAATGCCTGCTCCTGATTCAGGAAAGCCTGCATTTTTTTACCATATTGTGTACTACGGGCACCTTCTTGTGCGGCAGGCGCAAATTCACCTACAGCCACCACAAAATTAATGCCTTTCACCGAGACCAGATCCCGACCGAGCTTGTAATGCTCGATTGCGGCAGATGAACCGAGTTCACCAATATCGCCGGTGACCATCACCCGGATGCCCTGCTGCTGCGCCAGAACTTCAGCCGCTGCACGCATCGAACCCGGATTGGCATTGTAGGTGTCGTCAATAAATAAATAGTCTTTGTACGGAATAAAGTTCAGACGACCTTTCGCACCCACGGCCTGTTCCAGACCGGCCACGATATCATCCAGACCAATACCGATCGCCAGGGCAAAAGCTGCTGCTGCGGTCGCATTTTCAACATTATGCTCGCCGGCAAACGGCAACTGAACTGTTTTCGAGCCTTGCGCTGTATTCAGGGTAAAGCTTGAAGATTGAGCATCAAGGACTACATCGCTGGCATAGACTTCACCACCAGCACCAAAACTCAAGCTTTTTTCAGTTTTTACTGCGGCACGAATGGTTTCAGCAAAATCATCGGCAGCAGGAATAATCGAAGTTTCAGAGATATGTGCATAAATCTCGGATTTTGCACGGCAAATTCCGTCACGGCCACCAAATTCACCTAAATGTGCAGTCCCGATATTAATGATCCCGGCCACATGCGGCTGTACCATTTTCGAGGTGTAATCAATTTCACCCTGATGACTCGCACCGAGTTCCATCACCGCATATTGATGTTCAGGACGCAGCTCCAGCAACATTACCGGCACGCCGAGGTCATTATTCAAATTACCACGCGTAACCAAGGTCGGTGCCAGACGCGACAGCATGCTTCCCAGCATTTCTTTAGTCGTGGTCTTGCCACTACTGCCGGTCAAGGCAATGACTTTGAGTTGAGGATTCTGCTGACGGCGATAAGCACCTAACTGTCCAAGTGCCAAACGGGTATCTTCCACTACCAACTGGCAAATATCAGCATCCACCGGACGGCTGACAATGGCAATTTCACAACCTTGAGCCGCCACTTGCGCAATAAAGTCATGCGCGTCAAAACGCTCGCCTTTCAGCGCCAGAAAAGCATCACCTGCTTCTGCATCACGTGAATCAGTCAAAATCCGCTTGATCTGACCTGCAGGCTTTTTATCATTCAGCCAGTAGCCTTGGGTAGCCTGCTGTAATTGTTCTATGCTCCACGGCTCCAGCGCCGCAGTACTTGTTGTTGAGGTATGCATTTCTGAATCCTAATGCGCTGAATAGGCTGAATCTGTGTTGCAATGCTGGGCATCAATCGCAGCTTGCACTTCGACCACGTCATCAAACCAGTGACGTACACCATCAATTTCCTGATAATTTTCGTGACCCTTCCCTGCGATCACAACAATATCACCCGCCTGCGCGTGTTTAACCGCAAACTTGATCGCTTCACGACGGTCATGAATTTCATGATAGGTTTTGCCGGAAAAATCAATGCCATTTTTCATATCCGCAAAAATTTGTGCCGGATCTTCGGTTCGCGGGTTATCCGAAGTGAGTACTGCGATATCCGAACCGTCTAAAGCAGCCTGAGTCATCAGTGGACGTTTACCGCGATCACGGTCGCCGCCACAGCCGAAGACTGCCCATAGATTTTGTGAGACATGCCGTTTCAAGGTCACTAGAACCTGGGTCAGGGCATCCGGGGTATGCGCATAATCCACCACAAACAGACGTTCGCCATCACGCAGCACCTGCATTCGGCCCGGTGCACCTTTGAGCTGTGGCACAGTTGCAATCAAACTTTCCAAGTCAAATCCAGCCTGCTCCGCCATGATCAGACTGGCGACCAGATTTTCAATATTGAAATGGCCCAGCAATGGACTGTTAACCACATATTCAGCAGAGGCAGTTTTCAGCTTAAAGGTCGCACCTAAAATGCTGTATTGAATATCCTGAACCTGATAATCCGCTTTTTGCTTGGTGGAATAAGTCAAAATTTTAGGCTGTGCTGAATTAGTTTGTGCAGCATCCAGCATGATCTGTGCATGTTCATCATCGATATTGATGACAGCCACTTTTAAAGATTCGAACCGGAATAAATCTGATTTCGCTTCTGCATAAGCTTGCAATGTTCCGTGATAATCCAGATGGTCACGACTCAAATTGCTGTAGCCTGCAATCTCGATATCACAACCATTCAAGCGACCTTGTTCCAGACCATGTGAGCTGGCTTCAATCGAGGCAAATTCTGCACCGGCCTGCGCATAGCCATGCAAGGCATTTTGCAATTGCAAGGCATCCAGGGTGGTATGCGAAGATGCTTCCAGATTTGGCAGAATGCCGTTACCAGTGGTGCCCATTACCGCACAGGCTTTACCTTGCAGCATGATGAATTCAGCCACCAAGCGAGAAATCGTGGTTTTACCATTGGTGCCGGTAACTGCAAGAATACGCGCAGCTTGAACAGGTTGAGTAGCTTGCAAATACTGCTTTTGCCACTGCCCCATCAGATGACGTACATCTGCCACTACCAGATTTGGAGATACCTCCAGTTCAGTTTCTGAAATCACAGCCAATGCACCCTGATGCAAAGCTTTCTGGGCAAATTGAGCAGTTTTTTCCGGTTGTGACAGACTGGTCAGGGCAATAAAAATCTGTCCCGGTTTAACTTTACGACTATCCAGCTCGAAGCCCTGAAAGGATTGCTTCATCCAGTCAGCGACATCGTGAGGGGTGTAGAGATCTTGAAATGTAATAGACATTGATCACCTATTTACTGGACTTTGGGAGGTTCTAAAGGTTTGTCCAGAGGGACATTCAGCAGACGCAAGGATTCCTGCATCACGCGGGCAAAGACTGGTGCAGATACCGTACCACCATAGTAAGTGCCTTGTGGGTTTTCTACCACCACCACCATAGCAATGCGTGGATCACTGACTGGTGCCACACCGGCAAACAATGCACGGTATTCACTGGTTGAATAACCTTTACGGTCGGCACGCAATTTATGTGCAGTACCAGTTTTACCCGCCACGCGATAACCGGGAATGGTGGCACGAGTCGCCGTACCCCCCGGCAAGGTTGCAGTTTCCATCATCAGCAGGACCTGATCGGCAATCTTGGCATCGATCATCTGTTCACCCTGCGGCTGCTCTTCCAGCTTGTACAGGCTCAGCGGCATTTTTACGCCTTTATTGGCCAGCATGGCATAGGCATCAGCCAGCTGAAGTACCGTCGCATTCAGACCATAGCCATAGGACATGGTTGCCACTTCTGACACATTCCATTTGCTTGGCGGCAGAATCAGACCGGCACTTTCACCCGGGAATTTCACCGCTGAACGCTGACCAAAACCGAGGCGTTTATAGAAGGTTGGTAAGGTTTCATAAGGCAATGACAAGGCCAGTTTCGCCACACCAACGTTAGAGGATTTCTGCAGAATACCCCCGAGTGTCAGCTGACCATAGTTATGCGTATCACGAATGGTATGATTACCGACCCGCATACTGCCCGGTGTGGTATTCACCACTGAATTCGCCGTATATTTGCCACTTTCCAAGGCCATCGCTACAGTCAGCGGCTTCATGGTCGAACCCGGCTCGAACGAATCGACTGCACCGCGGTTACGCATGGCATCCTTGTTGAGCAGGCTGTTTTTATCATTCGGGTTATAGGATGGCCATGAGGACAGCGCCAGAATTTCACCGGTTTTGACATCTACCGCAATCGCAGTGGCTGAACGGGCATTATTGGCAACACCGGCAGCCGTCAGCTCACGGTACATAATATATTGCAGACGCGAATCGATACTCAGGGTAATATTTTCGCCCGGTTCAACTTCTTTAATCACTTCCGGTTCTTTGACCCGATTGCCTTTTTTATCGCGAATGATCTGCTGCTCGCCATCCTTGCCGGAAAGACGGCTATTCAGCTGCATTTCCAGACCTTCAATGCCGCTGCCTTCGCTATTGGTCAGGCCAATAATCTGAGAGTTCGGCTGTGGCTGCGGATAATAACGTTTATAGTTTTTCTCGGTATACACACCCTGAAAATTACGTTTCATGATCAGTTCGGCCTGTTGTGGCGGAACTTCTTTTTTCAGGATCAGATAACGTGAACGCGGACGTTCTTCCATTTTTTTGCGCAGTTCTGCCCGATCCATACCGACTGCATCAGCCAGCTCATCCAGATTCAGGTTTTTATCCGGTAGCTGACGTTTGAGCTTGCGGCTATTCGGTTCTTTTTCCAGCGCCAGCATGGTCTCGTCATAGAGTTTTTTATTGTCAAAATAATCACGTGGATCAATCACAATTTTCATGATTGGAGTACTGATCGCCAATGGAATGCCATTACGATCATAAATTACGCCACGCATCGCCTTGATAGTATTGGTTCTTAAAATATTGGCATTGGCTTTATTTTGCAAAAAATCTTTATTAATAATCTGTACATAGAAAGCACGGCAAATCAGTGTCACAAAACACAGCAGCACCACCGCCCACATGATGTAAAAACGATTGATATAAACATTTGAGGCATTTTTGTCGGTGACCGATTGTTTTTTACGTACCGGTTGCTTCTTTCTCTTGTCTACCATGTCGGAACGCTAGCCTTATTTTTTCTCATCTGAAGTTTGTGGTAAGGAAATCACGACACTTTGTGAAACCGGAGGTGAATACATACGCAGCTGTGTCACTGCACGCGTACCGATCTGTGCCGTCGCGCCGAAAGTTTGCTGCTCAATCAGCAAACGCCCCCACTCTGCATTCAGGCCATCCCTTTCACGCAGATAGGTACTCAGCTTTCTGTTGTCCTGACGGTATTCAAATACCTGAAATACCACAAATACTGCACTGATGAAGACCATCAGTATCAGCATGAGATAGATTGTAACTTTTTTCAGCCACAATTTTTCTGTTTTTTTATCAACCACTTCCGTTTTCATGATCTGCCTATTAAGCTAAACGTTCTGCTACCCGGAGCCATGCGCTACGCGAACGAGGATTGGCTTTAACCTCCTCATCACTGGCTTTAACACGAGAAACTTTCTTTAAACGTCGCGTATCTTTCTGTTGTTGTGGCATTCCCCAGCCTGAATCCTCTTCAAGCGTTGACTCTTTTTGAATAAATTGTTTAATCAAACGGTCTTCCAGTGAATGGAAGCTAATCACCGCCAAACGTGCTTCAGGTTTCAAGATTTCAACGGCCTGAGGCAAGAAGATTTCAATATCTTCTAATTCCTTATTAATAGCAATACGAATCGCCTGGAAAGTACGGGTCGCAGCATGCTTATTTTTTTCCCATTTCGGGTGCGCTACTTTTACAATCTCAGCCAGCTTTGCCGTGGTATCAATATATCCGGCAGCTTTAATCGCTTTGGCAATACGGCGACTATAACGCTCTTCACCATATTTAAAAATGATATTCGCCAGTGCTTCTTCTTCAATCTGGGTCAGCCATTCTGCTGCAGTTGGACCTTGCGAGTTATCCATGCGCATATCCAGCGGGCCATCTTTCATAAAACTGAAACCACGTTCAGCCTGATCCAGCTGCGGTGAAGAAACACCAAGATCCGCCATCACCCCATCGACCTGTTCAATGCCCAACTCAGCCAATGCATCTTTCAGATCAGCAAAGCTGGCATGAATAATTTTAAAACGTGAATCTTCTTGTTCGAGTTCAGCCGCCACCGCCAGTGCCTGTGGATCTTTATCAAAGGCATAAACGCGTGCATGTTCATCTAATTTGGACAGCAATAAACGCGTATGTCCACCACGACCAAAGGTCCCATCCACATAAGTTCCCGTATTGCGACCCGCCAACAAGGCATCAATCGTTTCGTGAAGTAATACAGAAATATGTGACATAAAAACTCAATCAATAGGGGGAAAAATTTAACTGCACATTATCACCCTGTTTAGGCAAAGCTCCAAACGACTTTTTGTAGATAAATATTACTTTCCATAGAGAAAACCGTTTTAGCATTTTTTTAATACAAAAAAGCCTCCGGTTTCGGAGGCTTTTTTCAATACAGATGACTTCGTAAATCAATTAACGCTTGCTGTTATAAATCTGGTCAAAGATTGCACCATTCACAAAATGGGTTTTCTGTGCATTGGCCCAACCACCAAAGACTTCATCAATGGTAAAGGTTTTGATTTTCGGGAACTGTGCCGAATATTTCGCTAATACTTTTTCATTACGTGGACGATAGAAATGTTTAGCTGCCATTTCCTGACCCAAGGGTGAATACAGGTAATTGATATAACCTGTTGCCAACCACTTATTGCCATTTTTCTCTACCGTACGATCCACAATCGCCACTGACGGTTCAGTCAAAATCGTAATTGATGGATAGACGATATCAAACTTGTTTTTACCTAAGGTCTTTTGCGTTACTAAAGCTTCATTTTCCCAAGTCAGCAATACATCGCCAATCCCACGCTCGGCAAAGGTGGTCATTGAAGCACGGGCAGCAGAATCCATCACTTTCACGTTCTTATAAAGTTTGCCGACAAACTCCTGTGCTTTGGCTTTATTACCGCCTGGCTGTTTCTCGGCATAACCCCATGCAGACAGATACACCCAACGCGGCAAACCACCCGTTTTTGGGTTCGGCGTAATAATTTGCACGCCTGGTTTGGTTAAGTCATTCCAGTCCTTGATGCCTTTCGGATTGCCTTTACGTACCATGAATACGATCGTCGAGGTATAAGGTGCCGAGTTGTGTGGGAATTCCTTTTGCCAGCCTGGCTGAATCTGACCAGATTTCACAATTTCTTCGATGTCATTGGCCAGCGCCAAAGTCACCACATCACCTTTCAAGCCATCGAC
Organism: Acinetobacter lwoffii; assembly: GCF_024129435.1. GTDB lineage: Bacteria > Pseudomonadota > Gammaproteobacteria > Pseudomonadales > Moraxellaceae > Acinetobacter > Acinetobacter lwoffii_F. The sequence goes on along the minus strand of NZ_JAMXXN010000003.1, from coordinate 36,180 downwards.
CACAGAACGTGCCTGTTTGCCCGAACCGCCATGTGACTGCTTGAAATTCACATCCAGACCGGTGCGGTTTTTCCAGTAAGCCCCAAATGATTTGTTAAATTCATCATAGAACTCACGCGTGGCATCATAGGATACATTCAGAAACTGACGGTCTGCTGCTTGTGAAGCAGTCGCGGTCATGCCTAAACCAGTCGCCAATAAGGCAGCACTAAATAACGATTTTAATTGAGTTTTCATGGCAGCACGGAGTTTATCTTCATTAGATATAACTATATGAAATAAAATCATTTATCGCAATTCACCCTACAACATCACAACACGATAAAATGAAAGGTTTTTCTGACTTAATATTTTGTTTTTAAAAGGAAAATACTATTTATTATTCTACTTATATCTAATATATAGAATTTTATGCATTAGATATAAAGAAAATGGATAACACTTTAGCCATTTTCTTTATTGTATTTAGACTACAGCTTACTTATCTTTTTTCATTGTAAATCTGGTCATAAATCGCTCCATTCACAAAATGTGTTTTTTGCGCTTTGGCCCAACCACCAAAAACTTTATCAATGGTAAAGGTCTGTATTTTCGGGAACTGGGCTGAATATTTAGCAGCGACTTTGGCATCCCGCGGGCGGAAGAAATATTTCGCAGCAAGCTCCTGCCCTTTTGGTGAATATAAATAGTTCAAATAGCCTTTTGCCAGATGGGTAGTCCCATTTTTATTCACGTTCTTATCGACAATCGCTACCGATGGCTCGGCCAGAATTGAAATCGATGGATAGACGATATCGTATTTGTCTTTACCCAGACCTTGGGTCGCCAGCAAAGCTTCATTTTCCCAGGATAAAAGCACATCACCAATGCCGCGCTCGGCAAACGTGGTCAGTGAACCACGGGCACCGGAATCTAACACTTTGACATTTTGATAAAGTTTTTTCACCAGCTCTTTGGCTTTCGCATCATTACCGCCGGGCTGTTTCAGTGCATAACCCCAAGCAGACAGGTAGATCCAACGCGGCGCACCACCGGTTTTCGGGTTTGGGGTAATAATGTCCACACCCGCTTTGGTCAGATCATTCCAGTCTTTGATTTGCTTCGGATTCCCTTTACGCACCAAGAATACAATCGTAGAGGTATAAGGTGCCGAATTACTCGGAAACTCTTTTTGCCAACCTTTCTCTATTAAACCTGCATTGACGATTTCTTCGATATCATTGGCTAAGGCCAAGGTTACGACATCGGCCTGCAAACCATCGACCACTGAACGCGCCTGCTTGCCTGAACCACCATGTGACTGTTTAAAATTGACCTTCTGTCCGGTTTTCTGCTTCCAGAACTTGCCAAATTCTTCGTTATATTCCTGATAAAATTCACGGGTCGGATCATAAGAGACATTCAGGAAATCTTTGGCGACGGAATTCTGTACAGCTGTTCCAACTAAAATTGTCAAGATTGCGGATGCTATTATTTTTTTCATCTTATGTAACTCTTTGTTTATATGAGCTGCACTATACAAATCAAAAATAAGCATAACAATCATTCATTTATAACAATATCTACAATCTATTTCTGATTTTGAGATATCTTCTAACAATTAAATCCGGATACATATTCTGCTAGAAAAGTAATCTTCTGCTACAATATAAGACAGTTCTTCACGTTCTCTTCACAGTTGTCTGTTAAAAATAGGCCACCAAAACAGGAAATTACGATTTTTGGTAATTTTCCACAGAGTTATATTATTTCTTTTGTAAAAAATGTGACTTGGTTCTACTTCTTTATGATCAACTGTGATTAAATTGTAGGCAGAGTATTAAAAAAACATTTTTAACAAAATAAAACCAACCCGAAGTAAGGAGGAAGTTTGGATATGAAATTTACATTATTCACAGCCAGCATCCTAAGCCTGATTATGTTGTTCTCGATTCAACTCGGTCATGCCGTCGTTGTGAAGACAGATTTGCCGAAGCCTACAGTAAGCACTGTTGAAAGCAAGACTTCGCCGATTGAAAAAGCGATTCAGCAACAAAAAACTGAAAAAACACTTCAAACAGAAGATAATCTCAAAGTCTTGACTGCATTTAAAGTCGCACCTTCGCAAAATTTCTTTGCAGAACAGAATTACCGCTTCACCCGCTTTGTCCAAAGTATTTTTTCGAGCGCTCATTCTTAATCAGCCTCAACAGCGCTGAATATTCCCGGATTTAAAAGCCACATCATTCAATGTTGAATAAAGCATTAAGTGATGTGGCTTTTTCGCTATAATAGCTGCAATTTTATATCTAAGATTAGATCCGGCTATGACTGTTCGTACTCGTATTGCACCTTCTCCTACTGGTTTTCCGCATGTAGGTACTGCCTATATCGCCTTGTTTAACTTATGTTTTGCTAAACAGCATGGCGGTGAATTCATTCTTCGTATTGAAGATACTGACCAACTGCGCTCAACGCCTGAATCTGAAAAAATGATCCTGGATTCATTGCGCTGGTTGGGTCTGAACTGGTCTGAAGGTCCTGATGTCGGTGGCCCGCATGCGCCGTACCGCCAGTCAGAACGTATGGATATCTATAAAAATTATGCCTTGGAACTGGTAGAGAAAGGTCATGCCTTCTACTGTTTCGCAACTGCAGAAGAACTGGATCAAATGCGTGCAGAACAGCAGGCACGTGGAGAGTCGCCACGTTATGATGGTCGTGGTCTAAATCTTTCTGAAGAAGAAGTGGAGCGTCGTTTGGCCGCTGGTGAACCACATGTGATTCGCATGAAAGTACCGACTGAAGGTGTATGTAAATTCAATGACATGCTGCGTGGCGAAGTGGAAATTCCATGGGCGCAAGTAGACATGCAAATCCTGCTGAAAACCGATGGCCTACCAACCTACCACTTGGCTAACGTAGTAGATGATCATTTGATGCAAATCACCCACGTAATTCGTGGTGAAGAATGGATTCCATCTGCGCCGAAACATCAGTTGCTGTATCAATATTTTGGTTGGGAAATGCCGATACTATGCCACATGCCACTGCTGCGTAACCCGGATAAATCTAAGCTGTCTAAACGTAAAAACCCGACCTCAATTAACTATTACAGAGACATCGGTGTACTGCCTGAAGCCTTGTTGAACTACTTGGGTCGTATGGGCTGGTCAATGCCAGATGAAAGTGAAAAATTCACTTTGGCTGAAATGATTGAGCATTTTGATATCAAACGTGTATCCCTCGGTGGTCCGATCTTTGATGTTGAGAAATTGAACTGGTTAAATGGTCAATGGATCAAGGCACTCAGCCCGGCTGAACTTCTAGACACCTTATTGGCCTGGAAAGCAGATCGTGCCAAATTAGAAGAAATTGCAGCTGCGATTCAACCGCGTATTAACCTGCTGTCTGAAGCTGTGAACTGGTCTGCACATTATTTCAACCATTTCCCGACCCTGTCTAAAGAACAGTTTGAAAGCAAGAAACTGTCGGATGAACAGGTACGTCAAAGTCTTCAATTCGCAATTTGGCGTTTAGAAAGCCTGTTTACTTGGAATAACGACACGGTGAGCCAGACCTTGATGGACTTGGCCGCACAAATGGAAATCAAGCTACGTGATTTCATGTCTGCGTTCTTTATTGCGATCGCCGGTTCGACTGCATCTACACCAGTAATGCAGACGATGGTGACCATTGGTCCTGATTTAACCTTTGCACGCTTACGTCATGCGTTGGAAATTGTCGGTGGTCCAAGCAAAAAAGAGCTGAAAGTCTGGGAAAAACTTAATGAAAGCTTAAAGTTGCCGAAAAATGAAGCAGTTGATCAAGCTTAATTAATTTTTGTGTTGACGTGTGAGTGCGATATCCCTAATATAGCGCTCACACAGACTGGGGTCATAGCTCAGTTGGTAGAGCGCTACAATGGCATTGTAGAGGTCAGGAGTTCGATCCTCCTTGACTCCACCAAATCAAGTCTTGCTTTAGCTGTGTTATTGCCTCAATTGTCCCTATCGTCTAGAGGCCTAGGACATCGCCCTTTCACGGCGGTAACCGGGGTTCGAATCCCCGTAGGGACGCCATATTCAAGATGACCATAATATATTATGGTCATCTTATAAAAAACCCAAGCATTGCGACTTGGGTTTTTTATTGCCTGTATATTTTATGTTGGGCAATATTTCGGTTTCTTCGCATCTTCCGATAAAATAATCAGTAATTTAGAATTTTGGAGTTGTAATGCAATATCGTTGCCCTAAGTGTCAAAGCCCGAAAATCATGCCAGTGGCCCAGCCAGGTCAAGCAGCTCCACGTCCAGTGGTTCCTAAAAGCTTAATGTTTCTGGTCCCTGCCCTGTTCCTGTTATTATTACTGGTCATTATTAGCATCGCGATGTGGATTTTTGGCGATGGTGCAGGTACCACTTTACAGACTGCGACTGTGATCGTCTTTATTCTTTCTTTGATCGCAGGTTTTATGTTCTATAAAGATCTACCTGATTTTAAAATTTCAATGCAGGCATTCATGCAAACACAAAAGAAATGGAAATGCCGTGAATGTAATCATGAGTGGGAAATCTAATTTACCCTCCACCATATAATAAACATAAAAAAACCAGCCCTGAGGCTGGTTTTTTTATTTACAAAAGTCGGAGATGATTAAACACCGATTTTGCGATATTTTTGACGCTTGGCTACAAGATCATCACCATCACGCTTACGGCGATATTCTTCAAACTCAGCATAGTTACCCGTGAAGAATTCAGGGGTTTCACCTTCAAATGACAAGATGTGCGTTGCAATACGATCCAGGAACCAACGGTCATGCGAGATCACCATCACAGTACCCGGGAATACCAGAATGGCATCCTCAAGTGCACGCAAGGTTTCGATGTCCAAGTCGTTCGATGGTTCATCCAGCAAGATCACGTTTGCACCCATTTGCAGGATTTTCGCAAGTTGTAAACGGTTACGCTCACCACCTGACAATTGACCTACGCGCTTTTGCTGATCTTGGCCTTTAAAGTTAAAGCGACCGATATACGCACGAGATGCGATTTCGTAATCACCAATCTTCAAGATATCTAAACCGCCAGACACTTCTTCCCAAACGGTTTTGTTGTTATCTAAAGTGTCACGGATCTGACCGACATAAGCCACTTTAACCGATTCACCCAGCGTTACCGTACCGGTATCTGGTTGCTGTTCGCCAGTCATCATACGGAATAGCGTGGTTTTACCTGCACCGTTCTCACCCACGATACCCACAATGGCAGCAGGTGGTACTGTGAACGTTAAATCTTTGTACAGTAAGCGATCACCAAACGATTTGCTGATGCCTTCAACTTCTACAACCTTGTTGCCCAGACGTGGACCAGGTGGAATGTAGATTTCAGAGGTTTCGTTACGCTGCTGGAATTCGCGTGAGTTAAGCTCTTCAAAACGCTCCATACGCGCTTTGTTTTTCTTTTGCTGACCTTTGGCATTTGAACGAACCCATTCAAGTTCTTTTTTCAATGCTTTAGCAAAAGATTCTTCCTGCTTGTTCTCTTGCTCTAAACGGGCATTTTTCTGCTCAAGCCAAGAAGAGTAGTTACCTTGATACGGAATGCCCATACCACGGTCAAGCTCCAGAATCCATTCAGCAACGTTATCCAAGAAGTAACGGTCATGCGTAATAGCGACGATGGTACCCGGGAAGTCTTTCAAGAAACGTTCCAACCAAGATACAGATGAAGCATCTAAATGGTTCGTTGGTTCGTCTAGAAGTAACATATCTGGTTTAGACAGAAGTAATCGGCACAGCGCCACACGACGACGTTCACCACCTGAAAGCTTAGATACATCTGCATCCCAAGCAGGCAAGTTCAATGCTGCAGCTGCTTGATCCATCTGGTTCGCAAGGTTATGCGCATCCCAAGTCTGGATAATCGCTTCAAGCTTCTCTTGCTCTTTCGCAAGTGCATCGAAATCCGCATCTTCTGCTGCATATTCAGCAAAGACTTCATCCAGACGTGCCAAGGCATCAAGCGGTTCACGTAAACCATCTTCGACGTTACCACGAACGTCTTTAGTTTCATCTAAAGGTGGTTCTTGCTCAAGATAACCGATTTTTATACCCGGTTGCGCACGTGCTTCACCAGAGAAATCTTTATCTACGCCCGCCATAATACGAAGCAAGGTAGATTTACCTGCACCGTTTAAACCAAGCACACCAATTTTAGCGCCTGGGAAAAATGATAAGGAGATGTCTTTCAGGATTTCGCGCTTAGGCGGAACCATCTTCGACACTCGGTTCATCGTGTAAATATATTGGGCCACGTAGGACTCCTCAACTGAAAAACCAAATGGGGTTAAAACAACCACCCCAGCTCAAAAATGAGCGAAAAAATAATCGGCTATTATACGCAGAAAGCTGCGAAAACATAAGCCATTGCCATGAACTTCAATGCATTGTTACAAGTTTATTGATGATGTTTTTTTAAACAGTTGTTTTCAGTAAAATAAACGACTCAAATCCAGGTCGATATATGAATATTTCATATATTTATTTCAATAAAATTGCACTTTTACTCATATGTGAAAATGCTACACTCAAGCCATAAACTTAAACAAGAAGATCAAACAGAATGAGTTATAAAGCAGAAACCCTTGCGATTCATGCAGGTTATACCCCAGAAGCAACCACCAAAGCTGTTGCAGTGCCGATTTACCAAACCACGTCTTATGCCTTTGACAATACTCAACATGGGGCCGATCTCTTTGATTTAAAGGTTCAGGGCAATATCTATACCCGAATTATGAACCCGACCACTGCGGTTCTGGAACAACGTGTCGCAGCACTGGAAGGTGGAATTGGCGCGCTGGCTTTGGCCTCTGGCATGGCTGCGATTACTTATGCGATTCAGACCATTGCGGAAGCCGGAGACAATATTGCTTCAGTGTCTACTTTATATGGTGGCACCTATAACCTGTTTGCACACACCCTGCCAAAGCAAGGCATTGAAGTCCGCTTCTTTGACTATCAAAACCCGGAAGCACTGCGTGGTCTGATTGACGACAAAACCAAACTGGTTTTTGTGGAATCAATTGGTAACCCACTCGGCAACATTATCGACTTGGAAGCGATTTCAAAGATTGCGCATGAATACGGCGTACCCGTGATTGTCGACAACACTGTAGCAACTCCTGTCTTGCAGAAGTCTTTTGATTTCGGTGCAGATATCGTGGTGCACTCGCTGACCAAATATATTGGCGGGCATGGTAATTCAATTGGCGGCATTATTGTGGATAGCGGCAAATTCCCGTGGGGTAAATACCCTGAACGTTTCCCTGCCCTGAATACGCCTGATCCAAGCTACCATGGCGTGAACTATGTCGAAGTTTTGGGGGAAGCAGCATATATCGCACGTGCGCGTGTAGTGCCACTGCGTAATACCGGCGCTGCGATCAGTCCGCAGAATGTGTTTTTGATTCTGCAAGGTCTGGAAACTTTAAGCTTGCGTATGGAACGTCATACCGAAAATGCACTGAAAGTCGCTGAATATCTGCAAAAACATCCTAAAGTGAAATGGGTCAATTACGCCGGCCTGAAAGATCACCCACAGCATGCCTTGGCACAGAAATATGTGAAAGGTAAACCTTCTGCCATTCTGACCTTTGGGGTAGAACATGGTCTCGAAGGCGGCACACGTTTTATTGATGCCCTGCAATTGTTCACCCGTCTGGTCAATATCGGCGACGCTAAAAGTCTGGCCTGCCACCCGGCGACTACTACGCATCGTCAGCTCAATGCCGAAGAGTTAAAATCGGCAGGCGTCAGTGAGGATATGGTGCGTTTATCTATCGGGATTGAACATATTGATGACCTGATTGCCGATCTGGAACAGGCGCTGGCGGCTGTTTAAAAACGGTGCCCGAGTCGATTCGAAACCTCATCATTTTGGTGAGGTTTTTTATTTATTTTCTAAAACAGCCACTTGCTTTGCTTTTTATTTTCATGTTAAAAGTTAAATGAAAGAGTGAACACAAATAGAGCAATTACTCTAATTTTTATTTTAATTTCAATGGTTTAATTTATAGATTTTTCTGAAGAATTGGTTATCATATCTGGACTCACCTTCGCTCTCATCTTCTGTTAGAGCGCCATAGACCTTTAATAAAAATAATTTGAACGCTGACTTCAAATTAGGGATAACAAACGTGAAAACTAGACTACACAAACAACTGGAAAAACGTGTTGCAGGTAAAACCGTCCTGATTACCGGTGCATCCAGCGGTATTGGTTTAACGACAGCACATCAACTGGCTGATGCAGGTGCCCATGTTTTACTGGTGGCCCGTACTCAGGAAACCCTAGAACAAGTAAAATCAGAAATTGAAGCCAAAGGCGGCAAAGCCTCAATCTTTCCATGTGATTTAAACAATATGGAAGCGATTGATGAAGTTTCCAAACAGATTATTGCCTCAGTCGATCATATTGATATTCTGATCAATAATGCAGGACGTTCGATTCGCCGTGCCGTACATGAGTCGGTAGATCGTTTTCATGATTTTGAACGTACCATGCAGCTGAACTATTTCGGCGCGGTGCGTCTGGTGATGAATATCCTGCCGCAAATGATGATTCGTCGCGCGGGTCATATTATTAACATCAGTTCGATTGGCGTACTGGCCAATGCCACCCGTTTTTCAGCCTATGTCGCTTCAAAAGCTGCACTGGATGCCTTTAGCCGCTGCCTGTCTGCAGAAGTACATTCACATAAAATCGCAATCACATCGATCTATATGCCTTTGGTGCGTACCCCGATGATTGCGCCGACCAAAATCTATAAATATGTACCGACGCTTTCCCCAGAACAGGCGGCTGACCTGATTGCCTATGCGATTGTGAAACGTCCGAAAAAAGTGGCGACCGGTTTGGGCCGCCTGGCTTCCATTACCTATTCAATTGCACCGGATATCAACAATGTCTTGATGTCGATTGGCTATAACCTGTTCCCAAGTTCAACTGCATCTGTGGGCCAACCACAAAAATTAAACTTGGTGCAAAAAGCATATGCACGTCTGTTCCCGGGCGAACACTGGTAATTTTTCATACGGATAATTGAATCACAATACGAGCCGCCAACCAGGCGGCTTTTCTCTGTCTCATTTTTGCAAGATCTGAAATAAAGTGGACTGATTTAAAAAACCACGACACAGCCTGTCCTGATCAACACAGATTTTTGCCGCAAATGCTGCGAGATCACGTACACTATCAGCGGATATTTCCTATCCGTATTTTTATATTTTGATTGAAATGATGGAAACCCTTATGAACAACGCGCAATGGCTCGATGAAGTAAAATTTAACGAACAAGGATTAGTCCCTGCCATTGCCCAGCATCATCAAACTGGACGTGTGTTGATGGTGGCCTGGATGAACCTTGAAGCATTGGCTTTAACTGCCGAAAAAAATCAGGCGGTATATTTCTCCCGTTCACGCAATAAGTTATGGCATAAGGGCGAAGAGTCAGGACATTTTCAGACCGTACATGAAATCCGTCTGGACTGTGATGCCGACGTGATTGTGCTGCAAATTGAACAACATGGCGGTATCGCCTGCCATACTGGCCGTGAATCATGTTTCTATCGCAAGCTCACGCCAAATGGCTGGGAAATTGTCGATGCACAGTTGAAAGATCCGTCTGCGATTTATGGTGAAAAATCTGCTAATCCACATACGTTTGCCATGGAGGCGTCAACCGCTCAATCTGAACAGGTCGAAGTCCTGTCTTATCTGGGTCAGATGATGGCAGAACGCAAACAGGCCGATCCGGACTCCTCTTATGTGGCCAAGCTCTACCATAAAGGTTTAAACAAGATTCTAGAAAAAGTCGGTGAAGAAAGCTTTGAAACTGTGCTGGCAGCCAAAGACTTTGACCAGAATGCTTCGGCAGACCATAAAAATGATCTGATCTATGAAGTGGCAGACCTGTGGTTCCATACCATCGTGATGCTGGGTTATTTCGACCTGGATGTGCAATTGGTATTAAATGAACTGGCACGTCGCCAAGGCTTATCCGGCTTGGTTGAAAAAGCCAATCGTCAGCATTAAGCCTTGAATTCATCTGTGTCTGATTTAAAAAAATCGACCGCAACCTATGAGCAGGCGACTGCCATTGATAACGCACGTCTGGGCAAATCCTTTAAAGTCATTGCCTATGCAGGCACAGGTAAAACGACTACCTTGCAAATGATCAGTGATGCCATGCCGCAAAGACGTGGCATGTATCTGGCTTTTAACAAGGTCATTGCCAGTGAAGCGCAAGCCAAATTTCACCGGGGAGTGGATTGCCGGACTTTTCACTCGCTGGCGTTTCGCAGTGTTCCACGTGGAGTCACCGACAAACTGCGTCTGCCACGCTTGAGTCCAAGTTTTATTGCCAAAGAATACCGGCTTGAACCAATGACTATGCGCCGCATGATGGGTGGGCGTTATGAAAAATATGTCTTGATGCCTTCGCGTCTGGCAAGCTTGGTCGCCAATGCTGTCGGTTATTTCTGTTCGACCAGTTCGCAATACCCTGCCCCACGGCATATTCAGGCACCGAGCTGGTTGCATCCGGATGATATCGAGACTTTACAGAAGAAACTTTATCCAGCAGTCGAACGGCGCTGGCTAGAGTCGATTGATCCAAATCATCAGGCCGGCATTGGTCATGACATTTACCTGAAACTCTGGGCGTTGTCTGAACCGAATATCCCGGCCGATTATGTGCTGTTCGATGAAGCCCAGGATGCCGATCCCTTAATGCTGGGAATTCTGCTGAAACAGCGCAGCACCCAAGTGATTTATGTCGGAGACGCGCATCAGCAGATCTATGCTTGGCGCGGTGCAGTCAATGCCATGCAGCAACTGCCTCTGCCCGAATCACGTCTGACCACCTCATTTCGTTTTGGTCCTGAAATTGCCCTGAATGCCAATGCTATTTTAGGTGCCCTCAATGAGACCGTGCCTTTGTTTGGCAATCCGTTGTTAGATTCTAAAGTCGTGAATAAACCGCATACCAAAATACGGGATGCAATTTTATGCCGGACCAATGCCCGTGCTATGGAACTGTTATTAGCAGGTTTAGTTCGTGGCGATAAAGTCAGCCTGCAAGCCGATCACGTCAAACTGAATCGTTTTGTCGATGCGGCCGCCATGCTGAAACAGGGCAAACGTGTGGTCGATGTACCGGAACTGGCCTGGTTTAACTCCTGGCATGATGTCCATGAATATTGTGAAACCAATGAAGGTAGTGACATCAAGCCACTGGTCAAACTGGTGGACGAACATGGGACTGATCCACTAAAAAAAGCCCTGGCTAAAATCACCCCAATTGCCCAGGCCGATTATATTATTTCCACGGCACACAAGGCCAAAGGTCTGGAATGGGATCGGGTTCATATTGAAGATGACTATCAATTTAAGCTGAATGAAAAAGACCATAAAATTAGTGATGAAGAATTAAGATTACTTTACGTGGCCTGTACACGTGCTAAAGTGAGTTTAAATATTCATCACATTTATGACCTGATTCAGCAACTGAAGATCAAAATGCCACAGTCGCTTCGGCAGGCAGTCGGTTAAAGTGCATGGCATGGATGTAAACCTCATAGGACAGGTGATCTATGCACATCCAAGCGTTTCAACTGAAACACACACTGCATTTTTCCGACATTCAGCTTCAGTTTAATTATCCGCAATGCCCGGTCACCTTGATTCTGGGCAATCAGGGAACTGGCAAAACTACGCTTTTACGTTTTAGCTATCAGGCACTGACCTGGTTTGCAGCCCGTTATCGCGACAGCCGTGCTGCCGGTCTTGTGATGCAAGATCAGGACATCATGCAAAACCGGCTGCAATCCAAAATTGACATCCGGATTGGTTTTCCTGAAGAGATGGGCAGCTTGCCAGAATCCAGTCAGTCTGAGCCTGCGAACCTACAAAGCTGTTCATGGCAAATCTACAAGACCCTAAACAGTCAGGGTCTGGGTTTTAGCAAAGCAGAAACCTCACAGCTTGAAAGCATGCTCAGCCTGTATCACAAAGCCCGCTTGCACGATCCCCTGCTCGGTTTGCCGCTAATTGCCTATTATCCTGCTGAACGCTTTACCAATGAAGTCAATCTGCTCAGCAAAAATAACCCGGCCATTCTCCAGTCCGCACATGCTTATGAAATCGCTGCGATTCCTTTCACCACCTTTGCCCGTTTTTTTGAATGGTTTCGTGAAATCAGTGATATTGAAAATGCGCAAAGTGCCAAGGTTATGAACCAGATTTTGGCGCGTGCCTTGCAGCAGCCTGAAAACAGTCGCGGAGATGAACTGGCCCGGCAGATCGAGAAAGCCCAGGCACATCTGCATGCACCGAATCTCACCGCTTTAAAACAGGCCCTATCGCTGATCTTGCCAGAAGTCAGCCAGATGTATTTAAAATATCAGCCCAAGCTGCAACTGATGGTGACCTATCAGCAACAGACCTTTAGTTTTCAGCAACTGCCCAACAGTATCCGCAACTGGATTGCACTGGTGGGCGATATTGTACGGCGGCTTTGTCTGTTGAATCCCAATAGTTTATTTCCGTGTCAGGAAGGCACAGGTGTTTTACTGATTGATGCGATTGATCATCAACTGGATCAGGAGATGGCAGCAGTGATCCTGTCACGCCTGCATCAGGCTTTTCCTAACTTGCAGATTATTGCGACCGGCAACCGGCCTGAATTACTGGAACAGGCGCAAGGCTTTCAATGTCTGAAACTGGAAAATAAACAGCTGCACCCCATTCATCTTGAAAGTATGAAAACCCAGTTTGATCAGATCTACGCAGAGCTGGAATTGCAGCGAAATAAAGATATCTCGCCTGAAGATACTTTACTGGAAACGGTCACCGAACCCGTCACACCGCTTGCAGTATTGCAAATGATTCAGCAACAGTTAAATCCGGAACAACAGCAGGAACTGCTAGCCCTACTGACTCAGGAGTATCATCCGACGCTACCTCAGTCGCTCTAAACAGATTCAAAAAAATAAGCGCGATTGTTTGAGTAAACAAGGAAGCCTTTTTCAGCATTCTGTTTTGCTAGGATTGAACTGTTTTGAGTCAAATTTACAATCAATGCCTGCAATTTAATCTTAATTTTCGGTCACTTCTAGATGATCTGTTTAAGCATGCAGCGCCTGTTAAAACCGAGCCGGCGTATAATTTATAAGTTCTACATAAAAACGTTGATGTTGTTGTTATCCTGTAATATGATCGGTTTTATTTGCGAATTTCATTGTAAAATCGGAATTTGCTATCGTTTATAAGTTGCGCAATACAACTGTTTTATATTCTTTTTGAATATTCTTTTGGCTTTCAAGATTGAGAAGTTTGGGTCGCTCCTTGTGGTCCTGTAGTCCTTGAAAGATAAAGATTCACCTTAGGTTGGTCAAAACCTAAATCATGACAATGGATACGAGTGTGCTGCCGATTATTATATTGTTACCGTTAGTATTAGGCACAACCCTTGTCTCGTGGCTGAAACAATTTTCGCGCGGGGTAACGGCTTTAGGGGCAATTGGTGTCAGCCTCAGCAGTTTCTTATTATTATTGAGTCAGGCGCCTGCCATATTTGATGGCGCAGTGATTACCCAGACCTGGTCCTGGCTGCCCCAGCTCGGCATCGATTTCAGTTTTCGCCTGGATTCTCTGGGACTGCTGTTTGCCTTGCTGATCAGCGGAATTGGTACCCTGATTTATATTTATGCCTATTATTATCTCAATCCCAAAAATTCACTGAGCAAACTGTATCTTCTGCTGATGCTGTTTATGGCCGCGATGCTCGGGATTTCATTGTCGAATAATCTGATTATCTTATTGGTTTTCTGGGAACTGACCAGTATTTCCTCCTTCTTGCTGGTGGGTTACTGGAGCAATTACGAAGCGGCGCAACGCGGCTCACGTATGGCCTTGACCATTACCGGAATGGGTGGTCTGGCGATGCTGGGCGGTTTTGTCCTGCTTGGTCAAATTACCGGCACTTATCAGCTTGACCAAATCCTGACGATGACTGAGCAGATTCAGTCCCATCATTTATTTGTTCCAACCTTGTTGCTGATTTTACTTGGTGCCTTTACCAAAAGTGCGCAGTTCCCGTTCCACTTCTGGTTGCCGAATGCCATGGCTGCACCGACACCGGTCTCTGCCTATTTGCACTCGGCCACCATGGTCAAAGCCGGTTTATTCCTGGTCGCACGTTTGCTCCCGATTTTTGCCGGCGCTGCACTGTTTCATAATATTGTGACCTTTGTTGGTCTGTTTACCCTGTGCATGGCCGCCTTCTTTGCCATTTTTAAGGAAGACCTGAAAGGCTTGCTCGCCTATTCCACCATCAGCCATTTAGGTCTGATCATGTGTCTGCTCGGGATTGGTTCACCATTGGCTGTTGCAGCAGCGATTTTCCACATTATTAACCATGCCACCTTTAAAGCGGCACTGTTTATGATTGCCGGCATCATCGATCATGAATCCGGTACCCGTGACTTACGTAAATTGTCTGGCTTGTGGCAATTACTGCCCTTTACCGCAACACTGACCATGATCACGGCAGCATCCATGGCAGGTGTACCGTTGACCAATGGTTTCCTGTCCAAGGAAATGTTCTTTACCGAACTGGTCGCCAGTTTAAGTGGTCCACTTATGGTCGGCTCTGCTATTGTCGCGACACTGGCCGGGATTTTTGCGGTGGCTTATTCCATTCGACTGGTGCATGGGGTCTTTTTCGATGGTCCGCTAGGCAAGCAGGTTCCGAATAAAGATGCACATGAACCTGCCTTTGGTATGCGCGCACCGGCCACTTTGTTAGCAATTTTATGTATTTTAGTCGGTCTATTACCCGCTCTTCTAGTAGAAAAAATTGTCAATAGCACCACTCAAGCGACAACCCAAAATTTTGATTTTGAAGGTACCCATCTGGCACTTTGGCATGGTTTCAACCTGCCGCTGCTGATGAGTGTGATCGCTCTGCTCGGCGGAATAATCTTTTACTTTTCTCTCGCCAAAGGTGGCGCCTTACGTGAAATCGACTTGGATCCAAAACTGGGCCGCTTACAGGGCCGGGTGCTGTTCGACCTGTTTTTGAAAAATTTGCTGCTGAATTCACGCCGTTTCCGCCGTACCACTGAAAATGGCAAATTACAAAGCTATTTATTGTGGATTGTGATTTTTACCATCGGGCTGGTAGGATTCCCATTACTCAGCAATGCGGTGGGTACGGGTACGCGCGAGCTGACCCATGCTCCTGCCTTGGCGATTATCCTGTGGTTACTGCTGTTCTCCGCCTGCTGGATGCTGCTGTGGTTCCATCATGAGCGCATTAAAGCTGTACTGATTAGCGGTGCAGTCGGTCTGGTCGTCACCATGGTCTTTATCGGCTTCTCGGCTCCCGATCTGGCGCTGACCCAGATTACGGTCGATGTGGTCACCACTGTTCTGCTACTGATGAGTTTATCTTTACTGCCACAATTAACTCCGTATGAATCGAGTCCGACCCGTCGCTGGCGCGATGCCATTATTGCCTTGGGCGGCGGTCTCGGGATTGCGGCAATTGCCTGGCTGATCATGACCCGTGATCACAATTCCATTTCATGGTTCTTCCTGCAACAGTCCATTCCTCTGGGCGGCGGAACCAATGTGGTGAATGTGATTCTGGTCGATTTCCGTGGTTTCGATACCTTCGGCGAAATTACTGTACTCGGGATTGCCGCGATTGGTGTCCTTAGCCTGATGGATGGCATGCGTGCGCATGGTACCACCATGACCCAGGGCCTGACCTATCGTTTTAATCCTTCCCCGCTGATGTTGCGTATTACCGCATCCTGGATTTTGCCGGTCGCGCTGGTAGTCAGCCTGTATATCTTTATGCGTGGCCATAACCTGCCGGGCGGTGGATTCATTGCCGGACTGGTGACTTCACTGGCACTTATTATTCAATATATCGCAGTGGGACAGGACAAAACCGAACAGTTACTGGGTGCGAAATCCGGTCGCCTGTATGAAATCTGGATTGGAGTCGGCTTAACGATTGCAGGATTAACCGGAATCGCGGCCTGGTTCTGGTCACGTCCATTCCTGACCAGTGCACATATTTATGTCTCTCCGCCTATTATTGGAGAAATGCATTTAGCTTCGGCTGCGCTATTCGATGTCGGCGTCTATGTCACTGTCGTCGGTGCCACCATGCTGATGATTTCAGTCTTGGGCGATTCACGTCACTCCAGCATGTCTGGCCCAGTACCAAGAGGATAATAGAATGATGAGTTTAGAATTTTTATTAGCCTCCGCGATTGGCCTGCTGACAGCCACAGGCATTTATCTGATCCTGCGTGCCCGTACCTTCCCGGTGGTGTTGGGCTTGGCCATGATTGGTTATGCGGTCAACCTGTTTTTATTTGCCATGGGCCGGATTCAGATGAATTCGCCTGCAGTATTAACCGAAGCCTCGAATGTGACCGACCCTCTTCCTCAGGCACTGGTGCTGACGGCCATCGTGATTGGCTTTGCCACCACTGCCTTTATTGTCCAACTGGCACTGCGTAGCCGCTACGAATCAGGAACAGACCACGTTGACTCAAAAGAAGATATCCCCCAGATTGATCCACGTGAGGATGAGCCTTAATGACTGATCTTCTCAATTTCTGGACTCAGCACACCCCTATTTTCAGTATTCTTTTACCGGCCTTTACCGCTTTTGCCCTTGTACTTTTAGGCAATCCGGGTGCAGGCTCTCTGATTACAGACTGGCGTCAACCCTGGCGTCGTGGTATCAGCCATCTCTCGGGAATCTTGGGCCTAATCATTGCCGTCAGTTATCTGATAAACAGCAGTCAGGGCCAAATCAGCGTCTATACCCTCAGCGAATGGGCAGCACCATTTGGGATCGTGCTGGTGCTGGATCAGCTCTCGGCCATGATGCTGGTATTGACCTATGCGCTCGCCTTGCCTGTGGTCTGGTATGCCAGTAAAGAATGGGACTTACGCGGCCGTTATTTCCATGCCATGGTGCATTTCCTGCTGATGGGTCTGACTGGTGCATTCCTGACAGGCGATTTGTTCAACCTGTTCGTGTTCTTTGAAATTTTGCTGATGGCGTCCTATGTACTGCTGTTGCATGGACAAGGCAAGGCACGTTTTCAGCTGGGAATTCATTACGTCACCATCAACCTGCTAGCGTCTGCGCTGTTCCTGATTGGACTCGGAATGATTTATGGCAGTGTCGGCAGTCTGAATATGGCCGATGTAGCCCGTTTGATGCCAACACTTGCAGAAGATCAGCACAAACTGGCCGTTGCCGGTGGCTTGATGCTGTTTGTGGTGTTTGGGATTAAAGCCGCAATGTTGCCGGTGGGTTTCTGGTTACCCAAAACCTATGCCGTGGCCACCACACCTGTTGCAGCGCTCTTTACCATCATGACCAAAGTCGGGATTTATGCGATTTTGCGTATCAACGGCACGGTTTTTGATGACGAATATAGCCATCAGATTCTGATGAACTGTCTGCTGGTGATTGGTCTGGTCACATCTGTCTATGGTGTAATCTGTGCGATTGGCACCGAACGTCTGCGCCGTTTTGTCGGTTTTATGGTGCTGTCTTCAGTCGGAACGATTCTGGTGGCCATTGGCCTGAATAACACTGCGGCTTGGGCCGGTGCGCTATATTACCTGGTACACAGCACCCTGATTGCGGCCGCATTTTATATTCTGTCGGGTTGGATTACCTCGCAGCGCGGCGAATTTAAAGATCATTTTAAAATCGCCCCACTGATGAAACAGAACAAGCTGGTTTCGATTGTCTATTTCATCATCGCTTTGATGATGGCAGGCCTGCCACCGTTTAGTGGATTCTTCGGTAAAGTCTTTATTTTGCAGGCTTCTGTCCATTCAGACTATCAGATGATCATTATTCTGACTATTTTACTGGTAAGTTTCCTCAGTATTCTGGCCTTTACCCGGGTCGGTTTTATGCTGTTCTGGCGTTCGAGCAGACCTGAAGATGATCTTGATTCTGAAGAGTTTCATAAATATGAAGCCCTGCCGAGTAAAGCACCGGCACGCAATGACCGGGTGATTTATATATTGCTTGTGAGCTTAACCGCCTACGTGGTGTTTGCCGGACCGATTTATCAATATAATTATCAGACTGCGGAACAGATCAAAAACAATTCGGTCTATGAAGCCGCGCTGTTAAAACCGGATGCAGAAGGTCAGTTTATTAGCGTCCAGCCATTCGATCCGAAGTATTTGCCAGAAACCAAATATGGTGGTGAGGTGATAGATCCTAATGCGCATCTGATTCCTTATGTGATTTCAGAAGCGACCTTGAAAGGTGAACATATTTCAGAATTCAAGCAACGCCAGATTGACCAGCAGCATATTGAACAGACCGAATATGATGATAATCAACTTAAACCGGCGGAGGGACCTTAATGGCTGAATCATTATTTCAACGCTGGTTCCCACATCCGCTGGTTTCTGTAATTGTGGGACTGAGCTGGGTTTTACTGGCACACAGCCTGGACGCTGGAACCCTACTGATGGCCTTGCTACTCGCAGTCATCATTCCACGTATGGTCGAACCCTTTATTGACTATACCCCCAATATCCAGTGGACTCCTGCCCTGCACCTGTTCTTCGTCGTAGTTTGGGATATTGTAGTAGCCAATATTAAAGTCGCAAAACTGGTGCTTGGTCCAACCAAGAACCTGCATCCGAAATGGTTCCGTGTGCCTTTAGATACCGAACATGAAGAAGTCAACACCTTGCTGGCGATGATTATTACCACCACACCGGGCACGGTATCTGCAGGGATTGACCAGGATCGTGGTGATATTCTGGTACATGCCTTAAGCACAGATGATGAAGCGGCCGAAATCGAGCTGATTAAGCAGCGCTATGAACGCCCGCTCATTGAGATTTTTAATGCACGATCAGGAGAAAAAGCATGACAATTCTACCTTATGCATTATTGATTTGTCTGGGTGCGGTAACCATCTCCATGTTACTGTGTCTGATCCGGCTGATTACCGGCCCCTCTATTGTGGACCGCCTGCTGGCACTGGACACCCTGTTTTTGAATGCCACCTGTCTGGTGGTGATTTTAGGCATTTACTGGAGCAGCACATTTCTGTTTGAAGGTGCACTCTTGGTCGCGATGTTGGGCTTTGTCTCTACCGCAGCCTTGGCACGTTATTTTACCACTGGCCATGTCATCGACTAGGAGTTTTTAAATGTCTTTAATTTTAGAAATACTGGTGTCGATTTTTCTATTGATTGGTGCTTTCTTTATGCTGGTTGGCGGAATTGGGATGGTGCGCTTGCCCGATCTGTTCATGCGTCTGCATGCACCAACCAAATCCAGTACTTTGGGCCTCGGCAGTTTCTTAATTGCAGCAATTATTTTCTCTGCCATGTATGGCCGTTTCGGCTTTGCGGAAGTGCTGATTACCTTGTTTGCCTTTATTACTGCGCCGGTATCCGCCAATCTGATGGCACAGGCTGCATTGCATTTGCGGTTACGCTCTTTGAGTGGCGAAGTGCCGGAAACGCTAGAACGCCCCCTGCCCTGGCAGCGTTCACGCCGTCGTACCTTTTATGAAAAGAAAATCAATCGCAATGATGATTTAGATTAATTGAGCAAGCGATTCCAGTTCTCCCAAATCTCAAAATAGAGAGATAAAAAAAGCCACCCGAAGGTGGCTTTTTTAGTCCTAAGACTTATTCATCATCTTTTTTTGCTTCAGCTTCAGGTAAGTCCTTCACTGCTTCAGCGATCAGACCAAACATATAGTTACCATATGCATTGGTCTTATCGTAATGGAAACGTAGACGAGGCGTAATACGGGTTTTGATACGACGACTCAGCTCGTGGCGCAAGAAACCAGATGCTTTGTTCAACACATCCAAAGTTTCTTTATTGGCTTCCTGACTTTGCTCATCGCCAAGTTCACGTCCCATCACAGTGACATAAACTTCCGCATATCCCAGGTCTGGGCTCACCTTCACTGCAGAGATGGTCACAAGACCACCTAAGCGTGGATCTTTCAGCTCCTGACGGATCAGTTCTGACAACTCGCGTTGTACTGTATCCGCCATACGCTTCAGACGTTGACTACCCGCCATTAAAGACTCCGTTTAATCAGTTGAACATCGTACACTTCGATCTTATCAAGTGCTTTGATGTCTTTATAGCCTTTCACCGCAAGACCACATTCCATACCGGCACGAACTTCTTCAACCACTTCTTTGTAGCGACGAAGAGATTCAAGCTCGCCCTGGAACACAACCACGTCATCACGTAATACGCGAATCGGTTTGTTACGATGCAATACGCCTTCAAGTACCATACAGCCCGCAGCCGCACCAAACTTACTTGAGTGGAATACTTCACGTACTTGTGCAACACCCAGAATCGTTTCACGATGTTCTGGTGCAAGCTTACCGCTCATTGCTGCTTTCACATCATCAATCAATTGATAGATGATTGAGTAGTAACGAATGTCGATACTGTCTGCATCTGCTTTTTGACGCGCAGCGTTGTCCGCACGTACGTTAAAACCGAGTAGAACTGCTTCTGAAGATTCAGCCAGTGTCACGTCAGACTCAGTGATCGCACCTACACCAGAACCGATGATACGTACTTTAACTTCGTCAGTCGCAAGCTCAGCAAGTGCTACATGCAAGGCTTCAAGTGTACCACGTACGTCAGTTTTCAACACAACGTTCACGATAGGCACATCTTTCTTGCCCATAGACGCCATGATGTTTTCAAGACGCATTGCAGATTGACGCTCAAGACGTTTTTGACGTTCACGATCCATACGCGCATCGGCAACTTCACGTGCTTTCTTCTCATCGCTGACCACAAGAACTTCGTCACCTGCCATTGGCGCTTCTGGAAGACCCAGAATTTCCACTGGAATCGAAGGACCTGCAGATTTGATACGCTGACCATTTTCATCCGTCATCGCACGAACGCGACCATAAGATGAACCGGCAAGAACGAGATCACCTACTTTCAATGTACCGTTTTGAACCAGAATAGACGTTACCGCACCACGGCTGTTGTCTACACGTGCTTCAATTACGACACCTTGTGCAGCGCCTTCTTCCGATGCTTTAAGCTCTAGAAGTTCAGCTTGAATCGAAATAATATCAAGAAGTTCATCAATACCTTGACCAGTATGTGCAGAAACCATTGCCACTGGAACGTCACCACCCCATTGTTCTGGCACGATTTCTTTCACAGTCAATTCATTCAATACGCGATCTGGATCAGCAGATTCTTTATCCATCTTGTTGATCGCAACAATGATTGGCGTACCTGCAGCACGTGCATGGTCAATTGCTTCTGCAGTTTGTGGCATTACACCATCATCTGCTGCAACAACCAGAACCACGATATCTGTTGCTTTCGCACCACGTGAACGCATTGCAGTAAATGCTGCGTGTCCCGGAGTATCAAGGAATGTAATCATACCTTTATCAGTAGTTACATGGTAAGCACCGATATGCTGGGTAATACCGCCTGCTTCGCCAGCAGCCACTTTGGCACGACGAATACGGTCAAGCAGTGATGTCTTACCATGGTCAACGTGACCCATAATGGTAACAACAGGCGCACGCGTAGATTGCGCACCACGTGCTTCTTCAGCTGCTTCAAGCAAGTTATCTTCAGCTTGTGTATCAGAAACCAGTACCGGATTATGGCCCATTTCTTCAACAACAAGTGCAGCAATTTCCTGATCAATTGCCTGGTTCTGAGTAACCAATTCACCCATTTTCATGAGTGATTTGATTACTTCACGAACCTTAACTGCCATTTTCGCAGCCAAGTCAGCAACCACAATCGTTTCACCGATTTCAACATCATAAACCTGTTTTTTCACAGGTTTTTCGAAGCCGTGCTTGTTGCCCTGGCTGGTTTTTAAACCACGCTTAGGCTGTTTGCTGAAGCTTTGCTCTTCCTGACCACGACGACCACCTTTTTTCGGTGCACGTGCGCTCGGCGTATTCGTACCACGTTTGATTTCGCGGTCTTCTTTTGCAAAAGAGTCTTCATATGCCTGGCCAACAAGACCGGCAGCCAGAGGAGAATCATCAACAACACGAATAGTTGCAGTGGTATCTTCCGCGGTGTACTTAGACGCCATTTGACGCATTTGCTCAAGGGTACGTTGCTGCGCTTCTTCAGCCGCTTTACGACGTGCTGCTTCTTCAACAGCTTTTAATTTTGCTGCTTCTGCTTCACGTGCCTTTTTCTGTTCAGCGGTTTCAGTTGGTTTAACAACTTGCTTCACAATCGGCTTGTTAGTTGATTTGCGTTTTACCACTACTGCAGCTTTAGAAACTTCTTGCTTGTCGCTGGTTTGCTTTGCAGCAGCACGCATCGCTTCTAGAGCTTTATTCGCATTATTTACGCCAGTTTTTGGAGCTTCGGCAGAAGCAGCTTGCGCTGTATTCTGCTCAGGCGCAGCTTTGGCCTGTTGCTCAGCCTTGGCTTTCGCCAATGCTTCTGCTTTGATCTGTTCTGGATCCGGCTTAACAAATGTATGCTTCTTGCGAACTTCTACATTAATCGTTTTCGCCTTACCTGAAGTACTGGCTACTTTAGCCGTACTAGTCGTTTTACGTTTCAACGTGATTTGCCCTGCTTGGCTTTCCGAACCCTGTGACTTTTTCACATGACTCATCAAGCTATCTTGTTGTTCGGTGGTAATAATATCGTCAGCTTTACGCTGTGGTAAACCTGCCTCACGAACCTGCTCTAGGAGCTTCTCAACTGGACGACCCACGTTGAGGGCTAACTCTTTAATCGACTTGTCCGTCATATACTACCTCCTAGTTAAACCATGATTCGCGCGCTTTCATAATGAGTTGACCTGCTTTCTCAGCACCCAAACCTTCAATATCTTCGATATCGTCAGTCGCCTGATCTGCTAAATCATCCACTGTTACCACACCACGAGCTGCTAGCGCTTGCGCGATCTCTACTGTCATGCCTTCCATTGCAACAAGTTCTTCACTTGGCGCTTGTATGTTCTCTTGCTGTTGTAATGCATCAGCAAGTGCAATTTCTTTCGCACGGCTTTGCAGTAGTTCAACCAGTTCCGCATCCAGTTCGATTTCATCAAACGTTTCCGCAGGGACATAAGCAATTTCTTCAAGCGAGGTGAAGCCCATTTCTACCAATGCCATCGCCAAATCTTCCGCGATATCCAGACGGGTAACAAACATGTCTAAATATTGTTGCGCTTCGTTTTGTTGACGGGCGTAGTATTCCTCTTCCAGCATCATGTCCAGCTTGTAGCCAGTCAATTCAGATGCCAGACGAACGTTCTGACCTTGTGAACCAATCGCACGTGCCAGCTGATCGCTGGTTGCGAAAATAATGTCGGCAGTACGTGCATCTTCATCAATGACAATACTCGATACATCTGCTGGTTCCAATGCACTTGCGATATATTGCGCAGGATCATCCGACCAAACTACGACATCAATACGCTCGCCATTGAGCTCTTGCTGTACAGCTTGAATACGGGTACCACGCATACCAATACAAGCACCCACCGGGTCAATACGGTGGTCATTGGTTTTCACTGCAATTTTAGCACGAACGCCTGGTTGGCGAGCCGCAGCTTTAATTTCAATGATTTCTTCAGAAATCTCAGGGATTTCTTTCTTCATCAATGCAATCAGCATATCCGGTTTAGCACGTGACAGTTGTAACTGCGCACCACGACCTTCACGGTTGACATTGAACAGAATCGCATTCACGCGTTGCTTCGGACGAAGGATTTCTTTCGGAATCATTTCTTCACGAGCAAGATACGCTTCAGCATTGTCACCTAGGTCAATGATAAAACCGTCTTTGGTTTGTTTTTTCACTTCACCGTAGATCAGCTCGCCGACTTTAGATTCGTAAGCATCAGCCACAAGTGCACGTTCTGCTTCACGGATCTTCTGTACGATCACTTGCTTGGCAATTTGCGCTGCAATACGACCGAAGTCAATCGATTCCACTTCAAGCTCACGAATGTCGCCAATCGACCATTTTGCCGGATCGACATCAGAGATGGCATCCTGACAAGCTGGCATTTCATGATCTTCGTCTGCAACCACTTCCCACTGACGGAAAGTACGATAGTCACCTGTTTTACGATCAATTTCCACACGTAAACGTGCTTCTTCCGAATGTGTTCCTTCGTAAAATTTTTTCTTTGTCGCAGCAACTAAAGCTTGCTCAAGCGCTTCAAAGATCGCTTCACGAGGTACACCTTTTTCGTTACTAACCGTTTCAACGACGGTCAGAATTTCACGTGCCATACGTCACCTATTCGTTAAATTTTTATTTATTAAATTAATCTTGGAAGACCAAATTTGCTTTATCGATATTGTGACTGTCGATCTCCAATACCTGTTGCTTTTCTACTTCAACCTGAATCATTTCATTTTCAAGATCGACAGCAACCAGTTTGGCCTGGAATTTACGACGGTTATCTACCGCACTGATCAAACGTAGTGCTACGGTATGACCGATATAGCCTGACATCTGCTCGAGCTGGAAGAATGGACGGTCCCAGCCTGGCGAAGATACTTCAAGTGAATATTCACCCGAGATCGGATCATGAACATCCAGCATTGCGCCCACTTGCTGCGTGACACGCACACAATCCTGAACGCCAATACCACGCCCCTGATCTTCTTCACCATCTTCATTGATTGCTGGTGCAACGCTCTCATCGACTGGCTTGTCGATGTAGATACGTAATAACGAACATTTACCCTGTGGCAGGAATTCAATCCCCCAAAGGTTTACATTACAGGCTTCAACTGCTGGTGCAATCAAGTCCTGAAGTGCTTGAGTTTTATTTGATAGCTTCATTTACTCTCGTCATCTGGTGCGATTTTATGATCTATTTGACCACTACAAACCAATACAAACTATAGTAGTAGTGAAACATGGAGATTTGACCAAATAATGTCGACACTACACGATAGCCAATAAAAAAGGGCGTAAATCGCCCCAATTAATGCACAATTTAAGATTTTTTCAAATCCCACTGTGCAAAAAGGCCCACCTTGTTGTGAGCCTCTTTTTAGAAACTTGGTAGCGGGAGCTGGATTTGAACCAACGACCTTCGGGTTATGAGCCCGACGAGCTACCAGACTGCTCCATCCCGCATCAACGTGCAAAAATTATATACAAAAGATGAGAACTTTTCAATCAAAACCACATCATTCTGCATATTTATCATCTGTCGCTGAAAAAGTGGTAGCGGGAGCTGGATTTGAACCAACGACCTTCGGGTTATGAGCCCGACGAGCTACCAGACTGCTCCATCCCGCATCAGCGTACAAATAACATTCAGTTTAAAAAAACTTAAACTGCTTTTAAAGTTTGCATCTTTAAAAGATTGGTAGCGGGAGCTGGATTTGAACCAACGACCTTCGGGTTATGAGCCCGACGAGCTACCAGACTGCTCCATCCCGCAACAACATGCAAATTATATTTCTCAGCTTAATACTGGTTTAAGCTGCCTCTTGAAAGTTTGCGTCTTTAAAAAGGATTGATTGGTAGCGGGAGCTGGATTTGAACCAACGACCTTCGGGTTATGAGCCCGACGAGCTACCAGACTGCTCCATCCCGCATCAATAGAAGTTTTTCAGCTGCATACACCAACTTAAATTTCTGGATTATAAGTTGGTGCGGAAGGGGGGACTTGAACCCCCACGCCCGAAAGCACTACCACCTCAAGGTAGCGTGTCTACCAATTCCACCACCACCGCAGCTGTGACGCATTCTAGTCGTATCACTGAAAAAAAGAAAGGATTAATTAAAACTATTCGGTCGTTTCTGGTGCAGTTGGTGAAGTTTCATTCGATTGCACAGGTACGGTCGGCGCAGACTGAACAGATCCCAAACTATAGGCATTCGAGGTTTGTTGCTTGGCCAAAATCGCCAAAGTCAGACTGGTCACGAAGAACAGTGCAGTAAAAATCGCAGTTAAACGGGTCATGAAATTACCCGAACCCGATGCTCCGAATACTGTCGCTGCACCACCGCCGCCGAAAGAGGCACCAGCATCTGCACCTTTACCATGCTGAACCAAAATCAAGACAATCATCAAAACAGCTAAGATAATATGTACTACCAGCACAAAAGTTTGCATGCTGAACTCCTAATTATTGTGTATTTGCAAATGCATGAGCAATTTTATGGAACGACTCAGCATTGAGTGATGCACCACCGACCAATGCCCCATTGATATCTTGGCAGGCTGCTAACTCTACTGCATTTTCCGGCTTGACACTACCACCATATAAAATCGCCATACTCTCGCCATAGCCTGTAATCTGGCTTAAACCTTGACGGATTTGTGCATGCATGGCCTGCGCATCTTCAGGAGAAGCCGTTTTACCTGTACCAATCGCCCAGATCGGCTCATAGGCAATCACGATATTGTTCCATTGCTCCGCTTCAACCACAGTAGCGATATCACAAATTTGTTGTAATACGACAGCTTCCGCCTGCCCTGCTTCACGCTGTTCCAGACTTTCACCGACACAATAAATCACAGTCAAACCGGCACTTAAAGCATTCTTGATTTTAGCATTTAAAATATCAGCATTTTCTGCAAATATTTCACGGCGTTCAGAATGACCCACCAGTACATACTGGATTTGGCTGTCTGCGAGTAATTCAGCACTGACTTCACCAGTATAGGCACCCGTTCCTGCAATACGTGAAACATCTTGTGCTACGGTATAAATCGGACGAACCGCAGATGACAGCTCTGCCTGAATCTGGCTTAAGGCAATCGCAATCGGTGCCACACCTAAATGACATTGATCTTCGGCAATTGGTGCAGTTTCCAGCAAATTCTTAATACTACGCACCAAGCTTAATGCCTCTGCCTGTACTGGATTCATTTTCCAGTTACCTATCACCCAAGGGGTAATCGTCGAAACCGACATAATTAACCTATTTCATTTACATATTTTGAATTGGGCACATTCTACACGGAATTGGAAAATTAAAAGAATAGTTTTCTTATCACTCATTCTCGGTTTAGACTATCCAAAATGGTTATTTTTTGTTATCACTTAAAAAATGGGGACTTCTTCTAACCAGTTCATGCTTTTACTGGAGATGAGGAAGCTAGCAGCACTCTTAGCTATGGTATTTTTACGTAACAAACGTATAATTTTAGTATAGCAATTAAAAGAATTTGATGAGTAGGCATTTATAGCATGACAGCATTACAGGGGTCGCCAAGATTTACCGGATTTATTCGTCGTTTGGTCGAGGAAGGCGTCATCTCGGCTGAAGATATGCGCACTGCGTTGGCGCATGCTAAACAAGAAAAAGTCGATATTGTGGCTGAGTTAATTAACCAGCAGCAGCTTTCTCCGACCGTCATTGCTGAAACGATTTCAGTTGAATTTGGCGAACCACTGTTTGATATCAGTGCCTATGATCCTGCCCAAATTTTGCGGGATGTGATTGATGAAAAGCTGATTACCAAGCATCGCATCCTGCCGATTTTTAAAAATTCCAGTATTTTATATGTTGCGATCAGTAACCCCACCAATATCGAAGCAATTGATGCAGTCCGTTTTTCCACCAAACTCAATATTGAAACGATTATTGTTGAACACAATAAACTTGAAAAACTGATCGAGCAGAATTTTACTGAAGAAAGCACGTTTGAGTTTGATGAAGACTTTGATCTGGATGTTGATGTTGAATCCACCGATCCGAATAAAGAAGATGATGAAAGCAATAAAGGTGATGAAGCACCAATTGTCAAATATATCAATAAGTTACTCGTCGATGCGATTCGTATGGGTGCTTCGGATCTACACTTTGAACCTTATGAAAAAATCTATCGGGTACGGTACCGGGTTGATGGGGTGCTACGCCAGATTGCAACACCACCACTACAGCTGGCAAATCGCTTGTCTTCGCGTCTTAAAGTCATGTCGCAAATGGACATTTCTGAAAAACGGGTACCGCAAGATGGCCGAATCAAACTAAAATTATCCAAAAACAAAGCCATTGATTTCCGTGTCAACTCTCTCCCTACCCTGTTTGGCGAGAAGCTGGTACTGCGTATTCTGGATCCATCCAGTGCGATGCTGGGGATTGATGCTCTGGGCTATGAACCGGAACAAAAAGAACTGTTTATGCAGGCGCTGGACAAACCGCAAGGGATGCTGCTGATCACCGGCCCGACGGGTTCCGGTAAAACAGTTTCTCTTTACACCGGTCTGAATATCCTAAACCGTGAAGATACCAATATCTCAACTGCGGAAGATCCGGTCGAGATTAACTTGCAAGGCATTAATCAGGTTAACGTCAATAATAAAGTTGGCCTGACCTTCTCTGCCGCACTGAAGTCCTTCTTACGTCAAGACCCGGATATCGTGATGGTTGGTGAGATACGGGATCTGGAAACTGCCGAGATTGCGATTAAAGCGGCGCAGACCGGTCATATGGTGATGTCGACGCTGCATACCAATAGTGCGCCTGAGACTTTGACCCGTTTACGCAATATGGGGGTGCCTTCTTTCAATATTGCTACTTCAGTCAACCTGGTCATTGCACAACGGTTGGCACGTCGTTTGTGTTCACAATGCAAGAAACCTGCCGATATTCCGAAACAAAGCTTACTGGAGATGGGTTTTACCGAAACCGACTTGCAGCAACCTGAGTTCCAAATTTATGAACCGGTGGGCTGCAATGAATGTCGTGAAGGCTATAAGGGTCGTGTGGGTATTTATGAAGTCATGAAAGTAACACCCGAAATTTCCAGAATTATTATGGAGGACGGCAATGCACTTGAAATTGCCGATGCTTCCGCACGTGCAGGTTTTAACAATTTACGCCGGTCAGGTTTAGTCAAGGTGATGCAGGGGGTGACTTCTTTACAGGAAGTCAATCGTGTCACCAGCGAATGATCGGGCGCTGATCTAAAATAAGGATAAAGGTATGGCAGCAGTAAAGAAAGGCCAGATGATGCCGATCTTCAGCTATGAAGGAATTGATCGTAAAGGGGCAAAGATCAAGGGAGAATTGCCAGCAAAAAATATGGCTTTGGCCAAGGTCACCCTTCGAAAACAAGGTATCAGCATCAAGACCATTCGGGAAAAGAAAAAAAATATTCTCGAAGGCTTGATGAAGAAAAAAGTCTCAACACTGGATATTA
Source organism: Acinetobacter lwoffii (assembly GCF_024129435.1). Taxonomy (GTDB): domain Bacteria; phylum Pseudomonadota; class Gammaproteobacteria; order Pseudomonadales; family Moraxellaceae; genus Acinetobacter; species Acinetobacter lwoffii_F. The sequence goes on along the minus strand of NZ_JAMXXN010000003.1, from coordinate 6,928 downwards.
CGATTTTTACCCGACAATTGGCGACCATGATGAAAGCCGGGGTACCACTGGTACAAGGCTTTGAGATTGTCGCAGAAGGTCTGGAAAATCCATCCATGCGTGAAGTTGTACTGGGAATTAAAGGTGAAGTCGAGGGGGGTAACACTTTCGCTGGAGCACTGCGTAAATATCCACAGTATTTTGATAATTTATTTTGCTCTTTAGTTGAATCAGGTGAACAATCGGGTGCTCTTGAAACTATGCTCGATCGTGTAGCAATTTATAAAGAAAAAAGCGAACTGCTCAAGCAAAAAATCAAAAAAGCTATGAAATACCCTATATCAGTCATAGTGGTAGCTATTGCTGTTACTATCATCTTAATGGTTAAGGTTGTTCCTGTATTCCAAGAACTATTTCAAGGCTTTGGTGCTGATCTTCCCGCCTTTACACAACTGGTTGTCAACATGTCTAACTGGTTCCAGCAATACTGGTTCCTATTAATTATTGGTATCGGGATAGCGATTACAGCATTTTTAGAAGCCAAAAAACGCAGTAAAAAATTCCGTGATTTTCTGGATAAAGCAGCGCTCAAGGCACCGATTTTCGGGGATCTGGTGTATAAGGCGATTATTGCCCGTTATAGCCGTACCCTCGCCACCACTTTTGCCGCAGGTGTACCGCTAATTGATGCACTAGAATCCACTGCCGGCGCCACCAATAACGTAGTCTATGAGGATGCGGTGATGAAAATCCGTGAAGATGTTGCCACAGGCCAACAACTTCAGTTTGCCATGCGGGTCACCAACAAGTTCCCATCTATGGCGGTACAAATGGTCGCGATTGGTGAAGAATCAGGTGCGCTAGATGCCATGCTAGATAAAGTTGCCACGCATTATGAAAACGAAGTGGATAATGCGGTCGATGGCTTAACCTCGATGATGGAACCCTTGATCATGGCTGTTCTAGGTGTGCTCGTCGGTGGTCTAGTGATTGCCATGTACCTTCCAATCTTTCAAATGGGCTCAATCGTTGGCTAATCGGCAGGTTAAATATCTTGTTCAGTAATCTTATTTCTTATTTTATTCAAAACCCAACGGCGCTGTATATCGCAGTTGGGCTTTTTAGTTTATGTATCGGCAGCTTCCTGAATGTGGTGATCTACCGTACTCCCAAGATGATGGAAAAAGAATGGCGTACCGATTGCCAGATGTTCCTGCATCCGGAACAGCCGGTGATTGATGAAACTAAATTAAGTTTAAGCAAACCCGCTTCGACTTGTCCCAAATGTCATCAGCCAATCCGCTGGTACCAGAATATTCCCGTCATCAGCTGGCTGCTCTTGCGCGGCAAATGTGGCAACTGTCAGAATCCGATCAGTATCCGTTACCCATTCATTGAAATTCTGACAGCCGTCTGTGCACTCATGGTCGTCGAAGTATTTGGCCCGACTGTACAAATGCTATTTGGCCTGATCCTGACCTATGTACTGATTGCGCTGACCTTTATCGATTTTGACACCCAGTTATTGCCTGACCGTTATACCCTGCCCCTAGCCGCACTTGGTCTGGGCGTGAATAGTTATGCACTCTATACTTCCCCAAGCGCTGCCATCTGGGGGTATATCATTGGTTTTTTATGTCTATGGGTGGTGTACTACCTGTTTAAAATCATCACCGGTAAAGAAGGCATGGGTTATGGCGATTTTAAATTGCTAGCCGCTTTGGGTGCCTGGATGGGTCCATTATTACTGCCTTTAATTGTGCTGCTGTCTTCCCTGGTAGGTGCGATTATTGGCATCATTCTGCTAAAAGTTCGCAAGGAAAATCAGCCTTTTGCTTTTGGTCCTTATATTGCTATTGCCGGTTGGATCGCTTTTCTTTGGGGTGAACAAATTATGAAAGTGTATTTAGGTCAGTAAATTGAAATTTGTACTCGGTTTAACCGGCGGGATTGGCAGTGGCAAGTCTGCTGCCAGTCAGTGGTTTGAAGCACAAGGGATCACGGTAGTCGATGCCGATGTGGTAGCGCGTGAAGTGGTCGAAATTGGGCAGCCTGCACTTACCCAGATTCAGCAGGCTTTTGGCGATTGGGTACTGCTTGCCGATGGCTCACTGAATCGTCGTGCCCTGCGTGAATATATCTTCCAGTCTCCTGAAGCACGCAAAACTCTGGAAAGTATTACCCATCCGGCAATTCGTACTTCCATTATCCAGCAACTACATGCTGCGCAAAGTCCCTATGCCATTCTGGTTTCACCACTACTATTTGAGACCAATCAGCACGAACTCACTCAGCATACCTTACTGATTGATGCCACCATCGAACTGCAAATTGAGCGGGCCTCACAACGTGATGGCCAGAATATCGAACAAATTCGCAATATTATTGCCGCCCAAATGTCCCGCGAACAAAAGCAGACCATGGCCGATGATATTGTCCTAAATGATGGTCATCTGGATCATCTCTATGCTCATCTCAGACCATTACATCAAAAATATTTAAACATGGCAGCCAGCTGAAGCATAAAAAAAGCAGTCTGATTAAGACTGCTTTTTTTGTTCTGCTAATTTTCGGCTCAGACTGTCCTGATGCTGTAACCAGCGCCACGGCTGTAAGGCCCCGACTGCCATACCCATCAGGCCACACACCATGGCCAGACTTAAAGTTTCATTTAATAAAGGTACAGCCAGAATTGCCGCAATAAAAGGTGCAAGATTGGTAATACTGCCTGCCTTAAATGCACCAAGACGCTTGATGGCTTCTACATAGCTTAAAGTAGCAATAATCACCACAAATATGCCGTGAAAAATGGTCTGAAACAGTAAATGCTTGGGTTCAGGCACACTCAAATTTTTCGGTAAAAATAGCAGATAAATCGGCACATATATCACTGCTGACCAGATCGCGACACCACACATTGCCTGCCATGCAGTTAGCTGATATTTACGCAATAAAACAGTAAAAATCGCCCAAAGTATGGCACTGATAAAAAATAGCCCGTCCCCTGCCCCAAAGGCTACACCAGTTTCCCGATACATCAGCATACTCATGAGACATAGTACGACGATCATAATGATCAGGCTGGCCCAGGTATGTTTATCAAAAGCCTGCCCCATCAGAAAAAAAGCCATGATCGCGGTACAGATCGGAATACAGCCATTCAAGAAAATTGCAGCATGGGCGGTAGGTGCGTAGTGAAAAGCACTATAGGCAAACAGGCAATAAATCACCCCGCCAATCATGGCCAGAATAAAAGGCTCTTTTTTCAGTAAAAAAGCGGCCTCTTTACGATAAAGCAAGATCGGCATCAGAATCAGGAAGGCCAAAGAAAAACGCAAGGCCACAATATCCCAAGCACTGATCTGCCACAGCGCATTCAGGCGGGCTGTTAAAGTAAAACCGCCCCAGATGCACATGGTAACAACTAAAAAAACATAGCCTTGGGTACGGTCTGACAATGCCATCATCAATTAAAGGTTACGTTGACGGCAGGCTTCATACAGCGCCATGCCTGTAGCCACACTGACATTCAGACTTTGCAGATTACCTGCCATCGGAATATACACGGTCTGATCACATTGGCTTTGCGTAATTGGACGTAGGCCAGTATCTTCCGCACCCATCACGATACAGACGCCAGTACCGGTAAAATCAAAATTTTGAATCGGCAGCGCTTTTTCATCCAGCATAGTTCCGACAACACGAACATTAAAATCTTCTTTGATTTGACCCAAAGTACGCGCCAGATTGGTAACCTGAATGAATTTGACTTTGTCCGCACCACCAGCAGCCACTTTACGTGCTGTCGGGGTCAAGGTTGCAGAACGATCACGTGGCGCAATCACTGCCTCAACGCCCATTGCAGCGGCTGTACGGATACAGGCACCGAGATTATGCGGATCGGTAATATGATCGAGGGCCAATAACAACGCTTGAGGATTTGCGCTCAAGAGTGATTCAAGATCTTTTTCATTCAGGGTTGGATGAGCACGTACCGCAGCGACCACGCCTTGGTGAAACGGTTGCCCGGCCAGTTTCTCCAGTTTGTCACGGCTGGCTTGCTGCACACTGATCCCAAACGGTTCAGCCAGTTCCAGTACACGCTTTAAACGCTGATCATCGCGTCCTTTGAGAGTGAATAATGTCAAGACACGTTCAGGCTCAAGCTCTAACAATGACTCCACTGAATGTACGCCATAAAAATATTCAGGTTTTGCCATGAACGACCTCTAGATTAGTTATATACAAAAGAAAAATCCCGTAAAGCTGACTTCACAGGATTTCTATAGCTGATTAGTTTAACCGATTCGCACTGAAATTTCTTGCCCGGTTTGCACTGATCTTGAATCTGGACTTAACCTTCAAAATGGCAGACATAGTCCAGCACATCATCGGTTTCAATTTTAAAACGGCTATTGCCCGGCACATAGAAAGACTGTCCCGCACGGAACAACTCACTTTCTTCACTATCGCCAATCTGAACACGGCATTCACCTGAAACAATTTCCATGCGCTCAGGAACATGTGTTTCAAAGGTCAAGGCATTTTCTGATGGCAGAATGACACCCAAAGTTTTTTTGGTCCCGTCTTCAAATTGTACAATGTGGCTAATACACAACCCGCCGAAATATACATTAGATTTTTTAAGTACCGATACATGATCAAACTGAGCTGACATGCGATTTCTCCAGATAAAGCATTTTGTAATATTTTGATTGCTGTAGTTTAAATGTGCACCCTCAACTAATCAATCGAAGTTTGTCGGCGTCGATCAAATATTCTGTATCACCTGAACCCCTTCTATTTACAGCATGTTTTGGCCTGTATTTTGCTGATAGATAAACTTAAGTTTCGATCTGCACGCGCTCTTTTAAAAACAGGCTCAATTGAGTCTTTAATTTAAAGATTGGGGATGTCAAAAATATGAAAATCAGCAGTGAATTAACATACTTCTGAGTCAGCTTCTTGCGAAAATACAGTGAAATAAGCATATATGAATCGTTAAAATTTAAGATAGAATGAAATTGATTCGTCCTGATTTATAATAATCACAGCCATGTTGTGACCCAAATCCAACATCAGGCTATTTCAATCAAACTTTTCGCAGCCCGGATGCGTTTATGCTGACACATTTAACTCTGATCAATTTTGCTTTAGCCGAGCATCTTGCTATTGATATTGATAAAGGTTTTAACGTTTTAACCGGTGAAACCGGTGCAGGTAAATCCCTGTTACTGGATGCATTGTCTGCCTGTCTGGGTGAGCGAACCGATACCAATTATGTGCGCTATGGTACGGAAAAGGCGGATGTCACCGCCAGCTTCAGCTATCAGGAACACAGTCCTGAAGCAGCCTGGTTGAAAGAGCATGAACTGGATGATGAGTCAGGTGAAATTCATTTACGCCGTGTAATTTTTGCCACTGGCCGCAGCAAGGCCTGGATCAATGGACGTCCGAGCAGCCTGTCTGAACTGAAAGAAATTGGGCGTTTACTGGTACAACTCTATAGCCAGCATAGTCAGCAACAATTATTAGAACCGCCTTATCCGAAGCACTGGCTGGATCGTTACTATCATTTTTATGCGCCGGCTCAAGTCGTACGTGATGCCTATAGCACTTGGCAAAAAAATATCCGCCAGCATCAGGCAGCTTTGGATGCACAAGCGACACGCAAGCAGCGTCTGGAAACCCTTGAGCTGCAACTCGAAGAACTGGAAGAAATTGTTCAGACGGATTATCCGGAAATTGAGCAGGAATTTGATCGGCTCTCGCATCATGAAGCGATCATGCAGGACTGTATCTATAGCCTGAATAGTCTGGATGAAGGCGAACAGAATATTTCCCAAGAACTGGCTTCCATTCTACGTCGCATGGAATCACATGCCGGTCGTAGCGAACAGCTTTCCGGAATTTACACCTCCCTGCTGAATGCCCAAAGCGAACTTGAAGATGCAGCAGCGAATTTACGCCAGTTTATGGATCGGCAGAGTTTTGATCCGGAACGCATGGAAGTACTAAATTCGACTTTAGAAATCTTCCATCGTCTGGCACGTAAATATCGTACCCAGCCAGAATTACTCAAAGAAGAATATGAAGCCTGGCAAACCGAATTAGAACAGCTGCATCAACTGGAAGATCCGGAAACACTCGCTGAACAGATAGCAGTGTCTTATCAGGAATTTCTGGATAAAGCCCAACATCTGGATCAGATTCGCCGTGAAGCCGCAGCACCGTTGGCCAAGCAGCTCACTGAGCAGGTCAAACAACTGGCATTGCCTGAAGCACATTTTGAGTTCAAGTTTGAGCCTTTGGAGCATCCCTCTAGTGAAGGTCTCAGCTTTATTCAATTGCTGTTTACTGCCAATAAAGGCATTCCGGCACAGCCTTTGGCCCGGGTTGCATCAGGCGGTGAACTCTCGCGTATTGCGCTAGTGATGCAAGTCATGAATGCGGAAAAAACCGAAGCTGAAGTGCTGGTCTTTGATGAAATTGATGTCGGGATTAGTGGTGGTACCGCAGAGATTGTCGGGCGTTTACTGGCCGATCTGGCCCAGCATGTACAGATTCTGTGTATTACCCATCAGGCACAAGTGGCAGCACAATCTGATCAGCATCTACTGGTAAAAAAACAGCAGACTGATCCTGCCAGCAGCACAATCATTGACCTTGAGGAAAATGAAATTATTCAGGAGCTTGCAAGAATGACAGGCGGTGTAGAGATTAGTGAAACCACCTTGCAACATGCCCGCCAGTTACGTCAGCTGAAATTTCAGCAGGCTTGAGCTACTTGTAAAGCGACACATAAAAAATCCCTGCATTTAGGTCAGAGATTTTTTATGTGTTAAAAATCATTCGAACTAGGGCGTGTCCTCATTTGGCTTTACACCAAATAAATATGCAAGCAATGTAAATCATAGACTGGTAATTTCGTGCAAGCTTATCAAATCGG
>NZ_JAMXXN010000002.1 GCF_024129435.1 Acinetobacter lwoffii | reverse complement strand
GTAATCGCATAGTATCTTGAATTTGCTGCCAGATATCATCGGTAAGAAGAGTACGTGCCATTGAAAATATAGAAATAAAAATAACTCAAAGGAGGATTTTAAGTATTTAAAACCAATTCTTCAAATGAGGACACGCCCTAGTAATGAATGCTCCTCCCCCTCTGGGAGAAGGTTGGGATGAGGGAAATAACTAATAAAAAAGCCCCTACATCAGTAGAGGCTTTCTTTGCTTAAAATGGAAATCTTAAGACACTTTATCACCCGGTTTAGCACCAGATTCAGGTGAAATCACCCAAACACCGTCGCCATTACCCGCAGCTAGCACCATACCGTTAGAGATCCCAAAACGCATTTTACGTGGCGCAAGGTTTGCCACCATCACCACCAGTTTACCTTTTAAGTCTTCAGGTTGGTAAAACTCACGAATACCACTGAACACATTACGTGGCTCAGCTTCACCAACGTTTAAAGTGAGTTGAAGCAGTTTGTCAGAACCTTCAACCGTAGCCGCTTCCAAAACTTCAGCCACACGCAGGTCAACTTTCATAAAATCATCAATATTAATGATTTCAGCTTCACCGACTTTAGGTTCAGCTTTCTTTTCAATCTTCTTCTCTTTTTTCTTCTCAGCTTTTGCTGGTTCAGCAGCAGGAGCAGCTAAAGAATCTTTAGATGCATCCACCATGGCAGCAACCGCTTTTGGATCTACACGTTGCATTAAGGGTTGGAACAATGCAATTTCATGACCCACTAGAATGGTTTTGCGAGAAGCAAAATCGAAGCTTTCAAGTTGCAAGAAATCTTGAACCTGTTGAGCTAGTGTCGGCAATACAGGAGCCAAGTAAACTGCCAATTGACGGAACAGGTTGATCCCCACAGAACATACATCATGAACCTGTTGTTCCTGACCTTCTTGCTTAGCAAGTGCCCAAGGCTTTTTCTCGTCGATGTACTGGTTGGCTTTGTCTGCCAGTGCCATGATTTCACGAATCGCCGCAGAGAATTCACGTGCTTCATAAGCTTGAGCAATTGAACTACCGGCATCAATAAAGCTTTGTACCAATTCAGGTTCAGCACATGTCGTGCTTAACTTGTTATCAAATTTGGTGTTAATGAATTTTGCACAACGGCTGGCAATATTCACGACTTTACCGACCAAATCTGAATTTACTTTCTGAACGAAATCATCAAGGTTCAGGTCAGAATCTTCAACTTTGTCAGAAAGTTTCGACGCGAAGTAATAGCGTAGATATTCAGGATTTAAATGCTCTAAATAGGTTTCCGCTTTAATAAATGTGCCGCGAGATTTTGACATCTTTTGGCCATTGACAGTCAAGAAACCATTCACGAATAAGCCTGATGGCGTGCGGTAGTTTGCACCTTCAAGCATTGCCGGCCAGAACAGGGCATGGAAATACACGATGTCTTTACCAATGAAGTGATAGACCTCATTTTCAGAATCTTTTTTCCAGTAGTCATCAAAATTCAATTCAGGACGTTTGGTTTTGATGTAGTTTTCAAAGCTCGACATATAACCAATCGGCGCATCCACCCAAACATAGAAATATTTGTTTGGCGCATCTGGAATTTCAAAACCGAAGTATGGCGCATCACGTGAGATGTCCCAGTCGTTCAAGCCATTTTCAAACCATTCGTCCAGCTTGTTGGCAATCGATACCGGCAAGCGACCTTCATCACGAGTCCATTTTTGCAGGTATTCACCAAAATTTGGCAATTTAAAGAAGTAATGATCAGATGATTTTTCGACTGGAGTTGCGCCACTTAAAGTGGAATGCGGATTCAACAACTCTGTCGCATTATAAGTTGCACCGCAGACTTCACATGAGTCGCCGTACTGATCTTCCGCCTTACATTTAGGACAGGTGCCTTTAATGAAACGGTCTGACAGGAACATGCCTTTTTCAGGATCAAAAAGCTGGGTCACCGGACGAACTGCAATATTGCCCGCATCACGGTTTTTCACATAGATTTCTGACGCACGAGCACGGTTGGTATCGCTATGTGTAGAATCATAATGATCGAAATGCACACCGAAACCGTCAAAGTCACGAATGTGTTCTTTTTGCACATTGGCAATTTGCGCTTCAGGTGAAATGCCATTCGCTTCGGCACGTAGCATGATCGCGGTTCCGTGAGCATCATCCGCACAGACATAAGTCACATCATGACCCATCGCACGCATGGCACGTACCCAAATATCTGCTTGGATATAGCCAAGTAAGTGACCCATATGAATCGGGCCATTGGCGTAAGGAAGGGCATTGGTGACTAAAATTTTACGCACGGATTCACTCTCTCATTCGTATTCATTATGCAATGGGCCATAATTTTACATGATGCCGAGGGGATTACAAAGAAATGCTTTGCTGAAACCCTGCGAATAGATGGACTTGGACAGCCCGAATACAAAAGCCCGCATCATCTTTAGCATAGAGCTTTTCAATACGGATTTAACTCAGCTCATGCTACATCCTGCAAACAATAGCAACAACATGTACAGGCTTTGTTGCAGTTTGCTTACTTCGCCCGATTCGCGTGATGCTTTGTGCTAAAAAATGGCTGATTGTTTATATGATATGCCTAAGGAGGGTACCTCATGACTCAGCAGAACCAAAACAATACGTCGAAGCAAAATCAAGATAAAGAACAACATGCACGCGAATTGAATGATCAGCTTGCAAAAGAGCAAAAGCAAAATGAGATAGATAAACAGCATAATCAGGAACATAAGAATGGGCAAAGTGCCCAGACCCATGCTGATCAGAAATCTGATACTCAGCACAACGGCAAAGATACAAATGCTGAGCAATCAGCACAAAAAGACAATTCTCAAGAGAACCAGTCCGATAAAAAAACTGAAAGCTTTAAGATGGATGACTTAAAAGCCAAGGCGATTGCGATCGGTGAAGAGCTATTGCAAAAAGGTGAAAAGCTTCTGAATGAGCTGAAACATGGCAAATCTGACAACCAGCAAAATGCTGAGCAAGGTTCGGATGATGCGAAAAAGGCCAAAGCGGATCATGCCTCTCAAGATAAATCATCTAACAAGTCAGATAAACACAATGCTAAAGATGGTCAGACCGATCAGCAGGCAAGTATGGCAAATTTAAAAGATGAAGCCATGCATAAGTTTGAAGATACCAGACAGAAAATCACAGACTTATTCAGTGAAGCCTCGGTTAAGTTCGCTGAGCTGAAACAGATGGCAACTGATACGATGAATAAAATGAAGGATAATCAATCGAAGGAAGGTGATTCTGATCAGCAGCAAGATGCCAAAGATACAGATTCAGAAAGCAGCTCTCAGTCCAAAAAGGATGAATCGAAACAAGATCAGGATAAAAATACCAAGGATCAACAGGACAAATCTGAAAACAATAAAAATCATAAATAGTCTGTGATCGTTAAGCCACTTTAATTACAGAGGGTTAAAGTGGCTTGATCGTCTAAGATCAGTAAAAAAAATTATTACATCAAAATAATTTATCTCTCTTTTCTTTCATTATTTTTATTTACCAAGATTTCATAAAACATTTAAGAAAACCAAGCAAAATGGTTGGAAATTGAAGATATCTCTTTCATCTTCTCCAAGACAGTGCTTAACCTTAGCCTAAAACCCCGTTAAACTAAGCGATTCAGATGTCGATCTACATTTTTGGAGTAACCTATGTCTTGGCTTTCTTCGCTTAAATCGGTTTTTTCGCCTTCCAAGGAGGTGAACGAAGAAGCTGTGCAAAACGTACTGCAAAACTATATCTTGCCAAATTCCAGCAATGCCTTGAAAGATCGTATTACGCAGGTCAATGTACAGGGTGAGATTCTGCAAATCACTTTGAATACCTATCCAGAAGAAAAAGCGCAGCTGCAACAGATTCATGATGAACTGGCGGAAGCTTTGCAAAAATGTGGTATTCAAGAACTGAATATGCATGTGATTCAGCAGAAAACTGGACATAAGAAAGAAGGGGGTTGCGGGCATAACCATGCTGAAGGTGAAAACTGTTCAAGCGAGCCTAAAGCGGAAGCAAAACCCAATCTTCCCCCTGTGGTTGATGCGTCGGCACAGCCTGCAAAAACAGAAGAAGCTGATCCAAATAATCCACCTATTCAAAAAGCTGCGCCGCAACAGCGTGATGTTCCAAAACACCCAAGGATTCAAAATGTGATTCTGGTGTCATCTGGTAAAGGTGGCGTAGGTAAATCGACCACGACTGTAAATCTGGCCTTGGCTCTACAGAAATTAGGCCTGCGCGTAGGCGTACTAGATGCCGATATTTACGGCCCAAGTATTCCGACTATGCTCGGTAATGCCGGCAAAACGCCAATGATCGAAGCAGAGCAGTTTGTCCCTATCGAAGCCTATGGGATGGCGGTATTATCAATTGGCCATTTAACTGGAGATCACAATACTCCAGTCGCCTGGCGTGGTCCAAAAGCCACGGGTGCATTAATGCAGTTATTCAATCAGACCCTATGGCCAGACCTTGATGTGCTGATGATTGATATGCCACCTGGCACAGGTGATATCCAGTTAACTCTCGCGCAGCGTATTCCGGTAACGGGCGCAGTAATTGTGACAACGCCACAAAACGTGGCCTTGCTGGATGCGACCAAAGGCATTGAATTGTTTAACCGCGTGCAGATTCCGATCATGGGCGTGATTGAAAACATGTCGACCCATATCTGCTCAAATTGTGGTTTTGAGGAACAGATTTTTGGTACAGGCGGTGGCGATAAACTGTCTGAGCAATATCAAGTCCCATTATTGGGTCGTTTACCTTTGGATGCTAAAATTCGTGAAAATGCCGATGCTGGAACGCCGTCAGTGATCGCGGGAGATGCTGCTGCAGAAAGCTATATGCTGATTACAGAGAAAATTGCAGCGCAGTTACCTAAAGCAGAGAAAGACCATAGTCGAATTTTTTAATTCTACAGACAATTCAGATATTTAAGCCTTAGCTAAAAGCTAGGGCTTCTTATTTCTTATTTTTAAAATTAGCTCGATTTAAATGATCGAAATTGACTGAAATGACTATCGGGTGTTTATCCTGAAAGCTTATATAAACATTTGAATTAATTAAAATAAATAAATTTAAATTTTAGATCATATGTTCTCTTACAATTATTTTTTTGCAGCACTGACCGAATTCTTCTATGCTACTCGGATTAGAGCGAGGTCAAACTATGATTTCATGGTTTTTTATTGGTTTAGTGGCAACCATTCTTTTAACACCAGGCCCAACCAATACCTTATTGGCATCTTCAGGCATTCAGGTCGGATTTAAAAAAACATTTCGTTTAATTCCTGCGGAAGCCTTTGGTTATCTGATTGCCATTAGCTTATGGGGCATTCTGATCGGAAAAATTTCCGTTCATCTTCCGCTTTTACCGACCATTCTCAAACTTTTTAGTGCTGGCTATATTCTATTTCTCGCTGTGAAATTATGGCGGACTGCAGAAATAAGCGAAAATCTTGAAAATGTCTCGATTCGCGCACGAGAATTATTTTTGGCAACCTTGCTTAATCCTAAAGCACTTTTATTTGCCTCAGCGATCTTTCCTGTCATTGTCTGGAAAAGCGGCCAACATTATGTGACTCATATGCTGGTTTTCTTGCTTCTGTTGATCCCGATTGCATTCTTCTGGACTTTTCTGGGTTCAATCCTGGCCAGAAAAAACAGTCGCTGGCTCAATCAGAAAAACCTGCAGAAAACGGCTTCGCTGGTATTAATGAGCTTTTCCATTCCTTTAAGCTATTCTGCACTTTTAAGTTTATAAGCTGATCTCAATCAGCAATTTTTTGGCAACTTTAGCTCTAAGCCTTTCACTTATTTTCATTAGTGTCAATTTCAGTTAAAGTACGTCGCAATAACTTGTTCTTAAGATTTTTGGATTATATCAATGGCAATTAAGTCTGATCGTTGGATTCGCGAAATGAGCGAAAAACACGGCATGATTGAACCGTATGCAGAAAACCAGGTACGTTTGGATGAAAATGGTCAAAAGCTGATTTCGTATGGCGTATCCAGCTATGGTTATGACGTGCGTTGTGCACGTGAATTTAAAGTATTCACCAATGTGCATTCTGCAATTGTCGATCCGAAGAACTTTGATGAACGCAGCTTTATTGATATCGAGTCGGATGTCTGTATCATTCCGCCTAACTCGTTTGCTTTGGCGCGTACCATCGAATATTTCCGCATTCCACGTAATGTCTTGACCGTGTGCTTGGGCAAGTCTACTTATGCGCGTTGTGGCATCATTGTTAACGTGACTCCGCTTGAGCCAGAGTGGGAAGGACACGTCACTTTAGAGTTTTCAAATACTACCAATCTTCCTGCGCGTATTTATGCAGGTGAAGGTGTAGCGCAGATGCTGTTTTTTGAATCTGATGAAGTCTGTGAAACTTCATATAAAGATCGTGGCGGTAAATATCAAGGTCAGACAGGCGTTACTTTGCCGAAGACCTAATTGTTTTAAAATATTGAATGACGGGACTTTATGTCCCGTTTATTTTTTTGAGATTTTCATTCATCGGAAACTGCTATTTTTCGCCTAATTGGCTTTGGCATCTGTATTAAAAATCAGCATAATGGATTCCGCATAACCATAAAAAAGATGCAATGCATTATAAAAAAGCAAAGATTGGCGGCTGGGAAGCTGAAGCATAAGGTGCGGAGCATCGAATAAAAAGGAAAGAGTGAGATGACTCAGATAAAAGATATATTTAAATTTCGCAAAAGTTATTTGGCGATGACAATCGGTTTCAGCCTGTTGCCTTCTGCACATGCGATGCAGGAATTATCAGATTCTTCTCTTTCTGACACCACAGGTGAGGGTGTTGCGCTGGTACTTGATGATTTTAAAATGGTGTTTCAAGGCCCTAACGATCTCTCGGCTGGCTCGAGTTATGAGCGGAAGATTCCTGATCCTGGAAAAGCAGATACAGGATTTATTCGTATTATTCCGACGGGTGAAAATTACAACCAACTTGGGCAGCGTGTATACGACAAAGTTTATAAATCTACATATGATAATACTTTTCATGTTGAAAGAACGCAGAATTATGCAACTGAGTATCAGCAAGCCTTTGATACGTTAAAAACTGATTTTTATAATAATAACTATAATACGATTAAGAATACTCATGATACACAAACAAACCGGGACGCATTTAAGCAAGAATTAGTTGATTATTATTATAATACCGACTTTATGAAAGCCTATTATGAACAACGTCGTGATGATTATTATAATGGAGCCGGTAAACCCGCTTTAATTCAATATAGTCTAGTCGATGATGGCACAACAATGTTTGATCACTCACCGGGGAATCTAATTGATTTAAATAATAAGGCAAAAACAAATGCATTGGAAATGATTGACCTTCTTTATGGTAAGGATGCGACGAAATCAATTCCTGCAACTGAATGGAGTACGTCTGGTACTAGGGAAAATATTATTGGAGCAATTGTAGATGCAAGAATTCTTGCATTAATTAAAGCAGATTATGATAAAAAATTTGAAGCTGCTTTAGCTGAAATGATGAAAGATGCAGATAGTGCTGCTATGGCTGAAATCATTGCTAGAGCAGATCATGCTGCTAAAACTGAAGCTGCTAAAATTTCTGTGAGCACTTTAAGAACTAAAGCCGATGTATTTATTTATGGCCTAGCATTATCGAAAAGCGATGATTCTTTAAGCACGCGATACAGTAATCAGGGTTTTAGCTGGGGATCATCAGATAATCCCTGGTTATTTCGGGCAGGAACTGAAAACGTCAAACAGTTTAAGGACGCTGCTAAAGATGTAGGCTATATTGCTTTGGAAGCCCCATTAAGTCCAATTGCAGGGGTCGAAAGTGATAATAATATCAAGCTGGGCTTCTGGAGTGATATTTTTGCACGTGAGCTTAATTCCTCTAATGCTGTAGATCCTATAACAGGTGGGCCAATATCAGGACTTGATACGGATTACCGATTAAGAACCCAATTTGTTGCCAATGGTCTGAGTTTTAATGGCTCGCAAGTTCGGTTATTCCAAACCTTAGAATCTGACAATAAGAATTACAGCCAAACATTGGGTATGGCGAGTATTGTTCGTCTGAATACCAATGATCGACCAGAAACTCTAAGCAGTAGCGATAGTAATCTTAACAGTAAAGGTATTCGTCTCAGTACCGCAGCAAAAACAGATGCGCTTGATGGTAATGTCCCGACCCCGGCCTTGAATGGAAGTGATGCTCCTATATTTCATGATTCTGAGGGCTTATATCTCTATAGTCCAAATATTAACTTGGTGCTTGGTAATATGTACCAGCCTTTCGTTGTCGGTTCAGAAGGCAATAATATTATTTTAGAAGTGACACGTATTCCTAATATTCCTGCTATTTATAATCAAATTTATCAAAATTATGGGGGCGGATTGGGTACAACAGATTTAAAGGGTTCGACCTGTAATGTCTATAGTTGTGGTACACCGATTAAAAATAATGTGTCAGATACCACCGCACTTTATCAAGGGCGTAATGCGACTCACAGTAGTATCTCAATAGGGACTACAGAGCGTATCTCAGGAACAAATATGCTGCGTGCCAAGGATGGTGTGAATTCAACAGGAATCGTATTTAAAAATACTGAGGGTGTAAGTAAGAATTTTGGATCTGCTGTCATTGATGGTGTCCTGATTCAGCATCTGAAAATTAGAACAACTGGTCTTTAAGGGAGTATAAGAATGTCCAAATTAGTAACACTCTGTGCATTATTATGTACTTCTATGGCCAGTCTTGCCGGATTGGAAGCCCTTGATCAGCAAGCACTAACCAATACAGTGGGGCAGGGTGGAGCTGATCTTAACTGGACTTTATCTTTAAACCATGTTTATGCGACAGATTTAAGTAAAGATAAAATTTCTCGGCTTGATGGAAGTGGCAACCCGCTAGAAGTATTTTATGTTCTAGATCCCACCGCTTGTGGAGCAACAAAACAATTTTGCCGTCTGGCAATAGCGCCGAATAACCATGTCGATGCCAATGGAAATAAAAAGTGGTTAGTCTTTAAAGGCATTCAAGGCACGATTCAGATTGATAAGTTTTCGATCGATGGAACAACCATCATTAATCATCGTAATGAACCACAAACGGCGATGCAAATTACCTTTTATGATCACCAGCCTTTAAAGATCCGTAATTTAGGCTTTAATACAGTTTCCATTGAAACGGGTACAGGTGCTGGCGCCTTGGAAGGTTATGCCAATACAGGTGTTTATAGTACGTATACAGGGCGTACCTATAATGCCGATGGAACTTATACAACCGCGCCCCAAGATGTTCCTTCATTTGATAAAGGTGCTGAAAAAGGATTTATGGGGTTGAACGTTCATGGAAATCTGCATACGTCAGGCAATTTGAAAATATTTGGTTATAACTGTACAGGTGGAGCACAAAGTCGTTGTTAGTAACAACGTCAAGTACAGCATAAGGATATAAAAATGAAAAAAACAACAATAAAGTTGAAATTGCTAACGGTATGCATGTGTCTTATACAACAAGGTTATGCACTTGAAACTATTGAAGAGCAGGAATTGAGTGAAGTCACTGGACAAGATGGTATGGTGATTACTCATGAAATTTCTAAAGCCAGTATTGCTCAAGCCAATTGGTATGATCCAAATCCAACTGCCAACACTAAAATGGGTTTAGGTCTACATAATGTTGAGATTATTGGAAAAGATAATAAACCAATCATTAGTCAACTTGAAATAGATGTAGGTGCCACTTCACAAGGGGCAGGACTTCGGCTAGCTGCAAGTGTTTCACCGTTTCAAGCCACTGCAGATTTAAAATTGGTAAAGATCGCCTGTACGACCAATCCATGTAGTCAATCTGCGAATAGTATTCGGACTACGGGTACTCAATCTAATCAAAGTTTGGGGGCATTAGGGATTGGTGCCTCTACACCGCTTAGTGTGCTATTACAAACCAGTGCAGGTCTATTTAATAAAGATTCAATTGCCAGTATCGATTTTCAACTTAAAAATGCCACGATTAGTCATAAATTAGGTGAAAATAGTCTGATTTTGAATGACTTTAACTTTAACTTCGCGGGTCAAGGATATATGTACATTGACCCGGATGAAGGCGTGGTACTGACCACACGAAATGGCAGTCAAGATCATTATGTGGATCTAAAGCGTGCTGAAGATATTACTGATATCACGGCTGACCGGGTTAATCCGACCAATCCAGGGGTTAATATTGACTTGCGTTATAACACGCCAAATAATGAACGTAAAAATATTATGCGTTTAGGGGCTTCGGGTGCAGTCACTAACGCAAGATTATCGATGAGTGCCGATCAAACCCAGATAGGTACTTTTGATGTTAGTAACAAGGTGAATGGTGTACTAGAACGTCAGGACAAAGCTGCAACAGGTTACAGTGGCCTGGTGGGAGAAGGTGGGTTGAATCTGGGCTTGTCTGCAGATTTTACAGGTGCTAATAGTACCGGGCTTCCAGCAACTATGGCACCTACAACACTTGAGATTGGTCATACCGGTAAGGGAAGTCATGCTGTGCAATTTTCCAAGCTCAGACCCTTGACTACACGTAATGCTGACGGATCCTTACATGGTAAAAATGCTTATATCGACTTTGGAAATATATATATAAATACCATTACTGCAAAAAGTCTCGGTTTCATAATCAATGAAAATATGCAAAAGACTTTAGGTAGTAGTAGCACTGTACTTAAACAGACACTCAGTACCACCACGAATGGAGAGGATTTTGCCTATATCGCCGTACGTGGCATGGATTTTCAGTCCATTGCTGCTAAAGCACGTTTCATATCAGATAACTCTTTAGCGGAAATTGATGGCGATGGTGGTTCATGGGGAATCGGTATTCCTATTTATAATTTAAATGCCAATGTTGCGTTGTCTGGAACGACTTATGGAACAGACAATAAGCAAGCAATTGCTTATAACATTATGGCATCTACAGAAGGCTATGGAATTGACAAGAAAACCGGTTTGCCAAGCACAACCTCGATTATATTGATTGATGGTAAAAATGGCGATCATGGTGAGGCAGTTAACTATTATGCCGGTTTTAGGAATATCGATGCTTTGATCAAGTCGGAAGGGATTATTAGTTATAAAGATGAAGGTATTTATATTCGTGCCGATAAACTGCTGATTGGAGCTAAAGCTGAGCTTGCGATTGGTCAATTACCAGGATCTAAATATAATTGTACCAATGCATCGGTCACTAAATGCGGAAGCTATGTGCCTCATGATAATTTTTCTAAACGTGATGATGTCCTGACTAATATTGCTTTTAAACTTGATGGAAACGGCGAGCTCCTCATCATTCCAGGAGTGGATCCGACCAGCGATTCACCAGATACCAACTTCCTGTCATTTGATGCAAATTTTAAGTTTAGACCCCTTACCGCAGAAGAAACTGCAAACAAAGATAATCTAGGTAGCTATTTTAGTATCGCCAATGAAGATATTGATTCAGCCGGGGTATTAAAAACTTCGTCAATTAACTTTAACCGGATGGAAGGTCATTTGGGTGTCAAAGCAAAAGTTCGTGTCAGTGCAGATACAGTGACTTTGGATAATCAGGTCAAACTCAATTATGAAAATAATATTGCAACACCATTTAAAGCCAATTTTGCCATGGCGACCAATGGCAATATGCAAAACATGGCAAGTATTGCACTGACTGGTGGAACCATTCGTAGCACGATGGGAATCACACCACGCTAAAAATCAGGATGAGAAAAATGAAAAAAATAATATTAAAAAGTCTAGTGGTAGCTATGATGGGCCTAAGTGGCCAGGTATCTGCATTAACCTCATTGGAAGACCAAGAGCTCTCAGAAGTCAATGGGCAGGCTTTATTGTCAATGGAGGTTCAGTCTGGATTTAACCAGATGGATAATCTAGGAGCTACTTATGACCAGAGTAATATCTCATTTTATAAATTAGGCTTGGAAGCCGAGATGGAAATTAATGCCAATATAAAAAAGCTACAGCTCGGGTGTGGCGGTGTTAATGGTGCAACCGGCTGTGATATTGATATTGATCATATAGCCTTAAGTGGTAATCCTACAAATGGTGCGGATCGTGCCGCGACCTCAGCTCTGATTACTAATCCATTTGTACAATTTGCCATAAAAAATCCAAATCAGGCGTCTACACGTGAAGTTTTAGGTTTTCGTTTAAGTGCGGAAAAGATTTCGGGTCTATTGACAATGGGGACAGAAAATAGTGCTACACCAAATGGTATTAACAGTTTCAGTGGTTATATGAAAACAAAATCCTCATCAGGAGTTGCAACAACGGCTCCTCGTGTCATGGATTATGCTACAACTGGAATGAATATTGAGGGCACGGTAAAAGGCACTATATTAGGTCAACCATTACCTCTGGATTTACATTACACATCTAGCAATTATGCTTTCCAGTTAAATTCTACAACAGCACCTTTTACTATTCCTGCTACGATAGTGTCAGGAACAAGAATGAAAGAAGTTGTACTAAAAGGGACAGGGACAGTAGGTCGTATTGATTTTAAAGGACCATTAAAAGCAGAATTATTGGATGGAGCATTAAAATTAGATAAAGATATTACAGGCTACTTAACCGGGCTACAGACAGACATTACCGTTAAACAAAATCTCGGACTTATTCATGCTTTATATTTAAATAATCCAGCTTCACTCTCCTTGCAATCCCAAAGCATTTTATGGCCTGGTGCAGCAGTCGCGGCAAAACAAGGGTGGTGGCTGGCAATGGAAGATGAAGTGGATTTAGGAAGTATTTCACCTTCATATAGTGTGCCAATTTCAGATGCTGTTTTAAAGCAAACTATTGCAGGAATTAACCATGATTTAACCACTAATGTGCGAGATTGTGGAAGTCTGGTTTTTGGTTGTGTGCTAGGAAGTGCACTTGATGTAAAGGAAATTAAAAATCCTGCGCTACTTGATTTCCCTCTTACTAATTTAACTTTACAAGGCCAGAACTTTAAACCGAACTGCTTTGGTGGACACAAATTCTGCTAAGTTTAGTTATAAAAAATCCCGTATTACGCGGGATTTTTTATAAGAAAGCAAAATTATTTAGCAATTTTTGCCAATAATTCTTCTTTCGAGATATTTACAGATTCAGCATCACGACGGCCTTTATATTCAAACGTACCTGCATCTAAGCCTTTTTCGCCAATTACAATACGGTGTGGAATACCTGTCAGCTCAAGATCAGAGAATTTCACGCCCGGACGTTCGTTACGGTCATCAAGTAATACGTCAAAACCTGCAGCTTGTAATTCAGCATAGAGTGCTTCCGCAGCTTCCATAGTTCGTGGAGATTTGTGTGCATTCATCGGCACAATGGCAACTTCAAACGGTGCAATGGCAGTTGGCCAGATAATGCCTTTCTCATCAAAGTTCTGCTCGATTGCAGAAGCTACTACACGCGTTACACCAATACCATAACACCCCATTGTTACAGTGAATGGTTTGCCATCTTCACCCAAGACTTTACAACCTAAAGCTTCAGAGTATTTTTGACCCAACTGGAAGATATGCCCCACTTCGATACCACGTTTGATTTGAAGCGTACCTTTACCATCTGGAGATGGATCGCCTTCAACCACGTTACGTAGGTCATAAACTTCAGTGAACTGCGCATCACGTTCCCAGTTTACACCTGTTGCGTGTTGATCTGCTGCATTTGCACCTGCAACAAAGTCAGACAATACAGATGCTGCACGATCAACAATGACGGTGATACCTTTTTCGACCAGACCTTGAGGACCGACAAAGCCAGCAGTTAAGCCAAGTGCTTGAAGTTGTTCTTCAGTAGCAAATGTCAAAGGTGCAGCAATTAAAGGATGTTTTTCAGCTTTAATTTCATTCAGTTCATGATCGCCACGAAGGAATAAAGCAACCACAGGAACGGAACCATCCTCTTTTGCAATGCCTTGAACAAGCAATGCTTTTACTGAATGGGCAGGATCGGTACCCAAGAATGCTGATACATCTGCAATGGTTTTTTGATTTGGTGTATCTACCAGTTTGAGTTCTTGTGTAGGTGCCGCACGTTCACCGACAAGTACTGCTTCTGCCATTTCAATATTGGCTGCATAGTCAGATTCAGTCGAGAAGGCGATATCATCTTCACCGCTTGAAGCCAGCACGTGGAATTCGTGAGAACCTGAACCACCGATTGAACCGGTATCTGCTTGAACCGGACGGAAATCTAAACCAAGACGGTTGAAGATTTTGCAATAGGCTGCATACATGTCGTCGTAGGTTTGTTGCAGTGATTCCTGGTTGGCATGGAAAGAGTAGGCATCTTTCATGATGAATTCACGTGAACGCATTACGCCAAAACGGGGACGAATTTCGTCACGGAATTTGGTTTGTACCTGGTAGAAGTTTGCAGGCAATTGCTTGTAGCTTTTTAATTCGTTACGTGCAAGGTCAGTGATCACTTCTTCATGCGTCGGACCCAGAACAAATGGGTTGCCATGGCGGTCGTTGAAGCGTAAAAGTTCAGGGCCGTATTGTACATAACGACCTGATTCTTCCCACAAAGATGCAGGTTGAGTCACCGGCATATAGACTTGAAGTGAACCGACTTTGTCCATTTCTTCGCGAACGATCGCTTCAACTTTATTTAATACGCGAACGCCCATCGGCAACCAGGTGTATAGACCTGAAGCCAACTTACGAATCATACCGGCACGAAGCATCAGCTGATGGGAAATAACCTCAGCATCGTTCGGGGTTTCTCTTAACGTTGCAAATAAAAAGCGACTCGCGCGCATGGAAACTGTCCTAAAAAATTAAGCGTTAAAGCAGGGATTATACAATAAAAAATGAGGTGAGCATTTGGGAATGTCACCTCATTGTGTTGCATTAAATTATGCCATGATTTTACGTGCCTGACGCAGCATAAAATTCTTAAAGTCATCCAGGTAGGTAAAGATCACCGGCACCACCACCAAGGTCAGCAGGGTAGAGGTAATCACGCCACCAATCACCGCATGCGCCATCGGTGCACTTTGTTCGCCACCTTCACCTAGCCCTAGGGAAAGTGGCACCATGCCCATGACCATCGCGCTGGTAGTCATCAGAATAGGACGCAAACGGGTTTTACCAGCGGCAATAATCGCATCATAGCGGTTTTCACCGCGATCCATGGCTTTCTTGATAAAGTCGATCAGCAGAATCGCATTCTTGGTTACCAATCCCATCAGCATAATAATGCCGATAATCGAGAACAGGTTCATGGTTGAGTTAAACAGGAACAAGGCCAGAAACACGCCAATCAGTGACAATGGCAGTGAGGCCATAATTGCTGCAGGATGGATAAAGCTATTGAACTGTGAACCGAGCACAATATAGATAAAGACAATCGACAGGGTAATCGCAGTCAGTGCATAACCTGCGGATTCTGCCATGTCGGCATTGGAGCCTTGAGTGTCGAAACTATAACCCGGTGGCATATCGAAATTTTCTTGCAAGCGGCTGATATCCGTCCCGATGTCGCCTGCAGGACGTCCTGAAGTATTGGCCTCGACCAGAACTTCACGAGCCAGATCACGTCGGTTAATTTGTGAAGCGCCGAGCTTTTCTTCAAATTTGGCCACGCTCGAAAGCGGAACCAGAATTGGTTGATTATTGGCATCCGTTTTATTCGAGGTGATATACATATTCTGTAAGTCGCTCGGCAAGCTACGCTGGTCTTCGGTCAGGCGCAGATTCACATCATAGGTTTCACCTTTTTCATCCTGCCAGGTCGTGACATCATCACCGGCAATCAGCGGACGCACCACATTGGCAATCTGATTGACCGATAAACCTAAATCACTGGCCAAGACACGATTGATCTGTACATCGAGGGTCGGCTTGGGTTCTTTTAATGAAGTTTCCAGATCGACAATGCCATTAATCTTCGCCATTTCCGTCATAAAACGATCGGAAATTTTTTGCAGTTCATCCAGATCAGGACCTTTGATCGAAATCATGATCGGCTTCTGGCCACCTGAAACGGTTTCATCGGCGGATGCCACCGAGGTAATGCTGATTCCGGCTACCGATTGCAGACGCTGGCGGAATTCATTATTCAGCTCATTCAGGGTCTTTTCCCGTTCGGTACGCGGTGTCACGGTCACCCGTAAACTGACATGGTTTTTACCGCGGTCAGTTGCGCCATTAATCACCCCATAGGTGGCTTTGACATCCGGATGCTGACGAATAATTTGATCCACTTGCTGCAGTTTGGCCTGTGAATATTCAAGTGATGAATCGACCGGTGTTTCAAACTTGATCCGGATTTCGCCTTTATCCGGGACCGGCACAAATTCGGTGCCGATTAGTTTGGATAAACCCAGAGCACCAAATAATGAAGCCACAGCAATCATTAGGGTAATCAATCTGAAGCGCAATGCCAGTTTTAATAATTTTTCATAGACATGGCTTAAGTTATCCAGCTTGCCGGAGATCCAGCTAAAGAAACGTTTCACCCGACCTGGTTTTTTATTCGGATCTTTTTTCTTTTCTGCCCAGTGTGCAGAGAGCATCGGGTCTAAGGTAAAGCTGACAAACATCGAGATCAGAACGGCCATACTCACCGTGACCCCGAACTGGTAGAAGAAACGGCCAATAATTCCGCCCATAAAGGCCACAGGCAGGAATACGGCAACAATAGTCAATGTGGTGGCCAGCACGGCTAAGCCAATTTCTTTGGTGCCATCGAGCGCAGCAGTCACATGGTCTTTGCCCATATCGGCATGCCGGACGATATTTTCACGCACCACAATCGCATCATCGATCAACAGGCCAATACTTAAGGACAGTGCCAGCAAAGTCATCATATTGATGCTAAAACCAAAGGCCCAGATAAAGGTCAGCGTGCCCAAGAGTGCAATGGGCAGGGTCAAACCGGTAATCACAGTTGAACGGAAAGAGCCTAAAAATAATAGGACAATCAGCACAGCCAGTACCGCACCTTCAATAATGGTTCGGGCTACATCACCAATGGTGCCGCGGATACTTTTGGAGGAGTCCACCACCACTTGTAAAGTGGTACCTTGTGGAAGCTGCGCCTCAATACTTTCTAAAGTTGCGTAGCTCTTGTCGACTACTTCGATGACGTTTGCATCTGAACTACGCAAAATATCAATCGCAACTGCAGTTTTGCCATTCAGAAAAGCTGCGGATTCCAGCTCTGCCTGACTGTCTTGAATATTGGCAACTTGTCTGAGGAAAATCGGTACGCCGTTTTTATTGGCAATGACCAGATCGCCGAAGGCGAGGGGATGCAGCACTTTGGAATTGATTTCAATGACCAGTTCCGAATTACCCGATTTAAGCGTCCCCCCCGGGACTTCAATATTCTCGGCCTTTAAGGTGTTAATCACACTGTCCACACCGATGCCAAAAGCTTGTAGTTTTTGCGGTTCCACCTGAATCCGGATCTGGCGCTGCGCATCACCAAGCAGGTTGACCGTTCCGACTCCCGGGACTGTGCGCAATTGTGGCACAATCCGCTGGTCCAGATAGGAACTGAGCGCTTTCACATCCATATTGTCGGATTCAAATACGATCGACATTACCGCATTCGCCGTCGGGTCATAACGTTCAACAATCGGCTCCTGAATTTCATCCCGGAATTCAGCAGTCACAGAGGCGATTTTATCCCGCACGTCCTGAGCTGCTGTAGTAGAGGTCACATCCAGATTAAATTCGGTGGTGATGATGGACAGGCCTTCACTAGACTGGGAAATTACCTGTTTCAAACCGGAAATGGTATTGATCTGATCTTCGAGTTTCTTGGTGATTTCCGATTCAACCGTTTCCGGAGAAGCGCCTGGATAATTGGTATAGATCACCACAAATGGGAAATCGACATCAGGAAATTCTTCAACGCCCATCCGCTGCCATGAAGCCAGCCCCAGCACCATCAGGCAGAACATCATCATGATGGTAAAAACCGGATACTTCACACTAATTCGGGTAAACCACATATCAATGATCCTGTGTGAATGGCTTTAGTTGGCGCGAAGGGTGACAGTTTTTTGCAGATCGGCTTCGCTAAACTTAACCCGGCTGACCTGATCACTATTTTCCAGTCCTTGAACCACGGCAATGTTGTCGCTATAACGCTGTTCTAGTACCTGAACATTGACCTTGATAATTTTATTCTGGCGAATCACCCAGACATAGGGTTTGTTCTGGATATCCTGAATGGTATCCAATGGAATCATCTGTCCGGAAATCTGTTGTGAACTCAGAATGTTGCCTTCAATGAAGGAGCCGATACTTAGCGAGGGAATGGTTTCATTTGGCGTGGCAAAGAATTCGATCTGGCGACTGGCCTGATCTGCGATCGGGGAAATCCGGCTAATTACGGCAGTGAGCCGGTTTGGATTACCTTGAATAGTGTATTCGATTTTACTGCCCAGTCTTAAACCTGATTGCAGATCACTGGGTACGCGTGCCTGAATTTCCAGCCGTTTCGGATCGACGATTTCAAACAGGGTTTGTCCAATTGCCACGGTTTGGCCGGGTTCGACCTGGCGCTGGGTAATCACGCCACTGATCGGGCTAGTCATAGTGCCATCACGATCTGCTTTCTGGGCAATATCGACATTGGCTTGCTGGGCGCGGACATTTTCAAGCTGGGCCTGATAATCGACCTGACTTTGTTCATATTCTACTTTTGAAATAAAACCCTGATCGAGCAGGCGCTTTTTCCGCTGCATCATGTTGCGAGCCTGATTGGCTTGTGCTTGAGTGGAGGCCAGATTCGCACGTGCCTGTGCCAAACGGGCTGCATTGTCCTGATTATTTAGACGTACCAGCACTTGTCCCTTGGAAACTGATTGACCTACCTGTGCGTTTACGCTGGTGGCAGTAGCAGAAACCTGTGCCTGTATGCTGCTTTGATTGACTGCACGAATGGTGCCGGTGAATGCAGTTTTTTGAACTGAATTGCCAGATTGAACTGCAACTAGATCTTGAGGAATGACTTCAATGGATTTGGGTGTTTCTGCTTGCTGTACGGGTTCATTTTTATCACAAGCCACTAAAAACATATTTAAGCAAAGTGCACTCATGATCAGGATAGAGCGCGGGGAAGGCATATTTAAATCATGAGAATGCGGTGCAGTTTGCATATGAGTCCTTTTAGCGTGCTATGGATCAAAACCTCAACACGCTATTTGTATTTATTCAAGTGCTTTTAAACGGGCGATAATTTTGTCGTATTCTGCTTCCAGATTTCGATAGCGACTTTGTAAAGATTGAATATTTTCTTTTTGGGAAATGAGATTTTTCTGGTTATTGTCTAATGTTGTTTTCAGGTGTGCCGGTGGTGTTTTACCTTTACGTAAATATTCACGTTCCTGACGCACAAACATGACCCGATCTTTTTGCAGTTGCTTCATTTGTTCTTGCTGAAAATCAATCTGTTTTTTTAACTGGACCAGGCTGTCATTCTTTTTCTGTAAAGCGGTCTGGCTATTGTTATAAGCACGCTTGAGTTTATGATCTTCGGCAATTCGCTGCGCCTGCTTGGCACGTTGTGGCGCTTGCCTGATATCCGCTTCGGCATTATAAGGACGGGCACGCTTAATCACCTGCATATTCTGGTCAAGTGCTTCATAGCCATAACGGATATGATTTGGCGTGACATTAGTACTGATATTGGCCACACCCTTGCTGTCATAATAACGATACCAAGTGGCTTTTTGCGGGAGTTGGTTACTACTCGCACACGTTAAGCTCACCTGTAACAGTAGCAGCACAACAACAATGAATTGACCAGTCATTTTATTTTTATCAATGACAGCAAGTTTTCTTAAAAACTGACTCATCATTGGCTCCCCGAATTTAAAGTTGACTAAATTACTTATTTTAAAGTAATAATCTTGTTATATTAGACTTAAATTTATCAATAAAAAACTACCGTTAGTCAAAAAAAAACCAATAACGATAAGAAAATGTGAAGCTGTTATTAAAAATAAATGATTTTGTCTACTTGTGTGGAAAATGTTCATTGATAATACAAGTGACTTTATGTTAAAAATGTTTATCGATCGTAATAAAATAATCCTATGAGCCTTATGGCATATAGTTTCTAAAATGGGAAGGGTTAAACAAATGGACGATAAATTCCAAAATCTAAAAATTATGGTTATTGATGACTCAAAGACCATTCGTCGTACTGCGGAAACTCTTCTTCAACGCGAAGGTTATGAGGTCATTACTGCAGTAGACGGTTTTGAGGCTTTGTCAAAAATTGCCGAAGCAAATCCAGATATCGTTTTTGTAGATATTATGATGCCGCGCCTGGATGGTTATCAAACCTGCGCCTTAATCAAAAACTCTCAGAATTACCAGAATATTCCTGTGATTATGCTATCGAGTAAAGATGGCTTATTTGATCAGGCCAAAGGTCGTGTCGTGGGTTCAGATGAATACCTGACTAAACCTTTTAGTAAAGATGAATTGCTCAATGCAATCCGTAACCATATTAGTGCTTAATATTTGATTTTTTTGGGGAATTGGCATGGCACGTATCCTAATTGTGGATGACTCACCGACAGAAACTTTTCGCTTTAGAGAGATTCTTTCTAAACACGGCTTTGAGGTGATTGAAGCAGCCAATGGCGCAGATGGCGTCACCATGGCACAGGCAGAATTGCCGGACCTAGTCCTGATGGATGTGGTTATGCCGGGCGTGAATGGTTTTCAGGCGACCCGCCAGATTGCACGTGGTGCAACGACCAAACATATTCCAATCGTGATTGTGAGTACTAAGGATCAGGCCACTGACCGTGTATGGGGCAAGCGTCAAGGCGCAGCGGATTATCTAACAAAACCAGTCGATGAAAAACAATTAATAGATGTAATTAAGCAGCACCTCAATGCAGGATAAGCTCTATGGCAGCAAATGGATTTATCGAATTGCTTCGCATTGCGAAACGGGGGAATAAAAACTACGTTTCCAATGGCAATGAAGTTAACCGATGGTCGGGCATTGCTTTTGAGATGATGGGGCAATATTTTGTTGCCCCGCTGGGGGAAGTATCAGAAGTGATTTATCCCCCAGAATATACGCCGGTACCCAAGACGCAAGCATGGGTGTTGGGTCTGGCGAATATCCGGGGAAGACTGTTATCGGTTTCTGATCTGACGCAGTACGTATCAGGGCAAAGCAGTCAATTTTCACCGACTCAAAAAGTATTATGTATCAACCATAATGACCAGTATGTGGGTTTGGTCGTAGATCAAGTTTTGGGTATACAACATTTCAATAAGAAAAGTTTCTTTTCGAAGAAATCTGAATTGGATAAAAACTTACAAGAATATTGTCAGGGGTTTTTCCATCAGCACAACCAGCAGTGGCATGTGTTTTTATTCAGTCGTCTGTTGCAAAATCCAAAATTTATGAACGCATCTATAAAATTTATAAATTAAATGTCGCGCTCGAAACTAAGCAAGGCGTCAACCGGGGAGAGGCTGCATGGGCTTTAAACTTAAAAAGAAAAATACAGGTGAGAGCACTGGCCGCAAAGGCGGTAATGCTTTTTTAGCTAAGATTCAAACGCAAGTAGATCAGTTATCACGTGTCTTCGGTGATAGTGAGAAATCAAAACCGCTGATCTATGGAGCAGCAGGCTGTCTTTTAGCCGCACTGATCACTTTATTGTATCTTTTTTATAGTGTTCCACGTACCAATGAACTCACTCAAAGTCTGGGTGATTTGCGTCTCCTCTCACAAACGATTTCGCGCCAAGCGACTGAAGCGACAGCTTCGGGTACGCCTGAGGCCATGAAGAACCTGACTGATTCGCAAAAAGCTTTTGCTGAAAACCTTGAGACAGTTAAAAGTATTCACTCTAACAATGATGCTTTGCAAGCTGTTGATAAACAGTGGACAGAAGTATCCAGCAGTATTGATCTGATTACCTCGCAACAAAAGATTATTAACCAGTTATACGACACCAACATCGCGATTGGTGAAGCGATTCCGGGGATTCAGGCGGAATATAACTTGATGGTCGACCAGATGGCACGTCAAGATATGCCATCGAACCAGGTGGTTATTGCCAAAAACCAGGTATTCATTGCAGAACGTATCTTACGTTCAATCAGTTTGGTACTGACAGGTAGTGATGGCTCTCGTGAATCGGCGGATGACTTTAGTGCCGATACCGAAACTTTCGGCTCTTATTTAAATGCACAATTGAATGGTTCTGTTGAACTGGGCGTACAGCGTATTGCTGATCCAGCAATGCGTGAATCTCTAGAAGGTATTAAGGCTGAATATGATGAAGTACTCGAATCAGCATCAGCAATTATTCTGAAGAACTCGACTGAAATTGTAAAAGTTCGTCAGGCCGCTGCATCTATTTTTGCCCAGTCTGATGTGCTTTTAGATAACCTGAACAAATTATCAGGTAACTCAGGTCTTAAAACCGTTATTCCAGCCATCCTGTTGATTGCCTTGTTACTTGGTTTCTTGCTTTGTGTATTCAAATTGCTTTCTTTACGTGGTGTATCGGATAAGCAGCGTGTAGGCCGTTTACAAGAAGAATATGACCGTAACCAGAATGCGATTTTACGTTTACTGGATGAAATCGCCGATCTTGCAGATGGTGATTTACGTTCATACGCAACAGTATCGGAAGACTTTACCGGTGCGATTGCCGACTCGATTAACTTTGCAATCGACCAGTTACGTGACCTGGTATCGCGTATTACTGAAACTTCGCAAGAAGTTGCGCAATATACCGCGACCACACAGGGCATTACCAACCAGTTGGCTGAAGCTTCTGAACATCAGGCTCAGGAAATTGCCGGTGCTTCTGCGGCAATTAACGAAATGGCCATGTCGATTGATCAGGTATCTGCCAACGCCGATGAATCTGCTGTGGTAGCAGACCGTTCGGTACAAATTGCTGCAAATGGTGCGGATGTCGTACAACGCTCGATTGAGGGGATGGACACGATTCGTGAACAGATTCAGGAAACCTCAAAACGTATTAAACGTCTGGGTGAATCTTCTCAGGAAATTGGTAACATCGTTGCCTTGATTAACGATATTGCCGACCAAACCAACATTTTGGCATTGAACGCAGCCATTCAGGCGTCGATGGCGGGTGAAGCCGGTCGTGGTTTCGCAGTTGTAGCCGATGAAGTACAGCGTCTTGCAGAGCGTTCTGCGTCTGCAACCAAGCAGATTGAAGGCCTGGTAAAAACCATTCAGACCGATACCAACGAAGCGGTTATTTCGATGGAGCAAACTACAGCCGAGGTTGTACGTGGTGCGAACTTGTCTAAAGATGCCGGTGTGGCACTGGATGAGATTCAAACCGTATCGAATAACCTGGCGAAACTGATTGCGAACATTTCCGATGCAGCGAAACTGCAGTCTGCATCTGCAGGTCATATTGCGACCACGATGAATGTCGTACAGGAAATTACTTCGCAAACCACCAGTGCCACCTTCGATACAGCACGTTCGGTATCTGAACTGGCAAATATGGCCGATGCATTACGTGAATCTGTAGCTGACTTTAAACTACCAGAATAAAGTTAGCGATGATGGGGAGAATGTGCCTTGATTACGATTGAGGCACATTCAAAAAATACAGATAAAGCCTCGACAAGATGTACTTAACCTCAAACATTAGGTATTGCGTGACGGTCACAATTAAGTTTGAGCGCCCTTCTTGGCGGCATAACGTAAGAAGCATAAGCTATGAAAGAAATATTAAAAAATTTAGTTGAAACGACAACGCTTCCTGAAGATAGTTATCTTGATCAAGATGCAGAAATTCTTGAAATTTTTGTTGAGGAAATCGAAGAGATCTTCGTTGAGTTAAATGCTTTATTTCCAGAATGGTTGACTAATCCAGATCATCAAGAAAATCTGAAGACCATTCGCCGCCATTTTCACACCCTGAAAGGTTCAGGCCGCATGGTCGGGGCAAAATCGGCAGGGGAAATGGCCTGGGCGGTTGAAGATACCTTAAACCGGGTTTTGTCCGGTTCGATTCAGCTAACACCGACGGTGCAAAAATTTGCCCAAGCGGTACTGAATGTCTATCAATATGCTTTATATCCAAAATTCAAACATGTACAGCAATTGGATCTCGACCTGCGTCCAATGGTGCTCTTGGGACAACAATTACAACAACAAATTTCGCCTGAGCCTGCATTGGAAGAATTACTGGCATTGGCAGTTCATTTGACTGCTGAAGGTCAGATGACAGGTCTTGAGCTTGCAGACAATGAGCCAAGTGAAGCTGAGCTAACAGTAGCGCCAGTAGAAGTACCGGTTCGCAGTGATATCGAAGAAACTGTGGCGATCTTTATTGAAGAAGCAGAAGAGCATCTGGAAACGATTGCCACCTTCCTTCGCACTGAAGATGAAAAATCACAAGATTATAATGCGCTAATTCGTGCGATTCATACCTTGCGCGGCAGTTCATCCATGGCGCAGATTGACCAGATTTTTGAGGCCAGCTCTAAAGTAGAGCATCTGTTCAAAACCCTGCTGCAAGATGAAATTGTCTCAACCTCAAAAGAAACTGCTTTACTGATTCAGTATGCCGAGTTTGTCAGTGACTATCTGCATTTGCTACGTCAGGGCAACACTGCAAAACTGGATGCGGTATATGCCACCTTTGAGCGTGTCTGGAATGATTATGGCTTTGCAGTTACTGAAACCAATAGTATTCAGACGCAAGGCTTGGTGTCCAAACTGGTTGAGCTGGATATTGATCTGTTATTGGATGCCGAGTTTGAATTTGATAAACGCGCCCAAGTCGATTATCCGGAATATATTCAGGCACTCAGCCAGCAGGCTGCAGAATTGCTGGCACATACAGAAAGCCGGGCAGCGCAGGGAATTCATGAATTCACTGCCGATCTGAAATCGGCTTATGATGCGCTGCTTGAAAAGCCAGTGCTGCTAAACAGCGATTATGCTTATGAACTGTTCGCACAGGCGCATCAGGAATTTATTCATTTATTTGATACCTTGGCCGCAGGACAGCGCGTCATTCTGAATGATGAAATTCAAAAAATACTCAGTGAACTGTCTGCATTTGTGCAGCAGGATCTGGAAATATTTGCTGAAGATAATACCAATCAGAATGTTGAGCTAAGCTCAGAGGCCACACAGGTGGCTGAAACTGTCGCGACTGGCAGTGTCGATTTTGCTGGCTTGAGCCAACGCATCGCTGCGGATCGTCAGCAGCAGCAAAGTGCTGAAACCAACCGTGATTTTGATGAAGAATTACTAAGTATCTTCCTGGAAGAAGCGGATGAATTGCTGGCAGGCATTGATGAAGATCTAAATACCTGGAGCAAAAAACAGGATGATACGACCTCACTGAACAATCTGATGCGTCATTTGCATACCTTAAAAGGTGGTGCAAACATGATCGCAGCATCGCATATCGGTTTGATTGCGCATGAACTAGAAAGTATTTATGAGCGGGTGATCCGTCAGCAAATTGCCGTGACACCTGCTTTAATCCAGATTATCCGTCTGGTTCAGGACAACGTTTCCGATCGTATTCAATCGATTCGGGAAGACGGTATTGATTATCCTGCACCAGAAGCGATTGCGATTCTGCAAAATATTCAGGCGCTGGTGTCTGGACAAGCTGTTGCTGCTGCGGAGAGCGCGAACACTGTAGTTGAAGTTGCAGAGGTCCAAGCGACATCAATTTCTGAGCCGCAACTTGAAGAGTCAGCAACGACTGAACAGCCTGCAACTGATCTGGCTGAAGCTGAAGAATTACTGGAAATCTTGGAATC
Source organism: Acinetobacter lwoffii (assembly GCF_024129435.1). Taxonomy (GTDB): domain Bacteria; phylum Pseudomonadota; class Gammaproteobacteria; order Pseudomonadales; family Moraxellaceae; genus Acinetobacter; species Acinetobacter lwoffii_F. Next base: position 212,767 of record NZ_JAMXXN010000002.1, on the reverse strand, counting down.
TCCTGAGGCTACTGAAGACACACCAGTGGAACGTTCTGAAGAAGACGAACTGAAATCCATTGTTGAAGAATCTTTCCTGGAAGAATCCGAAGAGATTCTGGCGAATGCCGAGAAGCTGCTCAATCAATGGTTTGACCAGCGTAGTGACCGTAGTTTATTGCTGCAATTACAGCGTGCTGCCCATAGTATCAAGGGCGGCGCACGTATGATTGATGTTGAAGAAGTGGCCAGTATTGCTTATGAGCTGGAAACGACTTTCGAACAGTTTGCGGTCTATCAATTTAACTCGAATGCCTATGATGGCTTATTGCAGAAAACGCTGGTCTGGTTAAGACAGGCGATTTTCCAGCGTGACTATAACGGTTTTGAGCAGCTGCACAGCAGTCTGAAAAAGATTGCTTATGTGGACGTTACTGCGCAATTGCCTGAGCGTCTGGCGAAAACAGATAATCTGGTGGTCAGCGACTTTGGCTTTGTTGAAGGCGATGGTACTGAACCGCCACACATGATGGGTGAATGGGCGAATAGCGGCACCAGCGATAGCAATAACGAGATGATCCGTATTTCTGCTGATCTGGTCGAGAAAATGATTGACCTGTCCGGTGAGAACTCGATTAACCGTTCGCGTATCGAGATGGACCTAAGCCAGCTGGGCAATACCTTGAACGAGATGGAACTGGCGATCAAGCGTCTTGCTGACCAGCTACGTCGAATGGAAGGCGAGCTGGAATCACAGATTATTGCCAAACATGGTTCAGAAAATTCGCGCTATGCAGACTTTGACCCGTTGGAAATGGACCAATATTCCTCTCTAAATCAGCTGTCCAAATCACTGGCAGAATCGGCATCGGATTTAGTCGACTTCAAGAGTACGCTGGCCGACAAGATTCGCGAAACTGAAGGACTGTTATTGCAACAATCCCGTATTCAGGCCGAGATTCAGGAAAGTCTGATGCGTACCCGTCTGGTTCCGTTTGACCGGATGTTGCCGCGTTTACAGCGTATTGTGCGTCAAACCTCGACCACCTTGAACCGTCCTGCAGAACTGATCGTACAGAATACCGAAGGTGAACTGGATCGTAATATTCTCGAGCGTCTGGTCACCCCATTTGAGCATATGCTGCGTAATGCGATTGACCATGGCCTGGAAGATACGGCAGATCGTATCGCACTGAACAAGCCGGAAGTGGGTTCGATTGTCTTGAACATCAGCCGCCAGGGAACCGATGTAATTGTATCCTTTAGTGATGATGGTAAGGGGATTGATGCAGAGAAGATTCGTGAAAAAGCGCTGAGTCTGGATCTAATCAAAGCGGATCAAGTTATTGATCAGGAAGAAATCCTGCAATTTATCTTCCATCCTGGTTTCAGTACCGCGAAAGCAGTGACCCAGATTTCTGGTCGTGGTGTCGGTCTGGACGTGGTGCAAAGTGAAATTAAATCGCTGGGCGGCCATGTGTCAGTAAGCTCGAAACTGGGCAAGGGCACCATCTTTACGATTCGCGTACCGACGACCGTAGCGGTCAGCGATGCCTTGATGGTGAAAGTGGGCGATCAGCAATATGCGATTTCACTGGCACAGATTGACCGGATCGTGCGTATTGCGCCGACCACATTGGAAAGCTATTTCAACAGTAAAGATGACTATTTCAAGATCGATGGCGAAAATTATAAATTGCGCTATCTGTCTGAGTTTGTTGGCAACCAGCCGATTCCACGTCTGAATAATGTTGGGCATTCATTACCGGTGCTGTTGATCAAAGGCAATAGTGGTCAAACCATTGCCTTGCTGGTCGATCAGCTGGTCGGTTCACGAGCGCAAATTGTGGTGAAACCGATTGGACAGCAGTTTGCCAATGTCGGAGTGGTGGCCGGTGCTACGATTCTAGGTGATGGTCAGGTCTGTCTCATTCTCGATGGACAGAATGTTGCCCGCCAGATTCAGGCGACACAGCGTATCAAACAACTGAATGATCAGCGTGATGGTTCGCGTAATTCCAATGCACGTCGTCTGGTGATGATTGTCGATGACTCGGTGACTGTACGTAAAGTGACGTCGCGTCTGCTGGAACGTCAAGGCTATGATATTGTCACTGCCAAAGATGGTGTGGATGCGATCGAGCAGCTTGAAAACGTCAGACCGGATCTGATGTTGCTGGATATCGAAATGCCACGTATGGACGGTTTCGAAGTGACCAATCTGGTTCGTCACCATGATATTCACCGTGACTTGCCGATTATCATGATTACCTCACGTACCGGTGAGAAGCATCGTGAACGTGCATTCAGCCTAGGTGTAACACATTATATGGGTAAACCGTTCCAGGAAGCGGAACTGTTGGCCAATATCCAACAACTGATTGCTGAAAAACAGGGGTAATATATGAGTCAGACCAATTCAAGCAATAAAATGGCTGATCAGATTAGCCAGCAGGAACTTCAGCATCTGATTACGGTATCGACCGGATTTATTGATGCCTATATTATTGATTGTCATGGCAAAGATCCGATGTTATTGCCACAAAACATTGTCCTGTCAGCACTGGATAGCAATACTCAGGTCAAAACTGTAGAATGGCATGAGGCACAGTTACCGGTCTATGCAGTGAATGATCCGTCACGTCAAAATGGGGTGGCACTGGTGATTGAGGGTGATGAAATCACTCAGCGCTTTGCCTTGATGTGCAATGAAATGCCGAAAACCATCCGGATCCGTATTTCTGAAGTGGTCGATGTCGATCAGCCGGTGAATGATCCTGCCATCTTTCAATATGTGCGCATGAACGAACAGCTGTTCCATATTCCGAATATGACGAATATTCAGGCTGCAATCGGGCCGTAATTCAAACTATAAAATATAAAAAAGGAACTTCATGGAGTTCCTTTTTTATTACGTCATCTATTTATTTAATTCCCAAGTAAGTTGACCAAGATCTGCTCATAAATTTCAGCCAGTGGCTCTAGGTCTGCAATATCGACATGTTCATTGATCTGATGAATCGTGGCATTTAATACGCCAAGTTCCAGAACTTGTGCACCTGTAGGCGCAATAAAGCGGCCATCTGAGGTGCCACCCGAAGTCGAGAGTTCGGTTTCAGTCCCTGTCACATTCAGAATGGCGGTTTTAGCTGCATTTACCAGGTCACCGACCGGGGTCAGGAAAGGCAGGCCAGATAAAGTCCAGGAAACATCATAGTCCACACCATGACGATCCAGAATTTCCAGTGTACGGGATTTAAGTTCTTCGGCAGTCACTTCAGTTGAATAACGCCAGTTGCACAATAGGTTCATGGTGCCGGGAACAACATTGGTTGCGCCTGTACCTGCATTGATATTGGAAATCTGGAAGGTCGTCGCCGGGAAATATTCGTTGCCATGATCCCAGACTGTGTCGCACAGTTCAGCAATCGCTTTAGAGGCGGTATGAATCGGATTCACGGCCAGATGCGGATAAGCCACATGACCCTGTTTGCCTTTGACTGTGAGATTGGCATTTAATGAACCACGACGGCCATTTTTAACAATATCGCCCAGTTTGTTAGTGCTTGAAGGTTCACCAACCAGACACCACGTGATTTTCTCATTACGTGCTTTCAGTGTTTCAATCACTTTCACCGTGCCATTAATCGATGGGCCTTCTTCATCTGAAGTAATCAGGTAGGCAATCGAACCTTTATGATTCGGATATTTTTCAACAAAACGTTCTGTTGCGACTACCATGGCTGCCAACGCGGTCTTCATATCGGCACTGCCACGACCATAAAGTTTGCCTTCACGGATTTCTGGTAAGAAAGGATCTGAGTTCCAGGCATCCAGATTCCCCGTTGGCACGACATCGGTATGGCCAGCAAAACAGAAGACCGGACCTTCTGTGCCTTTGCGTGCCCAGATATTATCTACATCTTCAAAGCGCATGGATTCAATGTTGAAACCAATCTTCTTTAAACGTTCAGCCATGATGTTCTGGCAGTCATGATCAATCGGTGTGACAGAAGGCTGACGTAATAGTTGCAGGCTTAAATCGAGGGTAGCGGAAGAGCTCATACGGTATTCAACAGTCGATAATTTTTTCGGTTCTATAATAGGCGAATATAGGCTTGAATGTGAACGACTGATATAAAAAAACCCTATCTGGGATAGGGTTCTGTGAGCGTTTAGGAAAAAACTAGTTTTGACGGATTTCGTCAGAGGTTTTTTCAGCAGTATTGGTTACCGCATCGCCAGCCTTAGACACATCTTTGCCCATGCCTTTTACGGTGTTACAGCCAGTCAATACAAAAGCCATCATTAATGAAGCAGCAAGAATTTTTTTCATCATCATCTCCGTATAATCAATAATAAAATTATTATGATGTGGGACTTAGAGTAGAAAATATACGCTCTAAAAAATATGTGGTTTTCATAGTGCTTCGGTTAATAAATGTAATGCTTTATAGGGGCTTATGCGAAGGATACTGAATCAGCACCGGATTGCGATACATATAAAAGTCATTGCTATCGAGTTTTTTATAAAGTCCATTCGTCCACCAGATCGCAGCTGAACTGCTCGGCCGGGCTTGCGGATAAATCCATTCATGTCGTTGCAGACGATAGAAACCGTGCTGTGCAGCAGGAATATGCTGTCCCCATAAGCCCAGACGACGTTCGGTATTGATCCATGCAGGAATCGACTGGTCAGCATGATGTGTAGGCAAATACAGCTGTCCCTTGAGGACGCAATACCGTTTTTGAATGGGATGCTGCAAAGCCTCATCAAACTGGAATTGTTTTTGTGTGAAATGCTTCATTTTTCTGATTAAAGTATCGGTACGGTTCAGGCCATACCAATGTGAAAGGTTAAAATCGGCTTCGGCCAGATAATATTTTAGTGCTACTTCCCAATGTTCAATCTGTCCTGTATCGGTATTTAATAGCAGAAAATCCAGCTCACCCAAGGTTTTGGCGCCTTCAATTTTTTGCAGACTATGGCCAAGCAGCCGATAGGGATGGTAAGCATCATCGAGCAACCAGAACCAGACCAGCATTTCAAAACGCAGCCCCAAACGTGTGCTTTTTAGTTGCTGTACAAATTCGATTAATTCTTTTGGATGCTGATCAAGAAATTCCAAGCGTGGATGATAATGGTTAAGATGTCGCTGCCAGGTCTGGCTGTCATGCAACTCAAAACGATGTATGAGCTCAAGTTCATCTGGAACATGGGACAGGATATTCGGACTGCCAACAGCAAATGCTAGCTGCCGCACCAGAGGATGTTGATAACGTTGCCATGCTTCTACAAGATTTTGGTTTAAATTGGAAAAGGGCATAGGACAACCTGTGAAAAGTGCAGAAATACAACGGACAGTATCGGAAAACGCTTTATACTACCTGAATTCTGCGGCTAGGGTTGATGTATGAAAGTGTTGTTTTGGCGAAGTCTGGTGGTGCTGTTTGTGATCCTGGGCTTTATCGGTGCAATCCTGCCGGGTATGCCAACAACGGTCTTTTTGATTCTGGCCGCCTGGGCCTCATCCAAAGGCTGGCCACAAATGGATGACTGGTTATTGAATCATCCCAAATATGGTCCGACCTTAAGAGATTGGCGTGCCCACGGTACTGTACCGCGTAAGGCCAAATGGCTGGCCAGTATCATGATGCTGATCAGCGGGATCATCATGCTGTTTACTACGGCACCCTTGGCCGTAAAAGCCTTTACCAATATTACGATGCTGATCGTCGCGATCTGGTTATGGCGACGCCCTGAACCGAATCAGATCATTATTCAGCAAAATACAGTCGGCCCAGAAAAGACAGATATACCGACAGCGCCATCTGCAGAGAGCCAGTTAAACCCTATAGAGCCAAATAAAATAGAGTCTGAGAATAACAAGTCATGAATACCTTGCATCTGGATCAAGCTGATATCCTGATTGATCTTGCCCAACAAAAACTGTATCTGCCCCGTCTAAACAAGCAATATCTGATTTCCAGTGGCAAAAATGGCATTGGTGAAACTGAAAATAGTGGCAAGACTCCTCGTGGCTGGCACAAAGTCGCTGAAAAGTTTGGTCAGAATGCTCCCTTAAATAGTGTATTTGTCGCACGTCAGGCGACGGGTGAAATTTATAATCCTCAATTGGCAGCGGAATTTCCGCAGCGGGACTGGATCCTGACGCGCATTTTATGGTTGAGTGGCCTTGAGACAGGTTTTAATCAAGGCGAGGGCTGCGATACCTATCAGCGTTATATCTATATTCATGGCACACCAGAAACTGAAAAGATGGGAGAGCCGCTGTCGCACGGCTGTATCCGTATGCGTAATCCGGAGGTCGCTGAGTTATTTGACCTGATTAGTGAAGATGCACTGGTCTATATTTCAGAACAAGCATTAGATCTGGAAAAACTAAATGTTTCGAAAAGCGATTAAAAGTTAGATTTTAAGATCATGTGAAAATGATTTTGTTTTTATGAACTGAATCTGCTTGTTGGAGAAAGCAGAAAAGATTGAGTAATCTGATCCAGATCGTATTTTTATCGCATGAAATGGGTTAAATGATTATTTGAAGCTTAGATTTACTGGCATTTTCTGAATAAAAAATAAATGACAGTTGCAAGATTACATGAACACAACGTCGAGTATTTTAAAGCTTTGTATAATCCTTAATCAGAATTGCAATACATCGTATGGTTAGACTGAAACCTGGCAGGGTAAAACACAAAATTTCGCTTCAATTTTGATTTTGAAAATTAAAAAATTTCGGTAGAGACTTAAAAAATAAACAAAAAGTGTTGTTTTTTTTAACAAACAACCTATTTTTTAATCACTCACACCTAAAAAGTGGAAAACATTCCGAAAAGCGTTTGACAGGCTGTGCAGATTCTCTATAATGCACCCATCAAACGATGATAGACGTTTAGAAAGGGCGCTTAGCTCAGTTGGTAGAGCGTCTGCCTTACAAGCAGAATGTCGGCGGTTCGATCCCGTCAGCGCCCACCAAGCTCTTTCATGTTGAGACCTTATAGTTGCAGCGGTAGTTCAGTTGGTTAGAATACCGGCCTGTCACGCCGGGGGTCGCGGGTTCGAGCCCCGTCCGCTGCGCCACTTTAAGATCTTAATTTTCGTTTGCCACAATAGCGACATTGTGTAAATGCAGCGGTAGTTCAGTTGGTTAGAATATCGGCCTGTCACGCCGAGGGTCGCGGGTTCGAGCCCCGTCCGCTGCGCCATTTATACGATAGACCTTTTGAGGGCGCTTAGCTCAGTTGGTAGAGCGTCTGCCTTACAAGCAGAATGTCGGCGGTTCGATCCCGTCAGCGCCCACCAGATTCTTTTGCGATGCAGCGGTAGTTCAGTTGGTTAGAATACCGGCCTGTCACGCCGGGGGTCGCGGGTTCGAGCCCCGTCCGCTGCGCCATTTCAAAAGAAATTAAATTGAGGTCCCTGAGCCTGAATTTAATAAACTAAAGATTGACACTCTTTATCAGGGCGCTTAGCTCAGTTGGTAGAGCGTCTGCCTTACAAGCAGAATGTCGGCGGTTCGATCCCGTCAGCGCCCACCAGATTCTTACGATGCAGCGGTAGTTCAGTTGGTTAGAATACCGGCCTGTCACGCCGGGGGTCGCGGGTTCGAGCCCCGTCCGCTGCGCCATCCTAAGATGAGAAGCTTGGATTCCTGAGATCTGAGTTTTCAAGATACCAAGACTATATTCCTTGTTGGTCTTGCGTCATTTAAAACAACGTTATTGTTTTTCTCAGGGCGCTTAGCTCAGTTGGTAGAGCGTCTGCCTTACAAGCAGAATGTCGGCGGTTCGATCCCGTCAGCGCCCACCATATCTTCTTGCTTCAACTCTATTTATTCCTTAGAATCTGATTCTATTATAATAATATTAAGATTTCACGATTATGAGAAATCCCTATCAGCGCAAAGCCGCGACCAAATCCCAAAAAACTGCTTTCGATCCTCAACAGCTTTATAAGCAATATATTGAAGCCATTGTTGCCAATGCTGGCATTTTTGCACTCTACCAAGATGGCTGGGCCTTATGTGCCACGCCTACCGGACAACGCGCATTTGCCTGCTGGCAAAGTAAAGGTCTGGCTCGACTGCTGATTAAAGACAATTGGGCAAATTACGAGATTCAGGAAATTGGTCTTAAGGATTTTGTAGAGAAAGTCATTCCCTTTTTACGTCAGGAAAGTACCATTGTTTCGCTTGATCTGACCCCGGAAGGACAGAATATTCTGGTGGCACCGGAAAAATTATTACTCGATATTAAAAATTATCTGTATCAGATTTATGTGCAAAAACCTGAACTGTTTAAAAATCCGGATATGCCTTTGCCTAGGCAGATCCGTTTAAATTAAATTTATTGTTTTTAAAACAGCTTGTTTATTGGAACAATGAATATTCATTCAGTAGCCAGCCATTAATCAAAGCAAAATATTCGCGTAACCAGGAATTATAGCGAACATTCTGGGGTGTGCTGGCACTCAGGCTGATGACTTGTTGATAACCCTGATGTCTGGCAATGGCGCGAGCACGAGGGCTGTGAAAATCGCTGGTGACAATCGCAATTGGCTCATTTCGATCAATATGTTGCTGTTTTAATATTGCCTGAGAATATTGCAGGTTCTGTTGGGTACTCCTGCTTTGATCTTCTAGGCTAATGGGGTTGTTGAGCTGCGGATAGTTCGTATGGATATAACTTTGCATGACTTCAGCTTCGCTCTGTCTCTCCCAGAAATTTCGTCCACCGGTCATAATGATTAAAGTCTTCGGATATCGTTCTGCATATTTTGCTGCGGTATCCAGACGATTTTTTAAGATGGGTGAGGGCTGACCCTGATTAATACCACTACCTAATACTAAAATCGCTGCAGCAGGTCGTGCCGGAACAGTCGGGTTGATTGACATCTGGATATAAGCGAAGAAAGCAGCGACACTGATGATCCAGAATAGAAATCCGCCCCAGAGACTGTTCCAGAACAAGGTTCTGAATCGGGAATTCTGTTTCCAGCGCTGAATAGATGAAAAAAACAAGGCATACAGGATGAATGCCACCCCAATGAAGGTAGACAAGGCAATAGCAAAATGCCTCTGACCTTGGCTCAGTAACCAGACGCTATTGAGACATAGAATCAAGCCAAAGATCAGGCTAAGACTTCGTTTAAGTTGATTGAGCATCCAGAGTTCCTTTTTTCTTATTCATATTCTTATTATTGCTTTTGTATCTTCAATAAAAACCGGGCCATTGAGCCCGGTTTTTAGCATATCAGGTTATCTTAATATACATCACGGCGATAACGTCCATCCAGACGTAATTGATCTAGCATTGTTTCACCGAGAATCTCGGTCAGGGCCTGATCCACATCGCTGGCCATACCATTGATGCTACCACAAACATAAATCACCGCACCTTGTGCAATCCAGGCTTTTAGTTCTTCAGCCTGTTCACGCAGTTTATGGTGTACATAGACTTTTTCCTGCTGGTCGCGCGAGAATGCAAGATCGAGACGTTTCAGGGTTCCCATTTGCAGCCAGGCCTGAATGGTTTCTTCAAAGAAGAAGTCATGTTCACGCTGACGTTCACCAAAGATTAGCCAGTTCTGGCTATAGTCCTGACGGTTACGCGCACTGAGCAGACTTAATAATCCCGCAATCCCGGTACCATTACCAATACAGATAATCGGGCGGTTGTCATCAATCAGGTGGAAAGACTCATTGCTGCGAATACGCAGTGCAATGGGTGCATTAAGCGCTGAATGTTGAGTCAACCAGCCGGAACCCAGACCGAGATTACCATTCGTGTCGGTTTGCTGACGTACCACCAGACGCAAAACCTGCTGGCTTGGAATGCTGGCAATCGAGTATTCACGTGTTGCCAAAGCCGGTAATTGCGTGAGGAGCTGATCCAGAGAATCAAAAGGTTCAGCTTGAGTCAGATCACGATCCCAGAGTGCCTGTTCAATGCTTTGATGCAGAGATGGGACCTCTGTACCCGCTGCAATCTGGTGCTTTTGCATAAATGCATGAATATGTTCTTGGCTATTCCCTGGTTGAACCTCGGCAATATCACCTGCTTGCCAGATGGCTTCATGTTCAGGGGTCAGTTCGATATTGAAGGCAGGCGCACCCAGACTACCTGGATTGAGGACTTCACGTTTACTCAGGTTCCAGTGATCAAAGGTCTTATCGATACTCATCGCTTGTAGCTCAAGTCGAGTGACTTGTGCCAGTGCAGTATTCCATTGCTGGATATGCTCGTTGTTGGCATTGTCGACTTCAATTGTATTGAATAGCTGCTGGGCACCATTCTGTTTTAACCACTGATCAATACGGTGACCAAAACTGCAATAGCTGTCTGGATATTCCTGAGAACCTAAAGCCAATACCGCATAACTTAAATGACTGAGATCAGCTTGAGCAGACAGGATTTTTTTCTCAAAAGAAGAAGCCAGATCCGGCGCTTCACCTGTGCCATAAGTACTGGCAACAAATAATACCTGTTCGGTTTGCTGTAAATCGGCAAGCGTCAGTTGCTGTACCGGCTTGACGGTTACCGGTTGGCGTGCTTCCTGTAGGGCAGTTGCTGTACGCCAAGCCAGTTGCTCAGAAACCCCTGTTTGTGAGGCATAAGCAATGAGCCACGGTTTGGCATTTTCATCGACGTTTACTGCAGTCGCACCTTGACGTGCTGCCTGTGTTAAGCGCTTCTGTTTACGACGTTTCAGATAGAGCATCCAGCCGGTCACAAAGAACAACGGCATCAACAAGGCTGCGACCATGGCAAAGAACTGGTAAATTGGGCCGAAGAAGCTGCCACGATGCACCGGTAACATGCTGCTCATGATTTTTTCATTAAGCTTTTTATCTTCATACAGCTCAACTTTGGTAAATTCAGCTGTCTGGTAATTATAAGTGGCACTGTTTCGTGCACGTTCATGCTGAGCGACTGGATCGATAAAGCTCAGCTGCATTTCGCCATCCGATTTTTTCGGAAGGTTAAACGTTACGGTAGAATACTTATCTGAAAATTCAGTGTTAAAGCCAATCCAGCTCTGGTCTAGCGCACGGGCAGTAGCTTCAGGGCTGAGACCTTCACGGCCTTCACCACCAGCACCGCGTTCGCCACCTTGGCGGCCTTCGCCTCGTACTTCACCTTCGGCACGCGGACCACGTTCACCGCCTGGACGTCCTTCACCACGGTTATTGCCGGCATTGGCCTGCATTTCCGGTTGCGGGCGTTCCACACCCAGCACTTTAAACATGCCATTGCGCCACCAGTCATAAGACCAGTACAGACCGGTACAGGCCAGAATCAGGTAGAAAATCACCACCCAGGTTCCCACAACAGCATGCAGATCCCAGATAAAATTACGGCCTTTCAACTGAGGTTTTACAAAGAACCATTGCTTGATCGAATGACGTTTCGGCCAGCGCAGGTACAGACCTGACAAGACAAAAAAGATCAGCATCAGGGTACAGGCACCGGTAATCTGCTTACCTACTGGACCAACCGTCAAATTACGATGCAGTTGCTGAACAAACTGGAAAAATTCCCGACCCTTAATCTCTGGCAAGACTTCAGCCGTATACGGGTTGATCATGATGTTCTGACCACGCCGTGCGCCTTCTTTAGCGACATTCACGGTACTCGAAGCACTTGGATCTTGTGCCACGGTAATACTGTTGATCTTCATGTCAGGCGCAGTACGGTTAAAGTACTGATACAGCTCGGAAGGCGTGAGTTTGTCACGTTGCTGAACCTGAACCGTATAACTGTCGCTATTCATCCATTTTAATATTTGTTGTTCATAGGAATAGATTGCGCCAGTGACCCCCATTATCGAGAGGATTAAACCTGCTGTAATCCCCAGAAACCAGTGGATTTGGAAAAATGTCTTTTTAAACATGGTCGTCAGATTAAGGGTGAGATCTATAAAAGTGGCAAAATTATAACTGAAGTTTAAGCCCGAATTATAGGTGTTGAGGATAATATTTATTCTCATTATCATTTATTGTTTTAAGATTAAAAAAACCTCCATGCCGGGGCAGGAGGTTTTTCACTGAAAAAAGAACAGTTTAGATTTGTTTTGCTGCGCCGACTTCGGCTTCCAGATGCTTGCGAATCGTGGCGAAAGAGAAGTTTTTGCTGTCCAGACGTTTCGGCAGGATATACGCACCTTGCTGGCCTTTTACTTTGAAATTGACCAACATGAATTCTGGTGTGTTGTACCATTCATAGATGTCTTTCCAGCTAATCGCGCCAACACCTTCTTGCATGCCCATTTTCTGGCGCATCACGATGCCATGTGGTTGTACGCCCAGGCGAACACCCTTGATTTCCTGTACCGGAAATTCATTCATCTTGCGTTTAACATACCATTCCAGACCAAAGGTACGGATCAGGTAATACAACACTACACAGATAATGGCCACCCAGCAGAACACGGTAGAATAGTTCTTCAGGAGCAGAATGCCCAGAATAGAAAGTGCAACAACAGCACCCATGATCAGCCATGCTTTCATGCCAATTTTATTGGTACTACGCCAGATCACCAGCTGAGCATGACGCTGCTCGGCTTCTGAAATTTCATAGTTCACAGGCTGTAGGGTATAAGCGTATAAATTTTTCGCGGTCATAGTGAAATTAGCAGATTTTAAACTGTAAAAAGTTTAGCACTAATTGTACCAATTCAGTGAGTATATTGTTCCAAAATCAGCCAAATTATAATGAACCTAATTCAGTGGCCTGTTCATCACGCTCATGACTCAAACTTTGTTTCAGTTGGCTCAACTGCTTTAAAATGCTGAACATTAAAGACAGTTGCTGCAAAATGATCAGGGATTTCTGATCTTGCTCCTGATCTTGAGCCAGGCGCTGGCGAATATGGGCAATCATATTTTGCGCACTTAAATCGGGCATTTCATCTCGTAACAATGCACCACGAATGTTCTCAAGTGCTTTGTCTAGTAAATTCAGAATGTCCTGATCTTCAATTTTTTCCCGGTGTGCGCCCAGTGCGGCAATATAACTGATAAAAGTATGATTCAGACACAGGAACTCAAAGGCCAGCGATTTTTGTACCGGATCAATATCCGGTTCAGTGGCCAGTGTTGAAATCAGTGAAGCCACCTCTGCATCGGTATTGTGGGCCGTACGGCGCACAATCCGATATTTCAAGCCATTATTACGTCCCGATTTATACTGCTCGATTACTTCACTCAAATAATCTGCTTCTGCCTGCAAGCTGCGTTTGATACTGCGCGGCAAACGCCGGAACTTCCAGTCTGGAAAAATAAAACTGACGCCGAACCAGGCAATCGCACAGCCAATCAAGGTGTCGATCATACGCGGGATGGCCGCGGCATAGCCCATACCGTCCAGGTTGAAGTTGATCAGGGCTAAAATCGTGATAAAGGCGGTGGCCTGTGCATACTGTTTACTGCGCAATTCAAAGAACAGAATCCCACTCAGTACCAGAAGCAATAATTGTCCTTCGATGGACGGCACAAAATATAAAATGGCATAACCGAGGATAATACCGACCAACGTACCGATAATACGCAGACGTAAACGCCGTTTGGTGGCGTTAAAGTTGGGCTGGCTGACAAAGAGTGCGGTCAATAAAATCCAGTAACCATATTCAATATTGCTGACCTGTACAAAAATATAGCTGATCAGCAGCACAATCGACAGGCGAATGGCATGCCGGAACAGCACCGATTCTGGGGTCAGATGCTGCTTAATCCGAATCTTGATGTCATCCCAGCCTTTCAGGTCATCATCTCTAAGCTGGTTCTCGATATGTTTGAAACGCTCGGACTTGATATTCTGCTCGGTTTCCAGGTTGCGTAACTGGGCATCAATTGATTTCAGGTTTTGAAACAGCGCAAATAAGGAATTGATCCAGACCTGATCATACTGCTGCTCCTGACGTAACTTATCCAGAGACTGTCTCAGGTTATCAAAGGCATGCTTGAAGCGCTGGTTATGCACATAGGGTTTGCGCATCAGTAAACTTTCACTCAGGTCCTTACAGGCTTTGCCCTGAATTGACATGATGCGCTGGAAGCGGAACAGGATATCGCTATGCTGGAAAATCTTGGCCAATTTCTGATAATCAATATGTGCTGAATCGGCACGTTCATGAATATCCTGCGCCACAAAATAATATTGCAGACTGCGACGGGTATCTTTTTGCCCACGGTCACCTTTCAGACGAGTTAAAAGGGCAGTTTTCATCTCATTGAAAATCGCAATCAGTTTGCCGTTTTCAAGCGAGAGTTCAATCATGCTCTGCTGATAGCTTTTCGGCGTCATGTCCACATCAAACAGATTGGACTTGGCATATAAAAAATCACCGAGCGCAGAATAGGAAATGGCAAGCTTGTCTTGCGCCAGCCGGGCAGGGAAAGTCAGGAAACTGATGGTCGACAGCAGACCGTACCACATCGCGCCGATGACCAATAAACCAGCCTGTTTATACCATTCATCAAACAGCTCCACCCCGAGCATGGAATAAACGGAAATCACCAGACAGCCGTAGGAAATCGTGGCATAGCGTCGCCCTAGTGAACCCAGCAAAATCAGGGCAATACAGGATACAATTAAGGCCAAGGCAAACAGCACAGGATAGGGATAGAGCAGATATACACCCACTGCGGTAATAAAGAAGCCAATGTAGGTATAGAGCAGATTTAATATCCGCACCGAAAAGCGGTCATCAATATCGCTTAAACCGGCTGCGACCACGCCTAAAGTCAGTGGAATCGTCATCAATTGTTGTCCCATAAAATAGGGAACAAAGGCGGTACCTGCAAATGCCGTCATCATGCGCAGGTTATACATCAAGGTCGTATTATAGGTGGTTTGCTTGAGACGAGTGAGCCAAGATTTCAAAGGTCGTCCTTTATACTGCAGTCTTAGAGCTGAATCTGAATAGGCTAATGAAAATAGTATATTTATAAATCTTCATTTCAGGCTAAATCATACTATGCACTGTGTTAATTTGTCTGCATATTAGCGTTTTAAATCTTCATGCTTATGACATCGAATAAAATAGTACAACAACCTTATGCCATGTCCTGGATTGTTTTGCTGGCGACCTTAAGTGCACTCGGGCCTTTATCCATTGATATGTATCTTTCGGCCTTACCGGCTATGGCAGCAGATTTTGGTGTCAGTACCCAAATGGTTTCCAATAGCTTGCCGGCTTATTTCTTCGGTCTGGCGATCGGGCAACTGATTTATGGTCCGATCAGTGACCGGGTTGGGCGTAAACCACCGCTGTATTTTGGGTTGTGCTTATACATTGTAGCAAGTTTGCTGTGTGTCTTTGCGCAGGATGAATGGAGCCTGATCGCTGCACGGATTCTGCAAGCCCTCGGTGGTTGTGTTGGCGTGGTCATGGCACGTGCTGCAATTCGTGACCGTCTGGATATGCACTCAGCAGCTCAGGCCTTTGCCAGCATGATGATTGTGACTGCGATTGCACCAATCATCGCCCCGAGTCTGGGGGCCTGGGTATTAATGTTTTATGAATGGAATGTGATCTTCTTGGTGCTGATGGGCTGCGGTCTGTTGAGTCTGGCCTGTGTACATTTTCTATTTAAAGAAACCTTGGAGCCAGAACGCCGTCTCAAGCTGAACTTCCAGCAGGTATTAAGTTTGTACCGTACTATTTTTCAGGATCCAAGCTTTCGACGCCCGCTCTATGCCGGCTGTTTTTCCGGTGCGGTGATGTTCTGTTATATCAGCGCTTCTTCTGCCATTCTGATGGATCGTTATCAACTGACCGAGCAGCAGTTTGCTTACGCCTTTGGTGCCAATGCCTTCGGGATCATGCTGTTTTCGACCTTGAATAAACGTCTGGCTGGGCGTTTCTCGATATTACAGCGCCTGAAAATCGGCACCTGCCTGCAGTTTGCCGGTGTATTAGGGTTAATCTTGCTCGGCTGTCTGGATGTCGATTCTGTGCTCTGGGTGTTGTTAGGCATGTTTATTGTTGTGGCAGCCCTTGGGTTTACTGGTCCGAATGCCATGGCTTTAGCAATGGCTAAACAGGGCGAGCGGGCAGGAACTGCAAGTGCCATTATGGGCAGTATGCAATTTGTCTGTGGTTTATTGAGCGGTGTATTACTGAATTTTCTGATCTGGCATGCTTTACTGAATATGGCATTGATCATGCTGGTTTTTGTCGGTATTTCTGCTTGGGCGATTTTTAAAATCAACATGCCCAGCCTAAAAAATGCATAGATGCTGGCTGCCTCTCAGATAATAAAAATACTGGTCTGGACAGAGGGCTAAGCAAGTTGGCTTAGCCCTGCTTGCATCACTCATCGATAAACACGGCAAATTCTTCTACGGGAACGCGCGGGGTAATAAAGCTGTTAATAATTTGCTCTGGGTCGGCATAACCCAGTGCCATACCGCAGACCAGCTCTTCATCATCGGGTGCGCCGACCAGATCAAGCACGATCGGGTGAAAGTGATTCCAGGCTGCCTGCGGGCAAGTGTCCAGACCGCGGGCTTTTGCTGCCAGCATGACATTCTGGATCATCATGGAAACATCCATTTTGGACCCAATCGCCAAAGACCGATGTACAGTAAAAAATAAGCCGACAGGGGCATCAAATAATTCAAAATTACGCAGCTGCTGACGCGCCATTTTTTCCTTTTCGCCTTTTTGAATATTCAGCAAGCCATATAAACCCCAGCCATTTTCACGACGACGTTCAATAAATGGCGAGATCCATTGTTCAGGATAGTAGGCGAAAGTTTCCTGATACTGCTGTGACAATGCAGGATTTGCATAGATTTGCATTTGTGCCTGACAGACACGTTGCACGAGTTCATCACGCTTTTTACCTGTTACCACATACACCTTCCAGGGTTGGGTATTGGTTCCTGAGGGCGCGCGGCTGGCCACCGTCAAAATCTCTTTTAAGGTGTCTGTACTAACGGGGGTATTTAAAAAAGCACGCACTGAATGGCGAGAAGTGATGGTGTGATCTACAGCATGAACAAGATTTTGATCCATTATGGGGTCCAGTCGAATATCCTTATTGAGTTTGCAATGACTATAAACTAAACAAACAGAACGGGGGATAGGAAAATTTAATTCTTCGCCAGCTGAAAAAACAATTTATCAGCAAAATGACTTGAATAATTAAATTTCGCATTCTTTTAGCTGAGCATAAATCGCCTAAGTGATAGCAATGGATTTAGTCATAAAGTTGGTCTTTGATTTAAAAAATGGCTTAAAACCCAAGTGCTTGAACCATTCAACAATAACAATTTCACACAGAGAACTGGTTTATTTTGACTGAAAATCAAGATAATTTAATTTCAAGATCCCTGTTTCATTTTGTGTCGAGTAAAAGATTAATATTTTTTTTGAATTAAAATATAGATTAATCTTCATATAAAAATGAGAATTTATAATTATTTTTTATAGGTAAATTAACTATTGCTAATAAAAAGAAATAAAACCTGATACGAAGAAACAGCATAATGTACGACTTTTCATCTTAATTCATGCATTTCGTGATTAAGATCTGTTTTAAATAACGCGATTCCAGATGGCTTGAATGAAGTCTTTAGGTTGAAAGCACTCATCAAGCACTGAATGTTTTTTTTGAGCTTAAAACACAGTTTTTTTACCAGCATGCGCATCTGTTTGAAAATTGTCTGCAATTTTACAACAGACTGAGTATCGGAATAGAAAAGGTGTTGCTTTTATAAATCTCTCATTTGTTGAATATGATCGTGATGATGATATTCATAAGTTTGAAAGAGATGATAAATCGGTTTGTTTTTCTAAAGGTGATAGATCAAATCAGGATATTTCCAGATGAACATCTAATGAGCGAGCTAGAAATCTAGCGCACTCCATAACTTTTAGAAAAATAAAAAATTCAAAATCATCTTGGGCAAAAAATTATGGATTTTACTTTTAACGCATTTTATACCTTGATTGCCGCAGTCATTGTTTTGTTACTCGGCCGATTCCTGGTTAATAAAATCGATTTTTTAAGACGTTACAATATTCCTGAGCCGGTTGCGGGCGGTTTGGTTGCGGCGATTATCTCATTGCTGGTGCATTCATTGTGGGGATATAGCATCACCACCAGTGCAGAATTACAAACCAGCTTTATGCTGATTTTCTTTGCTTCGATTGGTCTGAGTGCCAACTTTTCCAAGTTGCGTGAAGGTGGGATCGGTCTGGTTATTTTCCTGTTTGCTGTTTCGGCTTTCATTATTTTGCAAAATGCGGTCGGCATGAGTCTGGCAACATTATTGGGTATTGACCCGTTGATTGGCCTGATTGCAGGCTCAGTTACCTTAACCGGTGGTCATGGTACTGCGGGTGCATGGGGGGAAATTTTTGAAGTTGAACATGGTATTCAGGGGGCGCTGGCACTAGGTATGGCCAGTGCGACTTTTGGATTGATTATCGGCGGTATTATTGGCGGACCTTTAGCCAAGTTGCTGATCAACCGTTATAACCTGGCGACTGCGCGTACCGATCAGCAAATTGAAACGCGTGACAATACGCCAATGGACAGCACCACCAGCGAATATGTACCGTTTGAATATCCGCATCAGGTGCGTTTAATTACCGCTGATAATGCAATCACGACCTTGGGTCTATTTGCAGGCTGTTTGGCTTTTGCAGAGTTTATGACGGGTTTCAGTAAAGGTACTGCATTTGAACTGCCAACATTTGTCTGGGCATTGGCGGGTGGTGTCATCCTGCGTAATGTACTGGAAGGTGTTTTCAAAGTTCAGATTTTCGATCGCGCGATTGATGTGTTCGGTAATGCTTCATTGTCGCTGTACTTGGCGATGGCATTGTTATCATTGAAATTATGGCAATTGGCTGACCTTGCAGGACCATTGATGGTAATTCTGGGTGCACAGACCATCACCATGGCTTTGTATGCCGGTTTTGTAACTTTCCGCATCATGGGTAAAAACTACGATGCTGCGGTACTTGCAGCAGGGCATTGTGGTTTCGGTATGGGCGCAACGCCAACAGCGGTTGCCAATATGCAGGCGATTACCAATATGTATGGTGCGTCGCATAAGGCCTTCCTGATTGTTCCATTATGTGGTGCGTTCTTCGTTGACTTAATCAATGCTACTGTTATTCAGATGATTTTGAAGTTTTTTGCATAATTTTTATGCCTGATACGATGAGTCATAGGCTCATAAGGATGTGACATGAATGATCAGTTAAATGAAACCTTACTCGGCTGGATTAATGCCCTGAATGGCCCTTTATGGGATTTTCTGGTGGTGTTTCTGGTCGCAGTCGGTATTTTCTACACGATCATGACGGGTGCAGTACAAATTCGTTTGTTCTGGCACAGCATGAAAGTCATGAAAAATAGCCGTGGCAAGGTTCAGGATACGCACGGCATTACCCCGTTTCAGGCCTTTGTCACTGGACTGGCAAGCCGGGTCGGGGTGGGCAATGTCGCGGGTGTTGCCATTGCGATTGCAATTGGTGGCCCCGGTGCCGTTTTCTGGATGTGGTTTACTGCCTTTCTGGGCATGAGTTCTGCTTTTGTTGAATCCTCTTTGGCCCAGTTGTTTAAGGTGCGAGATAACAAAAACCAGCAATTCCGTGGTGGACCAGCTTATTACATTACCCAAGGCCTGAAACAGAAATGGCTCGGGATTGTCTTTGCGATTGCATTGATCACGACTTATGGTTTTGTCTTCAATGCAGTTCAGGCCAATGCCATTACCGGAGCGACTTCTCATGCCTGGGGCTGGGATCAGGCGAACCTGATTCTGCCATTAGGCGGCCTGAATCTGGAAATCTCCTGGGTTGGATTGTTTCTGGTCTTTATGACTGCGGTGATCATTTTTGGCGGAATTAAACGGATTGCAAAAGTCGCGGAAAGCTTTGTGCCGTTTATGGCTGTGCTTTATCTGGCTGTGGCTTTGTATATTGCGGTCATCAATTACGATTTGCTCCCATCCATCTTCCAGCTCATTTTCAGTAAAGCCTTTGAGTTTGAAGCCGCCGCTGGTGGTTTCTTTGGTGCCATGGTATCTATGGCCATGATGATGGGCATCAAGCGTGGTCTGTTCTCTAACGAGGCAGGGATGGGTTCGGCACCGAACGCCGCTGCAGCTTCCGATGTCAAACATCCGGTCAACCAGGGTCTGGTACAGATGCTCGGAGTATTTGTAGATACCTTTGTGGTGTGTTCATGTACCGCGATTATTATTCTGGTTTCGGGTCTGTATGAAAATGCAGGCTTTGAAGGCGTGACCTTGACCCAGATGGCACTGGAAAGCCAGATTGGGGCTTGGGGCGATGACTTCCTGGCTTTGATTTTATTCCTGTTCGCCTATTCTTCAATTATTGGTAACTATGCCTATGCCGAAGGAAACGTGCAGTTCATCAATAACAATCGCCGGGTGATGCTGATCTTCCGGATTTTTGTTTTGATCATGGTGTATTTCGGTTCTATCGCCAGTGTGCCATTGATCTGGAATATGGCAGATCTGTTCATGGGCGTGATGGCAAGTATCAACCTGATCGCAATCCTGTTGCTGATGCCCTTCCTGCTGATGTTGCTCAAAGACTATACCGGTCAGTTGAAGCGTGGCGCGAAAGAGCCTGAGTTTAAGCTGGATAATCATCCTAAATTTAAAGATAAAGTCAAATCAGATATCTGGTAAGACTTGAAGTAAAAAGCCCCGATCATTCGGGGCTTTTTTGTGCCAAAGTTTTCTTTAGAAGAAATTTAAATAACTTTGATAAAGCACAAAGCCCAAAATCAGGCTGAACCAGACCGGTAGTTTTGAGCGTAGCAGGGCAATCATCACCGCGACAAAGACCAGGTCGGAACCATAGCTAAAATAGCGTTGTGAAAGATCCAGCAATAAATATAGTAACAAACCCACCACTGCAGCATTGATGCCCATCACCGCCTGATGAATATGGCGCTGCTGCATCAACCACGACCAGTAAGGCAAGGTGGCAAAGATCAAGAAAAATGAAGGTAAAAAGATTGCACAGGTCGCTAACAATGTATTCAGCCAGGCATAAGGCGTCCAAGGCAGCAAAGCACCAATATAACTGGCAAAACTGAATAAAGGTCCCGGCATCAGCTGGGCAAATGCATAGCCAAGATCAAAAGATTGTGCACTGACTAAACCAGTCGTAACAAAGTCCTGATGTAACAAAGGCAGAATTACATGACCGCCACCAAATACCAGCGAGCCAGTCTGATAGAAATTGGAAAAAAATTGCAGCTCCGATTCACCCCATAATTTGCCTGCTAAGGGCAGCAGCAAAAATGGCAAGATAAATGCTAGCAGCCAATAGGGTGCAGCGGCAGATCGAATATATGGCGAGCTGATTGCCGTTTTGTTAATTTCTTTGGGTTTCGAATCTGATTGGGAAAAATATCCAGCCAAGAGTCCACAGATTGCGCCCAGTATAATGACCAGAATCTGGTTAAAACTTACTGAAACGACTATCAGTAATGCGACAGAGAGGATTAAGACAGCGTATTGCCAAACCGTTTTACAGAAGCTTCTCAGCATTTGCCAGAATGCCCAGGCGATTACAGAAAATACAATTAACTGGATGGTATGAAAGCTGTTTGAGTTTAAAATATGAAAATAGCTTTGACCCAAGAGCGCCACCAAGGTCATCAGAATCATTGAGGGCAGGGTAAAACCCAACCATGCGATCACGGCACCAGTATAGCCCCGTTGCAGATAACCGATCGACAGCCCCACCTGACTGCTGCTCGGCCCGGGTAAAAGTTGCGCCAAAGCGACCAGTTGACTGTACTGGGTGTCATTCAACCATTGCAGTTGGGTCACAAATTTTCGGTGAAAAAACACCAGATGCGCCGCTGGACCACCAAATGAAATGCAGCCCAGTTGCAGGAAAATCAGGAAAATCCGATACAGTGAGATTGAAGACATACAGTTATGGGGAAAAATGAAGGTAAAGTAGCTGAACTGTATGACAGTTTTACGAAATTCTACAGACTATTTATGCATGTGTTTATACACTATGCTGCTTTAGATTAATGAGGACATTCTCTGCATGCAGAAATATGTGTTGAGTATGGTGATACTGGGTACATTTGGCCTGAGTGCTTGCCAAACGACCCCCATGACAGCCCAAGCGGCGACCAGTCATCTGCAACCTGCTGCACAACGCGGAGAAGCTCAGGCACGTCCAAATCAAATTGATTTTCAAAAGATCAAGCAAACCCAACAGCGTCCGGTAGTTGCTTTAGTCCTAGGCAGTGGCGGTGCGCGTGGTTATGCGCATATTGGTGCGCTGGAAGTACTGGAACAAGCGGGTATTCAACCAGATTTTATTGTCGGAACCAGTGCGGGCAGTATCGTGGGATCCATTTATGCAAGTGGTAAACCGGCGATTGAACTGCGCAATATTGCCCTCAGCATGCGACCGAATGATGTCCGTGATATCAAACTGGCCAGAAAAGGCTTTTTTGATGGCAAGAAAGTTGAAGACTATGTCAATTTACAGGTCGATCAAACTCCGCTTGAAGCCATGAAAATCCCGATGTTTGTGGTAGCAACTGCGCTGAAAGAAGGCAAGAAAGTCGTCTTTAACTATGGCAATACCGGACAGGCGGTACGTGCTTCAGTCTCGATTCCGAGTATGTTTATTCCGACTATTATTCAAGGTAAAGAATATGTAGATGGTGGTCTGGTCAGTCCGGTGCCGGTCGATGTGGCACGTGAGCTGGGAGCCGATATTGTGATTGCGGTGGATATTCTGGCACAGCCCATTCACACGGAAACCAGCAATGTCTGGGGACTGTTTAATCAGAACATTAATATTATGCAGCAACATCTGGCACATGAAGAATTAAAGCATGCAGATGTGGTGATTCAGCCGGACTTACGCGAAAAAGGCCATATCTTTGATGTACGTGGCAGGGAACTCACCATGCAGGCTGGTGCCGAGGCGACCCAGTTAAAGTTGATGGAAATTTCACAAGCCTACCAAAAACATGATTATGCTCAAGGACATCGTATTCCACAGTTTGTGGTACATGAACATCAAGCTCAATAAATCTTTTTTTGAATTTTCTGTTTATTCCTATATCGTAGGACCGCAGTATAGGGATATTCAATCAAAAGGATAAAGGATCATCGGCTGTAACGCTTAACTGATTGTTATAAAAGATAAGATAATTGCCTATGTGTATCAGTCAATCAGAATTATCGCAAAAGATAAAATTAATTTTAAATATAACAAATTGAATTATAAGTATATTGTTTTAAATAATAAGCCTTATTCGTCCTAAATTAAAATTTTAATATTATTATTCGTATACTTAAGTTGATCAAATATTCAAAAGCATCTGTGTTCATGCCAGAATGCAGTTTGAAAAGATCACTGCACAGATATAGACATCATGACGCATATTAAAATTGGACAGCAGGTCAAACTGGCACAATTCGAACACTATATTTTTACAGTGACCGCGACCCATCAGGATGGTTCTTTTACCGTTGAAACGACCTTGGATGGTCAACAAATTTTAAGTTATCAGAACGTGGCGCAGGAAATGCTCAGACCAGTAATGCTTTAAATCACGAAAAGTCTTTCTATTTTCCTGAATTATTTTTGTTCAGAGCTTAAAACAGTGAAAAATTCTCAGTTGCTGTGTGATCGGCCACAGATAAATAAGTGTTGATTTATTGGCACTTAACTTTCTAACTGAGATTTTAAGCAATTAAATATATTTTTTTCTGTATGAATACATTTTCTATATCAATAATTGTGATGCTTCATTTGCCGAAATGAACATTTTATTCATGTTAAAGACGCTATAATAATAAACGATAACCTTGTCATTCAAAGAGTTCAAAGAAAACGATGGCCCCTTTAGATCAAATTGCAGCAGTGTCGGATGACCAGTCAGAGTTAACGATGTCAGTTCTCATGACGCCAGATATGGCAAATTTTTCAGGAAATGTTCATGGTGGAACCATTCTGAAATTATTGGATCAGGTGGCGTATGCGTGTGCAAGTCGCTATTCGGGTAGTTATGTCGTGACCTTATCTGTAGACAAGGTGAATTTTAAAGAGCCGATTCACGTTGGTGAGCTGGTTACCTTTCTGGCCAGTGTGAATCATGTTGGCCGTACTTCAATGGAAATCGGGATTCGTGTAGAAGCCCAGAATATTCAAAAGAGAACGGTACGTCATACCAATAGCTGTTATTTCACCATGGTTGCGGTGGATGAAAATGGTAAACCAAAACAGATTCCAGCTTTGAACCTGGACAATGACTGGAAACGTTGCCGTTTTGAAGCAGCAGAACAGCGTAAAGTCGCGCGTTTGCAAGAAAATCATCATCCTTCATGCAGCATTTATAAAAAGACTGCACAGAGTTAAGTTAAATCGTGATTGAGAAAAGACCTTCATATGAAGGTCTTTTTTTTGCATCAATTTCAGTTTTTCACTGGAGCTTTGTTATTTTTTACTCTAATATAAAACGATACGTATCGTTTCGATTTTTAGATCTTAAAAGTTAAGTAGAAAAATATGAGCAGTGACGAAAAAAGTTCCCGACGACAGCAGTGCATTTTACAGGCGGTCGCAGATGCGCTGGCAGAATGTGAATATCATCAGCTGACGATTGAAGATGTAGCGGCACGTGCCGGTGTTGGCAAGTCCACGATTTATCGATGGTGGAAACATAAATCGGAACTGGTGCTGGACACTTTCAAACAGCATACAGCTTCGGTATTTGAGCTGGATACCTCTAAAAGCCTGAAAAGCAATCTCATTCAACAACTCGGTTCTTTATCTCAAGCGCTGAATCATCCGGTCGGTCGGGCTTTGCTGGTAGTGATTGCCAATCACCGCGAACTGGCAGGTGAGTTCTTTCAGCAATATCTCTTGCCACGTCGGCAACAGACCCATCAACTGATTCAGCAAGCGATTGAACGGGGAGAAATCCGCGCGGATTATCCTTTTGATTTGATGCTGGATACCTTATACGGCCCGATTCATTACCAGATCACTTTTTTCAACCGGATTCCAGATGAACACTATATCCAGAATCTGGTCGAGTTGGCCTTGCATCCGGTCACTGTTCAAGCCTGAGTTTGTGCTATTTCCCTACAAATTTTAAGAGTTGGTGATTATGTCAGTTAGCGCTGAGCGGTTATGGAATCGCTCATTTATCTTGTGCTTATTCAATAATTTTTTCCTGTTTGTTTATTATTTTGCTTTATTGACCATCTTGCCGATTTACATCATGAAAGATCTGGGCGGTTCGGTAAAAGAAGCGGGTCTGGCGCTGACGCTATTTTTGGCCTCTTCGATTGCGATCCGGCCATTTTCCGGCATGATCATCGAAAAGCTCAGCAAGAAAATCTCGATGCGCGGTGCCGGCGTGATTTTTGCCTTATTTGCCTTTAGTTATTTGCTGGTAGATAGCATGTGGTCGCTGTTGCTGGTGCGTTTTTTACATGGCATCTGGTTCAGTATTTTGACCACGGTGGCAGTACCCGTCGCCAATGAATTTATTCCTGAACAGCGCAAAGGTGAGGGCATGGGTTATTTCGTCATGTCGACCAATCTTGGTGTGGTTTTTGGGCCCTTGCTGGCATTGACCGTAATTCAGTTCACCAGCTTTAAGGTCTTATTTGGCATTCTTGCCATTATCATTTCTTTGGGGCTCATTTTCTGTTGGATGCTCAAAATCACAGAGTTACCAAAACCTGAAGCCATAAGCACAGAGAGAACCAGCTTGAGCTTGCAGGATATTCTGGAAGTCAAAGTTCTGGCGGTAAGTTTCGTGGCGTTGCTAACCGCTTTTGCCTATTCGGGCATCATGGGTTTTATTACTGCATTTAGTGAAACCAAGCAGCTTTTGGCCTATACCAGCGTATTCTTTATTGTCTTTGCAGCGTCTATGTTGCTGGTCAGACCTTGGGTCGGAAAGATTTATGACCGTAAAGGACCAAGTGCAGTTATTTATCCTTCATTTGTTTTCTTTGCTATTGGTCTAGTGATTGTCAGCCTGATTTCCAATCAATGGATATTATGGTTGTCGGCGGTGTTTATTGGGATCGGTTATGGTTCACTATTCCCATGTTTGCAGACCTTGGCCATTCAGTCGGTCGACAAACAGCGTATGGGACATGCGATTTCAACCTTCTTTACCCTGTTTGATCTGGGTTTAGCGATCGGTTCCGTGGCAATGGGAGTATTGATTGCCTATTGGGGCTTTGAAACTACCTATGTTTTGAGTGCCGCACTCGTCATTGTGACGATATTGGTTTATCGTCAGTATGTTGCCAAAAAGCAAAATAAGCGCCCGGCAAGTTTGGAGTTATAAAATGGAATTAAGGCATTTACGTTATTTCGTTACGGTGGCGCAGGAACTGAACTTTACCCGTGCCGCGGAAAAATTAAATACGGTACAGCCTTCATTGAGCCAGCAAATCAAGGATCTGGAACGTGAGGTTGGCGTACAGTTGCTAGAGCGGAATAACCGTAAGGTCGGGCTAACTGAAGCTGGACAGGCGTTTTTAAAAGAAGCTTTACTGAGTCTTGAACATGCAGAGCGCGCCATTCAGACTGCCAGACAGATCGCCAATGCGCAGCAGGACCAGCTGAATATCGGTTTTGTCCCGGTCGCGGAAATGAAAGTCTTTCCTTATATCATGCCGAATATCCGCGCGCATTTTCCTGAACTGAAAGCACAGTTTCACAGTCTGACCGATGCAGAACAGTTTAGTGCTTTAAGAAATGGACAGATTGACATTGCCTTTACCCGTTATCCGGGGCAGTTAAGTGAGTTTGATTCGATCCGCATTTTTGATGAGCCTTTAACCTTGATTGTGCCCAAAGATTCCCCGGCTGCGGCCTTGCCCTATGTCAGTATCAAGAGTTTTGAAAGTCAGGACTTTGTAATTAGTGATGAGCAGCCCTCACCGCAACTGCATAAGCTGATTCAGGATTTTTTTAAACAGTCTAAATTAAAAGTGAATGTGGTGCAGTATTCCACCAATATCCTGCTCAATGTCAATCTGGTGGGAATGGGCGTGGGCTGGAGTCTGGTGCCGGCTTATGTGATTCCACTGCTCGGCGATAATATTGTGGTGAAAAAGACGCTGGAACCGTTGCCGATGATTGGACTGTATGCCAATTATCGCAAGGATCAAAAACATGTGGTGATTGATCTGATTTTAAAAGTATTAAAAGAAAAGTTTTGTGTGGATCTTTTCTAATATCTGCATCGTTGATCAGCCCATCGAAAAAGCAGTGCGACAGAAATGATCTGTAGCACATCCTTTTAAATCGGAACTGCAAATCGCTTTATACTGAACCTCTAACAATAAAAAAACCGGTTGAAGCAGGATGATGAAGCTCTATAACAATCCGCAATCACGTGGCCTGACCTTGTTGCCTTTGCTGAAAGAATTACAAATTGAAGATCAGATTGAGCAGGTGGAGATTGCCTATGAGGATATGCATCAGCAGGCATATACACAGATGAATCCGATGGGAAAAGTTCCCTGTCTGGTAGATCAGGAGATCGTCATTTCAGAAATGGCCGCCATTTTTATTTATCTGGCAGATAAGTACTGTGACCAAGGATTGGCACCTGCTTTGGATGATCCCAAGCGTGGGGTGTATTTAAAATGGATGTTTTTCTGCCATGGGCCGTTAACCGAATATATCGATATAAAAGATTTACAGGTGTCGCCAGAAAATATTGAAAAGAACCGAAGAAGTTTAAGTTTTGGGAATGAAGCAGCCGTATTTGATTTTCTGAAACAGGGCATCGGGCAGGCCAGTCCCTATCTGTTGGGTGAAAAAGTCTCGGCCGCGGATCTCTATGTGGCTTATTGTTTAATCTTCGCCATATCTGCGAAAATTTTACCGAAATTTGATGAGTTCAGACCCTTCCTGCAGCAGATGGCTTGCCGTGATTCCCTGAAAGATATCCCGTGGTTTCAGGAATACCGAGTCTAACTCCTCGGTCTATATATTGTCCGGGATATCTAAAAACAATAAAAAAAACCACGCCGAAGCGTGGTGAAAGGTGACCCTAATATTATTTCAGGTAAAGCTTTTTAAACAGTTGCTGGCTGGTGCTTTCCATCGATTGAGGAATGGCCAGCGCAGCCACGAAACGGTCAGGACGCAGGATCACAACTGAATCAGACGTGTTGCCAAACCACGAGCGGATATCTGTGCCGATATCACCAATGGTGATGACATCTTGATACTCTTTGCGCTGGCTATTTTGCAATTGCACTGCCGGGATCACCTGAATGAATTTCACACCCAGCGATTTCCACTGTTGCAACGTTTGTGGGCTCAGACCCCATTTCGGATCAACACCCCAGGCAATAATCGCAAAATCATTACCGATCACTTTATCCAGTAATACGGTTTCACCCGAAGCCAGCTGAACCTGAGGCTGGATAAACATCTTGCCAACCGGAGAGTTCTTGGTTCCGTTACTCAAAAGTGCGCCGTCATGATATTTCGGCATCGGTTTAAAGCGCATTTCCAGCAGGTACTGTTTGATCGGCTTGATGTAGTTCAGGGCATAGGCAATACCATCACGAACAAAACCTTGCCATTTTTTCGGTGGTGCCAGTACGTGACCTGCCATCACCGACAGGTCAATCATCGCCTTGGCATGGTCTTTACGTTCGATCTGATAAGAATCTAAAAGTGCTGGGCCAGCTTTACCTTGAATAACCAGTGCCATTTTCCAGGCCAGGTTAAAGGCATCACGCATACCGCTGTTATAACCCTGACCTTGCCATATCGGCATAATGTGCGCTGCATCACCGGCAAGTAAAATACGATCGACACGGAATTTGTCGGCAATACGGGCATTATGGGTATAAACACGCTGACGGATCACTTCGATACCATCCGTACTTGGTAAAACCTTGGACAGAAGTTTGGCAATATTTTCCGGTTTGCTGAGTTCTTCCTGTGTTTCACCCGGCATGACCATAAATTCAAAACGGCGGATACCATGTGGCAATGCGGCTGATACATAAGGACGAACCGGATCACAACATAAGTAAATATGCGGTGTAGCAAGCGGGTCGTTCTCAAGGTCGATTACAATCCATTGATTCGGTGCGGTTTCACCTTCAAAGGCAATGCCCAGGTTGCGGCGCACATAAGAATTACCGCCATCACAAGCAATCAGGTATTGAGCGCGGATGGTTTCTGCATCGCCCTCTTTATTTTGCAGGTTAAGTGTTACGCCGTCAGCATCTTGACTAAACTGGGTCAATTGACGAGAAAACAGCACTTGGGTGTTTTTATATTGCTTTAAGCCTTGCAGCAGAACGTTATCGACTTGTGGCTGAATAAAGGCATTACGGCGCGAGAAACCAAACTCACGTGTTAAAGGCTGAATATCTGCAAAACAGCGACCTTTAGGCGTCAAGAAGCGCATCGCATGATTCGGAGTGGTATGCGGTAAGACTTGATCGACTAAACCCAAAGATTGAATGGTACGCAAGGATTCATCATCGATTCCAATCGCACGTGGATAATCAATCAAACTATCCAGTTGTTCGACAATCGTGACAGCTACGCCTTGCTTGCTCAGATAGTTGGCAATGGTTAAGCCTACAGGGCCGGCGCCAAGGATTGCCACTTCAGTAGTGTAATTAGTATTGCTCATAGCGAATGTCCACTCAATCGACTTGCATTTGATGCTATTAAGGGACAGTTAGAAGCCAGAAACAAGTTAGGCGATAGTAGCTTAAGTATATGGATGATATTGGATTGAAATAGGTTGTTTTTAAATAAATAATTGATTTTAATTATAAAAATAATAAAAATTTGATAGCCTGTATTAATTCTATGATCAGTTTTGACTATGGTGATAAATAGATTTTATGCAATAAAAATGCTGAACCAGCATCAAGCATGATTCAGCATAGAATAATATCGGGGGCAGTATAGGACAAAGCCTACTGGAGAATTACTGTCCCTGATATCTTCATTGAAGGATTAAACGAGTTGTTCAATCACTTAACGTGCAGCAGGTTTTGCAGGTGTCGTAGTTTCCGCAGCAGCTTCAGAGGCAGCAGGCTGCTCTGCAGATGCGCCTGCAACAGGAGCATTCGATTCAGGTAATTCCTGGGTAGTCACAATCACTTTTTCTTCTGCAGTGGTGGTTTTCGCATCTGTAGTTTTACTATCAGCAAAACTGGTGGCTGCAGCAGCAGTAAGCGTAGTGGCAAGTAAGATTTGTGCATATTTCATTTTTGGCATCCTTTTATTCATGTCATGTAATCTGCCGAGCTGACCATCACATCAATTCGACAGATGCCCATCCTAAGCACTGAAATTTTACTGAGCAAATCAATTAACAAAAGCGACACGCAGGGAATAACCCTGCAGATACAAAACTGAGAAAGTTGTTTTATTTCTGTTAATTATGCAGAGTTTTATTTAATGAAAGTGTGTATGAATATTTCAAAAATCAAATTTGAAATAAAAGTTAACATAGAAAATTGGTAATTTTGGATCATTCCATTAATTTTTATCTCTGTGATTTTCACGCCGTGTTTGCGAAGAACACGCATTTTAAAGTCACACTGTGCTTTATAATGCAGAGTATTGCTATTTCTATTCAATCTCTTGAGAGTCGATTTTGAAAATTCTGTCAGCGTCGCAGGCTATTCCTGTCCATATCATTTCCGGATTTTTGGGGGCAGGTAAAACCACACTACTCAAACATTTATTACAGCAAAAACCGGAACAGGAAATCTGGGCGGTACTGATGAATGAATTTGGCCAGATTGGGGTAGACCAGCAGTTATTGCCACAAGACCAGGGCTTTGCGGTCAAAGAGCTGTTGGGTGGTTGTCTATGTTGTAGTAGTAGCCAGTTACCCATGCAGATCGCCTTGTCACGGCTGCTGTCAGAGGTGAAACCGGATCGTCTGTTTATCGAACCTACTGGGCTGGGGCACCCGGGACAATTACTGGAACAGCTGACCGAACCGCACTGGCACAGCCATTTAAACATGCAGGCTTTAGTCACTGTGGTAGATGGTTCGCGTTTGCATGACCGGGACTGGACCCAGCAAAACCTGTATGCAGACCAGCTCAAGGCAGCGCATATTGTGGTGATTTCACATACTGACTTGATGACAGCCGCAGATCGCGCAGCGCTCACGCAGCTTCAGGCAGAATATCAACCTTATGCCCAACAGTGGCTGTTCACCGAGCATGGACAACTCGATATCGAACTGATCAAGCAGGACTATCGGGGTTCCGCCCGTCAGATTCAGCCTTTGTTAAAACAGCAACAGATCACCCGTTCAGCAGATACGCCCTTAGTGATTCAGCAAATGCCTTATCATTATGTAGAAAGCGCGCAGGGTTATCAGGTTGCGGGCTGGAAATTGCCAAAACGCTGGCAATTTGATTTTTATGATCTGCTGGATCTGCTCTGTGAACAAAAAGACTGGCTCAGAATCAAGGGAATTTTTAATACGGATCAAGGCTGGAAAAGCTTTAATTTTAATCCTGAGCAGTTTAATTATCAGTCGGCAGATGAAGGCATTGATAACCGGGTAGAAGTGATTTATCAACAGTCACGGGATTGGCTGGCCTTTGAAACTGCCCTGATGCAATGTCGTATGGATCCAGAGAAATAATGGTACTGTTTCTAGTGCGCTGAATGAATTATTGGCCTAAATCTGTTCAGCAAAATAGCGCTAAATCTTATATGCTAGGCGCCAAATTTGAGGATTATGTGATGGCGTTAAAAGCGACGATTTATAAGGTTGATTTGAATATTGCGGACATGGATACGCATCGTTATGCAGACTATCAGCTGACGATGGCGCTGCATCCTTCAGAAACCATTGAACGCTTGATGGTGCGTATTTTGGCCTATGCACGCTATGCCGATGAAGCGCTGGAATTTACCAAGGATCTTTTTGAAACCGATGAACCGGCACTCTGGGAAAAAGATCTGACCGGTCAACTGGTCAAATGGATTGAAGTCGGTAGCCCGGATGAAGATAAAGTCAAAAAGGCCAGTGCGCGTTGCAAGCAGGTCGCAGTTGTCACCTATGGTTCTGCGGTGGATGAATGGTATAAGCGCAGCAGCAAATTAAAAATCTTAAAAAATGTGGAAGTGTGGAAGTTATCTACCGCAACCACCGACGCATTGCCACAGTTATGCGAACGCACCATGCAGTTACAGCTCAATGTGATGGATGGTGAATGGACCTTGATTGGCGATCAGGGCCAGGTGCTGGTGGAGTGGGAACAGTTACAATAAGGCCAAATAAGGATGCAAGTCTGGACTTGTATCTTGTAGCTCAAATTGCGTATATCTGAGGAATAAGAATACGCAGGGTTGCACCATGTACCATGAACTTTATGATTTACTGCTAGCTGTCGCGATTGGCGCAATTATTGGTGCAGAGCGTGAGTATCACAGTAAATCTGCTGGATTGCGTACCATGATTATGGTCAGTCTGAGTTCCTGTTTATTTACCATTATCTCCCTGAAAATAGGCGTGGCCAATCCTGACCGGCTGGCCGCCAATGTCTTGACTGGGCTGGGTTTTCTGGGCGCTGGTGTTATCCTGAAAGATGATAACCGTATTTCTGGAATTACCACCGCGACTACCATCTGGATGACGGCAGCACTCGGCATGGCAGTCGGTGCTGGCTATGAACTCTTAAGTATTTGGGCTACTTTTATTGTCATGGCGGTGCTGGTTCTATTAATGTATGTTCAGCGTGGCATTGAATCTCTGAATCAGGAACGCAGCTATGAAATCGTCTGCCCATTCGATCAGAATGATTCCGATCACTACGAAATGTTATTTAAACGTTATGAGTTAAAAGTGGTGCATTCCTCACAAAAAAAAATTGATCAACAGATTGTCGGACGCTGGATTCTGATGGGATCGGCCAAGAATCATCAAGAATTAACCCAGTATTTACTCAATGATAAGAATATTCAGGAACTCAGCTTTTAACCCATCAATGTCCCAAGCTTAAAAAAACAGAGCAATCCAGTTTATACTGAGCTTTGAATTTTATGCTCCTCTCAGGTAAATAACCATGATCAACGAACTTGAAATTATTGATTTAAAAGTAGGCGAAGGTAAAGAAGCGGTAAAAGGTGCCTTAATTACCACGCACTATACCGGCTGGCTGGAAGATGGAACCAAGTTTGATTCTTCTATTGACCGTGGTAATTATTTTGAAACTGTCATTGGTACCGGTCGTGTGATCAAAGGTTGGGATCAGGGGATTCTGGGAATGAAAGTTGGTGGCAAGCGTAAACTGATGGTGCCTGCACATTTGGCCTATGGCGAACGTAAAATGGGTAAAGTCATTCCAGCCAATTCCAACCTGATTTTTGAAATTGAACTGTTTGATGTAAAAACACGTGATTAAAATCATTTAACTTGCTGAATATAAAATATATTTTTTATTCAAAAATGTATGAAGGTTCTGGTACAGTCGCTTCAAAATAGACTGTGCCGGAGACGCTACAAAAAACATCTAAAAAGATTTGAAATCAAAAATATTCCTTGTAGATTATAAGAATAATAAAGAGTTATTTTGAGATATAACGTATTTGCATAACTTGATAAGGAATGTCTGTTTTTTCGTATTTGTCTGTGCCTTGAGCTGGATGACTTGCATCATAAGTTCAGCAATCGCTCAGGATGAACTCCCTTCGCCGTCATTTCAGCAGCAATCTCACGACCATATTACTGAAGTTCATTTTACCGAACATAGCACTAGTGCCTTGCAGGGAAAATGGCTGTTTTATCCGAGTCAGTTTATTGTTCAGCCCAGCCCCGTACTCCAGTCAAAAACAGTTGAATTGCCAGCCTCTTTTAAAACTCT
Source organism: Acinetobacter lwoffii (assembly GCF_024129435.1). Classification (GTDB taxonomy): domain Bacteria; phylum Pseudomonadota; class Gammaproteobacteria; order Pseudomonadales; family Moraxellaceae; genus Acinetobacter; species Acinetobacter lwoffii_F. Next base: position 178,864 of record NZ_JAMXXN010000002.1, on the reverse strand, counting down.
AGCGGGTTCAAACTCTGGCTACGGTACCTTTATTGGCTATTTTAAAATTCCGAAAGAATTTCTCGGGCGACGCATCGCGATTCGGATTCCAACCCAATACGGCGCCTATCGGATATATGTCAATGGACAGTTTATTGTCCGTCTCGGGGAAATCAGTACCACACCTGACAAACAGGTGACTGAGAAAGCACCGCGTATTGGCTATTTTGTTCCAGACACTGAGTATATTACCTTAAGCATTCAGGCTTCCAATTATACCCACTTGCATGGCGGTCTCGAACGACCAATGCAGATCGGCGTTGCAGCTACCATCAATCGCCAATTCCAGCAGCTCATGATGAGTATTGCCATGGTGTGCGGCGCGGTACTTGGGGTGGGGGTGTTTACCATTCTATTTTCGATATTCCGGGGATCACGAGAACGTAACAGTAAAAGTATCTTTGTTTTTGGCTGGTTTATTGTCTTTTTGGCCCTGCATAATCTGTTTTCTGCACCTTATGCCTATTCGGTATTTACCAATATTAATTGGCTGTGGGGAACCCGCTTAGAGTATTTGTTTACTTTTATTGCTGCCTTCTTTTTTCTCAGTTATATGCATCTTTTTAACCGACGTTATCTAAATCCGGTGATTTATTATATCGCTGTGGCATTACTGGTTTTTAACATTACTTTCACCCTATTTTCACCTCCTGAGATATTTGAACGAGTAGCCCTATTTAGTGCGATTTTCGCCTTGGTCATCATCGGTAATTTTATTTATGGCTTTTATCAGACCCTACGTTATAAAGAGCATTATTCGCGTTTAAATCTGATTGCAATTATTTTCCTTTGTGTCACTTTTTTGAATGATTATCTGTTGCTGATCAATGTAATTAAAACCACGCATCTGTTCTTTATCTCAACCAGTATCTATGCCTTATTAATCATGTTTCAGCAGTCCAGACATTATGCACATCAAACTTATGAGACTGAACAGCTAAACCTGAACCTGATCGCACTCAATAATTCGCTCGATCAAAAAGTCAAAGAGCGTACCCAGCAGCTGCGTGAAGTGAATGCCAAACTGGAACAGCAGATGAATATTGATGCACTGACCGGAGCTTTTAACCGGCGTGCCTTAAATCATGAAATCCAGCAGCAGTTTATACAGACCCAACAACAGCCGCAACATACCTTGATTTTTGCCATGCTCGATGTCGATTTTTTTAAAAATTATAATGACTACTATGGCCACTTAAAAGGCGATGAAATCCTGAAAAATCTGGTCAGGATTATTCAAGGCACTTTGCCACCGTCTGGCTATCTGGCACGTTATGGTGGTGAAGAGTTTGCGATTCTGCTCACTGGAATGCCGGTTCAAACTGCCCTTAAAAATCTGGAAAATGTGTTAAACCAGATTCGGGAACAGCGTATGCAACATCTGAATCGGCCAGATGAAAAAGATTATGTTACGGTTAGTATGGGCGCGGCCTGGGTTGAACAAAAACATGGCTATGCAGATATTCATGAATTGATGAAAGCGGCAGATGTGCAGCTCTACGCCGCCAAACAGGCCGGACGTGATCAGTTAAAAATTGAAAAAGAGGCCGATTAAAAAACATATTTATACAGATAACGCGATTCATCTTCTGGCTCGGCAGAATGGGGATGAAAGCCGCAGTGTTGATAATAACTTAACGCAGTTTGAGTAGACTGTATTTCAATCTGATGAATTTTTTTCTTTAATAAAGCGCGATGCATTTGTTGAAATAACTCGGTGCCAAATCCCAGTCTTTGGCAGTGTTGGGCCACATAATGCATCCGGATTTCTCCAGTATCACTGACCAATAAGAACCCGACGACCTTGTCATAGATGAGATAAACCCAGCAATCGTTATACAGCATATCGACAATCAGGCTGGCATGATCAAATTTTTCTAGCCAGGTTTGAATTTTGCTTTCTTCACGCTGATGATCCAGTACACAGGACTGAATGCTGTCATGAATGACCTGAATAATTTGAGGTATATCTTCGACCTTCCCTTCACGAATCATAATATTATTCATTTTCTCGAACATTTATAGGGAAGGTTTATTGGATAAAAAAGAAGAGGGTAAAAAACAGAACAATATTGTAGTTTTTTGAGAATCTTTGCTGTGATTTATCAATGTGAAGATCGGTTCTGTTGCTGATTTGTTCTGTTTGTTTATCTCAAGTTCTTCAATCTCATTACAGCGTTAAAAATAAAAAATCAAAGCAAATCCATTTTTAAATAAATCGAAGTTTGAATCTGGGCACAAATGAGCAAGCAGAGGAGATAAATAGTAAAAATATGCCTCAAGTTTGCACTGTATAAAAAATAGACGTATGCTGAGTCAAAAGGGACTATTCAAATGAATCTTGATCCTATAACCATAAAAATAAAATTAGTCATATGAGATCATCAACCATGCTGAAATTACTGCTCTTGTTATGTGTTTTATTCATGTTGAATGCTGCCTGGATCGTAGGCAGAAAGATCTATAAAGCTCAGCGCCATCTGGTGTGTCAGCGTCCAGAAAAACCAGCACAGATTTCTAGCATGACAGAACAAGAGGTCATCGAGCAAGAGCAGCAAGTACATCTGGTGGATGCTTATGAACTGGAACTGTTTGACGATGTGGCACAGCTATTCTTTCAACGGCAGGTGCATATTGAGAATCGGGCACAGGCCGAACAGTTACAGCAAGAACTATTACAAAAAATGCCGATGCACAGTGGTACCCAGGTTCGTCAGATGGATTTAGGCGAATGGTCTATTTTCTGGAATTTTTATGATCAGTCACTGGAATATTATGTCGGTCGCTATGGCGTATTCTATGCACATGTCGACCGTTTTGGAGAAGAGCACCGGCATGAAATTCGTAGGGAACTTTTGCATTCTGACTGTGCTTAGAACACCACTTTCAGTCATTTTCTACGATTGAAGATCTCAGACTACGTACTTAAGCCATTGCAATTCAGAAAAGGTATCTCATGCCTTAGCTCAGATTTTTTCTGCCGCTTGGCGGAAATAGCCCATATAATTTATCTCCTTCAAGCCATAATCTTGCGCTAGAAAAACCTCAAGACTCGTGAATCCTATTCTTGAAATAGTCATTTAAAATGTACGAAGTCTGGCGAACAATGATCCGGACTAAAAAGGCAGGAGCGCTATGATCATTGATTTTCATCAAGCACAATTACAGAAGTTTATTGCACTGGCGATGAAGATCGAAGCTGAGCCTGAACTGTATTTGCAGTTTGATTCGGTCTCGGATTTTTATAAGGCTGACTGGTTACAGGCTTTCCCGGCTGTTACAGAATACTCTGTTTCCGGTCTGGACGATGGTGCCGATGAGTTTCATGCCGTGATTTATTATGGCGAAGCGCAGCTACAGATCAGCTGTGGACAGGCACAGCTTTCAGTAAAACTATGTTGCAAACATTGACCGGATTGCCGGTATTTCCCGATAAAAGAATAATGACATCCGCTATAAAGTTGATATAAATTGCAGAGTCATCTCTGTATCTGATTTTTATTCGCATCAGCCGAGAGTGGCATAGGCGAATATCGTAATAAAAATAAGGAAAAAATAGCATGGCACATCAGTTCACCGTGAAAGCAATTATCAATGGCGTGTCTATTGATGAATTTAAGCGTTTGGCCAATGATATTCGTTTGCATGAGGCAGTTTGCCATCGAATTCCTGCGCAAAACTTGGAAATCCTGGTTTCGGAAAAGCAGGGGCATATGTATACCCTGAAACGCGCTTATAATCTGGATGTTAATATTCCTGATATCGCAAAAAAATTACTCAAAGATGCATTCCGTTTGCAGCGTACCGATGTTAGCGATCTGAATGAAATGACTTCGACGGTACAACTCGGTGCGAACTTGCCGATCGAGGCCATCTGTCAGCGTGCAGTCACTGGAGATGAAGACCAGATCCAGTTCCAGTTAAACTGGACAGTCAAAGTCAAAGTGCCTTTGCTGGGTGGCATGCTAGAAAAGCATGCTGAAGGTGAGATTCGTAAATTTAGTGAAATTGAACTCAGCATCGTCGAAGATGAATTGCGTAAAGGTCTCACCGCTTGAAGCAATCAAATACTGTGATTGACCTAATTTAAAAACTGGTCAGGTTAGACGCAGGGTAGTGGTAGCTGATTGGGCGGTAGATCGCTATTTTCAGGGTACTGCCACTATCCAAAAAACTTTTTAAGTGCTGATAAAGTTTGCCGTTACATTAATGCTGATGGCCAGAATGGTGGTATTGAATCCGTAAGCCAAAAGCAAATGTAGGGTATTTAAAACCCGCATGGATTGGCAAGTAATGGATACATCTGCAGTTTGCGCAGAAGTCCCGATGATATAACTAAAATATAGAAAGTCTGGATAAGTCGGTCTGGTGGTATTGGGGAAATCCAGTCCACCTTGTTGCTGTTTGTCGAGCGCCAAATAAAAGTCATGTGCATAATGAATTGCAAAAATCGTATGCATCAAGAACCAGGCTGAAATAATGGTCAGAACTGACAAGATTAAATGACCGGTTCGGATGGTAGTATCTTTAGGTAAGTGATTAATTTCAATAATAATCGCTATAAAACACATGATGAGGGTGGTGATCACCAGAAACAGAATGATCCATTTGCTGGCATCCTGTTGCATGGCGCGTTGCAGGATATGAGCATGATCAATACGCCAGAGTTTTTTATGGTCAATAATAAATAAGCGTAAATTGCGATATTCCAGCTGATCAACAGGGAGTTTGACCAGCTCAAAGGGGTGAGGGCTTGTAAAACCAGATAAAATCCAACGATTGCTGGGAAAATAATAAAGAAATACAGACGGGATTGAAGTGCCGTTTTTATAGACTGAAGAAACTACATCATGTCATTTATATTTATTTTGCTGACTTCTCAAGATCCTAGCACAGAACCGTTTGCAATAAAGAAGATTGCAACGGTCTGAGTTATTTCCTCTACGACATTTCATCCTAAAGGTGTCGAACTGATTCGAGTTGAGTCATTTGACTGCGCGGATCGCGTAGCAGGCGTGATTATCTCAATAGATTTTTTCTGAACTGATGTTTAAACGGATTGAGCGGGTTGTTGGATTGCAGTGCCATAAGCAAAGACTTCCACCATGCCACCTTGCATACCGAGTTCAGTCGTGCTGAGCCGAATGCCCATAATCTGAGTCGCACCAATTTTTTCGGCTTCCAGTTTTAAACGTACAATCGCTTCACGTCGTGCGCGTTCTACTACACTTTCATAGCTGGTCAGACGGCCACCCAGCATATTCTGCACATTGGCAATCGCATATTTAAAATAATCATGGGAAATGACCACATTGCTGCTGATCATCTGTCCGGAATATTCAGACACAACGAAGCGGCTATTGTTCACCCGGATATAGGCCAGACGTTGTTCCTGTTCATCCAGATAACGAAAATGTTTACCTTCGTTATAACGTCCAAAACCGAAACCAACACTAAACAGAATGGCAAAAATGATGATCTGGAGAATTAAACCATCCATGCTTTAATCTGCCTGCGGAAAAGGGTCGGGCAATTTCGGCATGATCGGATCAACGACTACGGCTGTCCCATAAACAAAGAGTTCAGAAGCACCTTGGGCGATATTAGAGGTCGAGAAACGAATGCCGACAATCGCATTGGCACCCATACTACGGGCTTTTTCAATCATGCGGTTCATGGCTTCCTGACGGGATTCTTCCAGCAGTTCGGTATAGGCGGTAAGCTCACCACCGACAATATTTTTCAGGCCGGCCAATAAGTCACGTCCGACATGTTTGCTGCGTACGGTACTGCCATACACCACATCAATTTGCTGGCGAATGGTATGTCCCGGTACAGATTCCAGATTGCTAAGTAACATGTGCATGTTTTCTAAATAAATTGCTGGACTATGACAATAGGAAAACTGCCTCGAAAATGCAATAAAAAAAAGCCCACCGAAGTGAGCTTTTCCTGATCTGTCTGGAATTTATTGCGCTGGTTGTTCTGCCGCACGGCGCTGTTCAGATACAGGCGGTGTATTCGGCAAGGTATCCGTCGTATTGACTTTCAAGCCGCCCCCCAGGGTTTTGTAGACTTCAACCTGATTGTTCAGATTGGCCTGTTCAAGCAATAACAAACCTTGTTCTGCTGCATAAGACGCACGCTGTGCATCCAGTACAGTCAGATAGCTGTCAATCCCGGCGCGGAAACGTGCCTGCGACAAGCGATAGGTGGTGTTGGTTGCTTCGACCAGACGGCGCTGAGCTGCAAGACGATCACCAATATTCTGACGTACCGCCAAAGCATCATTCACTTCACGGAAAGCAGTCTGAATCGACTTTTCGTAATCTGACAAGGCAATTTGCTGATCGGTTTCAGAAATACGGATATTGGCCTGACGGGTACCCCAATCAAAAATTGGAATATCCAGACTCGGACCAAATGACCAGGCAAAACTACCTGATTTAAACAGGTCGCCTAAATCAGTAGAGGCATAACCTGCTGAACCGGTCAGACTAATTGTCGGGAACAGACGCGCACGTGCTGCCGCAATATTGGCACCTGCCGCAGACAGGCGGTATTCTGCTGCACGAACATCTGGACGGTTAACCAATAGATCACTTGGCAAGCCTGAACCCAATGCAGTATTTGAAGTGATGCGGGTCACGCGTTGTGCTGGTAATAAATTCGCAGGCACTTGCTGACCGACCAGCAGGTTTAACAGGTTTTGTGCCTGTGCTACCTGAGTGCGGTAATTCGCAACATCATTACGTGCTGTTTCAACCGAGATTTGCGCCTGACGCACTGGAAGCTCGCTATCAATCCCGACATCAAAACGTTTCTTGTTCAGATTGAAAGATTCAAGCTGAGCTTTTAGTGTTTGTTCAGCCAAAGCCAGATTGGCATTGGCAAACGAATAGCTGAGCCAAGCCTGAGACACCTGACCAATCAAGGCAATTTGCGTCGCATCTCGAGCACTTTGGGTCGCTAAGAAGTTATCTAGCGCATTGTCACGCAAGCTGCGGACACGTCCCCAAAAATCCAGTTCATACGCAGTTACACCCAGTCCGACATTATAAGTCGTCACTGCACCACGATTCTGGGAATTCATGGTGTCCTGGCGTAATACGCTACCACTGGCACCGATCGTCGGTAACTGGTTGTTTTCAGTAATCTGATACTGTTGCTGAGCTCGTTGAATATTGAGGGCAGCAATACGCAAATCACGGTTATTGTTTAATGCCAGATCCAGCACCTGTAACAGGCGCTGATCGGCAAAAAAGTTTTTATAACCCTGTTCTGCTACAGAAGTACCAGACGCATTGGTATAGCTGCTCGGGATATCTGCCTGCGCAACCGGCTCTGGACTGCGCATGCTTTGACAGGCCGTCAAAGCAAGCGCAAGGGCAGATACCGCAATGCTACGACCTGTAATAGACCATACATTTTGCATTACGACTTATACTCCTGATTTTGTTGTTTTGGTTTGTATTTAAAGACACTTCGAATCCACACGTAGAATACCGGGATAAAGAAGATACCTAACAAGGTCGAGCTGATCACGCCGCCGAGTACACCATAACCGACTGAGTGCTGGCTACCTGCACCTGCACCTGAAGCCAGGGCAAGCGGTAATACACCAAAACCAAAGGCCAATGTGGTCATGATAATTGGACGTAAACGCATTTTTGCCGCATGCAAGGTCGCTTCAAATAACTCTTCACCTTGTTCCTGCAATTCTTTCGCAAACTCGACAATCAAGATCGCGTTTTTCGCAGAAAGACCAATCACGGCAATAATCGCTACCTGGAAGTAAATGTTATTCGACAGGTTTGGATTTTGCAGCAGCACCATTCCACCAAAGGTGAGTAATAATGCACCGAAAATACCCAATGGCACCACCAGTAGAACCGAGAACGGAATCGACCAGCTTTCATACAGGGCTGCCAGACACAGGAAGACAATCAGCAGTGACAAGGCATACAGGAACGGAGCTTGCGCACCAGATTCACGCTCTTCCAAAGATAGACCTGTCCATTCGAAATCGAAACCTTGCAAGCCCATTTCTGGTAACTTCGCTACAATTTCTTCCATGGCCACCATCGCATCGCCCGAGCTGATACCCGGAGCAGGTGTACCCTGAATGTTCATGGACGATACGCCGTTATAACGCTCAAGACGTGGAGAACCGTAGGTCCATTCGCCTGTGGCAAATGCCGAGAATGGCACCATTTCACCGCGATTATTACGCACATACCATTGATCCAGATCTTCCGGCATCATCCGCGAGCCAGCTTCACCCTGAACATAGACTTTCTTGACACGACCACGATCAATGAAATCATTGATATATGAACCGCCCCAAGCAATACCCATGGTGCTGTTAATTTCGGCAACGCTGACACCCAGTGCACCTGCTTGCGCATGATCCACAATGACACGGTACTGAGGAGTATCTTCCTGACCGTTTGGACGTACGCCTGCCAGACGCGAGTCTTGTGCTGCTAGACCGAGAATCGTATTACGTGCTGCCAGGAGCTGGTCATGACTTTGACCACTTGCAGCTTTGAGCTGTAAGTTAAAGCCAGCCGACACACCCAGTTCAGGCATTGCAGGTAATTGCAGTGGCATGATGTAAGACGCATCTTTGATAATCATGTTTAGCGCCATACCACGTTGAATAATGGCACCGACTTGAGATTCCGGACTGTGACGCTCTGACCAGTCTTTCAGTTTAATAAATGCCAGACCTGCGTTTTGTCCAACACCCGTGAAGGAGAAACCTGCCACACTAAAGACAGACTCGACATGCTCTTTCTCGCTTTCTAAGAAATAGTTGGTCATAGTGCTGACCACTTTGTCGGTACGTTCCAAAGTTGCATTTGGCGGTAACTGAACCAGCGTCATGACCACGCCCTGGTCTTCATCCGGTAGGAACGAAGAAGGCAGTTTCTGGAACAACAGCACAATAATACCCAGTACCACGGCATACACCACACCAGAGAAAATCTTGCTGTGGGTCATGCGGTTGACGCCGCCCTGATATTTCACAGAGACCTTGTCAAAACTGCTATTAAACCAGCGGAAGAAACGCGCAAAAATACCATTACTTTCCGGCTTGTTCGGATCATGCTGTTTCAGCAGGGTCGCACACAGGGCAGGAGTAAAGGTTAAGGCAACCACCAGTGACAAGACCATCGCTGTTACCAGCGTAATCGAGAACTGGCGATAAATGACCCCGGTGGTTCCACCGAAGAAAGCCATTGGAACGAATACTGCCGACAGCACCGAGGTAATACCAATCAATGCGCCAGAAATCTGTTTCATCGATTTTTCAGTTGCAGCAACCGGATCCAGATGTTCTTCCACCATGACCCGTTCGACGTTCTCGACCACAACAATCGCGTCATCGACCAGAAGACCAATCGCCAATACCATGGCAAACATGGTCAGGGTATTAATCGAGAAGCCAAAGATGTTAATGACGGCAAAAGTACCCAATACGACGACTGGAACCGCCATGGTTGGAATGATGGTGGCACGCCAGTTCTGCAGGAACAGGAACATCACCAGGAACACCAGAATAATCGCTTCGATCAAGGTTTTAACTACACTCTTAATCGACAGTTCAATAAATGGTGTGGTGTCAAACGCCAGTTGGTCGACCATGCCTTGTGGATAGTTTGGACGTAACTGTTTTAAACGCTCTTCAACTGCTTGTGCGGTATCCAGGGCATTGGCGCCAGTCGCGAGCTTAATAGCTACACCACCAGCCGGTTTGCCATTAAATTTAGAATCGAACTGATAGTTATCTGCACCAAGTTCAACTCGTGCAACATCACCTAAGCGAACCTGTGCACCAGAAGTGGCATTTTTCAGGAAGATATTGCTGAACTGTTCCGGCGTTTGTAACAGACTTTGAGCCGTTACCGTCGCATTTAACACTTGTCCTTGAACTGCAGGCGCACCACCCAACTGACCTACCGCAACCTGTGCATTCTGGGTACGGATTGCAGTAGCAATATCACTTGGCGTTACTTGCAGGCTGGCCATCTTGGCTGGATCCAGCCAGATACGCATCGCATAAGAACCACCAAAGACCTGAACTTCACCGACCCCGGCCACACGGCTTAAAGGCTCAGCAATATTCGAGTTAACATAGTCTTTGATGTCATCTGCGGTCAGGCTGCTATTAGGCGAATAGAATGCCAAAACTTGCAGGAAGCTGGCACCCGATTTGGTCACCCGCACACCCTGACGCTGTACATCTTCAGGCAGCAGGGCAGTCGCAGACTGTAATTTGTTTTGAACCTGAACCTGTGCGATATCAGGATCGACACCCTGGTCAAAGTTTAAGGAAATAGACGAAGAACCATTACCCGCACTGTTAGACGAGATATAGCGCAAGCCATCCATACCGTTCATTTGCTGCTCGATGATCTGGGTCACTGTATTTTCAACAGTTTCAGCAGATGCACCCGGATAAGTCGCAGAAATGGTGACGGTCGGTGGTGCGATGGTTGGATATTGTGCAATCGGCATTTTGCTGATGGTTAAAATACCCGCCAGCATAATGACCAATGCAATCACCCAAGCGAAAATCGGGCGATGAATAAAGAATTGAGCCATGAACCATTACTCCTTATGCATTTGCAGCAGGTTTTTGTTCAGGTTTCTCTTTAGCATCATCTGCCTTTTTCTCGCTCGCTGCAGGCTGTTGCGGTGCAGCACCTTGTGGCGCAGCAGCTTGAGGTTGATAAGGTTTTGGTACAACTTGCTGTTCAGGTTTTACTTTCGCAATACCATCCACAATCACTTTATCACCTGGATTCAGACCTTCGGTCACAATCCAGTTGCTGCCTTGGGAACCAACGGTAGTCACTGGACGTGGCGTCACTTTATTGTCAGCACCGACCAGCATCGCCATCGCCTGACCTGTTGGGGTACGGGTCAAAGCTGCTTGCGGAATCAGGAACGCATTCGGTACTTCACCCTGTACGATTTGCGCAGTGGCAAACATACCTGGAAGAAGCAGATGATTTTTGTTCGGGAATACCGCACGTAAAGTCACGGTACCTGTTTCCGGGTTCACGCTAGCATCAGAGAATGCAAGACGGCCTTCAACCGGGTAGATACTGCCATCTTCAAGCTTTAACTTGACTTTGGTATTGTTAGAGCTGTTCAAGCTGCCTTGATTAAGCTGTTGACGTAAACGTAAAAGCTCGGCACTTGACTGGTTGATATCTACATAGATGGGATCTAGACGCTGAATCGTTACCAATGGCTCTGGCTGATTCGCTGTTACCAAAGCACCCGCCGTCACAGACGAACGGTTGGTCTGGCCTGAAATCGGCGCGCGTACAGTCGAATAGCCCAAGTTGATTTCTGCATTACGCAAAGTTGCGCGATTGGCATTCAAATCAGCTTCAGCCAGTTTGACCTGTGCCGCGATGTCATCATATTCCTGTTTGGAAATGGCATTGGTACCGACCAGTTGACGGTAACGGCCTTCCTTCACACGCAATACGCCCAGATTGGCTTCAGCACGGGCAATCGCTGCACGGGCATTGTCTACTGTAGTGCGGTTGGTGCTTGAATCGATTTCATATAAGGCCTGACCTTCACGCACATAGCTGCCTTCCGTGAACAAGCGTTTAAGCACCACGCCACTGGCTTGTGGACGTACGTCTGAAATTTCAAATGCTGTTGTACGACCTGAGAGCTCTACAGACTGCTCTACACTTTGCGGTTGTGCAACAAGAACACCGACTTCAGTCGGTGGCATTTGTTGTTGAGCACCAGCTTGCTGGCCCTCTTTAGGATCTTTGCTACAACCAACAAGTGCAAGACTTGTTGCCAATGCGCAAGCAGTCAGGGCAGGTGCCCAAAGCTTTGCAGACATCATTATTCCACCTCTAATTAGATTTATATCTAAATTTTCTTATTTGTGAGCCGCGCAATATCTGATCCAGACCATATACCACAACGAAATCCAAATAAAACTGATACTCCAGCCGGATATGACATCTGAAGGAAAATGTACGCCCAGATAAACTCTTGAGATCCCCATCATCAGCATCCATACCACTGCACCGATCACGATGAGGGTATAACGGGAATGTTGCCGATGGATGTAAATTGCCAGACAAGCCAGACAGGCCGCATATAGACTATGGGCACTTGGAAAGGAACTTCCAAAGCTTTCAACCAGATGCAAGGATTCTGGTGGTCGGGGTCGGGCAATTGCAAATTTCAACAGCCAAGCTAGGAGAATTCCTCCGATAATTCCGATACATATAAAAATTGCGTTTGTATACTTTTTATACCACAGCAATGCAATACACCATAGCGTGGATAAAAATAATACAAATGGCATGCCACCTATTAAGGATAAGGACTGAGTAATTTGATTCCAAAACTCGGTGCGATACAGACTCATCCATTCCACAGCTTGCAAGTCGAGCTCGTTTAAAGCGGGAATATTCAGGATCAACACACTGAAAATTAAAAATAAAATACCGACAAAAAGTAACAAGTAATGCATGCCAAAAATCCTTGTCCTTTTAACCGTTCGCAGATCGGCCAATTGTCTGAACCAAAGTGTACTTGTCAGTACACTTTTTTTCAAGTGTGCGTATTTTATGCGAATTCCATTTTTTTCGTAAGGAATTTGTTGCTAAATATAGTGTAATTATCTCAGTTTTGAGTTTTTGTCGATGTATGATTTTCGTCAATTTCAATGCTTTGCTTGGGTGGCCAGAAGAAATCACTAGGTCGGGTCAGGAAGTGCGTCATGACCAGTTTTGCCAAAGGTTTCCACTGTTCAAAACGCACCCGGCGTGCGCGTAAGGCTACAATAATCGTCAGAGTGAAACTGACAAACAAGTTGGTCAGGCCAATGAGTAACACACCCAGAAAAGACACTACGATCAAGCCGATATCGGGACCATTGATCGTAATTAGACCCTGAATAAAGTTGGCAGAGGCAAAGGCGATATGGCGAATATCCAGTGGCAGACCGAGAATAAAACCAATGGTGCCCATACTGCCGAGCATGATCCCGAAAATAAAATTACCCGCCAGTGCACCCAGATTACGTTCAATATAGTCAGCAAAACGGTAAAGACGCTCTTGCCCCATCAGCTGCGATAAACGCACATGGGCTTTCAGTCGCGGGCCGACTTTGCGATAAACGGCCATATTGTCAAAATAACCGGCCAATAATCCGGACAGGAATAAACATACTCCGGCAATCGCTGCATGTGGAATCGCCAATGAAGTAAACGGATTCAGGTCATGCAGGGTTTTGGCAGCCTTGGCATGATTCATTAAAGGTTCATGCAGCGCAAAATCCCACAGCAGGGTAATCAATGCTGCTACGGGAATTGCAATAGAAATATTGCCCAAAATGGCGACAAACTGGGTGCGGATGATATTTACAATCAGCGCGGCCAGCTCGGCAATCTGAGCCATTTTCGAGCCTTTACGCTGCTGTACGGTAGCCGCCAGTGCGGCAGCAGTCATCGCCGGCTGTTTGGTCGCTACGGTAAAATGCAGGACATGAATCAGCATAAAACCTAGCGAATAGTTCATGCTATAGCTAAAGGCCTGCATCAAAGGGGCCATGGTGAGGCGTGTCATCAGAACTTTTAAGGTGGCCATCGTCGCGATGATGGCACCAGCACCTGCAGCCGATTTATACATGGCCAGAAAGCCTTGTTTGTCGGTACTCACATAATGCTCACCGGTCTTGCTGGCATTTTCAGTTACCTGTAAAGCCAAAAGTTCACTATTGGTGGCCAGCAGAGCCCGTACACTGCGTTCGCTATAAATTGCTTCAGTAATGTCCGCCATAAATAGGCCAATGGATTGATAACGCAGATCATCGTCATCCATGACCATATTGAGCAGGATTTCGACCCGTTCCAGACACTGTTCTAGCAGTGCCAGCATATAAGTCAGGCTGACACTGACGCCAGTCCGCTTGGTAGAACGGCGAATCTTGGCCACGACATCATGACATTGTTCCAGCATCACCAGCGCTTGTGATGCATCGGGGGGCGTGATCGAATCGACCAGGGTGACTGTGTTATAGCGCTTTTTATATTCCTGAATAAACTCGTTAATCTCACGATTCTGCACCAGAAAAGGAGATTCATATTCCATCAGTTCAGGCTGGGCATTAATAAATTCAGGGTGCAGACCAATACCACTGATCCGGTAAGACAAAATGGTCAATGCCTTGATCAGTTGGTCTTTAATTCGGGTTTTTTCAGGCTGATTGGAATGTTCCTGATTCAGGACTGAAAATAAACGTTGCCAGTCATCTTCATCAAAATAATCTAGCCAGTATTTATCGGTACGCTGATAAAAAACCTTGCGGAATAATTCCTGGAGTTGCTGATGGTCGGGAATCAGCGGTAAGACATGCGCGCCAAGGCGCTGATTCAGCTGGTTCCAGAACCCATCCAGAGATAAAATACCGGTATCGGAAAACAGACCGGTTTGTTTATAGCGGTTAATGATCCGCAGGGTAAAGGTTTGAAGCGTGGCAACCGCATTCGGGGTGAGTAATAAAGCCCGGATAAATGCATTGAATTTCGCTTCGATCTCTTCGGTATTTCTGCTGTCTTCTGGTCTGATTCTTTCAACCAGTTCAATCAGAAGATTTTCATCCAGCACCGCCCGAGGTTGTTCAAGCTGGTGTTGCATGTTTTGAAAAAGATCTAGAAAATTAATATGCATAGGCGAGTTTAAAAGTTACTGAATTCGGTGTAGGGCCAGTTTGGCCAGATTAATCAGGGCCTGACGATATTCGGAGTCAGGTAATGCCTGTAAGGCATCAATTGCAATTTCAGTTTCTTCTGTAGCACGTTGACGGCAATAATCCAGCGCACCAGATTCATTGACAATTTGAATGACCTGTTCCAGATGTTCCGTACCGCCAGTCGCAATACTGCGACGGATGATTTCATGTTGCTCACCGGTGGTGTTTTTCAGTGCCGCAATCAATGGCAGGGTAGGCTTGCCTTCCATGAGATCATCACCGATATTTTTTCCGAGCGTGTCCGCGTCGGAGGTGTAATCTAAAATGTCATCAATAATCTGGAAAGCATTGCCGAAATGTCCGGCAAAGGTTTTTAAAGGCTGACGGAATTCATCTTTATCCGACAAAATGGCAGCACCCTCGGTGGCCAGTTCAAACAGGCGCGAGGTCTTGCCATGAATAATATTCAAATAAGTCGCTTCAGTGGTTTCCGGCTGATGCTGGGACTGCAGTTGCAGGACTTCACCTTCAGCAATTTCACAGGTACCGGTCGAAAAATCTTTGAGCAACACCATGTTGTTCAGATCGACCAGCAAATCAAAAGCACGTGAAATCAGAAAGTCACCGACTAAAACCGCAGTCTGGTTATTCCAGGTCGCATTGGCCGTCGGGCGGCCACGGCGCAGGCCAGACTCATCCACCACATCATCATGCACCAGTGTTGCGGTATGCAGCATCTCAATGATTGCAGCCAGTTTGCGGTGCGGTTCTAAATTTTCAGCACCACACGCCTTGGCGGCCAAAAGGCACATAATCGGGCGCATACGTTTGCCACCCGCTTCTACCACATGTTTGCTGACAGCCATCACTAATGCAACTTTTGAGGTAATTCCTTCATTAATGAATGTGTCCATCGCAGCAAAGTCGTTAGCAACAGGCGCGAGAATGTCTTGCTTAAAGTCGATGGTCATGTGAAAGAAAACCTCTAGTCTGGTAAATCGCTGGGCGTAGTTTAACAATTTATAACATGAGTGAAACCTAAGAAATGCATAAACTCCACTAAAAATCAGCTTTTTATAGATATTATGTAGATTCGATCCATATTTCGAGCCATAAAAAATCAGGAAAGGTCAGGGCATCGCCCTATTCGTCAGGCTGAGTATATTAATCAAACTGGCCGGATTTCTGCTGTATTATTTTGTTGCTGAATATATCTTGAGTATTTGATTTGATAGAAATTATTTAATAGTTAAATAATTAGCGCATCCTGCTCATTATTATTTCAGTAAAATGGCTTGTTGTTTTTTTGAATATCCCTTAAAATCCTCGCCCTTAGATATCCCCCAGTGGCGTACGTCTTAAGTTCGATATATTCCTTTATCGGCACGACGACACGGGCTTGTTTGGAGTACATTATGTACGCAGTAATCCAAAGCGGTGGTAAACAGCACCGTGTAGTTGAGGGTGAAACCCTTAAAGTAGAATTATTGAAAGCTGAAACTGGCGCGACTATTACGTTTGATGACGTATTGATGCTTGTTAACGGTGAAAGCATTCAAATCGGTGCTCCAGTTGTTGCTGGTGCTACTGTAACTGCTGAAGTAGTTAGCCATGGTCGTCACGACAAAATCCGCATCATCAAAATGCGTCGTCGTAAACACTACCGTAAACAACAAGGTCACCGTCAATGGTTCACTGAGTTGAAAATTACAGCTATTTCAGGCTAATTACGAGGAGTAAATAGACATGGCAACTAAAAAAGCCGGTGGTTCGACTAAGAACGGTCGTGATTCGAATCCTAAGATGTTAGGTGTTAAAGTTTACGGTGGTCAAACTGTAACTGCAGGTAACATCATCGTTCGTCAACGTGGTACTGAATTCCACGCTGGTCAAAACGTTGGTATGGGTCGTGACCATACATTATTTGCTACTGCTGATGGCGTAGTAAAATTCGAAGTGAAAGGTCAATTCGGCCGTCGCTACGTATCTGTTGACGCGTAATTCGCTGAGATAGAAAAAAGCCCACAGTTATTGTGGGTTTTTTTATGCCTGAAAATTAATAGGCAGATTAAGCGACATTCCATAATGTAAAAATTGTCCTGAAATCTTCATAATGATGAACAAAAAAACCGGTTTCGAATTAATAACAATACAAAAGTTCTTATTTTCTATCATTTTAGCTTTTAATTTTCGTTTAAGATGAGCTATCAAATAAATTGCGATCAAGCAAAATATAAGGGTGAAATTATGAATATGCTTCGTAAAACCGTCTGTGCTATGGCTCTGGGTGCAGTGACTTTAGCACCGGTGATGAGTACAACCGTGTTTGCTGCACCTGTGGCAGCTTCGGAGCAACAGGCAACAGCCAGTCTGGTCAAACAGCTCAATCATGTGCGTAGCATGACGGCAAATTTCGAACAAAGTACCAAGGTAACCAATCCAAGAGCGACCCAGAAAAAAGGTTTGACCGCACAACATATGAATCAAACCTTTAAAGGGGTGATGAAAGTTGAGCGTCCGGGTAAATTCTATTGGGAAACGACCGCACCGTCGAAGCAAGTCATTGCAACCACGGGTAAAACCGTATGGATTTATGATCCTGACTTGCAACAAGCCGTTCGTCAAAGCTTAGATGAGCAGGTTGCTAATACACCGGCCTTATTGCTGTCAGGAAACACCAGCCAGATTATGCAGTCTTACCGGGTGACTCAGCCAAATAAAGGCAAAACCTATTACACGCTGTATCCTAAAAATACCGATGGTGTGTTTGAAAGCCTGACCATTAGCTTTGGCGCGAACAAAGCACCAAGCTTGATGATCTTGCAGGATTCATTGGGACAAACCACCAATATCAAATTTAGCAATGTAAAAGTAAATAACAGTATTCCAGCCTCTACCTTTAATTTTACCCCACCAAAAGGTACGGACATCATTGATCAATAAGCATCAATATGAACCAACTGAAAAAGCAACCTTTCGAGGTTGCTTTTTTATTGCCAATCATCGGGATTGTTTTGGACAGGCTACAAGGTTCAGCTATATCTAGACAGCAGAGCGTCTTAGAATAAATAAAAGTCGAGTCAATGAAATTGCAAAATTTTGGGAGCTCAGGATGAAGATTAATCTATTTAAAACTGCTGAAATTTACGCTGTTTTATTACTCACTGTAGGTATGTTGGGTTGTCAGCCTCAATCTAGCTCAGTGGCAACGCTGGCGCAAACAGATCGGGTTGTGCAGATTGAAGGCAAGACCGTTCCTGTGAAAGGGGCAGCTAAAGTGGTATGTGAAATAGAAGGTTGTGTACGCTTTGATCTACAAACGGTGGACAGCAATATTGACTGGATTAATCAATATTTTATTGAGCGCATTCAGCATACCGAACCTGTTGCATTCACCAAAGTTATCCAGAAAAATCCTAAAAAAGCCGATGAACCGCATTATCTGGATCAGCGCTTTATCAAAGCGGAATTTGTCGGTCAGCGTGCCCATCTGGCGACTTTTGCTTTAAAAAGTTCCAATCTGGCAAGGAATAAAAATGCTTCTCTGAAACATGTGGAATATATCAATTTTGATCTAAAACAGAACAAACGTTTGGCTTTGTATCAACTGTTATTAAATGGCGGTGAGCAGAAACTGCTGAATGCGATGTATCGAACCAATACTCAATGGCTGAATACGCAGGGTATTCAACAACAGCAGTTAAAATTGAGTGATAACTATTATTTTGATACAACAGGTCTGGTGATGGTGTATCCGGCAGGCGAACTAGCTCCGGCAGCAGCAGGAATGCCTGAATTAAAAGTGTCATATGCGGATTTAAATGAAGTGATTCGCCCTGAATATTTAGCCATTTTGCAGCAGACAGCTTCCTAAATATTGTGCTAATAGGACGCAACCGTGGTCTTGGTCACTGTATTTTTTAATGCTAAGAGCTTACACTATAGCCAGTTTTTTTCTTCTGCAAAGATTGATTATGATCGACCCGAAATTACTCAGAAATAATATTGAGGCTGTAAATGTAGCCTTGGCAAAACGTGGTGTTCAACTCAATGTTGAAGAGTGGGCATCCCTAGAAGCACGCCGTAAAGAGATTCAGTCCAAGACAGAAACCCTGCAAGCTGAACGTAATGCCGGTGCCAAACAAGTCGGTCAAATTAAAAAAGCAGGTGGTGACGCATCTGAAATCATGACACGCATGTCTGCGATTGGTGATGAAATCAAAGCTGCTGAAGCAGCACTGGCTGAACTGCAAGCTGAGCTTGAAGAAAAATTATTATCTATTCCAAACTTGCCCGATGAAGCTGTGCCTGAAGGTAAAGACGAAAGCGATAACGTGGAAATCCTGAAATGGGGTACACCGCGTGAATTTGATTTTGAAATCAAAGACCATACGGATCTGGGCGAAATGATGGGCGGTCTTGAATTTGAAACCGCGACCAAATTAACTGGTTCACGCTTCAGTGTATTGAAAGGTCCATTGGCGCGTTTACAACGTGCCATTACCCAGTTTATGCTGAATACACACACAGACCAAAATGGCTATACTGAAGCCTATGTGCCTTATCTGGTCAATGCAGATTCATTGCGCGGTACAGGTCAACTACCTAAATTTGAAGAAGATCTATTTAAGCTGCAGGGCGAAAAAGAGTTTTATCTGATTCCGACTGCTGAAGTGCCAGTGACGAATTTCGTACGTGATGAAATTATTGATGCAGACCGTCTGCCACTGAAATATGCAGCGCATACGCCATGTTTCCGTAGTGAAGCAGGTTCTTATGGTCGTGATACCCGCGGTTTGATCCGTCAGCACCAATTCGACAAAGTCGAAATGGTTCAAATTGTGAAGCCTGAAACTTCGATGCAAGTGCTTGAAGAATTGACTGGCCATGCTGAAGGCATCTTGCAAGCACTTGGACTTCCATATCGTAAAATTTTACTTTGTGGTGGTGACATGGGCTTTGGTGCGACCAAGACTTATGACTTGGAAGTTTGGGTACCAAGCCAAAATACTTACCGTGAAATTTCATCTTGTTCAAACATGGGTGATTTCCAGGCGCGTCGTATGAAAGCGCGTTACCGTGCTGATCAGAAGAAAACTGAATTTGTGCATACCTTGAATGGTTCAGGTCTGGCCGTGGGTCGTACTTTACTTGCAGTGATGGAAAACTATCAACGTGCCGATGGCTCGATTGAGATTCCTGAAGTATTACGTCCATATATGGGTGGTGTGACTTATATCGACTAATTGTCGATCTCAGCATCCCTAAATGTGCATGAAAATTGCATAGACAGTCAGATTTATAATTTTGAGGTAGTTCGTGGATATTTTTCCAATCTCGTTAAAGTTGCAACAGCAACCTTGTCTGATTGTCGGTGGTGGACATATTGCATACCGTAAAGCACTTTTACTTCAAAAAGCAGGTGCGATCATTCATGTGATTGCGCCTGAAATTGAAGAGAGTCTGTTGAGAATTGTGCAAAATAGCCAAGGACAATATGTGCAGGCGGCTTTTCATCCTGAAGTTGCGTTACGTCCATATCGACTGGTTATTGCAGCGACTGACGATGCAGAGACCAATCGTCAGGTCTTTGAACTGTGTGAAGCGGAAAATGTCCTGGTCAATAGCGTTGATGATCCGCCGCATTGCCGGTTTATGGTGCCTGCGATTATTGACCGTTCGCCCTTGGTCATTTCGGTGGCATCGAATGGCACGTCGCCCGTATTGTCGCGGCAGATCCGTACTCAGTTAGAAGCCGCTATTCCACATGGTATGGGCAAGTTGGCCGAGTTTTCAGGAAAATGGCGCAGTGCGGTTAAGGCTAAAATTGTCAATCCGGATGAACGCCGTATTTTCTGGGAAGATTTATATGCCAGTCCGCTAAAAGAACAGGTGTTCAACGACAATATCGCGGAAGCAGATCGCCTGATCGAGCAAGCATTACAAGAATGGCAAAAGCCAAAAGGTGAAGTCTACTTGGTCGGTGCGGGTCCGGGTGATCCAGAATTGTTGACCTTAAAAGCCTTACGTTTGATGCAGCAAGCCGATGTGGTGATTTACGACCGACTGGTTTCAGCGCCAATTATGGAGCTGTGCCGTCGTGATGCGGAAAAGATCTATGTTGGTAAGGCGCGTTCCAATCATGCGGTTCCGCAAGACGGGATTAATGCCTTGTTGGTGAAATATGCCAATGAAGGAAAGCGGGTATGTCGTCTGAAAGGCGGTGATCCATTTATCTTCGGGCGTGGCGGTGAAGAGATTGAAGAACTTTTTGCGGCAGGTGTCACTTTTCAAGTGGTTCCAGGGATTACCGCAGCTTCAGGCTGTTCAGCCTATGCCGGCATTCCTTTAACCCATCGTGATTATGCGCAAAGTGTGCGTTTTCTGACAGGTCACTTAAAAGAAGGTTCGCCAGAATTGCCTTGGAGTGAGTTGGTCTATGAAAACCAGACCTTAGTGCTTTATATGGGGTTGGTGGGACTGGAGAAAATCTGTGCAGAATTAATCGCTCATGGTCAGCGAGCCGACATGCCAGTGGCCTTGGTTTCTAAAGGTACGACGCCTGAACAGAAAGTTGTAGTAGGAACGCTTGCTGATATTGCATCCAAAGTGTCCGAACATCAGATTCAAGCCCCGACTTTGACCATTATTGGTGAAGTTGTACGCTTACGTGAACAATTGCAATGGCATGAGCGAGGATAAGCAAAGCACTGCTTTGCCCGAGCGCAAGACGAATGTCGTGTCTGAATTAAATATATTAAGTGAGTAAGCTGTGATCCACGTTGTTTTATATGAGCCTGAAATTCCTGCAAATACAGGCAATATCATTCGTCTGTGTGCCAATACCGGAGCACAGTTGCATCTGGTCAAGCCGCTGGGTTTTGAACTGGATGACAAAAAACTGAAACGTGCCGGTCTGGATTATCACGAATATGCCAATATGCAGATTTGGGAAAATATCGAAGACTGTCTGGCTGATCTGGCAAGTAAAGGCATTGGTCTGGATGCAATCTATCCATTGACCACCAAAGGTTCTGAAACACCGCATACTTCGGATTTAAACCGTCCTGTGGCCTTGTTAATGGGGCCGGAAACTCGTGGTCTGCCTGAACATGTTCGTCTAATGTTTCCGCAAAAGCACTGGATTCGTTTACCGATGGCAGAGAACTCCCGAAGTTTGAACCTATCGAATGCCACAGCAGTGATTGTGTATGAAGCTTGGCGTCAGCAGGGTTTTAAAACGCTTTAAGCTGATATTTGTAGTAATTCTAAAAGCTGCCTTTGGGTGGCTTTTTTATTTTGTGTAACAAATAGATAAACTGCTTTTCACTTCATTGTATGCTTGAGTTTATAACTTCATCAAATATAACAAAAGGTGCAGCCTTGAAGCCTCTATTAAAACTTATCATCGCATGTTGCCTTGGATCTATTGCGGCTTCCGTGAGTGCGGAAGAGGGCAGTGCCGCCACATCGGCAACAAAGGAAGTTCAACCCATTACTCAAGCGGAAATACAGCAGGGTTTGCTAAACATGCAGAAACGCTTAGATACGCGTATTGAAAAATGGGGGCAGAGCCTGAATTCAGATGATTTTCAATGGACTTGGCGGGGGCGTAAATTAAAGCCTGCCAAGCGTGAGGAAGTCTGTGATATTTTTCAAGATGTCGTGGATGAAATGTATCAACTGGCCGTCAAGAATAAAGCCCGTTTAGGTCCGGAAGAGCAAAAGTTATTGTCTAATCGCAGTCTGTTTATTGAGAAACTGGGTTATGAAAATAATCGGGTCAATACCCAGATGGGTTTTGATTGCTATCTGCATTAGTAAAATCGAAACATGACAGACATAAAAAAGGCGCATGAAGCGCCTTTTTTATTTGAAGCAAAACGATATTATTTATCGTCAAATTCATTGTGCTGAGGAGCAGGGTGCTTGAAGCCTTTGGTTTTATAACCTAAGTACAAGATACCGCCAAATGCCCAGATCAGACCATATTTAAGCGAAGCTTCATCGACTTCTAGCCACAGAGCAAAGACTGAAATGAAGCCAAGTAAAGGAACCACGACAAAGTTCATGATCTCTTTAGCACTCTTGGTACGACCATCACGTAATGCATAACGTGAAATCACCGACAAGTTGACGAAACTGAATGCAGTTAAGGCACCAAAGCTGATCAACGACACCACAAAATCAAGATCCATAAAGCCAGCAGTTAAAGCCACTGCACCAGCGATTAAGATGTTGTATGAAGGTGTATAGTTTTTCGGGCTAATATGACCGAAGATCTTCTTGTTGATTACGCCATCACGACCCATTACATACATCAGACGTGATACACCCGCATGTGCTGAAATACCAGAAGCCATAACTGTCACAATCGCGAAGTAAAGTACGACTGTTTTAAACGCCACGCCACCGACAGCTTGTAAAATATCCGGCTGTGTTGCAGCGATATCTTCAAAGTAAGTTTTTGGATCATTCGGGAAGAAGATCTGCATGAAGTAAGTACTGATGATAAAGATGATACCTGCCAATAATGCAGTCAAGAAAATCGCTTTAGGTAAGGTTTTTTCGGTATCTTTAGTTTCTTCAGCAAGAGAACTTAAGGAGTCAAAACCTGTGAATGAGAAGCACAGTAAGGTTGCACCGGTAATCAGGGCAGCAACAGAAGTAAACTCATTCCAGAATGGCTCTAAACTCCACAGTTGGTACTTTGCATCGACCAGTGTGCCGTCTGCATTTACGCCACCTTCCAGAAGTTGGTAAACCATCCAGGTGAAGTATGCAATGACGCCCAATTGTACGAATACAATCATACTGTTGAAGTTGGCAACAAATCTCGCACCACGAAGGTTAATCGCGGTCATAAAGGCGGTTAAACCAATGACCCAAACCCAATGGTTCATGTCTGGGAAAAGTGCTTCCAGATAAATCACCGCCAGAATGATATTGACCATTGGCGATAACAGGTAATCCAGCAAGGATGACCAACCCACCATGAAACCTACGTTCGGGTGGATGGATTTTTGCGCATAGGTATAGGCCGAACCCGAAGAAGGGTAGCGACGAATCATATGACCATAGCTCAAGGAGGTTAACAAAATTGCAATCAGTGCAAAAATGTAAGAGGTGGGAACGTGGAAGTTACTTTCTTCAGATACCAGACCAAATGTATCAAACAAGGTCATGGGTTGAATATAAGCTAAACCAATAATAATGATGTGCCAGAGTCCCAGCGTTTTTTGCAGTTTAGCTGCCGATTGAGTCCCAGAGATATTAGTCAACGGCGTTATCCTCTTAATCGTTGATCAAGGATCAGTCATATTTATAAGGATCGTTTGAGACGAACGATCCCCCCTACAGTTTTCTATAAAAGTCCGCCAATCTACTTGAAAAGAACGGCTTTTGCTAGCTATTTTTTGACTTTTGTCCTGCATAAAATGTGCCATTCAAAAATAGAAATCGAATTTTTTCTTATGCAAGATAAAAGCCTGATGCTTAAAAAAACATCAGGCTAGAATTTCGGCTATATTGGCTTATTTTTCAATAATTACCAAGCCTTTTTTAAGATAGATTTTAAATCTTCCAGGGTGGCTTCTTTCGGGTTATAAATGATGGAACCATCATTCAGGGCTTTCTCTGCCACTTCATCGATCTGGGCTTCAGAAATCTTACCGGTTTCACGTAATGTGCGTGGTAATTTGGTCAGACTGTAAATCCGGTCACGCATGGTCAGAATCGTCGCAATGGTTTTGTCAGCACGTAGATGCGCTGGCGTTTGTGCATAAATATCGGCACCCGCCAAAGGCAGGAGCAGATCTGCGATTTTATCGCCATTGACCTCTTTGTTATATTCCAGCACATAAGGCAGGAATAAGTTCATGCATAAACCATGCGGCAGGTGTACCACTGCACCCAATGAGTGCCCCAGTGAATGCACAATGCCGACCATCGAGTTGGAAAATGCAATTCCTGCCATGGTCGATGCCTGTGCCAGTTCCAGACGGCCTTGTGCATCGGAAGGGTTGTCCAGCACATTAAATAGATGGGCACTGATCTTCTTAACTGCTGCAGTCGCATAAGCATCCGAAATTGGATTGGCTGCCATGCAGGTATAAGCTTCAACCGCATGGGTCATCGCATCCATTGCGGTCATGGCGGTTAAATGCGGCGGCAAGGTCTGGGTCATGCGGGGATCCAGAATCGCAGCATGCGGCATCAGGTAATAAGAGGCGAACGGCATTTTGACGTTCTTTTCAGTGTCCGACACGACAGCGACCATGGTCACTTCTGAACCTGTACCAGACGTAGTTGGAATCACAAAAAACGGTTTCAGCGGTTTAGGCAGGTTGTGAGCACCTGAATATTTCAGCAGGTCATCACCGCCTTCAGAGACCAAAATATTGGTTGCCTTGGAAGTATCAATGACTGAACCACCGCCCACAGCAATGATCGCATCACAATGATTTTCGCGATACAGCTTTGCCGCACTGCGTACTGTACCCAAGCTAGAGTCGGGTGGTACGTCATCAAAAATCGCTACAATTGCAGCATCTGCCATTTCAAATGCAGCTTCAATCGGTGCTAGCAGGTTGTTGGCACGGACGCCTTTGTCGGTAATGATCAGCGGACGTTTGGCCCCCAAAGCCGCAAGCTCAAACGGAATATGTTCTAACGCGGCATGACCGGCAATTACTTTGACCGGACAGAAAAATTCATAATAAGGTTTAGCCATGTTATACACTCCGTTTCAAATAGGATTGAGCGATTTTCAGATAAATGCTGCTCGCTTCGCTTAGTTTTTCTTTTAGGCTCAGATTGCTTGGGTATTCTTTCACTGCCAGTTGTGCCACCATTTTCGGCAAAATCAGCGCTTCCATTTTATTCAGGCAGCGTACCAGACGAATGGCATTGGAAATATCACCATCAGCAATCATACGGTCATTGGCAAAAGCTTGAGAGGTACTTTCCTGAAAAGAAAATACCAAAAAGGCATGGTGCAGATGTTTAAAGGTAATGATCAAATCAGGTGCTTTTTCCAGATTTTTGACCAGTTCCAGCTGTTTGTCCTCAGTGACCCGCGCCACAAAGGCCGGGCCATGCGGAAAGACTTTCATGGAAAGAGTGAAATTTTCTGGAAAATGGGCCACTTCCTGTTTGATTTCTTCATCCACCTGACTTGCCATGACCAGACCTCGGCCAATCACATCCATCATGAGTTTGACATAGGCAAGCTGCAAAGCGGGTTTTACGGATTTAGTCGCAATCACGTGATGATCCCTATCTCAATATTATTAGTTTAGAGTAAATACTCTAATTTATTTGGGGGTAAAATGCAAAGGCTTTATCTTTGCTCGACAGTTACTTGCTTAAAGTACCCGCTGTGACGCAAAGTTTCAATAATTTCAGTGCACAACTGGCTGAATTGGGGTGGTTGCTCGAGCAGGTCACTCATGCGTACCATTTCCAGTCCTGCATAGCCACAAGGATTGATGGTGTTGAATCCGCTCAGGTCACAATCCAGATTTAGGGATAAACCATGATAGCTACGGCCTTTGCGAATTTTAAAACCAAGTGAGCCAATTTTGCGCTCAGTCACATATACGCCGGGCGCATCCGGTTTGGCATAGGCATCAATGCCATATTTTTTCAGCAAGTCAATCATCAAGTTTTCAGCATAAGACACTAGCGTGCGCACATTCCAGCCCAGACGATTCAAGTCAAACATGAAGTAAGCCACCAATTGACCGGGACCATGCCAGGTCACCTGACCACCACGATCGGTCTGAATCACCGGAATATTGCTCGGCATTAGAATATGTTCCGGTTTGCCTGCCTGACCTTGAGTCAGTACATCCTGATGTTGCAAAATCCACAATTGATCCGGGCTATGTTCATCACGGGTTTCCGTAAATGTTTTCATTTCCAGAAAACGATCTTCATAAGGTGTGAGGTCGTGATATTGACGAATGATCAGCTCGGGCTTTTGCAGCACATCAGTCACAGGGAGTGTCCTTGGTAATTATAAAAACTGATCATAATTATAATGACTTCGGCATGAAATAGGGGCGAGATCAGCAATATTTAAGCGTTAGCTCAGCTTTGAATGAGCATAAAAAAACACGCCCGAAAGCGTGTCTTTTTCATTTTTGATTAGAGTGCGGTTTTAATCAGCGGGCAGGCGGCTAAATCTGCATACACTGCATGCACCTGTTCCAGTTCTAGAAAACGCAGCTGGGCAGTAATCGAATGATATTTGCCAGTACGTGATGGCGTAACACTAACGCTATCACCTTCAAAATCTGGAAAATGTTTTAGAAAAATATCGATGACAGCATGACGCAATTCATCGCCCGCAAGGCCAATCAGTTTAATCGGATAATCCATAGGGAAAACCCAAAGATGTTCTTGAAGTTCACGAGATGGTGTACGGTCTAACATGGTAGTCCCCCTGATTTGAAACGCCTGCAATCATGCAGGCGTTTGGGTTTGTCTTGGCTACTTAAATGGAGACTGATGATCAAATTTCAAGTCTCCAGAATAAGCATCAAATCTTAATCATTCTCAAGGAATGAACGTAAGTGTTCTGAACGCGATGGATGGCGAAGTTTACGCAGCGCTTTCGCTTCAATCTGACGAATACGTTCACGTGTTACGTCAAACTGTTTGCCCACCTCTTCCAAAGTATGGTCAGTCGGCATGTCGATACCAAAACGCATTTTCAGGACTTTGGCTTCACGTTCAGTCAGGTTTTCCAGAACTTCACGTGTCGCTTCTTTCAGGCCTTCAGACGTTGCAGCATCAATTGGTGACGTGATGTTGCTGTCTTCAATGAAATCACCCAGATGCGAATCTTCATCATCACCAATTGGTGTTTCCATCGAAATTGGTTCTTTGGCGATTTTCAGTACTTTACGTACTTTAACTTCGTCCATTTCCAGACGTTCACCCAGTTCTTCAGGCGTCGGTTCACGACCCATTTCCTGTAAAAGCTGACGAGATACACGGTTGATCTTGTTGATCGTTTCAATCATGTGTACCGGAATACGAATGGTACGTGCCTGATCCGCGATCGAACGGGTAATCGCCTGACGAATCCACCAGGTCGCATAAGTCGAGAATTTATAACCACGACGGTATTCAAACTTGTCTACGGCTTTCATCAGACCGATGTTACCTTCCTGAATCAGATCCAGGAATTGCAGGCCACGGTTGGTATATTTCTTCGCAATCGAAATTACCAGACGCAAGTTGGCTTCAACCATTTCTTTCTTGGCACGACGTGCTTTAGCTTCACCGACGGCCATACGTTTGGCAATGTCTTTAATGCCTTTTACATCAAGGCCAAGCTCTTTCTCGATATCGGCAATCTTTTGCTGGAAGGCCAATACGTCTGGACGTACTTTTTCCAGATAAGCTTTCTGGTCTGCAGGTGTTTTCGCAATCTGCTCATCTAACCAGGCTGGATTCGATTCCTGACCCGGGAAGCTGGTACGGAACTGGGTACGATCCATACGGCCACGACGTACTGCATAGCGCATCACTTCACGTTCTGCACCACGAATCTGGTCATGGGTACCACGAATCATTTCAGAAATGATATCGAATAGACGCGGGGTAAATTTGAACATCATGAATACAGTTGCAAGTGCCTGAAGAGCTTCTTCAGCCTGTTTGCTGTCACGACCATGTTTTTCAATGGTTGCTTTGGTATTCAGCCACGCATTTTCCAGTTCAGTGAAACGCGCTTTGGCAATTTCAGGATCTGGACCAGAATCTGCTTCTGATTCATCATCAGAGTCTGCTTCTTCTTCCTCTTCATCATCGTCCAGTTTTACGTCTTTGGTCGATTTTTTCGAGTCAGTCTCATCTTCAGCAAGAACCGCTTCTTCTTCTAGAACTTCAGGAATTTCTTCATCTGATTCAGGATCTAAATAACCTGATAAAAGGTCAGCAAGACGGCGTTCGCCCGCTTCATAATCTTTGTATTCTTGCAGTACCACTTCTACAGCATTCGGCCAGTAAGCAATCGAGTGCAAAACATCACGAATACCTTCTTCGATGCGTTTTGCGATGCTGATTTCGCCTTCACGAGTCAGAAGTTCTACTGTACCCATCTCACGCATATACATACGTACAGGGTCAGTGGTACGACCTGGCTCGTTTTCTACCGATGCAAGTACGGCTGCAGCTTCTTCTTCTGCAACTTCATCCGCCGCTTCTGCAGTATCTTCGAACATCGTATCATCAGATTCAGGCGCGCGATCATGTACCGGAATACCGACATCATTCAGCATCTGAATGATGTCTTCAATCTGCTCGCTTTCTGTGATGGAGTCCGGCAGATGATCGTTAACCTCAGCGAAGGTTAAATAACCTTGTTCTTTGCCTCGGCTAATCAGAGCCGCTACTTGAGAAGTAGGGGAAGTCATATCGCTCATCTTTTGCTTACTCTTCGTTGAATCTGTGGCAGTAAAAAACCGTACAATGCTGCACGATTTAAGCTCGTTAAATTTAGTGAATAGCCTATATATTTCATCAGAGAATTCAGCATGAAAGCTGTCTGATAAAATATTTAAAATGAAATTCAGTAATTTAAGATGGGGGTGAATTTGTTGTTTTCAAGTTCATCCCATGCGTGTCTGTTTATGACTCAAAAAAGGAGAATCAAAAAACATAAGGACGCAGGGTGGATTATATCATGGCACACAATTGAGACAGAAAAAACCCCTAATTACAAATTAAAAATAAGAAAATCCAAATAAAACTTGACTTGTTATTTTAGGCACGATAAATAGCGCTTAAATCCTTTTACATTTTTCACTCATGAGGAAGTTTTAGTGTCTTCTACAGATTTTGAACTAGATGATAACTTCGGTGAAGATGATGTTAATTTCGATGAGGCTTCTAGCAAGCTCAGTGCTAAAGAGTCGTTGGAAAAACGTCGTCTGATCGATGATCTGCTGACCCAACGTCGTTTAGAGCGCGAACTCAAAGATTTTGACTATGACTTCGACGATGACGACGATTTTGATGACGAAGATTAACGAATTCGGATTTAGCATAGCCTGAATAAATGCTATGCTAAACCTTTCGGTTTTCTAAGTTTGGATGTTAGATGAGTGCTTTAGATTTAGACCTGTTGAGTGAATATCTAGATGGTGACCAAAATGAACATGGTCTAGATTTCGCAGCAACCCATGGTTTCTTATGTGCTATTGCAGTAGGCCCAAAATTCGACAAATGGTTAGACGAACTTTTTGATAATAATCAAAAGAAAGTGCCTGCAGAAATCATCATTCAGGTGCAAGCATGGTTAGAGTCTATTCGTCAAAGCTTAGCCAATGAAGAAGGGATTACATTCCCGTTTGAAATTGAAGAAGCAGATACTGAATCAAGCTTGGGTGACTGGAGTGTGGGCTTTGTAGACGCCATGTTCCTGAACGAAGACGCTTGGTTTACTGAAGAATTTGAAGAACAACTGGTGGATTTAACCCTGCCAATCATGGTCTTCAGTGGCATCGATGATGAAGATCCACAAATGGAAACTTTCCGTCGCAATGGCCAGTTAATGGACGAGCTTGCAGAAGAAATTCCAGAAAACTTAAATGAATTGTATCTGATGTATCACACTCCAGAATAATTCATAAAAAAAGCACCGCAGGGTGCTTTTTTTAGCTTTGGCCTTTTTGCATCTTTGAGATTTACTCGATCCTATTTTCTTTCCAAGCCTGTTCGCTTCGCCAGACTATAACGGGCATAAGCATTGTAAGCGATATGGAACAGCAAGGCATGTAAGGCAATGCTTGCAGCCACTAGGAATGAATTTGTTCCTCTTCCTGTATAGGCTATGGTTCTATAAATCTCATCTGTCTGCGGGTTCATCCAGATGACCACAACTAAAAAGATAAACCCGAATGTCATGGCAATGATAGTAGAGCCCCAGACCAGTTTGCTTTTCTCTTCCTGAGTCGGCAAACGAAGTTCTTTTTTAACAAAGTATCGGGCACTGAGAAAGGCGGAAGCAATCAGGGCAGGAATCAGCAGAATGACGCCTAGATTGAATACATAGATGAGTATGCCTACCAGTAGAACCAAGGTCAGATAAACGGTGGCAAAATATTTAAGATAATGCGACATCGTTTTAATCTCCTTAAGGGATCTTCCTCAGGATGGACGATTTTTACGCTGCTGTCTACGGTAGAAAATCCAGATAATAATTACCGCAACAATGGCAATAATCACATAACTGACTTTACTAAAAATTTGCTGCATCAACTGCTGGTTTTCGCCAAAATAAAATCCGACACAGGCCAGAAATGTGGTCCAGATGATGGTTCCAAGTGCGCTATAGAACATGAATTTCCAGAAGGGCATATGACTCATGCCGGCAGGAATGCTGATCAGCGAGCGGACGGCAGGAATCATGCGGCCAAAGAACACAATCCGATGACCATAATGCTCAAACCAACTGAGTGATTTTTTTACATCCTCTGATTTAATAAATAAATATTTGCCATAACGATCGACAAATTTAAAAATAGAATCATGGTTAAATTTATAGCCAATCCAGTACAGCAAGGCGGCTGCCAGCAGGGAGCCGATACAGCCGGCCATGATCACTCCGACGAGTATTAACTCGCCCTGAGAGGCTGAATAGCCCGCGGAAGGCATAATAATTTCGGAAGGGATTGGCGGGAAGACATTATCCAGGAACATGAGCAGGGCAATGCCCCAGTAGCCCAGTTGCTCCATGACGGAAATAATCCATTCAGTCAGATTCATATGATTGGCAAAATAAAAAATACTGCCTGTATCCTAAGCAGTATTTTTTGTGCGGTAAAGTCTTGGAATATAAATGATCAGACAGAATCAGCTATGTGTCAGGGTATAAATATAAACTTTACGTAAGAAATAGGCCAAGCAGATTGGCAAAATACTCAGCAGGATAAAATGCATGATGCTGGTATTGATATGGTAACCAATGAAAAGCGCCAAGATCGCGCCAATAACGGTTCCCAAGATAACGACGAACAGATGTGACTGCTGTTCAAGCTCTTCAGAAATTTGATGAAGCCGTTGCAACTTTATATTTTCTTTAGGTTGAAATTGAACCAGATTGTCTGAATCTTGAGCAAGTGAGCCTGCCATTTTATATTCCTTTTCAATTAAAAATTTCAGTTAATAATGAAAGACTTAGCTTGTAAATTACCGTATCATTAGACTAACAATCTTGTTTGGAAAAAAATGAGGTTCTTGGTAAGGAATTGGTAAGAGTTTTATTACTGTTGTGATTTTTATGTAAACAAAAAACCCCCCGAAGAGGGTTTTTATATATTTCATTACAAAAGGCCAAATTAGAGGCGTTTGCGTTTTGCTGCTAAAATTTGTGATTGACGCATACGGAAACCTTCTTTTTGTTTCTCCGAGGTTTTGTCAATACAGTACACACAAGAGACACCATGTTCATAACTTGGGAGTGCAACTTCTTCTGGAAGTAAAGGCCAGCCACATGCATGACATTTGGTGTTTTGGCCTTCTTCAACACCATGTGTCACGGCAGTACGACCGTCAAACACGAAGCATTCACCTTCCCACATGCTTTCTTCAGCCGGGGTTTCTTCCAGGTATTTTAGAATGCCGCCTTTGAGGTGATACACTTCGGTAAAACCTTCTTGTAGAAGAAGTGAAGTGGATTTTTCACAACGAATACCCCCAGTACAGAACATGGCAATTTTCTTGTCTTTGTGCTGTTCCAGATTATTTTTCACGTATTCAGGGAATTCGCGGAAGCTTTCAGTTTTTGGGTCGATTGCCCCTTTGAAAG
The DNA here is from genome assembly GCF_024129435.1 of Acinetobacter lwoffii. Lineage (GTDB taxonomy): Bacteria > Pseudomonadota > Gammaproteobacteria > Pseudomonadales > Moraxellaceae > Acinetobacter > Acinetobacter lwoffii_F. The sequence goes on along the minus strand of NZ_JAMXXN010000002.1, from coordinate 146,252 downwards.
TACCGGCTTTATATTCGTAATCGTTACGTGTATCGACCAGAATCACGTCATCACGTGCAATTAGTTCGTTCCATTCTTTTGGATCAAGATAGTGACCGACTAAATCACGCGGTTTCACTTCCACGCCTAAAGTTACGATTTCTTTTTTTAATTTAATTTTCATCTTACGGAATGGCTTTTCAGAACTGTCTGATTCTTTGTATTCCATTTCGTTAAAACCTTCATTCAGAAGGAACTGGTGAATTTGATCAATCGATGCACGGTCGCCTGCAACCGTACCGTTAATGCCTTCACCTGCCACAATTAGAGTACCGCAAAGGTTTATGGATTTTACCAGGTCCAAAAGACGTTGCTGAAGATCGGCAGGATCTTGAACTTCTTTGAATTGATAAAGTGCGGCAACAACCCAACCAGTCGTCGCTTGCTGTTCTACAGGTGCAAGCTGTTCTACAGTAGCGTTCATGGAATACTCCAACGTAGCATGATAATTTGAAAGGCGCATATTTTAGCTTGATTCGAGTGAATAAGCGAGTAAAACGCAAGTCTTTTAACAGGCTTCAATTCATGGGGGAGAGGGTGTATAGTCATGCCCGGCCCAGGATTTTGTGCAGTGATGCAGATACTGAAAGTTGCAGTATCTTTGGAGTGTGTTTTGAGTTCAGATCGTCGTATTGCGTCTTTAACCCCATGTGCAGGGCGTTGCTCGACCGTATTTGGTGATGCGGTATGTCGTGGTTGTCGCCGTTTTAATCATGAAGTGATCCACTGGAATACGTATAGTGCTGAGCAGCATCGAGCTGTGTGGCAACGACTGGATGCGCAGCTGGATCAGATTCTGGTGCCGCTGTTGCCACATGCTGATCTTGTCAAAGTGCAGGCCTTTGTGCTGTCGAAACGGGTACGCTTGCGTGATGATGCTTCCAAAGGGCGCAAACTGTATCATGCTTTAAAGCTGTGTGAAAAAAATCGGCATTTTACCGACGATAGTGGTTTGGGCATCCATTATAAGCAGGTGCGTCCGTTGTGGGATGAGTTTGAGCGCCGTATCTTGGCTTTGGCTACCGCCAGTTATGATCTGGCTTTTCTGCGGGCAGATGGCATCAGTCAGCATCTGATTCATATACAAGAGGAGGACTAAGTCCTCTTTTTTTTTATGCACAAAAACAACAATAGCTGAGGGAATAGCATGAATATCAGTGAATATTTCTTATATTGTCTGGCTGTTGTGGTGATGATCGCTACACCTGGCCCAGTGATGTTACTGGTGGCCAGTGCCGGTCTAAAAGGTGGCTATACGGCAGCTTTAAGAACCATTTTTGGTACCAATTTCGCCTCTCTGGTGTTAATTGCTTTATCCGTATTAAGTTTGAAAGGTTTGTTGATCATTAATGAGCAATGGCTAGATGCCATTAAGCTGCTGGGCTGTTTATATATTGGCTATCTGGGCTGGCAGATTTTCCGTGAAGTTATTTTTAAGCTGCAGGATCAAGCTCAGGGGAATCTAGTTCCTGTGCGTGGCGGTTTTCGACAAGGTTTTCTGGTTGGTATTTCCAATCCTAAGGACATTATTTTCTTTGCGGCTTTTTTCCCGCAATTTATCGGAATTACCTCGGATCTTGATTTAAGTTTAATCATTCTGATTTTGAGCTGGATCATCCTGGATTTTTTGACGTTGTCTGTGGTGTATTTGGGTTTTAACCGCTTATCCCATTCTCGGCTCTATCCACATTTGCTGGCATTGTGCGGCATGATTCTGCTCATGATTGCAGGGTACGGAATTTATCAAATCCTGATTTAAAAATGTACAGCATACTTGGACTGTTCCTGCCTGGCATATCCTGCAAAAATCATGCTAAGGTGAAATCAAATAAAAATTGAACAGATCAGTATGTCTAGAACAGTACCATCGCCAGACCGTCCATTTTCCCCGCTGTTATTTATTCAACCTGCTGTAATTCAAATTCTTTACATCATTGGGCTGGCGCTGATCGCTGTCAGTATCGTGTATTTACTGGCGGCAAACTGGTGGATGTTGCCTAAATTTGTCCAGCTGTTTATTCCTCAAATTTTATTGCTGGGTTCGGCATTGCTGAGTGTGCGTTTCACTGCGCGGGAAAAGTTAAGACAAAGTCTGGATACTGTATCGGGTCTAATGCTGGGCTTAAGTCTGGCCGTGATTGGACAGATTTATCAGACTGGTGCTGACAGTTATCAGTTATTTCTGCTTTGGGCTTTGCTGTTGCTGCCTTGGCTGTATCGGCCGAATATTGGGATCTTTGCATTATTTTGTGTGGTCAGCCAGTTAGCACTCTATTTTTATTTTAAACAAAGCTTTTGGCTGGTGCGTGCTGAAACTCTTTATCTGCTCGGTCTGAATCTGTTGACCGGGCTAAGTATGATCTATGCCTTACGTTATTATCCGGTTTTGCGCTATCTGTTTATCGCTGTCGTGGTGCTTATTTCAGTAGTAAGTATGTTCCGGTTTATCGACTCGGATTCGATCTGGTATTTGGCTTCGGTGCTGGTTCTGCCTATTTTATTCAGTGTTTATTTCTATACCCGAAAGCAACAGCTTGAAACCAGTTTGCTTGTTGCAGGACTGGCCCTGAGTTTTAGTGTTCTCATTTTTGATCTCACTCAGCAATATTTACAGGATTCTGCCGCTGGCTTATTGATACTAGCTTTGCTGATATTCAGCTGGTTCGCAGCTATTACAGGTCTGCTGATCAAGCTGTTGCCCAAGAGCCGGTTTTCGGTCATTCCATTGGCTCTGGGCGCGTGGATTGCTGGTGTGATCTTGGCCATGCTGTTGCTGACCTATTGGAAAAGTTTTTCGATTCTGATGGGAATCATTTTTATCGCAGTCGCCTGGTGGTTGATTCGTAGCAAGCCCTCAGTTTTTATGCGGCAATTGGCTTATTGTTTATGGGTTTGCGGTCAGGCCGCGGTATTGATTCATACTCAATTACTCACAGAGAGTCTATTGCTAATCTGGCTGATACAAGTCGGCATTACGCTGCTGACTATCATGAGTCGTATGCATTGGCTGGTGGTGCTGTTGCAGTTGTTACTTGCACATATACTGGGAATTGCAGTTCTGGTCGACCAACATGCATTTTTTCAGGATCAGCGCCTGCTGACGTGGATCATGCTGCTGAATTACAGCATTCTGACAGGAGCTTTGCTTACTGCGAGATACTGGCTCGCTTCAGCTTATGCCAAAAGCATGAATTTATGGATGATTAGTATTTTGGTGGTGACGGCTATTTTTCAATGTTTACTGCAATTTGGTGTGGTTCAGCAATTGCAGCCACGCGGTATAGATGAAGCCATTATTTTCTATATTTTGCCAGCGATATGGCTGCTGAGTTTTGTCGGGATTCATCTGAAGCAATTTTCATGGATTCAACTCTGGCTCATTCCAGCAGTGGGAATTCTGCTAATTGTATTGGGTTACTTTGAAATTTTTATCATTCTGGTGTTTATGGCCTGGGCAATGGTGAATCAACAACGACTGATACAAGCCTTGAGCATTTTGCTACTGATCTTCTGGTTATGGCTGCTGTATTACAATCTGGGACTAAGTTTTTTATTTAAAAGTGTCAGTATTTTTGCCTCAGGTGTGCTGGTGTTGCTTTTGGCTTATGTGTTGAGTTCACCGAAGTTCCAGCTGAAAGCAGGAGTGGTCTCATGATGAAAAAGTTTATGGCGCTGCACCTGAGTATTTTTAGTATTGCTTTATTCGTAGGTTTAATTGTCCAGCATGAATGGCATCTGGCCAAAAGCGACAGTATCTTTGTCGAGTTGGCACCAGTCGATCCGCGTTCGATCCTGCAAGGGGATTATATGGTACTGAACTATGATCTGCATTTTAGCGCAGTGGCAGCGGAGAATGGTTCCGAACAGCCTGTTTCTGACATAAAGATTGAGGATTTTAAAAATCAATCACATGTAATGAGTTATGTGCAGCTGGATCAGCAGCGCAGAGTTATTAAAACCAGTTTTGATCGAAGTGCACTCAATCAATCGGAACGTGTAGCCCGATTAATGCTGAAAAACCCACGCAATACTTTTGAGGCTTTGTATCCTGCTGCTAACAGTTTCATGTTCCCCGAGGGTCTGGAGCCTTGTTATCGTAACGCCAAATTTGCAGAGCTGAAAGTGAAGGAAAATGGCAAGGCCTTGTTATTTGATTTGCTGGATCAACAATTAAAACCCTTAAACTGTGAAAGCTCTAAAAGCTGGCGAGAGGGCAGTTAAATAGGTCAATATTCGGGTATTAAAAAAGCCCGCAATGTGCGAGCTTTTGGGTATCTGGTCTGATCAGATTATGCGACTTGTACCGGAATACAGTTGGCGGTGTGGCTGACTGTATTGTTTGGGGTAGCATAAACCAAACGAGGCTGATGGGCATTCGCTTCAGCTTCAGTGAAATCGCCAAAGGTTGCAATAATCACGATATCACCTACATCGGCCTGATGCGCAGCACCACCATTCACTGAAATGATGCCTGAATTATCTTCGCCACGAATTGCATAAGTTGCAAAACGTTTACCATTGGTCACGTTCCACACATGAATTTCTTCGTATTCACGAATGCCAGCCAAATCCATCAAAACGCCATCAATTGCACATGAACCTTCATAGTGTAGTTCTGCATGTGTAACGTGAGCGCGGTGAATTTTGCATTTTAATAAACGAGATAGCATGGCTAGCGTCCCCTGAGTTGACCTAAGAGTTTGATCATTTGATTAAATCAATCTTGCTTGCTGTATGGTGAACAATCGAGCAAACGCATTTTGCGCTTAAATAAACTTTCTGGCAAGCGGAATTGTCCAGCAATTTTTGAACGTTTAGTTCGGCTTATATGCGTTGATTTGATTCATGGCTTGCTGTACTTCACCATTCACCAGCATTTTTGTGCGGGCGAGGGCATGAGAAATTGCATCATCCATTAAATTCTGTTCGCTGCTTGGTGCTTTACTGAGTACATGACCGGAAACACGGTCTTTGGCACCAGGATGACCAATGCCAATACGCAGGCGATGGAAGTTTGAACCAATATGCGGCACGATATCGCGTAGACCATTATGACCACCGTGACCACCGCCAGTTTTCAGGCGAATGACACCAGGATTCATGTCCAGTTCATCATGGGCAATCAGGATCGATTCAGGTGCGATATTGTAGAATTTGGCGAAAGGAACAACACTTTTACCGGAAAGGTTCATAAAGGTTGTCGGTAGAAGAAGACGGACGTCTTGACCTTCGATATTGCCACGACCGCTAAATCCATTGAATTTTGGGTCTTTTTTGAGGGTAATGCCATATTGGTCTGCAAGGCGTTCTACAAACCAGAAGCCTGCATTATGGCGGGTTTGGGCATACTCAGAACCTGGGTTACCCAAACCAACAATCAGTGAAATATTTGACACTAATTACACCATTAACACTTATGCGCGTTTGAAGTCAGCGTGCATTGGTGTGTTTTTAGCTGGGTGACGTTGTAACGCTTGGATTTTCACGCTTTCAACTTTACCGTCTACATCAATTTCGATAACTTCTTCAAAGAATGAATTGTTTTCTAAGAATTTAACAAGCTGACGAAGCTCAACAGTAATTGCTACAGGAGCAGCTTCACCACCGTAGATGATTGCAGGAACTTTAGCTTGAAGACGAAGGCGGCGGCTCGCACCTTTCCCTTGAACTGCTTCTTCACGTGCTGCTGCGTTTAATACGAAGTTTGCCATGATAGACATCCTATTTAAGTTAAATGAACCAGACTTGCGACCAGTCTGGTGAGTAAAAGCCCTACCAAATGGCAGGGCTTTGAAAATTCAGCGCTCTATTATAGATAAGAATCGAACATTGCGCTAATAGATTCTTCGTTGTTAATACGACGAATCGTTTCGGCAACCATGCTGGCTACTGAAACCTGGCGAATCTTGCCCAGTGCTAAAGCTTCATCAGAAAGAGGAATGGTATCAGTCACAACCAGTTCATCAATCACAGAATTCTTTAAGTTTTCAAGCGCTTTACCAGAAAGTACTGGATGCGTTGCATATGCAACAACCTTGCGAGCACCGAAAGTTTTCAATGCATCAGCAGCTTTGCAAAGCGTACCAGCAGTATCTACCATGTCATCAACGATGACACAATCACGATCTTTTACATCGCCAATCAAATGCATCACTTGTGATTCATTCGCTTTTTGACGACGCTTATCGATGATTGCAAGATCGATATCGCCCATTTGTTTCGCAACAGCACGTGCACGCACGACACCACCTACGTCAGGTGAAACCACCATCAGATTGTGATGCGATTGTTGACGCAAGTCAGCAAGTAGCGCTGGTGTACCGTAGATGTTGTCTACAGGGATATCGAAGAAGCCTTGGATCTGGTCAGCGTGCAAGTCGATCATCACAACACGGTCAACGCCTACAGTAGTGAGCATGTCTGCTACAACTTTTGCAGTAATTGGAACACGTGCTGAACGTGGACGACGGTCTTGACGAGCATAACCAAAATAAGGAATCACGGCAGTAATACGACCCGCACTTGCACGACGCAAAGCATCAGCCATCACTAAGATTTCCATCAGGTTATCATTAGTTGGGGCACAAGTAGGTTGTACGATAAATACGTCTTTACCACGAACGTTTTCAGTAATCTCGACAGCAATTTCACCGTCAGAGAACTGACCTACAGAGGCAGCGCCTAGAGGAATATGTAAGTGACTTACGACTTTTTGAGCGAATTGTGGATGCGCAGATCCACTAAAAACGACAAGATTGGGCATGAAGCACCCTTGGCGGTTGGGATATATGGGAATAGATGGCAGGGGTAGCTGGATTCGAACCAACGGATGCCGAGATCAAAACCCGGTGCCTTACCACTTGGCGATACCCCTAATGCGGCAGAACTTTAATATTTTTGCGGTAAAGTGTCAAGGTAAATTAACAGTCTTACAGCAAATGAGTGTTCTGTCTTTTTTCGAGAAAATGGCAGGGGCGGCTGGATTCGAACCAACGGATGCCGAGATCAAAACCCGGTGCCTTACCACTTGGCGACGCCCCTAAATTTGATGAACTGTAAGATGGCAGGGGTAGCTGGATTCGAACCAACGGATGCCGAGATCAAAACCCGGTGCCTTACCACTTGGCGATACCCCTAATATACAGTACATCTACAGGTGAAGAATGGCAGGGGTAGCTGGATTCGAACCAACGGATGCCGAGATCAAAACCCGGTGCCTTACCACTTGGCGATACCCCTATCTACACTTTAAACTGAACTAAAGGTGATTCTTGTAAACTGTTGACCAGGTAAGCTTTACATGGTGCATTTGCAAGAATATCTTCGATATTCAGATTTTCAGTGACTTCAATAAACACACAAGCACCTGTACCTGTAAGCTTTGCTTTTCCGAACTGGTCGAGATATTGCATTGCTTCATCGACTTCAGGATATAAGCTTCTTGCCAGTGGCTCAAAGTTATTTCCAAAATCAGATGGCGTTTCCTGATAGGCGCAAAATTTAGTGCTCTTCGTGTCTCTTGTCAATGCTTTTTGCGAAAAAAGCAGTTGAGTGCTGATAAAACAATCAGGTTTTAACACAATGAATTTTTTTTGATCTAAGTCTATGAATGTTAAGTGTTCGCCAATACCTTCAGCCCAGGCATTTTTACCATGCACAAATATCGGCACATCTGCACCCAGTTTAACCCCGAGATCTGCCAGTTGCTCAACATTTAAACCGCACTGCCAGAGCTGGTTGATCACAATCAGGGTCGTCGCTGCATTGGAAGACCCACCGCCAAGACCTGCACCCATCGGGATATTTTTTTCCAGACGAATTTTTAGTCCGCACGGCGTTTGGGCATAAGGCTTCAACAACTGTATCGCCCGATAGATTAGATTCTGTTGCAGATCGACGGAGGCCAGACCTTCAATCTGAATCGCATCATCGGCGCTTGGTTCAAACTCCAGCCAGTCATACAGGTCAATCAGCTGAAAAATACTTTGCAGCTCATGATAACCATTTTCACGGCGACCGGTGATATGTAAAAACAAATTCAGTTTAGCAGGCGAGGGAACACGAATCATCATGGGCTGGAATCAGGTCAATTAACGGTTTTCAATGATCATTGTAATACGGTTTTCTGCACCATTTCCAAGTGACTGCTTTAAAATCAAACGGTTTGGCATTTTGGCCTGCGCATTATAATTGAGATCGACCGTCCAGCCCTGTTCGATAATCTGGTTAATTCGCTGTGTATCATCTTTTTGTAATTTGGCAGTCGTGGTAGCAGGGCGGGCTTGTACCCAATCGACTAAATAACTGATCGGCGCTTGCCAGCCGGTTGCACGTTGCAGTAATTCTTCGGCACTGGCTGCCTGAATCACACCGGTTTTTGCGCTGTTTAAGGTCACTTGTCCCGGTGTGCCAGAAATCTGGGTTTTACCGACACCTAAGATACCGCTGAGCTCAATATCGAATTCTTCCTGCTGTTGTACCCAGGTAAAGAATGCGCTGCCAGTCTGTTGAGGGGTACGAACGCCAATTTTACCTTGCAGCTGAAATTGATTCTCTGCCTGTACAGACGGGGTGGCAGGCGCTTGAGGCTTGATCATCTGCTGACAGCCAGTTAAAAATAAAGCAGTGGCTGCAAAGGCACAGCAGCCCAATTGGCTCAAATTGCGCATAAATTAATTAACTCGTTTTGGTTTGTGGTGCTAACAATAGCGAATTAAGTTGTTTCAATTCTGGGTCATTTGGATGGTTTTGTTGTAATTGTTGTAACACTTGATGGAAGTGTTGTAGATCACCTTTCATGTACAAGGAACGGGCATAACGCACGCCAATCTTCACATTCGGATTCAACTGATAAGCTTTGTATAACACGTCCGCAGCTGTGGCGAAGTCATTCTGTAAATAACAGATATAACCATAGGTATCCAGAATGGATGCCTGTTCCGGTGCATATTCCAGTGCCTGTTCGACATAGCGGCGTGCTTCTTCGAGACGACGGTTCTGCATCGCCAGGGTATAGGCATAGGCATTCAGATAGGTCGGACTGTTCGGTTCAATTTTAAGTAAAGTGCTAAGTAGTTCATCCAGCTTGATGCGATCCTGATGGGGATCTAGCAACAGGACTTGCGAATAAACCAGTTCAGGGTCATCGGGCAGGTTTTTGCTGGCTTCTTCCAGCAGGCGAATAGCAGCTTTTTTATTCTGCATACGCGTCAAAATATCCGCCTGGGCCAGATAGAGGAAGCTGGCATGTTGTGGATAATTGACTCTTTCCTGTGTTAAGAAACGCAGCGCATCATGCAGCTTATCCTGCTGGGCGAAAATCGAGATCATGTTGCGACGTGAGACGGTGTAAAGACTGCCATCGACCAGACGATAATAAGCTTTAGCCGTTTCATAATGCTGTTTGCGTTCTGCATTCACTGCCAGATAATAATATGCTTCATTTTGATACTGCGCAGAATAACGCAGTTCGACCAGATATTTTTCGGCTTTCTCGTATTCTTCCAGGTCGATACTGGTTAGTCCGGCAATAAACAGGGCTTCTTCGGCAGTCGGCCATTTTTTTAGAATGTCTTGCAGTTTTTTTAGCGCCAAAGTCGCTTCGTTCAGCTTGACCAGATATTTGACTTCGGCCAGACGCACATCCAGATTATTGCGGTGTTTACGGCTGGATTTTTCATACCATTGCAGTGTCGCCTGAGTATCGCCGAGTGCATTGAGCAGATTGGCTTTCATCAGGATATATCCAGTCGCATTCGGGCGTTTTTTTAAGGCACGGTTAACTGTATTTAGAGCCTGTTCGAGCTGACCATTTTGCGCTTCCAGACCGGCCACCAGCACCAGAATAGACGGGTTGTCCTTGGCTTTGGTGGTACTTAAGGCCTGAATCAGATAAGTACGGTCTTCTGTACCTTCTGGTGAAATCCCTGCGAGAATTTCTTCCAGATCGGCGCTGTCATCAATTTGCAGGATTTTTTCTAAGGTCTCAGCGGCCAGCTCATATTCATGTGCTTTCAGGGCAATATGTGATAAATAAAATAAAGCGGGGACATCTTGCGGCTCTTGTACCACCCAGTGCGTGGAGATATCTAGTGCTGCCTGAAGATCATCATGTTCCAGCGCGACATTCAGCGCACGTTGCTTGACTGAAGTGGAATTGCTCTTGATCGCTAGCACCGTATAGTTGTGCAAAGCGGTCGGAATGTCATGTGCAGCGATGGCAAACTCAGCCATCATACTTTGTTTTATCGCATCATAATTTTGATTTGCATGGTAAACTGCTTCCGCTGCATAGAGATGTGCAGTCGAAGCCATGCTACCCACCAGTAGGAATGTGGTAGAATATTGCTTAATTGTAGGGCCGTTGATACGGCTAATTGTTTGACGCAATTTTTTCTTGATCCAAGTAATGCTTTTTATGACACCGATGTTGCACAATAGCATAAATTTAGTGAAATGATGACCTGATATGTCTTTCTTTGCATTGGGTGTCAACCATCAAACTGCCTCTGTAGAACTGCGCGAACAGGTAGCTTTTAACCCTGAAAAGTTAAGTGCCATTCTTGCCGAGCAAAGCCAACACCCTGAACTGAACGACATGGTGGTGGTGTCTACATGTAATCGGACCGAAGTTTACGCCATGTCTGAAAATGCTGACATGGTGCTAAACTGGCTCGCCCAGAAAAATGGGGTGGATGTCAAACAACTGCAACATCATGTCTATCGTTATGAAAATGCCCAGGCAGTGACGCATCTGATGCGCGTCGCCAGTGGTCTGGATTCACTGATGCTGGGCGAACCACAAATTCTGGGGCAGGTCAAAACCGCACTTTCTCTGGCCAAAGACTCTCATACGGTGTCGCGCAATCTCAACCGGATTTTTGAATATGCTTTTTATGCCGCTAAACGTGTGCGTTCGGAAACGGCTGTCGGTAGTCATGCGGTCTCGATGGGCTATGCGGTAGCACAACTTGCCTTGCAAGTGTTTAGTCACCCGGACAAGCTGACCATTATGGTGGTGGCAGCTGGAGAGATGAACAGTCTGGTGGCTAAGCATCTTGCAGAAATGGGTGTGGGCAAGATCATCATCTGTAACCGTACCCGCGAACGTGCAGACATTCTGGCACAGGAAATTGCACATCGAGTTGAAGTCGAAATTATAGATTTTGATCAGCTTGCAGAAAATCTGCATCGTGCCGATGTCATTTCCAGTTGTACCGGCAGTTTGCATCAGGTGATTCACTATCCTGATATCAAGGCAGCATTAAAGAAACGCCGTTACCAGCAGATGCTGCTGGTCGATCTGGCAGTGCCACGCGATATTGATGCCAAAGTAGAAAGCCTGGACGGGGTTTATCTGTATGGGGTCGATGACCTGCAAAGCGTGATTGAGGAAAATCTGGCACAGCGCCGTCAAGCGGCTGTTGAGGCTGAGATCATGGTCAATCAGCTGGCTACAGAACTGATGACCCAGCAAAAGGTCAAACAGGCCGGGGCGACCATTCATGCCTATCGTGACCACGGGGAAACATTACGTCAGGAAGAATTGTCACTGGCAATGCAGCGTATTGCCAAGGGCGAAAAGGCGGAAACGGTACTGGCCGAGTTTTCACATCGTTTAACCCAAAAACTGTTGCATCCAACTTCTATTGTGCTGCGTGAGGCGGCCAAAGCGGAAGATCCTACCTATTTTGAGCTGTTACAGGAAGAACTGGGCAATGTAGTCGCGAAGCGTCGTAAATCCAGGCATTCGTTTTAATCAGCATGATGAGAAGCTTGGTTCTTTGCTGATTTGTACTTCAACATAAAACCCAGCCTGATTATTTGAGAAAATTATAAATAATAATGTGAGCTAGCAGTGACTTCATTGGATTCAAAAGAATCAATAATTTGAAAAATTAATCTTCTAACAGGGTCATTGAGCGTTTGCGGTCAATCTCATAAATCTGCATTTTCAGGTTTTTCATTTCTGCAATACTGTTAAATTTCTTGGATTTAATCTTGTTTTTTAAACACTGATATTGCAGCTTGGTTGAAAAATCAGCCGCGAGCTTATCGGCCTGTTCCGGCGATGAGGTGTAATCGCTGACATTGGCATGCTGCAGAATATGCTGCAGTTCATGATGATGGGCTGCGCAGGCACCGAGCACATAATAGATCGACAGTTCAGGATCATCTGGCAAGTCATCAAAAATCACATTCAGAATATTCAAAATCTTAAACAGCAACTGATCTTCCGCTACTAGCGCGCGCAGTGGTTCAAAATGAATATACAGATAAGGATGATTCATCAAGATCGCAATCACATATTCTTCAGCATCAATTTTGGTACTAAAGCTTAAAGATGCATCTGTATTGACCTTAGGTTGCCATTTACGATTAAAGCCCAGTTTTTCGCGGAAAAATTGCTGCAGCAGATAACGGAAGGAGCCGTGTTTGGGCAGTAATTCGGTCAGATTTTTTAGTTCACCCATAACCTGACTCTTGCCTTCTGGGGTGGTGATATCCTGATTTTGGGTCAGATGGGCAAACACGAAGTCCGACATCAACGGTGCCTGATCCAGCAAGCGTCTGAAGTTTTCTATCCCTTCACGGCGGATCAATGAATCTGGGTCATGGTCAGCGGGCAAAACAAAGAACTTCAGCTCTCGGCCATCATTCAGCAGGGGCAGGGCAATGTCCAAGGTACGGCGCGCTGCTTTTTGACCGGCAGCATCCCCATCAAAGGCAATGGTCAGCCGGTTGCTCTGCTTGAACAGAATATTCAGGTGGTCGGTATTACTCGCTGTGCCTAAAGTCGCCACTGCGCCATGAATGCCATATTGCTGAAGCGCAATCACATCCATATAGCCTTCGACCATCAGCCATTCTTGGGCTTTCTGTTTGCGGCCCTCATAGAGGCCGTACAGCAACTGGTTTTTATGGAAGACTTCAGAATCTGGCGAGTTGATGTATTTCGGCTTGATCTCGTCATTCAGGGCACGGCCGCCAAAGCCGACCACACGGCCCTTGGTATCACGGATCGGGAAAATGACTCGTTCACGCAGCAGGTCAAAGTCACGGCCACTATCGCTGGTGCGAATCAGACCGAGGAGTTTTAGGCCTTCAATATCCTGAGGAAAGGCTTTTTCCAGATGTTGCCAGTCTTCAGGGGCATAGCCTAAGCGCCAATAGGCTATGGTTGCCGCAGTCAGACCACGTTGCTTAAAATATTGTTGGGCACTCGGGCTGTTGGGTAACTGGCGTTCATAGAACTGTGCAATATTTTCCAGCAGATCGTAGAGATTACCGTCTTGCTGAACTTCAGCCATGGGCAGGTGTTCAAATGAAGCAAAAGGGTCACCATAAAAATCCTGTTCGGATGCCTGAAACTCTGCAAATGGGTCAAAACTCGCCGTAGATGCAGCACTATTATTTTCTGTTGGGGCGTTATTTTGTTGCGGCTGAGCTTGTGGTACCGCTTGAGCAGGCGCAATTTTGGGCTTGGCTGCTTCACGTTTATATTTTAATTTATTGGAATCGGTATTGTCTTTAGGCAGTTCGATGCCGGTCTGACTGGACAGATCTTTCATCACTTCGACGAAATTACGGCTGCCAATGTCCATTAAAAAACGAATGGCATTACCGTTGGCCTGACAGCCAAAACAGTGAAAATACTGTTTATCGCGATAGACGTGGAAAGACGGTGATTTTTCCTGATGGAAAGGGCAGCAGCCTGAATAAGTACGGCCTGTTTTTTTTAGTTTTACGAATTGACCAATCACATCGACAATATCGGTGCGATCGAGAATCTGATCAATCGTATGTTGAGGAATGGCCATGGTTTGCTAAGCTTCTCGTGCTGGTATCTAAGGTCTAAATCACTGAAAAAATGAAAATAGTCTGGTTGAACATTGAATATTTCAAGTTCCTTTGTATACCTTTTGCACGATTTGTTCAAGCCTGGGCCAGACAACGCAAAAGGGCAAGTATGATACCTTGCCCTTGGGGAAAATGCACCTGTAAAGCGCTGTCTTATTTGCTGATGCTGCTGGCTTATTTAGCTTTATTCAGCCGTCTTAGGACGATCCAGCAAGCCAAATGAAATGCGATTGGTGATACTACGCTTTTCAGTTTCTGGCGTATCCGATTGTGCATCGGTGTCGGTTACAGTTTTGGCTTCTTTACCAAAAATACCCAGTGTCGCGCGGTTAAAGAAGCTGCCTTCACTACGCGCTGCACGCAGGTTCACCGTCCCATCTGATTTCACCAGATTCGGATAATTCAGCTTTAATACATCCACATATTGCTGAGAAGTCGCTTTATCACCTAGCTGAGCATAGCCATAAGCAACCGTTGCCAGTGCTTCTGGAATCTGCGGAGTTTGAGGATAATGTTCAATCACCCACAAGCCACGTTCAACTGCTGCCAGATACGCCTTACGCTTGATGTTAAAACGTGCTGCGTTCATTTCATGCTCAGCCAGTTCCTGACCGATAAACTGCATACGTTGTGCGGCATCAACTGCATAAGTACTCGATGGATAGCGGCGAATGAAATCAACAAAATTCTGGTAAGCCACTTTCAGGTAGCTGACATCACGATGCGACTGTTTCAGCGAGGTATAACGCAGCAGGCCGTTATAGTTCTGTTCCATATTGGCGACACCGCGTACATAGTAAGCATAATCGACATTTGGATGTTGCGGGTTCAGACGGATAAAACGCTCTGCCAGTGCAACCGCACCTTCATAATCTTTTTGCTGGAATTTCACATACAACAGTTCAAGCTGCGCTTGCGGGGCATACTGACTGGTCGGGAAATAAGTTTCCAGCGCTTCTAACTGTTTTGCTGCATCGGTATATTGATTACGATCTAGCGCTTTCTGTGCTTTTTGAATATAAACCTGTTCGCTAGATTCCGGACCTTTATCCACGACTTCTTTTTTTGGATTACTGCTACAGCCTACCATTGCCGATGCAATGCCTAATGTCACAGCAAGCATTGTCATTTTATAATGTGGTAGCGACATAAAAATTCCTCTGTTAATACGGGCAATGAGCTACAATTGCACTATTAAACCACTTTTGTCTGAATGAGCAAATGAGTCAAGCACAATCTTCCAATTCTAATATCCCTGATACTGATTTCAATTTACTTGAAGATTCCGAGGATGCAGATAACCATACTTCAGAAGCAACTGCAACACGTTTATCGTTGCAATTTCAACTGGATGAAACTTATATCGGGCAACGGATCGACCAGATTGCCGCAATGGTCTGGAGCGATTTTTCTCGAGAAAAATTAAAGCAATGGATTAAAGATGGCAATTTATTGGTGAATGGTCAACCGGTTAAGCCTAAATTTAAAAGTGATGGTTTTGAAACCCTGACTTTAAATGTTGAGCTTGAAGCGCAAACGCGCAGTCTGCCGGAAGATATTCCACTGGACATCATCTATGAAGATGATGACATTATGGTCATCAACAAACCAGTCGGTATGGTGGTACATCCGGGCGCTGGCAATAGTTCTGGCACCTTGGTGAATGCTTTATTGCATCACTATCCGAAATCGGCTGAACTGGCGCGTGCAGGTCTGGTACATCGTATCGATAAAGACACCAGCGGTCTGTTAGTCGTCGCCAAAAATCTGGAAGCACAATTTGCCTTAAGCAAACAGCTTGAGAAAAAATCAGTATATCGCCTGTATGACTTGGTGGTTTACGGCAATATTATTGCTGGCGGTACCATTGATGAACCAATCAAACGCCATCCGGTGGATCGTGTGAAAATGACCGTACTTCCAGGTGGTAAAGACGCGGTGACGCATTACAATGTCAAAGAGCGTTTCCAGCATTTTACCCGTGTTCAAGCCCGTCTGGAAACTGGACGTACCCATCAGATCCGTGTGCATTTTAGCTATATCGGCTTTGGCTTGGTGGGCGATCAGGTGTATATGCCACGTGTCCGTATGCCTGCAGGTGCATCGCAATTATTAGATGATACTTTGCGTGGCTTCAAGCGTCAGGCTTTGCATGCTGTACAACTCGGTCTGACCCATCCGCGTACCAAAGAAGAAATGACCTTTGAAGCACCGTGGCCGGAAGACTTTACCAATCTGGTTGAAGTGCTGCGTACCGAAAACAAAGCCTATTAATCTTTTTATTTAGCTCGCGTCAAAGCAAGGAATCGAGATGCAATTTGTACCAGGACTTCCACAAGGTGTGTATGTCGGCCAGACTCGCGTTCACCATGCGAAAGTACAGCCATCCGCACAGCCTGAGCTTGCAGGTTTTAACTTGGCCTTGCATGTGCAGGATAATGCGCTACGGGTACAACAGCATCGTATGGCTTTATTGCAGGATTTCGCTGCCTTTGGCGTAGATAAAATTACCTGGATGACCCAGACGCATAGCACCATTTGTCATAGCATTAATGAGCAGATGCCATTTACCGCACTGGTCGGAGATGGTCTGGTGACGCAGCGCAAGGCGCATGCCTTGATGATGATGACTGCAGACTGTTTACCTGTGGTAATGGGGAATGCGAAAGGTACGGAAGTTGCCAATTTGCATGCCGGCTGGCGTGGTCTGGCCGGTGGGATTATTGAAAATACCCTTGTAGCCATGCAAACTCCGCCGACTTGGGCCTGGCTCGGGGCGGCCATTAGTCAGCCATGTTTTGAAATTGGCGCTGAAGTAAAAGCTGCTTTTTGTAGTAAATATCCTGAACTGGACAGTGCATTTCAGGCCGGTGAACAGGCAGGTAAATATTATGCCGACCTGTATGCGATTGCGCGTTATATCTTGCAGCAACACGGCATAAATACCGTATTGGGTGGGGATCAGTGTTCTTATCGTCAAGCACATGAATATTTTTCTTATCGCCGTGAGCCAAAAACAGGGCGTATGGCGACATTCGTGTTTATGACATGAAAATGTTAAACTTAACTGAATTTTTTGGCTTTTGAGCGTTATGTCCCTATCTTCCAAATCTGTTGCGATTGTTTATCACAGTCCTTATGGACACACGGCTAAAGTGGCAAATTTTATTGCCGATGGTGCACGGGAAACCGGTGTTCAGGTGCATATGATGAATGTCGAACATATAGACTGGGATGTACTGGATGCCGCCGATGCAATTATATTTGGCTGTCCGACCTATATGGGTAGCCTGACCTCTGCCATGAAGCTATTTATGGAACAGTCTTCCAAGCGCTGGTTGGCACGTACCTGGCAGGGAAAACTGGCAGCGGCTTTTACCAATGGTGGCGGACTTAGTGGCGATAAGCTGGCAGTGTTACAGCAGATCAATCTGTTCGCCATGCAGCACGGTATGCTATGGAGTGGCTTACCATTAATGCCGACAGGTCGTGCCGTGACTGATCTAAACCGGATGTCGAGCTTTTTGGGTTTAATGACCCAGTCAGATAACGCACCGGTAGAAGTGACTCCACCTGAAGGCGATTTAAAAACCGCGTTCTGGTTTGGGGAATATATTGCCCTGACTCTGGCAAGACTGGGCGGTAAAGCTTAAAGTTATAATAAAACCTCCAAATGCGGAGGTTTTTTTATATTCAACTTTTAATTCATTATTTATGGAAAATTCGCGCCTTATCACGTTGCCAGTCACGGTCTTTTTCGGTGGCACGTTTGTCATGAAGCTGCTTACCTTTCACCAGAGCAATTTCCAGCTTGGCATGTGGACCTTTCCAGTAGCAGGCCAATGGAACGCAGGAATAACCTTTCTGGTTAATTGCACCCATCAACTTTTCAATTTCACGGCGATTCAGCAACAGCTTGCGGGTACGAGTTGCTTCAGGCACCACATGGGTTGAAGCGCTTAATAAGGGCTGAACCTGTGCACCAAACAAGAACGCTTCACCATTTTTAAAGGTAATATAACTTTCTACGATGGTCATACGACCAGCACGCATTGATTTGACTTCCCAGCCTTTTAATGAAAGCCCCGCTTCAAATTTCTCTTCAATAAAATAATCGTGGCGGGCACGTTTATTTAGTGCAATGGTACCGCCATTATTTTTTTTTACTACAATAGATGCTTTCGCCATAATCTGATACTTCCAAACGTGCTGCTATTGTACCGCAACTAGAAATAAGGTGAAGTTTTTTAAATTAATGAGGATTATTCACCAAAAAAACAAGTTTTTGCTAAAATAAGATTCTACATAACAAACAGAGTACAAATGGATGTCTAAAACTCGTGTGATTTATCCGGGGACTTTTGATCCAATTACCAATGGACATATTGATTTGGTAACCCGCGCAGCGCGAATGTTTGATGAAGTTGTGGTAGCGATTGCCATCGGTCATCATAAAAATCCGGTATTTAGTCTGGAAGAGCGTGTCGCATTGGCAAAAGAGTCATTGAGTCATTTGGACAATGTTGAATTTGTAGGTTTTGACGGTTTGCTGGTCAATTTTTTCCGTGAGCAAAAGGCGACTGCTGTATTGCGTGGTTTGCGTGCAGTGTCTGATTTTGAGTATGAATTTCAGTTGGCGAATATGAACCGTCAGCTGGACTCCCACTTTGAAGCGGTATTTTTAACCCCTTCAGAGCAATATTCTTTTATTTCATCCACTTTGGTGCGTGAAATTGCTCGATTAAGAGGTGATGTGACCAAGTTTGTACCACCAAACGTGGTTGCTGCCTTCGAGCGTAAACTTCAACAAGGTTGGTAGCGTGTCTTTATATATCACCGATGAATGTATTAACTGTGATGTCTGTGAACCTGTATGCCCGAATGAGGCCATCTATATGGGTGAACTCATTTATGAGATTCATCCAGACCTATGTACAGAGTGCGTCGGACATCATGATCAACCACAGTGCCAGTTGTTCTGTCCGGTGGATTGTATTCCACTGGATCCGAATCATGTCGAAACGCAGGAACAGCTGCAAGCCAAGTATGAAAAACTGACTGCTCAAAAAACATCAAGCAATTAGTCTCGATATTTGATACTATGCCGCTCGAAGTGAGCCAGACGATCGCTGCTGTGGAAATCTCCGTGATTGAAGCAGGGGAGGAAAGTCCGGGCTTCATAGGGCAAGGTGCCAGGTAACGCCTGGGCGGTGCAAACCGACGGCAAGTGCAGCAGAGAGAAGACCGCCTTCATTATGTTTTCGAGCAATCGGAATCGGAGGTAAGGGTGAAAGGGTGCGGTAAGAGCGCACCGCATGGCTGGTAACAGTTCATGGCGAGGTAAACCCCACCGGAAGCAAGACCAAATAGGAATCCATTAGGCATGGCCCATGCTGGATTCGGGTAGGTCGCTTGAGCGCATGAGTGATTGTGCGCCTAGAGGAATGATCGTTCACGACAGAACCCGGCTTATCGGCTCACTTCAACAAATTTTGATCAAACAGCACAATATGGGGTTGACGTGATTTACAGAAAATCCCATAATGCGCGCACAGTTTAAGGCTATGTAGCTCAGTTGGTTAGAGCACCGCACTCATAATGCGGGGGTCACAAGTTCAAGTCTCGTCATAGCCACCATATTCTGAAAAAACCCACTCCGATTGAGTGGGTTTTTTTATGTTTTCTAAAAATTATGAAAATAAATCTGATCTTAGTAGATTTTCAATATTATCCATATCTGTTTTTAATTTATCTGAAATAGGTTGAATATCGGCTGTAAATTTTTTAGTTATTTCATTTTGTGCTGATTCGTCAAAAAATAAGTTAGAAATATTGCTGACATACTGATTAGTCATTTTGAAAATTTGTTCATAACTTATGGTTATTTCTTTTAATTTTATCCGAATCTCTTCAGGGGCAAAAAATTTCAAACGATTACATTCATTTTGTAGGGTATTAAGTTCATCAAACAAATTTGCAAAAAAGCTTTGAAGGTTTTGATGATATTCGCCAGTTGCTTTAGCCATTGCATCTGTATCATTTATTTCTGAAGCTGTAACAAAGTCAATCAAAAAGTTATGCATATAAAGGTTTATTGATTTTTGTGAATCAATTTGAGCTTTTGATTGAAATTTATCTAAATTGTTAAAAAACTCCCCATAAACTTCTTGTTTTATACCGAAATTTTTCTTTTTCCTTTCAAGTTCTAATCCGAAATTATGTTTTAAGCCTTCTAATTCTTTATCTTTTTCAGCTTTGTAGTCAATTAGAGCTTTATCATTTTTATGTTTTTGGTAAAAAGAGAAGATCAACCATAAGATATTCGTAAGAGTGAATAATACGGTAAAGAAAATAGGATTTTCACTTACAAAACTCAGAATACTTTGCATGCTTAATCTTTTGAAATTTTAATGATTTAATGATAGTTTTAATTGCTTAAAAATTCTACTAGATAACTAATATCATCCGTCTGCAACTGCTCACGCATTTTTAGAAACTGCTTTTCATCAATGTCGTACATTTTGAGGGAAAGCAATTTTTTAATATCTTCCTGTGGAAAGCGGTATTTAATAATTTTTGCAGGAACACCACCGACAACCGCATACGGTGGTACATCTTTGGTTACGACAGCACCTGTGGCAACCACAGCACCTTCACCTAGTGTCACCCCTTGCATAATCATGGCACGAGAACCAATCCAACAACCATCACCAATCATGGTATCACCCGTAGGCACAAAACTGCGTGTATCGAATGGAAAAGCTGAAATCCAGTCGGTACGATGTAATTGATTGCCACCCATCATGATTACGCATTCAGCGCCGAAACAGACGAAATTGCCAATATAAAGCTGATCAATCGGTTTTTCAGACGTAGATGGCTTGTCATGTAAATAACGCACCACACAGCGCTCAAAGCCCTGATCCCAATAGGCTGAATAATACGAATAATTCCCTCTGATATGAATATTTGGATTCTTCACCGTTTTTGAGATGAACTCGAATTCACACCAGTGATTCACAAGAGAATTAATTAACTTTTCAGACATGAGGAGGCTATAACCACAAGGAATGCACCATTATACCGAATTGCACTTTAAGCTGAATCAACAATCTTAATTCAGCCAGCGAATCGAATATTAAAGCACGTGCTGACCTTGCTTAAGTGCTACGAGGAATACGGGCAGTCACTTTAATTTCAAAATCAAAACCTGCCAGCCAAGTCACGCCCACCGCAGTCCAGTTTGGGTAAGGCTTTTGATTAAACACTTGTTGCTTAACTTTCATAATACTTTCAAACTGCCGTTCGGGGTCAGTGTGAAATGTGGTGACATCGACGATATCATCGAAAGTACAACCAGCCGCTGCCAATGTCGCAGCTAAATTTTTAAAAGCCTGTTCTACCTGTTTCTCGAAATCTGGTTCAGGAGAGCCATCTTCACGGCTACCGACCTGACCAGAAACAAAAAGTAAGTCTTCCGATTTGATCGCAGCAGAATAACCATGCTGTTCATAGAGGGCATGGCGGTCTTGGGGAAATATCGCAGTTCTAGTCATGTCTATTCTCATTCAATATCTAATTTATAAGTGAGTGAAAGCAACTTAACTTTCACATACGCATCGTATGTAAACATAATTGACATACGGAGCGTATGTCAATTAAAATTTTTATGATGATGAGGTAAAGTAATTCATGTCTGTTCGTGAACAAAAAATGGCGGAAACCCGTAAGAAACTGATAAAAGTAGCGCGCCGTACATTTGCTGAATATGGCTATGCAGACACTTCAATGGATAAACTCACGGCAGAAGCGGGGCTGACTCGTGGAGCGTTGTATCACCATTTTGGTGATAAAAAAGGCTTATTTGCTGCGGTAGTTGATCAAATCGATTCGGAAATGGCTTCATCTGCGCAGCAACATCTGGAGCAGCCTGATGATCTGTGGGAAGGATTGATGCTGGAAGGGCGGACCTATATTCAAAATGCCTTAAATCCGGAATTCCAGCGCATTGTGTTACGTGATGGGCCGGCTGTGCTAGGTGATCCTGCACATTGGCCAAGCCAAAACAGATGTTTGCAGTCCACGCGTGAATGTGTTGAACAATTATTGGTAGCAGACCGAATTAAAACAGTTGATCCGGAAGCTGCTGCGGTATTTTTAAATGGTGCTGCAATGAATGCAGCACTCTGGGTGGCTTCTAGCGAATATCCTGAGCAGGTACTGCCTGAGGCTTTACATGCATTTAATTTATTTGCATCAGGGTTTTTAAAAGAAGCACAGAGCTAATTCGTTTGTAGGAAGCAGATAAGGGCAAAAAACCCCTCAATCGAGGGGCTTTAAATTAAACAGCTTTAAATTTTAAAGATATTCAACTTTCACAATTTCGTATTCAACTTCACCATTTGGTGTATTGATTTTCACATCGTCGCCTTCGTTTTTACCTAAAAGACCACGTGCAATCGGCGAGTTCACAGAGATCTTGTTAATCTTAAAGTCTGCTTCGTCATCACCTACAATTTTATAGGTTTTCTGCTCTTCAGTATCCAGATTTTCAATCGTGACCGTTACACCGAAAACTACACGACCATTCTGTTCAAGTTCTTTGACATCAATCACCTGGGCTGCACCCAGTTTGCCTTCGATATCCTGAATACGGCCTTCGCAGAAGCCTTGCTGTTCACGTGCTGCATGGTATTCTGCATTTTCTTTTAAGTCGCCGTGTTCACGAGCTTCCGCAATCGAAGCGGTGATACGTGGGCGATCCACTGTTTTCAGTTGGTGTAATTCTTTCTCTAAGGCAATTTTGCCTTCAGGTGTCATAGGATAACGTTGCATGTTGTCCCTCAAAAGTCAGTTGAAAGATATAAAATCTATAAATAAAAAAAAGCCCGCCACCAAGAAGGTAGCGGGACTTCTTGGAAGCGAATTAACCTTTAGTTAGGTCTTGCAAACGATATACATCCATCGGCAATTTAATTGCTAAAGCTTGGCATACTGCATCCGCACCATTCAATGTAGTTGTGTTATACACTTTACCTTGAAGGGCTGAACGACGGATCGAGAATGAGTCTTCTTGTGCCTTTTTGCCTTCAGTCGTGTTAATCACAAGGTGGATTTCGCCGTTCTTAATACGGTCCACGATGTTAGGACGACCTTCAGTCACTTTATTGACACGTTCACATTCCAGACCAGCATCGCTAATCACTTTAAATGTACCATCAGTTGCAAGAATCTTGAAGCCTAGGTCAATCAATTGTTTTGCGATACCCGCTGCACGTGGTTTATCTGAGTCACGTACAGAGATAAATGCGTGTTTCACTTCGCCTTCAGTTGGAAGACCTGGTAAACGCTCGTTTGCACCTAAAACAGCTTTATAGAACGCTTCACCAAATGTTTTACCAACGCCCATCACTTCGCCAGTCGATTTCATCTCAGGGCCAAGGATCGGGTCAACACCAGGGAACTTGTTGAATGGGAACACGGCTTCTTTGACAGAGAAGTGCTCAGGAATAATCTCTGAGGTGAATCCTTGAGATTCTAGAGATTGACCCGCCATACAACGTGCAGCAACTTTCGCTAAAGATTCGCCGATACATTTAGAAACGAATGGCACAGTACGTGATGCACGTGGGTTCACTTCCAGGATGTAAACGTCTTCACCTTTTACAGCAAACTGAACGTTCATCAAACCGATTACGCCAAGTTCTTTTGCCATAGCCACGGTTTGACGGCGCATTTCGTCCTGAATCTCTTTAGATAGAGAGTAAGGAGGAATCGAACATGCCGAGTCGCCTGAGTGAATACCCGCTTGCTCAATGTGCTGCATGATACCGCCGATCACCACGTCTTTACCGTCAGATACGCAGTCCACGTCAACTTCGATCGCATCATCTAAGAAACGGTCAAGAAGAACAGGCGCTTCGTTAGATGCTTGAACTGCATCACGTAAGTAGCGTTTAAGTTCTTCATCGTTGTACACGATTTCCATCGCACGACCACCAAGGACGTAAGAAGGACGTACGACAAGTGGGTAGCCTACTTTAGACGCTTCAGCCATACCTTCTTCAGCAGATTTTACGATGCTGTTGTTTGGTTGGCGAAGTTGTAGACGTTGAATCATTTGCTGGAAACGTTCACGGTCTTCTGCACGGTCAATTGCGTCAGGCGATGTACCAATGATTGGAGCACCAGCTTCTTCTAAAGCACGAGCCAATTTCAAAGGTGTTTGACCACCGTACTGAACGATAATGCCTTTAGGCTTCTCGATACGCACGATTTCTAAAACGTCTTCAAGCGTGATCGGTTCGAAGTACAAACGATCTGAAGTGTCGTAATCCGTTGAAACTGTTTCAGGGTTACAGTTCACCATGATGGTTTCATAACCGTCTTCACGCATAGCCAGGGCAGCGTGTACACAGCAGTAATCGAACTCGATCCCTTGACCAATACGGTTAGGGCCACCACCGATCACCATGATCTTGTCTTTCGCAGACGGATTGGCTTCACATTCTTCATCGTAAGTTGAGTACATGTAGGCTGTATCAGATTCGAATTCTGCAGCACATGTATCGACACGTTTGTAAACTGGCGTTACGCCCAGGTTCCAACGGTGTTTACGGAATTGCTTTTGTGAAATACCCATCAAGTCCGCAATGCGAAGATCTGACAAACCTTTACGTTTGAACGAACGGATGTTATCCGCATTCAAGTCGCCAAAACCTAAAGTTTTGATTTGGTTTTCAGTTTTGATGATGTCTTCGATTTGAATCAAGAACCAGCGGTCGATGTTCGTTGCAGCGAATACTTCGTCTAAAGTAAAGCCGTGACGGAATGCGTCGCCCACGTACCAAATACGCTCTGGACCTGGCACTTTAAGTTCTTGCAAGATCTTGTCGCGCGCACCTTCAGCACCCACTTCAATTTTTTCGTCAAAACCAGAAGCACCCACTTCAAGACCACGAAGGGCTTTTTGTACAGATTCCTGGAAGTTACGACCAATCGCCATCACTTCACCGACAGATTTCATCTGTGTGGTTAAAGTCGCATCAGCTTGTGGGAATTTCTCGAAGTTAAAACGAGGAATCTTGGTTACAACGTAGTCGATTGCAGGTTCGAACGATGCAGGTGTTGTACCGCCAGTGATGTCGTTTTTCAACTCATCAAGCGTATAACCCACAGCCAGTTTCGCAGCGATTTTCGCAATCGGGAAACCAGTTGCTTTAGAAGCAAGGGCAGATGAACGTGATACACGTGGGTTCATCTCGATTACAACCATGCGGCCAGTATTTGGGCAAATACCGAACTGTACGTTAGAACCACCAGTTTCAACACCAATTTCACGTAGTACAGCTAAAGAAGCGTTACGTAGTAACTGGAATTCTTTGTCTGTAAGCGTTTGAGCAGGGGCAACAGTGATTGAGTCACCAGTGTGTACGCCCATTGGGTCAAAGTTTTCAATCGTACATACGATGATACAGTTGTCGTTTTTGTCACGAACAACTTCCATCTCGTACTCTTTCCAACCAATTAAAGATTCATCGATCAATAATTGTTTAGTCGGAGAAAGATCGAAACCGCGTTCACAAATTTCGATGAATTCTTCTTTGTTGTAAGCGATACCGCCACCAGAACCACCCATGGTGAATGATGGACGGATAATCACTGGGAAGCCGAAACGTGCTTGAATTTCTAAAGCATGTTCCATTGACTCAGCAACGTCAGCTTTTGGACATTCAAGACCAATTTTACGCATTGCCTGGTCAAACAGTTTGCGGTCTTCAGCTTTTTCAATCGCTTCTTTGGTTGCACCGATTAATTCAACATTGAATTTTTCTAAAATGCCGTGCTCATCGAGGGCAAGGGCACAGTTCAATGCAGTTTGACCACCCATGGTCGGAAGAACAGCGTCTGGGCGTTCTTTTTCAATAATTGCTGCAACAGTTTGCCAAGTAATTGGCTCAATATAAGTTGCATCTGCCATGGTTGGGTCGGTCATGATGGTCGCTGGGTTCGAGTTGACCAAAATAACGCGGTAGCCTTCTTCACGAAGGGCTTTACATGCTTGAGCACCTGAGTAGTCAAACTCACATGCTTGACCGATGACAATCGGACCAGCACCAATAATCAAGATACTTTTAATGTCAGTACGTTTAGCCATGATGCTTCCTTAATTACTTCTTAGATGCTTCGATAAGTTCGATGAAATGATCGAACAATGGTGCGCAGTCATGTGGACCCGGGCTTGCTTCAGGGTGACCCTGGAAGCTGAACGCAGGTTTGTCTGTACGATGAATACCTTGGTTGGTGCCATCAAACAGTGAGCGATGCGTTACACGCAACACATCAGGCAGATTGCTTTCATCGACTGCGAAGCCATGGTTTTGAGAAGTAATCATCACTGTACCGTTATCAAGATTTTGTACAGGATGGTTCGCACCGTGGTGGCCGTGAGGCATTTTCACCGTTTTGGCACCGCTTGCAAGTGCAAGGATCTGGTGACCCAGACAGATACCAAATACTGGAATTTCAGTAGTTTCTACAATTGTTTTTACAGCTTCAATTGCGTAGTCACATGCAGCCGGATCGCCAGGACCGTTCGACAGGAACACGCCATCTGGATTCAGTGCAAGTACATCAGCAGCAGGAGTTTGCGCCGGCACAACAGTCAGTTTACAACCGCGGTCTGCGAGCATACGTAAGATGTTGGTTTTGACACCGTAATCGTATGCAACAACATGGAATTTAGCTTCTGGTTGAGAGAAACCTTTGCCTAATGTCCAAGAGCCTTCAGTCCATTCAAAACCTTCAGGGTCGCAACATTCTTTTGCCAGGTCTAAACCGTTTAAACCACCAAATGCACGTGCTTTTTCAAGCGCTTCAACTTCAGTGATATTTTCGCCAGCAAGGATACAGCCATTTTGCGCACCTTTGTCACGTAAGATACGTGTCAATTTACGCGTGTCGATATCCGCAATTGCCACAACATTGTGTTGTACCAAATATTCAGCTAATGATTGGGTTGAACGGAAGTTACTGTGCAGTAAAGGCAGGTCACGAATGATCAATCCGTTCGCCCAAACCTTATGAATACGACCTGATTCAGCGTCTTCTTCATTACAGCCTGTGTTACCGATATGTGGGTAAGTCAGTGTCACAAGTTGCTGTGCATAACTCGGGTCAGTCAAAATTTCTTGATAGCCAGTCATGGCAGTGTTGAAAACGACTTCACCAGTCGTACTACCCGATGCGCCAATCGAAGTACCTTTAAAGATAGTTCCGTCGGCAAGGGCTAAAATTGCTGGGGTGCTCAAACCAAAGCTCCTGAAATTTAGGCTGTAAAAAAGCGAGAAGACGAAAAAAAAGGAAGGCTATTTTTTAAACCTACCCTCCTATGTCTGCTCGCTTGAACTTAACACGGCATTATACGCAGAATGACCCCTAAAGTCCAACGGCTTTGCAGCGAAAGTATGAGATAAATGGCTTGCTTTTTGCATGGAAGTCTGTTTTGTAAGCAATGTGAAAAAATGTAAGCAATTAATAATTGTCAGACAAATCAAATCTTAATTTTTATCAAATCTACTAATATAGCTTAGTCGATATAACAATAGGAACAAGACAAATGGCTACAGCACCTAAATCTACTACATCTAAAAAAATCACTCCGAGCGTGGTAACTGAAACTGCCGAGAAGCTTGAAAAAGTAGCAGTCGAGGCTAAAGATCAGGCAATTGGAACCATCGAGGAAAGTAAGGAAAAGCTTGAAGTTGAAGCCAAGCAGTTAAGCGACACTGTGCAGGAACAATTGCGTCAATTTAAGCAGGAGGTGTTACAGCGTATTGATACTTTGAAGGAGCAGATTTTCGGTTCGCAGAAAGAATTAACTGAACTGAAAAGCTTTATCAAGACAGAATTCAACGCTGTCTTCGAAGACTTATCTAATCTGGGTAAAGAGTTGAAAGAGGATGTCAGTCAGATTTCGACCAAGCATAAGGAACATCTGACCGATACTTTTAAACGTTCTAAGGACAGTACCATTGAAGTACTGAAAAAAGTCAAACCCGTGGTGAAAACAGAGAGCTCGGACAAAAGTCCTGAGCTGAAAAGTTAGGCTGCGCTGAAAGGCCGCTATTTAAAAAGGAGAACAATCAAATGTTCTCCTTTGTCTTTATGCAGCAAAACGGACTCACAATAACAATTAAAGGGGGGTCACGATGCAACAGCATTTTGTAGGTGTACTTATTTTACTGATATTGATCATGCTACTGAATCTGGAAAGCGGATTGGGGCGCATACTTTATCTGGGTGTAATCGTATTATGTTTGGGAGTGCTGGGACTGGTGTTTGGGACCATTCTTCTGATGATCATTACTTTTGCTTTTATTCTTTATGCTGCTGTGAAATCTATTCAGGAGCAGCATCATCTACATCATTAAAATATGAACGTTGAAAACAATAAAAAATCTAAAATAATTATACAGAGGATCAATCATTGTTGAGCGACAAACAAAAACGTGAGACTTTAAGTCTCACGTTGTATTCGCCTGCCACACATTTAAATAGTTGATGCACAGCGTCAATCTATTTAAAACACATGCAACCAGTCACGTTTATTATGAAAATCTGCCTGAGGACTACTATGCTGCATGGCATAGTATTGATCACCTTGTGAGGTTTTTAAAACAGCAGATAAACCCAGGAACAAGTTTTCCCATTTCAGTTTATGTGTTGCCATAAAATCAGTCAGATCCACACTGACATTAAGACCATAATGCGTACGTTTGAGCTGATTCAGCTCAATATCATCCGCAGCTTGCGGTGGCATATCTTCAGGATAACGGTATTCTTCAAATTGATAAGCCTGCCAGGCCTGAGAGGGGGAAAGATTAATCTCACGATAAAAATCTTCGCCCTGAACCCCAATAAAAATTTCAAAGCAGGTCTGTTCCCACAGGAAATCCTGACGGGGATGTGCCGTCACCATGTCGGGCCACAAGATGTACTGATTGGGATCACGGATCCAGAAGCCCACATTTAAATTGCATGGGCCTTGCTGTTCAATGGCGGCAACCAGAGAGATGGCCTGAAAACGGCGATCAAATGCGCTAAGTTCGTAACTTGCCATAAGTCCTGTACTTAGTTAGACAGATGAGCGAAACGGACAAGGTTGGACAATTTTTGGTTTTGTTTCGCAGCTTTCTTGTAAAGCAGCGCAATTTTACCAATAGTTTGAACTACTTCGGCACCAGTCGCTTCTGAAATTTCAGCAATCAATGCTGCACGCGCTTCACGATCTTCAGCTACGATTTTTACTTTAATCAGTTCGTGATCGTTTAAAGCACGCGCCAATTCTTCGATGACATTTTCAGTCAGGCCTTTGTCACCCAGCATAACGACCGGGTTTAAAGCATGTCCGATTTGACGTAAACGCTTACGTTCCTGAATAGATAAAGACGCCATGAGAGATAACCTGAATTTTAAAACGGCTTAGTATAGCAAAAGCAAAAAACAAACGCTTTAAATTATCAGGAAATAATCATTTCCAATATCTCTTCATAACGAGCAAAACTCCTCGATTTAGATACACATGTATACTGCAAAATATGTCTTTTTCACGTACAATTAATAATTAGACGTTTTTTTATTTAGAGAGTTATGGCTACACGCATTACCAACCAAAAGTTATCTAAAAGTAGTCGTGATTGGATGAGAGAGCATTTAGACGATCCTTATGTGAAAAAGGCACAAAAGGACGGCTATCGTGCGCGTGCAGCATATAAGCTCTTAGAAATGCAAGAAAAGTACAAGATCATCAAACCCGGCATGACCGTGGTCGACTTGGGTGCAGCTCCCGGGAGTTGGTCACAAATCGCCGGTAAGTTGGTCGGCGACAAAGGTTTATTGATTGCATCTGACATTTTACCAATGGATGCATTACCTGATGTGACTTTCTTGCAAGGTGACTTTCGCGAAGAAGAAGTCTTCCAGCAATTGTTAGAAATTTTAGATGGTCGTACTGTAGACGTTGTAATTTCAGATATGGCCCCCAATACATCAGGTAATAAGGCTGTAGATCAACCGCGTCAGATTTACTTGTGTGAACTTGCACTGGATTTTGCCAACAAGGTGCTAGGCCCTAAAGGTCAATTTGTGGTAAAAGTTTTCCAAGGTTCAGGTTTTGACGAATTCCGTAAGCAAGTGGTTGATAGTTTTGATGTTCTGAAAACATCTAAACCTTTGGCATCACGTGCTCGCTCCAAGGAAGTTTTCCTGATCGGGCAGGGACGTAAGAAGGCTTTAAAATAAGTCTACTTGCCAAGTCGTTAAAAATTGTGCATTTTGTACGTTTTCAGATAATTGTAAGTTGATTTACAGCTTAAGTATTAAGGTCACCCTGAACAGGGCATGATCAAATTAGATTGGAATGGGAATAAAGCTTTGAGCGATCTTTTTAAGAATGCCGTATTGTGGCTCGTGATACTGGGTGTGCTGGTGTTAATCTTCAGCAACGTCAGTGACCGCAATCAACCGACTACAATGAACTACTCAGAGTTTGTTGCCGCGGTCAATGCTGGCCAAATTAAACAAGTTGTGATTGACGGCGAAAGAATCCGTGGCGAAAAATCGAACGGTTCAGAGTTTGAAAGTATCCGTCCGGCAGTTCAGGATCCTGAACTGATGCCAAGCCTGATTAAAAATAATGTTGTGGTTGAAGGTGAAGCACCACAACGTCAAGGCTTGCTCATGCAGTTGCTTATTGCAAGTTTCCCTGTACTTTTAATCATTTTGTTATTCATGTTCTTTATGCGCAACATGGGTGGCGGTGCAGGTGGTAAAAACGGCCCAATGAGTTTTGGTAAATCTAAAGCCAAAATGCTGTCTGAAGACCAGATTAAAGTCACTTTCACTGATGTGGCTGGTTGTGACGAAGCCAAGCAAGAAGTCGTTGAAATCGTAGATTTCCTGAAAGATCCAACCAAATTTAAACGTCTGGGTGCGAGTATTCCACGTGGTGTGTTAATGGTGGGTCCTCCAGGTACGGGTAAAACCTTACTTGCCAAAGCCATTGCCGGTGAAGCGAAAGTTCCATTCTTTAGTATTTCAGGTTCTGACTTCGTTGAGATGTTTGTCGGTGTCGGTGCATCCCGTGTACGTGACATGTTCGAACAGGCAAAACGTCATGCGCCATGTATCATCTTTATTGATGAGATTGATGCAGTCGGTCGTCATCGTGGTTCAGGTACTGGTGGTGGTCACGATGAACGTGAACAGACACTGAACCAGATGCTGGTTGAAATGGACGGCTTTGAGGGCAATGAAGGCATTATCGTGATTGCTGCAACCAACCGTGCAGATGTACTGGATAAAGCACTTCTTCGTCCAGGCCGTTTTGACCGTCAAGTTGTGGTTGGTTTGCCAGACATTAAAGGTCGTGAACAAATCCTGAATGTACATTTGAAAAAATTGCCTTCAGTGACAGGTGTGGATGTTAAAGTTCTTGCACGTGGTACACCGGGCTTCTCGGGTGCGCAATTAGCAAACCTGGTGAATGAAGCTGCTTTATTTGCTGCACGCCGTAACAAAAACACCGTCGATATGCATGACTTTGAAGATGCAAAAGACAAGCTGTATATGGGTCCTGAGCGTAAATCGATGGTACTTCGTGATGAAGAGCGTCGTGCGACGGCTTATCATGAAGCAGGGCATGCGATTGTTGCTGAAAGCTTGCCAGGTACAGATCCTGTGCATAAGGTGACAATCATGCCACGTGGCTGGGCTTTAGGTGTTACCTGGCAGCTGCCTGAATTTGACCAGACCAGCCATTACAAAGACAAAATGTTGAATGAACTTTCGATTTTGTTTGGTGGCCGTATTGCTGAAGAAGTCTTCATTAACCAGATGTCGACCGGCGCTTCAAATGACTTCGAACGTGCAACCAAAATGGCACGTGCGATGGTGACCAAATATGGTATGTCGGACAAACTCGGTGTCATGGTCTATGAAGAAGATGCACAGCAATCTTTCATGGGCAGTATTGGTAGCCGCAGTATTTCGGAAACCACACAACTAGAAGTCGATCGTGAAATTCGTCGAATTCTAGATGAGCAATATAAAATCGCACGCGATATCTTGGAAAGCAAAAAAGATATTGCCCATGCGATGGTGAAAGCCTTGATGGAATGGGAAACCATTGATCGTGATCAAATCCGTGACATCATGGAAGGTCGTGAGCCTCAGCCACCAAAAGTCTATGTTGCAGATAATCCTGTGATTGATGTAACGCCAGATGATGGTCCGTTGACTCCTCCGCCATTGCCAGCGAACTAAGCTCAATAAAAAAACCACCTTCGGGTGGTTTTTTTATGCTTGTCATTTTTGTCATATCTTTTTGAGTGTTATATTGAGCGATTAAAAATGAATAAGAAAAACCAAAATGAATATGCCTGTTCTGGAATCCAGTGTTTACCAGCTTCGTCTTGAACCGTTGAGCTGGGAACATTTTTCTGATTTAGCCATCGCATGCGCTGAAGAAAATTTAGGTAAGATTTTATATAATTCGGTGCCTTATCTGCATAACTTAAAAAAATATTTTTCTCAAGCTTTCGAACAACAGGCTCAAGGTGAAAGAATGGTTTTTGCCGTAATTGATTTAAACTCCGGCCAAGCAATTGGAACCACCAGTTATCATAATATTAAGGCAGAAATTCCACGTTTTGAAATTGGTTATACCTGGTATGCCAAGCGCTATCACAGAACTTATGTGAATCGCGTTTGTAAATATCTTTTGTTAAGACATGCTTTTGAAAGTTTAAATGCTCAGGTGGTCGGCTTTCGGACTGATCACTTGAATCTTCCCAGCCAAAAAGTGATTGAAGGAATAGGTGCCAAGCGAGATGGCATTATCAGGTGTCATATGCTACGTAAAGATGGACAGACTATTCGAGATAGCTACATCTATAGTATTTTAGAAAGTGAATGGGCAGATGTGAAAGTATTATTACAAACTAAACTGATGCAATATTCCCGAAATAATTACTTCGAAATCTAGGTCCTGACCTTATTCAGCTTTGCTTTATTTAATTATCCATAAGACAATATTGGGGTTATTTTGAGTGAGTATTGAATCATGCAGCTGATGCCTTTGTTACCACATGTATGGACATTTGGTGATTTAAAATTGGACTTATCCCAGCCGCATGTGATGGGGATTCTTAATGTCACCCCAGACTCTTTTAGTGATGGTGGTCGGCATAATCAAAAAGAAGATGCAGTCGCCCGCGCACTGGAAATGATGGCCGAAGGAGCAACCGTAATAGATATTGGCGGTGAATCGACCCGTCCAGGTGCCTCAGTGGTAGAAGTGGAAGAAGAAATTCGCCGCGTAGTGCCTGTGGTGGAAGAACTAGCTAAACATAAGGTCATTCTCTCGATTGATACGTCGCAACCTGAAGTCATACGCGCAGCGGTTCGGGCCGGAGCACATATCTGGAATGATGTCCGTGCTTTGACTCGGCCGAATGCATTGCAGACCGCAGCAGAACTCAATATTCCAGTGATCATCATGCATATGCGCGGTGAGCCGACCACCATGAACAATCTGGATCAATATGAGGATGTCACTAAAGATGTGATACGCGAGTTATCCCAACGTGTTCAGGATGCTTTAGATGTTGGAGTAAAAGCGGAAAATATCATGATTGATCCAGGTTTTGGTTTCGCTAAAAATGCCCAGCAAAATTTAAAGCTGTTGCAAGAGTTTTATAAATTGACAGAAATGGGCTATCCGATTTTGTCTGCTTTATCACGTAAACGCTTTATCGGAGCAGTTTTGGATGGGGCAGAACCACAAGAGCGTGCAGTGGGTTCAGCAACAGCGCATTTGTTGAGTATTCAGCAGGGTGCATGTATGGTACGGGCACATGATGTTAAAGTCACAGCCGATGCGATTAAAGTCTGGCAAGCTATGCAAATGGTTTAAAAATCGAGGCTGGGAAATCCCTACATTGGCAATGTTGTTTGGCTTTTAAGCAACAATATGCTATATAGGCACGCTTAGATTAGATAGTCATCCTTTAGAGTGCCTGTAATGTTTGCAGATTTACTTCTCCCCATGTTCGATGATGAGTATTATCCCGATATTCTGGTTGCTGAAATCAAGCAGCACATCGAACGTTTTGCCCAAAAAGTCGCTAAATCAGGTTTGTCAGATCAAGAAATTTACCAGCTTGCCAATCTGACTGTGGCTGATATCAATATCATGAAACCTCAGTTCGAAGATCTGGATTCGTCTCTGGATGATACTGCCGCGGATTATATTGCCGAAGCCATGATGATGGTGGTGCAAGAGCACGGCCTGTTCGAGATTGAAATGGAAGAACTGATTACCAACCGTGAATGGTGATGCATAAAAAACCCTGCAGCTGCAGGGTTTTTTAATGTCTGTTGAAATAATCTTTAAAGTTATTAAAGCGAATCGAGCCTAATAATAGTTGCTCTTCATTCATACATTGCTGATAAAGATTTTGGTAATAAGCCTGCAGATTTGACTGACCCTGAATCTGTTGTGGTGTTTTGGATCTGGACTGTTGATAAGCCCAAAAAGCCAGTTGCCGGAGTTTCTGCAACCTGATCTGATCAATTACGCTACAGGAACTTTTAAATAAAGGTTCCAAGGTCACTGCGCCAAAAGAGGAAAGCGCTAAAATGATCATACTGATGATGACCAGTACATCTGAATGAATCAGATAAAGGTTGAACAATAAGCACAGAAAAATTGGAATTTGCAGATAGAGGCAGCTTTGCAAACGCTGACTATAGGCTTTGGAGCTGAATTGCGCCTGATATTGTGCATACCAAATATAGGGATATAGTAGTGCCATCAGCACAATTAAGGTGACATTAAAGGCAATTGTGGCGTTTTTAAAAAAATAATATTCCAGAAATACTGAGCTGATACTACAGGCTATACAGACCAGAAGGGAGAGTAAATTAATCGCGATAACAAACTGGATATTTTGCAGGGCATTAAATTTAAAGCGGCTATAACGTAGCTTCAGGAAAAAAGCATCTGGATGACGTAATTGTAATGTAGCGAGATCGAAGTGTTTTAATTCTGACATGGGGATTTCGCGTTAAAAGAATAAAATGCAGGCACAAAAAAACCAGCCTAATGCTGGATTTTTTATTGCACCATTTTAATAAATATTAAAATGGTGCCCGAGGCCAGACTCGAACTGGCACGCTTTGTGGGCGGGGGATTTTAAATCCCCTGTGTCTACCGATTTCACCACTCGGGCATGTGCGCAATAATAGAGGACGAAATAAAGCTTGGCAAGCAAATTCAGAAATGATTGCTTTCTTTTCAAGCAATTCCGTGGCTTCTACTCTAAAAACCAGCAAATCAACGTTTTTTAAAAGTCAATATTTGCAGATCTTTAAGACGGCCAATGGAAAGTGATAAAGAAC
Organism: Acinetobacter lwoffii; assembly: GCF_024129435.1. GTDB lineage: Bacteria > Pseudomonadota > Gammaproteobacteria > Pseudomonadales > Moraxellaceae > Acinetobacter > Acinetobacter lwoffii_F. The sequence continues at coordinate 110,891 of NZ_JAMXXN010000002.1, read as the reverse complement.
TATGAGTTTTCATCCAGATAGCTGTCGACATCTAGATGCTTGATCGTTTTACAATATTGATGCTCATATTTCAGCAGCCGCGTATATAACCCAGCAAAGTGATTTAATTGCTGTTTTAGTTCGGCATGCCGAGGATCATGGCTTGAATAAAAACGTAATTTTAGTCGGATCAGACAGGTCTGTTTATAAGCCCAAAAACAGATTTTACGTAATTGTTGCAGCTGATAGTACTCAGTATTTTTACTATTTTCCTTGAATAAATTTTCCCGATAAAAACGCACAAAGCCATAGCTCACGCCAAAGAAGAATAAGCTCCACATCAGCAAACTGCTTTGTATAAAGACCAGATTTAAAGCTTGCATCAGAATCACAATAGCCATCTTGATCGGGGTATGCCGTAATAATTGATACAGCGAATAAGAAGAATGCTGAATCTGGTACAGAATCAAGGTGAGACTCAACATCAGGAACAGTGGAATGGCCAACATGGCATAACTCTGCGCCTGAAATTCGCTGATTTGCACAAAAGATTGCTGTACGAAATCTCCTAACATCAAACTGATGGGAACAAAAATCATGGCGGCCAAGGCCCAAGGAATTAAAAGCTTGGCTTTACCCCAGATTCCACGGATTTTAATCTGACTGTAAAACAGGTAATTTCCTTTAAATGCAGTCGGATATTGGCGCTTAAGTTGCTGTAGCAACAAAGTCACTTGCGTAGTGGGCATCATCCAGAGATTAATTTAATATATAGATGAAGCACTATAGTCGATTTTGCGCAAAATCGCAGAAGAAATGCAGTTTCAGAACGTAGCACTGTTTTAATCATGAAGATTTTAGTTTTTTAGCGACGAATTATGCGAAAATAGCCGATTCAAGATTTATTTTTTTAAGGACAGTTTATGACTGATCAATCTCCTCAGGCGTTAAGCGACATCGAAATTTTAGACATCTTGCAAAGTATGAAAAAGGATGAGCTAAATACTGAGGCGCAAGCAGCAATTCGTCAGGGTGGTAAAGCTGGTCGTCAGGAAGCGCATAAAGCAGCCTTAGTAGCATTGAATCAGTCATTTGAAGACAATTTTGTCGAAGCCGTATCTTTGGCTTTGGGTCTAAATGCAGCACAAATCAAAAAAATCCGTTATAAAAAAGACCGGATCCGTATTTTAAAAGCGCGCGGTATTGATTATATGGCAATTGATGGTGCTGAAACTGCACAGGTACTGTCACAAATTGCCCAAGCAATTGTGCGTGAAGATGCAATTGTCACCCATGACCTGCATAATATTTTCCCATTCTGGAAAGAAGGCTGGCCTATGGTGCAATTCGATAATGCCTACAAAATTTTAGAAGATGATATCCAGATTCACTATCAAGCCGTTCTTGAGGCTTTATTAGCAAAAATCTAAGCTGTAACTAGATATAAACAAAAGCATCTTCGGGTGCTTTTTTTAATCACGATACATCAGTGCAATCAGCCAACTGATGGGCAAAATAAATAAACGCCACCAGGTAATCAAGGGCCAATAAAAATACTCTCCAAATCTCAAGGTGGAGTCGAATCCTTGACGGCGACGTTCATGTGGGTAGGGAATAATGAAAACCGTTAAAGCCATCAGAATGATGGCTGCGAGTAAAAGCAGGGGATTCTGTTGTTTGGCAAAGAAGAAGTAAAACAAATACAAGGCTGAATAAAAAAACAGACATGCCAATAATGCAGAAATATTCATCACTCACCTTATGATTTTTTTATTAGAATAATTTTTACTATTTCTTAGAAGGAAGAACCAGACTAATCTGATTCTTCTTGAATAACTGAATTGGTTTCGATTAAGCGGGTCACCAGTAACTGGTCAATTTTAAAATGATCGACATCCACCACTTCAAACTTATAAGCCCCAAATATTACTGCATCTGCAGGACGTGGAATCTTGCGTAATTTATACATCATGAAGCCAGCGATGGTTTCATAGTTTTCATCATCAGGCATTTCATCAATTTCAAGCGCATGCTTGATGTCTTCAATCGGTGTACTGCCTTCAATCAGCCAGGAATTATTGTCACGTTTAATAATTTGCTGATCGGCTTCAATTGGTGTCACCCAGTCACCCATCACGGTAATCATAATATCGGAAAGGGTAATCACTCCGACTACCAGCGCATATTCATTAATGACGACGGCAAACTTTTCCTTGGTAGAGCGGAAACGGTCCAGAACTTCTGATAAGGTCAAAGTATCCGGAATGGTCAGGACATTACGGATCGTATTTTCATTGAGCTGCAGCAGCGACTGGTTGTTCAGAATACGCACCAGAATGTCTTTGGCATCGACATAGCCAATCACGCTGTCAATGTCATTGCTACATACCAGAAACTTGGAATAGGGATATTCCGCCAGCTTTTGCCGAATACTTTCCTCCGGTTCATTCAAGGTAAAGAACACCACATTTTCACGTGTGGTCATACTCGAAGGCACGTTACGCTCTTCCAGCTCGAATACGTTTTCAATGAAATGGTGTTCCTGCTTCTGGAGGACACCGGCCTGTGCACCTGCATCCATCACTGCGGAAATATCATCAAAAGTAATATTGTCATCACGGATAGTATTTACTTTAAACAGACGGAACAGCATGTTGGCAATCGCATTAATGAACCATGCCAAAGGTTTACAGACTTTAATGAAAATCTGAATTGGCTCGATGACCGAGACTGCGATCTTTTCTGGCGCAATCATGGCCAGACGCTTCGGCATTAAATCTGCAAATAAAATAAATAATGAAGTGACGACCGTGAAGGAAAGCACAAAGCTGATATTTTCAGCCCAAGGTCCCTGGTAAAAGCGGGAAACAAAATTATAAATATAAGGACGGAAAGCGCCTTCACCTAAAATACCGCCGAGAATAGCGACTGCATTTAAACCGATTTGAGAGGCTGCGAAGAAGTCAGCAGAATTTTCTTGTAGATCTAAAACTTTTTGAGCGCGATGTTCACCCGATTCAGCCAGAATTTTGAGTTTGACTTTACGGGCACCTGCGAGGGCGATTTCTGTTAAAGATAAAAAACCGGCCCCCGCGATGAGTATTAAGATAATCACGATATTTTGTAAGAGGCTCACAAATCCACCTGTGGATGAATAGTATCTTGGGATATTTTTAACACAAAAAAAGACTTGAGGTGTAACAACGACATCTCAAGTCTTCAAAGTATAATCTTAAAAAATAAGAATTTAGAAGAATTTGAGTTTAATAGGGTGAAAATTGAGAATTATTGTTCAGGAATTCACGATTTTCTTCTTCAATCATTTGACGGGCGACATACAGAATCAGCTGACGTAACCAGCGATGTGCCGGATGATGATGCAATAAAGGACACCATGCCATTTTTAATTCAAATTCAGGAATATAAAACGGCGGATCTTTTAGAATTAAATTGTGATTCTTGGCTTGCAAACGTGCAATGCGTGAAGGAAGTGTTGCCACCAAATCAACATTGGAAGCCAATAACCCCGGCATTTGATAATGACGGGTAAAAACCGAAATTTTACGTTTCTGACCGATACGCTCTAAAGCCTGATCGATCCAGCCTAAACCGGCCTGTTTTTCAGGATTGACCCCGAAACCAACCCCCATACCGGTTTTAGAAACCCAGATATGTTGTGCATCCAAATAGCTTTTTAAGTTCAGGTTGCTTGCAGCAGGATGCTTGTTATTTAAAAGACAAGAAAAGCTGTCACGCCAGACCAATACCTGATGAAAACTTTGCGGAATCTCATTAAAGCGGTTAATTGCCAGATCGACCTTGCCTTGTTCCATGTCACGATATGACACGTCACTTGGGGTTAGGAAGTCTAGTACTACGTTCGGTGCTTCTGAACGTAAGGCTTTGACCAGACGCGGAACCAGCGTTGCTTCCGCATAATCCGAAGTCATGATCCGGAAGACACGATTAGAAGTATAAGGACGGAACTCGGTACGTGGTTCCAGAATCATGGATAGATCAGCAAGCGCATCCCGAATACGTGGTTGTAATTCTAAGGCACGTTCGGTCGGGGTCATGCCTTCAGAAGAACGAATCAGGAGGGGATCATTAAATAAATTGCGTAATCGGCGCAAGATGTTACTCATGGCAGGCTGGGTAACGCCCAATTGTTCTGCTGCACGTGTGACATTTTTTTCGCGAAGAAGTACATCAAGATAAATTAATAGATTGAGATCGACCCGCTCCAGATTCATAAAAGAAATACCGAGAATAAATACAAGAAATTATGATGATTATGCCATAATTGCCGGGCCTTGTGTAAAGCGCCGATGAAAAAAAGCCATGTGCTCACTGATAAAGTTTACAGAATTAACACAGGCTTAAGCTCTATTATTTACAGTGCACATAAGAAAAAAGATGCACGTTAAATGGACCATCATTTAGCCTTTTTTATAGATTGGGATGAAAGCCCTCTTTTCGCTTTAAAAGAAAATCATAAAGGCTATTCTTGCATTCAAGATTTGAGTGAAAAGTAAACTAAATCAAGAATTCCTTGAGTTGAATAAATCATCAAAGATCAGCATTTTTTAAAAATAAAAGGACATAAAACCCATAGCCAGACTTAAGTCTAATGAATTATTTTTAAGCAACATGCAGAAATTTTATTCATTTTTATTTTCAAATAAATTTATATAAAACAGTATCTTAATATAATTTATTAAGATTGTACTAAGACTTTGATCTACTCATTTTTTAAATAAATACTGAAGATTCTTGCAGACTATTGGATTAATTTTCATAAGCCTACTAATCTTTAGCTATCCCAACGGATCGTCGAAAATCTGAACAAGTCATTGAGGGTGTGATTTGAGCGGTTCGTTGCAGAAAAATCCTAATATTATTACAGGAATATATCATGACTACATACCAAACAGCGATTGATGCAATCCGCGAATTAAAAGCGAAATTCGGTAACACTTGGGCAGACATCAGTCCTGAAGATGCTGCGCGTATGCAACTTCAAAACCGTTTCAAAACTGGTTTAGACATTGCGAAATATACAGCGGCAATTATGCGTCGTGATATGGCTGCTTATGATGCAGACTCTAGCAAATACACTCAATCACTAGGTTGCTGGCACGGTTTCATCGCGCAACAAAAAATGATTGCGAACAAAAAATACTTCGGTACAACTGAACGTCGCTACATCTACCTTTCTGGTTGGATGGTTGCAGCGCTTCGTTCAGAATTCGGTCCACTTCCTGACCAATCAATGCACGAAAAAACGTCTGTTCCTGCATTGATCGAAGAAATCTACACTTTCTTACGTCAAGCTGACGCGAAAGAATTAAACGACTTGTTCCGTGCCCTTAAAAAAGCACAAGAAGCGGGCGACACTGCTAAAGCAGCTGAAATCACTTCACAAATCGACAACTTCCAAACTCACGTTGTGCCAATTATTGCGGACATCGACGCTGGTTTCGGTAACGAAGAAGCGACTTACCTTCTTGCTAAGAAAATGATCGAAGCGGGTGCTTGTGCACTACAAATCGAAAACCAGGTTTCTGACGCGAAACAATGTGGTCACCAAGCTGGTAAAGTAACAGTTCCACACGAAGACTTCATCGCGAAAATCCACGCTCTTCGCTATGCATTTCTAGAAATGGGTCTTGATGACGGTATCATCGTTGCACGTACTGACTCTGAAGGCGCTGACTTGACTCAAAAAATCCCAGTAGTTAAAGAGCCAGGCGACATCGCTTCTCAATACATCAGCTACTTAGACACAACTGAAATCGACATTTCAGAAGCTCAAGAAGACGAAATCCTGATCAAGCGTGATGGTAAACTTCACCGTCCTAAACGTCTTGCTTCTGGTCTATACCAGTTCCGTGAAGGCACTCAAATCGACCGCGTTGTACTTGACTGTGTAACTAGCCTACAAAACGGTGCTGACCTTCTTTGGATCGAAACTGCGACGCCTAACGTTGCTGAAATTGCTCACATGGTTAACCGTGTACGTGAAACAGTTCCAAATGCGAAACTTGTTTATAACAACTCGCCTTCGTTCAACTGGACTTTAAACTTCCGTCAACAAGCGTATGACCGTTGGGTTGCTGAAGGTAAAGACGTTTCTGCTTACGACCGTGCTAAGTTAATGAGCGCTGAGTACGATGCAACTGAACTGGCTGCTGAAGCTGACGAAAAAGTTCGTACATTCCAAGCTGACGCTGCTCGTGAAGCGGGTGTGTTCCATCACTTGATCACACTTCCGACTTACCACACAGCTGCACTTTCTACTCATGAGCTTGCTCAAGGTTACTTCGGTACTGAAGGTATGTTGGCTTATGTTGCTGGCGTACAACGTAAAGAAATCCGCGGCGGTATCGCATGTGTTAAACACCAAGCAATGGCTGGTTCTGACATCGGTGATGACCACAAAGAAATCTTCGCTGGTGACAATGCATTGAAAGCTGGTGATGATTCTAAAAACACAATGAACCAGTTCAGCGCTTAATCCGCTTAATTGATTCACCAAAAAACCCTGCATCTGCAGGGTTTTTTGTTTGGAAAAATGCTATTAATAAATAGGGAAGAGCAATCTCAAGAACGTGCTCAAAAGGGATTATCCATAATTTCTCCATGATTGGTTTTTATCGCAGCTTTTATGTGTTTAATTCTTGCATTCTAGTGCTATGTCACTGAATATTTGGATATAGCATACTTATGTTCTGCATCAATTTACCCCTATTTAATTAAAAGTGACCCGGACTTATGCTGTCTAAATTTTTTATCCACCGCCCGATCTTTGCTGGGGTACTGGCGATTGTTGTCATGGCAATCGGCTTGTTCGCAGTGATGAACCTGCCAGTGGAACGTTATCCGGACATTGCCCCGCCAAGGATAACGGTGGCAGCAACTTATAGCGGTGCTTCTGCAGAAACTGTGGAAGAAAGTGTGACTCAAGTGCTGGAACAGCAAATCAAAGGCATTGATCATCTGCTGTATTTCAGTTCGAGTAGTGATTCTTCAGGGCGCAGCCGGGTCAGTATTAGCTTTGAAAATGGCACCGACCCAGATACTGCACAGGTTCAGGTACAAAATGCGATTAATGGGGTACTAAACCGATTACCGGAAGATGTACAACGCCAAGGCGTTAATGTCTTTAAATCGCTCGGTGATACCCATATGGTGATCAGCCTGTATGATGAGTCGGGGCGCAGCAACAATATTGAACTTTCCGACTATCTGATGACCCATCTGGAACAGGACATTTCCCGGATTGAAGGCATTGGTGAGGTGGATGTTTTTGGTTCACAATATGCGATGCGGATCTGGCTGAATCCGGCAAAATTAAAACAATATAACCTGATGCCAAGTGATGTGCGTGCTGCGATTGAAGCCCAGAATACTCAGGTCGCTGCTGGTGCGATTGGTGATCTTCCAGCCATAGACGAGCAATACCTGAATGCCAAAGTTACTTCGGGTTCACGGCTAAAAACTGTAGAAGAATTCCAGAATATTATTGTCAAATCGGATCGTGCCGGCAGCTTTATTTATTTGAAAGATATTGCGCGGGTAGAACTGGGTGCTGAAAATTATCAGTCTTATAGTACCAATAATGGTTATCCATCAGCAGGTCTGGGTATTTCACTGGCCTCAGGGGCCAATGCCATTGCCACCTCTAATCTGATTAAGGCTGAAATTGCCCGTATTTCCCAGCAATTGCCTGAAGGCTATAAAATTGCTTACCCACGTGACAATACGCCTTTTGTACAAGAATCAATTAAAGAAGTGGTCAAAACCCTGATCGAAGCCGTGATTTTGGTCATCATTGTGATGTTCATTTTCTTGCAGAATTGGCGTGCCACTTTGATTCCTACCGTGACTGTTCCAGTGGTGATTTTGGGTACGATGGCGGTGCTGTATGCACTGGGTATGAGTATCAACACCTTAACCTTATTTGCGCTGGTTCTGGCGATCGGCCTGTTGGTGGATGATGCCATTGTTGTGGTAGAAAACGTCGAACGGCTGATGCATGAAAAGCAACTGTCCGCCAAGGATGCTGCCCTGGAATCCATGCAGGAAATTAGTGGAGCACTGATCGGGATTACACTGGTCTTAACCGCAGTCTTTATTCCCATGGCTTTCTTTGGTGGTTCGACTGGCGTGATCTATCGCCAATTTTCTATCACTTTGGTTGCGGCCATGTCGCTGTCCTTAATGGTGGCATTGATTCTAACCCCAGCATTGTGCGCGCTTATTCTAAAACCGAATCCTAAACCGGCAAAATGGGCATCCTGGTTTAACCAGAAACTGGATCATTTAAAACATCGTTATCTGAATTTGTCTAAACTCACGGTCCAGCGTCAGGCAATCTGTTTGCTGCTGTTTGCCGGATTGATCGGTGTGTTTGCGCTGTTCTATCGTGCCTTGCCGACCAGTTTCTTACCGAGTGAGGATCAGGGGATCTTAAGCTTGCAAATCAAATTGCAGGAAGGCGCTCCGATGAAAAATACCATTCAGATCGGTGAAGAAGTCCGTAAGTATTTTCTGGATCAGGAACAAGCTAATGTCAATCTGGTGATGATCCGTTATGGGCGAAATTTCTCTGGAACTGGTCAGAACCTCGCGACCGGTTTTGTAGCGTTGAAACATTGGGATGAGCGTTCCGGTCAGGACAATACTGCACAATCGATTCGTGAACGGGCTTTGAAGCATTTCCAGAGTAATCGCAATGCACAACTTAATGTGTCCATGCCAGCTTCAGTCAATGGTCTGGGACAAACCGATGGTCTGGATTTCTGGATTCGAGATATCAATGGCAATGGCCGGCAATATCTGGAACAGCAATTTAAAGCGCTGGAAGCTCGGGCGGGCAACTATACAAGCTTTGAAAATCTGGGCAAGCGTTCTAATCCTGACAAAGCAGAACTACGTGTCAATATTGATCAGAAACAGGCCATGGCCAACGGCCTGACTCAATCGGCAATCAACAGTACTTTATCCAGTGCTTGGGGCGGCAGTTATATCAATGACTTTATTGATCGTGGTCGGATTAAACGGGTGATTATGCAGGGTGATGCTGAATTCCGCTCTAAGCCGGAAGATCTGGCACAGTGGCATGTACGAAATGACCAAAATCAGATGGTGCCTTTCAGTAACTTCTCGCAAGTGGGCTGGAGTGGTGGTCCTGAAGTGGTCAACCGCTTTATGGGGTATACCGCATTGCAAATGGAAGCCGATCGGGCCAAAGACAGCAGTTCCGGCCAGGCCATGCAAGATGTGGAAGCTTTAATTGCCGAGCAGGAAGGGGTGGATGTGGTCTGGAGCGGTCTTTCTTTCGAGGAAAAACAGTCCAATAATCAGGCGATCTGGCTGTATCTGATTTCAATTGGTTTTATTTTTCTTTGTCTGGCGGCTTTATATGAAAGCTGGAGCATTCCAACCGCCGTGATGTCAGCTATTCCACTCGGGATTGGCGGCAATATTATTTTCAGTTATCTGGCTGGTTTCCCGAATGATATCTATTTCCAGATTGCCTTGCTGACTACCATTGGTCTGTCCTGTAAGAATGCCATTCTGATTGTGGAATTTGCTTCATTAGCGCAGCAACAAGGTAAATCGGTAGTAGAAGCCGCACTAGAAGGTGCGTCTTTACGTCTACGTCCAATTTTAATGACTTCTTTGGCCTTTGGCGCAGGGATTTTACCGCTGGTCTTTGCTACAGGCGCTGGTGCGGTGAGTCGTCAGGAAATTGGCGTGAGTGTATTTGGTGGTGTCATTTTTGGAACATTGCTGGTGCTGATTTTTATTCCATTTATGTATGTTTTAATTCGTCGACTCATCATCAAAAAATCGCGTGCTTAAAATAAAGGAAAACTCTAGAGCTGAAAAATCCCCGTTTATACGGGGATTTTTTTATCGCCAAAACTCGTCCAATGACTGGTTGCATTTTCAGCATGGTGTGAAAATTGCTATAAAAATCATCTATTCATACAAGAATGTGTCGTGAGAATGCATCTGATGGGGATTTTTATTCATGTTGTCACACTTTTTTATTTATCGACCTAAATTTGCAGCCGTCATCGCCATTATCATGATGGTATTAGGAATTTTTGCACTGCAAAAAATTCCGATTGAGCATATGCCGAATATGGACGCACCTGCGTTAGGGGTTTCTGCGGGGTATCGTGGTGCATCTGCGGAAACCGTTGAGCAATCGGTCACGCAAATTTTAGAACAAGCGGTAAAAGGCATTGAAGGTTTGGAAAGCTTTCAGTCCAACAGTAGCGTGGGACGTGCAAATCTGACCCTGTCGTTTGAGCAAGGCGTGGATCTCGATCAGGCACTGTTGCAAGTGCAAAATGCAGTCAATGGTGTGCTAAGTCGATTGCCTGAAGAAACCCAGCAAAATGGAGTGGCTGTTTATAAACAAGGTTATGATCAATTTGCCTTACTGAGTTTATATGATGAATCAGGGAAAGCGACACCTATAGAGCTTGCTGACTATTTAATGGTGCATGTCGAACCGCGTTTTTCCCGTATTGACGGAATGGGTGAAGTGGAGCTTTATGGCGCAGGCTATGCGATGCGCATTTGGCTCAATCCACATAAACTACGCCAATTTAATCTGATGCCGAGTGATATTCGCAATGCAGTCGAGGCACAAAATGCACCTCTTGTATCTGGTTCTATTGGTGGATTACCAACAGCACAAGATCAATACATGAATGCCAAGGTTAGTGCGGGATCACGTTTAAGTAGTATTCATGAATTTGAAAAAATTATTGTGAAGACAACAGATTCAGGTTCGGTCCTGTACTTGAAAGATGTCGCACGTGTTGAGTTGGGGGCAGAAAGTTATAACCATTTAAATTATACCAACGGTCATTTATCCGCTGCATTATCGATTCAATTGGCGCCACGGAGTAATGCGATTGCGGTTTCAGAGCAGATGCAAACGGTGTTGAAAAATGCCCAAGCCAATTTGCCTGCACATTATCAATTGCGTATGACCATGGACAGAACCCCATTCATTACCAGTTCAATTGAACAAGTCGCGAAAACTCTGGTTGAAGCGATGGTACTGGTGGTTTTGGTAATGTTTATCTTCCTGCAAAACTGGCGCGCCACTATTATTCCTGCAGTCACCATTCCGATTGTAGTTTTAGCCACATTTGCGGTGCTGTATGTACTGGGAATGAGCTTAAACAGTTTTACCTTGTTTGCCCTGATTTTGGCGATTGGTCTGTTGGTCGATGATGCCATTGTAGTCGTGGAAAACATTGAACGTTTGATGCATGAAGAACATTTGGATGCTCAGGCTGCAGCTTTAAAGTCAATGAAGGAAATTAGCGGTGCATTGATCGGGATTACTTTGGTCTTAACTGCTGTATTTATTCCCATGGCATTTTTTGGCAGTATGACAGGGGTCATCTATCGTCAGTTTTCCATCACGTTGGTCGTTGCAATGCTACTTTCTTTATTGGTGGCACTTATCATCACCCCTACATTTGCAGCGCAACTGCTAAAGCGTCAACCACATCAACCAAAATGGGCACAGCGTTTTAATCGTGGCATGGATAAGCTCACCATGCATTACCAAAAGCTTTCTGCACGTAGCATGCAGTTTAAAATGACGATGTTGGCTGTATTTAGTATATGTGTTTTAGGCTTTGGCTGGCTTTATAAAACCTTGCCCGAAGGGCTGATGCCAACGGAAGATATGGGCTTTGTCATGGGTCAAATTGTGATGCCGGGTAATGCACCACGTTCTGAGATAGAAAAAGTCGGGCGTGAAGTCCAAGACTATTTAATGCAGCATGAATCTGAGCGCATCCAAAGCATTGGGATTTGGTATAGCGGAAACAATGTTGGGGTTGGGCCTTATCGTGGTCAGCTCTTTGTCGTATTAAAGGACTGGGCAGCGCGTAAAAATCCTGAAGATACCGTCTTTGCTATTGTAGATCGTGCACAAAAGCACTTTGCCAATCATGCCAATGCCCAGATTTTCTTTATGGCGCCTTCTATGTCTAGTAATGGACGTGTGGTCGACTTTTGGTTACAAGATTTAGATTCACGGGGCAGCGAGTTTTTACAGCAATCCTTCTCTGAGATTGAAACCCGTGCCAAAGCAAAATCATCGATTGAATATTTACAACTTGATGTACCCAAAGAAAGTGCCGAGCTGAATATTAAACTGGATATAGAACGTTTACTCAAATATGCCGTACCTCAGCAAAGTTTTAACAGTACGTTGGCTGCGGCTTGGAGTGGTACCTATATCAATGACTTTATTGATCGTGGACAAATCAAACGGGTCATCATGCAAGGCGAAGCGGAGTTCCGTTCTAAACCTGAAGATTTGGCACATTGGCATGTCCGCAATAGCACAGGCGAAATGTTATCGTTTAATCAATTCACTACGCTAAATTGGCAAGGTGGACCGAATAGTATCAATCGTTATATGGGCTATAACGCCGTGCCTGTATATGCAGGTATTCCCAAAGATCAATTTTCGAGTCAAACCATGCAAGATGTTGAAGCTTTAGTCGATGAACAAGACGGAGTAAATTTGGCCTGGAGTGGAGCCGCCTTAGAAGAAAAACGTAGCAGTGGGCAAGCTATTTTCTTGTATCTAATTTCGATTGCCTTTATTTTCTTATGTTTAACGGCACTCTATGAAAGCTGGACGATACCTGCTGTGGTGTTGACCGCGATTCCTCTGGGCGTGGGAGGAAGTATTCTGTTCTGTGTCTGGTTTGGTTTTGCGAACGATATTTACTTTCATATCGCCTTGCTGACGACTATCGGTCTGTCCTGTAAAAATGCAATTTTGATTGTAGAGTTTGCTGCACAAGCAGAGCGGGCAGGTCATACTCCGGTTCAGGCCGCGATAATGGCTGCGGGCTTACGCTTGCGTCCTATTGTCATGACTTCCATTGCATTTGCAGCGGGCGTACTGCCTTTGATGTTTGCCACCGGTGTCAGTGCAATCAGCCGGCAGGAGATTGGCAGTAGTGTTTTTGGTGGGGTGCTATTTGCCACTGTCCTGGTACTGCTGTTTATTCCCTTTATGTATGTATTGATCCGTGGTCTGATGGTTAAAAAAACGGTTTCTAAATCAGTGGTGATAGAGCATCCATCTTTAGAAAGTGAACAAGCCTGACTCAGGCAGGCTTTTTTCTGGCTAAATATCGAGGAATTGATTTATACAAAAAATATCGTCATATTGCAGCATGATCATTAAAATTATTCACATGAAAAATTAGGATACATAGGGATCAGGACAAACATCTCTTGAATGCCAGACTTTTATAATGAGCTGCTTATGCCGACAATTTCAGAAAAAATCCAGCATATCCAACAACAATTACATTCTGAAAATCACGACATCGCTGTAGGTTTACTCAGTCAGCTGAATGTCGCCGATCAGGCGCGCATTTTAAGTCGTTTAGATGCTCGGCAACAGGCCCGAATTTTAAGGGAACTGAATGAACCAAGCTTGGTCTATGCTTTTATGCCCCTAGGGCAGCAGTTAAACGTGGCACAGCACTTATCTATTTCAGAACTTGTTCCCATTCTGGATGCAATGCCTTCTGATGATTTTGTCGATATTTATAAGCAGTTTTCGCCGCCGCTACAGCTGCAATTGATGAGCGCATTATCTGAAGAATCCCAGCAGACACTCAAAGATCTGGCCATCTATCCGGAAGGTACAGCGGGTGCCATGATGAGCTCACGTTTTGTGACGCTCTCACCCGATTTAACCATGGATGAAGCGATACAGGCTTTACGTGTGGTGGCCGCCGGGCAGGAAACCCTGTATTTGATTTATATTGTCGATGCAGAAAAACGGCTGATCGGTGTGATTTCCTTAAGGCAGATCATACAGGCCTTACCTGAGCTGAGCATTGCCGAGGTGATGCAAAGCGAAGTGATTTCTGCCCAAGTAACAGATGATCAGGAAATTGTGGCTAGAGCCTTGGCCTATTATGATTTTATTGCCCTACCTGTGGTTGATGCGCAGCAAAAACTCTTAGGGATTGTCACCTATGACGATGCTATGGACATTGTCGAAGCCGAAACTACGGAAGATATTTTAAAGTCGGGTGCAGTGACGCCGTTGACTGAAATGAGCCTTAAAACTGCCCCGATTTTGACCCTGTATCAGAAGCGGGTCTTTTGGCTGGTCATTCTGGTTTTTGGCAGTCTGCTCTCTGGAATCGGCATTGCACACTTTGAAGAGATCATTGCCGCACATATCGTGCTGGTATTTTTCTTGCCGCTTTTGGTGGGGAGTGGCGGGAATGCCGGTTCGCAATCAGCCACCTTGATGGTGCGTGCCTTGGCCACAGGCGATGTCGAATTTAAGGATTGGTTTAATTTGCTCAGTCGCGAATCTCTGGTGGCGCTGTGCTTAGGCGGCACTATGGCGATTGCGGTATCCATTCTGGGTTATATTCGGGGAGATATTATGGTAGCTGTGGTGCTGGCCATCAGTATGCTCGGGATTGTGTTGACGGGCTGCCTGATCGGCATGAGTCTGCCTTTTATTTTAAATAAACTCAAACTTGATCCTGCCAGTGCTTCGGCGCCGTTAGTGACTTCTATCTGCGATGCTACCGGTGTGATTCTGTATTTATTCGTTGCTTCCAAATTATTGTTTTAATTCACAGATTGATACATCAGCCTAGAAAAAATACTTTATGCTCAAGAAAATCAGCATTATTTCTGGAATAACTTATGCCTGAGTCTGGACAAAAACCAAAATTAAGCCAACAAGAGGTGATACGTCTGGAACGTGATCTGGCCAAGTTTGCCAATATGATGGACTCCGTGGTGCGTATTCCGTTTACCAAGCAAGGGGTGGGGGCAGACGCAGCTTTGAGTACGATTCCGGTTGCTGGAGATATTGCCGGTTTTGTATTGACCTGTTATGCCATTCATAAGGCCAAACAGATCGGGGTTCCGAGTGCCAAACTCAATCCGGTGATGAAAATGGCGGCGATCGATGCGGTAGTAGGATTTATTCCGGTGGCAGGCACGGTCTTTGATATTTTTATTCGGCCCAGTCGCAAAGCGCTCGATGTCGTGCACCTGCATATTCGCGAGGAATATCAGATTAATAGCGATCGACATGTGGTGCATCCATTTTTGCATGAAAGTCTGGAACGCAAACAACAGCAATCTGGATTCTGGCGCAATCCTGTGGTGGCCTGGATCTGGATTCATATTCCGGATATTTTAGGCACTTTATTCCTGATTTTATTTATCTTCGCGATCGGGTGGGGTGCTATGGCGCTGTATCAATGGTTCAGCCAATGATAGGTCAGCTAAAGAATAATTAAATCCAATAAAAAAGCCTGCAATTGCAGGCTTTTCTTGAATCAAAACTCAAGTTTTACTTAAGCACAATCAAGTTGTTGCAATGCAGCGACACGTTGTTCGATGCTTGGATGCGTCTGGAACAATGCAGCAAGGCTAAAGCCTTCTTCTTTACCCGCAGAAATCGCAAATGCTTTCATTTCTTTCGGCATGGCATCTGGCATTTCAGATTCTGCCTGTAAGCGCAGTAATGCTGAAATCATGGCTTGTTTACCTGCCAGACGTGCACCTGCTTCATCAGCACGGTATTCACGGTGACGAGAGAACCACATCACAATCGACGATGCCAAGATACCGAACACGATATCCAGCACAATAGTAATCACGAAATAGGCAATACCCGGGGCTTCACCTTCTTCACGACCAAAGACATTGCGGTCAATAAAATCACCTGCGACACGTGCGAAGAACATCACGAAGGCGTTCACAACACCTTGGATTAGTGCCAGAGTGACCATGTCACCATTGGCGACATGACCAATCTCATGCGCTAATACTGCACGAAGTTCGTCTTTGTTCATACGCTCAAGCAAGCCAGTTGATACCGCAACGAGAGCATCATTTTTGTTCCAGCCGGTGGCAAAGGCATTCGACTGGTAAGAAGGAAAAATACCTACTTCCGGCATTTTAATGCCTGCACGCTGAGAAAGTTGTGCAACTTCTTGGAGCAACCAGGCTTCAGCTTGGTTACGAGGTGCATTCGGGTCAATCAGTTCAGTACCCGTGGTCTTTTTCGCCATCCATTTAGACATGAACAGGGAAATCATTGAGCCGACCATACCGAACACAAAACAGATGACCAACAGGTTGCCTAGATTCAAGCCACCTGCGCCATGGTAACTACCGACACCGAAGAGTGACAAGATAATGCCAGCTACAACCAGTACCGCGAGGTTGGTTAGCAAGAACAAACCAATCCGCATCATTGAGAAATCCTCTTATTACAGAAAAATAATCTGATTATTAAATGTAAATCATTGAAATCAATATGCGGTGAAATTGGGAAGAATTCAAGGAAAAAATAGCATTTGGCTACAAAAAACACAGGATGTTTTTTGTGCAAATTAAAACATAGGTCTTTAAAAACAAAGCTGTTTAGGAATTATTCACTCAAATATATTTTTGCAGATGCTGATGCATTCGCGGTGGCATAAGAGCCTGCCGGTGCATCGGTGAAACTGCCATCCGCTTGAGCAATGATCTGACGCTGATATTTTGCAGCCTGAATATTGGAAGCTGTGGTGGTTTCAGTCGAATAATTTTCAGAACTGGCAATTACCCGGCCAGTATTAGAAGATGCTGTATAGGCAGCACTAGTATTGCCAATTCCTTGGGCATATAGGTTCTGATAACGGCTGCTGACACGACGGACATAGTCCTGAGTTTCACGAAACGGTGGCACGCCCTTATATTTGGCGACATTACCTTCACCGGCATTATAGCCGGCCAGTGCCAAGGTGGTATTGCCATTAAAACGTTTCAATAACCAGGCCAGATATTTGGCGCCTGCCATAATATTCTGTTGCGGGTCATAAGCGTTGCTGACATTAAAACGACGGGCAGTCGCCGGCATGAGTTGCATTAAGCCCTGTGCACCGACTGGAGAACGTGCCTGTACATTAAAACCGGATTCGGTATGCATCACGGCTTTAATCAAGCCTTCAGATACACCATAGGTTTGTGCTGCCTGACGGATGATCGAGTCATAGGCATTTTTATTTCTACTATAGCTAGGCAACACTGAAGCTTCACTCGAACCCCAGTTGCTATAACTGTGAATATTGCTGTCTGGATAATAAGTTTTCTTTTCTACCTGTAGATGATTATAGCGACTTTTCTTATTGGTCAGTAAAGTACTGCCATTACTGTCGCGTAACTGATAGATCGTTTGACCAGCATAAGCAAAATGACAACAGCTTGCCAATAGCAAACCACTGATCCCATAACGCCCCAAAACATGCACATTTATTTTCATTGTTTATATTAAGTAAACACAAGCGAGATAAATTTAATAAAGAGTTTAACAAAAAATTACGGAATGAAAAGACTTGTGCGCTGCATTTATAAACGAGTTTGTAAATGCAAGTCATTTTTTACATTTTAGCAGTAGAAAAAAAAATATGATTTAATTTAAAACCTTAGGCTTGACAGGGTTAACTGTTTGATTTTTATTAATAATTAAATTGATCAAAAAATGATCAATTTAAAGAAAAGCCTTATCTTTTGAGCCGGACAAGTTGTCAAGTCTGTTTCAATCCACAAAGTTATCCACAGCTTTTGTGGACAACTGTGGAAAAGTCCAAAAGATAAGCATCTTGACTAAAAAATGAATGCAATCGTTCAATATATCAATCTAAATAAAACATGAAAATGAAACTAATAAGACATTTTCATGAAAATAAATTCTTTTGATGCGATAGCGGTCCGAATCGGCTAAAATTGCGCGGTATTTTTTTTATGGGTTAATCTCGTCTATGTACTCGCCAGTTGAGTCCGAACAAGGATTTAATTTCAAACCTGAACTGCCAACAAGCTCAGCCTACTACCGTTTGTTGAAGAAGCTTCGCCGCCAGGTCGGACATGCCATTCGTGACTTCAAGATGATTGAAGAAGGCGATAAGGTCATGGTGTGTATTTCTGGTGGTAAAGACAGTTATACCCTGTTGGATATCCTGCTACAGTTCAAGCGTATCGCACCGATCAACTTCGATGTAGTGGCTGTGAATCTGGACCAGAAACAGCCAGGCTTCCCCGAAGATGTTCTACCACGTTATTTAGAAGAAAATAACATTCCGTATTACATTCTGGAAAAAGACACCTACAGCATTACCAAAAAGTTGACGCCTGAAGGCAAAACCTACTGTGCAGTCTGTTCGCGTTTGCGTCGTGGTTCTTTATACGGTTTTGCACAGGAAATTGGCGCGACCAAGGTTGCTTTAGGCCATCACCGTGATGATATCCTGGCGACTTTCTTCCTGAACCTGTTCCATGGCGGCAGCTTGAAAGCCATGCCACCAAAACTGTTGTCTTCAGACAAAAAGAACATTCTGATTCGTCCACTGGCCTATGTGGAAGAAAAAGACATCATCAAATATGCAGAAATGCGTCAATTTCCAATTATTCCATGTAATTTATGTGGCTCTCAGGACAACCTGCAGCGCGCAATTATCAATGACATGTTACGTGATTGGGATAAAGCACATCCAAAACGTCTGCATAGCATTTTTGGCGCATTGCAAAATGTTTCGCCATCACAGCTAGTCGATCGTGAATTATTTGATTTTGAAGTTCTGGATAGCCAGCGTGAATTCGACTTCAAAGGCGGTGATTCAACTGAAGAAGCGGTGGAAGGCGAGAACCGCCGGATCAATATGGTCAATCTGGGCTTTGCTGCAGACTAATTTTAGAACGTGTAGACATCAGCCTGCGGGTTGATGTCTGCTTATAAACATAAATAAAAATAGAACTACAAAAATTGAACGGCGCGTACAAAATTCGTTAGCCTTTGCGCTAATGATCATGATATAACAAAGCACAAGCATAATAGCTTCAACATGATGTCGTCTGGATAGTCGACACAAATGAACAAATAATTTGAGGAAAGATCATGCCTGCTTTTTTAACTGATGATTGGTTTTCAACTGTAGAAACTCTAACTGCGCAAGCTGGCGATTTGAATTTGCCACCAGCTTTGGCGAACCTTGCGATTAATTTGGTTGTAGCGGACACTACAGGTAATACTGAACTATCTTTAGATGGTGGGGCAATCAAGAAAGGTTTGTCTTCAAATGCCAAAACCACGCTGAATATGGATGGCGAAACTCTACGTAAAGTTTTCCTGGAGTTTGATATGGCGGCTGCGATGCAGGCCTTTATGACGGGTAAAATTAAAGTACAAGGTGATATGTCACAATTGATGGCACTTCAGACTGCAAAACCAAGTCAGGAACAAAAAGATTTGTTCAAGAAAGTGCTTGAAAATACCACAGCTTAATTCTGCTAAGACATTAACCTGAATGAAGACGAAAAAAGCTTATCCTGAGGTAAGCTTTTTTTATGGCATTTTGATTAACGCTAAGATTTCAGCTTAGATATTCACCAATTGCGGTGTAGTCTTGATATGCTCCAGATAAGCACGAATACGGGTTACATATTGCACCGCTTGACGGTAACGACCATTATTGGCCTTATTCTGATCCAGATAGGCATATAAGTTCACCCAGTTATTCGGGTTCTTGCCTTGCGACTGAATACGCTTTTGCAACTGATTCACTGCACCTGGGCCCATATTATAAGCCACTAGTGCAAACCAGTTTCGATCTGGAAAAGGAATATGATCATAGCGACTAAGCATTTGATCATAATACTTGGCGCCACCCTGAATGCTTTGAGCCGGATCGGTACGGTTACTCACACCCATGGCTTTGGCTGTACTGTTGGTCAGCATCATCAAACCACGCACACCCGTCGGAGAAACTGAATTCGGTTTCAGATAAGATTCCTGATAACCAATGGCCGCCAGTAAATGCCAATCCAGATCATACTGCTGAGCTGTCTGTTTAAAGCTCGCTTCATAGATCGGCAGACGGTTGTTCAAATCACGTTGAATGGTGGTCCAAGATTCCTCTTTCACCACATTCTGATTATAAAATGAAGCAAGCTGCTTGATGGCACCACTTTGTTTGCCTTTGCAGACAAAAGCACTGGCCGTCTGGCTCAAAGGATCTGTAGCAGATTTAAACACTAGATTTAAATTGGTATTCAAGCCATTACTTGACAGAATCGATTCATCGCCACAAGTGGCTGAGAACGACGTCAAACGCTTGTTTTCAATGGTGCGTATATCGGTAGTCGTCATAGCCAGATTGGCTTTACCCTGAGCAACCCATTGTAGTGCCGTATTATTATCAGGGACGATTTTAAAATCGAGCTTTACATTCAGATTGTTAGCATAGTTACGAACCAGATCATAACCGAAGCCATGTAGATGTTGTCCATCCTGAAATACGGTGGTCGGATTTTCAACCGCAACTACGGTCAACTTATTGCTATTGACCACATGATCAAACTGAAGTGTGGTCTTACTTGCATTGATACTGTGTAGGGGAATAAATGCAGTGCTCAGTACAAGTGCTTTCAAAGGGAGAGAAGAAATTACAGATCTTAGGCAAAGCCTCGACCCAGTGGATGAACTACTGTGCATGTTGTCTCCGCTACAAGTAATTTATGCCCTAAAAATCATAGCCAACAAAGCCAGAAATTTTAACAGTTTGATAAATTCAATAAGGGTTGGGCAGTCATGACGTCATTCAAAATGACAAGAGATTTAAAGATAATTATGTAGAAAAACTACATAGATTAAAAAGTAAGCATTTCCGGAAGTTGCTGGCATATTAATGATCTAAAAAACGATTGTCAAATTTTGTACACAAATTATTTTTTAAAATAATTTTAAGATATTGAAATATAAAGTTAATTTTTTTGAAATTTTGCCATTGTGTTAAAATGGTAAATAAAATAAGCTGTTTGTAAGTTAAAACACTGAAAATATGATCAGCAAGACGTATGAAATCCAACTTAATCACCCGTGCTGGACACGATAAATTGGTGGCAGAACTTAAGAATCTCTGGCATGAAGAACGTCCTGAAATTACCAAAAAAGTGAACTGGGCTGCCAGTCTCGGCGACCGTTCTGAAAACGCAGACTACCAATATAACAAGCAAATTTTAAGGAAAATTGATCGACGGGTCAGGTATCTCGGCAAGCGCCTCGAAGAACTGAAAATCATCGATTTTTCCCCGGAGCAAGAGGGCAAGGTCTATTTTGGTGCCTGGGTAGAAATTGAAAATGAAGAAGGTGAACAAAAAACTTTACGTATTGTCGGTGTAGATGAAATTTATGATCATCATCCGCAGCATATTTCGATCAGTTCACCGATGGCACGCGCGTTATTAGGCAAGCAGGTCAATGATGAAGCCGAGGTATTGACCCCCTCCGGCAAGAAACTTTGGTTCATCAATTCAATTCGTTATGAAAAGCCAGAAAATTCAGCAGATTAATGTAATTGATTTTATTTTGTGCAGTTGATGCAGTGAAAGCATAAAAATATTTGCCAAGCATGATTTTTGTTTATATCATGTCGGCCATGGAAGCGTGGCAGAGCGGTTTAATGCACCGGTCTTGAAAACCGACGAGGGTGTGAGTCCTCCGTGAGTTCGAATCTCACCGCTTCCGCCAAATTTTAAAAACCCAGTCAATTTGACTGGGTTTTTTTATGTCTGAATATTTTTTCAGTTGTTGATCCGCTTGATGCTGAATGTGGTTATTTCTCTCATTATTCTCTACTGAGTTAAATACAACTCAAGATCATTTCAAGATTCAAATCTTTGAATGAAAATGCCCAGGTTGGCTTTGATTTCGGATGATTTTTAGCTGAATAAGCCGCTTTTTATAGAAGTTTCGCTAAATTTTATTGCCAAAAATCTAATTTATTTATATGATGGCGGCCAAGGAAGCGTGGCAGAGCGGTTTAATGCACCGGTCTTGAAAACCGACGAGGGTGTGAGTCCTCCGTGAGTTCGAATCTCACCGCTTCCGCCAAATTTTTAAAACCCCAGTCGAAAGATTGGGGTTTTTCTTTTTAGGCTGCAGATATTGAATACTCAATTCCTCAGTCCTGAACTCAAGGCATAAAATCTTGAAAAATGGGCGTATCGGCCAAATATAGAGTCAGAGGCGCCAACGCGCTATCATACGCCCAAGCATCATATGGATTTCATTATGAAAATTGTCGCAGATGAAAATCTGGCATTTACCGATTATTTCTTTTCCGAATTTGGTGACATTCAACATTGTGCAGGGCGAACCTTAAGCGCAGATGATGTCAAAGATGCCGATAGCTTGCTGGTACGTTCAGTGACTCAGGTCAATGAAGTACTGCTACAGAATAGTTCGATCAAATTTGTGGGCAGTGCCACCATTGGTACAGATCATTTGGATATTGCTGCATTAGAACAACATGGGATTCAGTGGAGTAATGCAGCCGGCTGTAATGCGCAAGCAGTGGCTGAATATGTCATTACCGCATTATTGCAGGTACGTCCTGAATTACTCGATGCCAATACGACATTTACCCTGGGTATTGTCGGTTT
Source organism: Acinetobacter lwoffii (assembly GCF_024129435.1). GTDB lineage: Bacteria > Pseudomonadota > Gammaproteobacteria > Pseudomonadales > Moraxellaceae > Acinetobacter > Acinetobacter lwoffii_F. Next base: position 88,370 of record NZ_JAMXXN010000002.1, on the reverse strand, counting down.
GGGTAATGTCGGAACCCGACTGGCTTATATGGCGAAGCTCTTGGGCTGGCGCGTGATCGGTTGCGATCCTTTTGTGCAAAGAGAGCAGGTTGATCAAGTCGAATTTCATGAACTGCTGCAGCAGGCGGACGCCGTTTCAATTCATGTCCCTTTAACCAAAACAGGCATATATCCAACCTATCATTTATTTAATGCTACTGCGTTGGCAAAAATGCAGCCTGACGCGATCCTGATTAACTCAGCGCGTGGGCCAGTGATTGAAGAAACTGCCTTAATTCAAGATATTAAAGCGACACAACGCCCCGTAATTTTGGATGTTTTTGAACACGAACCGCTGATTTCAGCAGAACTTCTGGATCTGGTGACTTTGGTGACTCCGCATATTGCCGGCTATAGCCTGGAAGGCAAGGCACGTGGTACCCAGATGATTTACGAAGCTTTTTGTCAAACTTTCGGTTTTGCAGCCAATAAACAGTTTGAATCCCAGCTGCCTATCTGTGAGCAGTTTTTTCAGGGGCAGGATTTAAAAATGGCATTGCAACAGCATTTATCCCAAATTTATGATATTGCTCGTGATGATGCCAATCTACGTGCCTGTCTCAAAGAAAGGGTGGTGGATCAGCAGGCATTTGATCATTTACGTAAAACCTACCCACTACGTCGTGAGTGGGCAGCACACGGTGGGCCGAAGGCATGACAATGACGTATCAACCCACTTGTGACCTTCAAGCCATGCATGCGCGTGCGAATTTATATCGTCAAATCCGTCAGTTTTTCGCTGAGCGCGATGTCTTAGAGGTGGAAACACCGATTTTGTCTCAAGCCGGTGTGACCGATGTGCATTTAGCTTCGGTACAGGCACAGCGCTATGTGCTGGGTAAAGTGCATACACATTATTTGCACACCTCACCTGAATTTGCCATGAAGCGCTTATTGGCCAGTGGCTCTGGACCCATTTATCAAATCTGTAAAGTCTTCCGTGATGATGAACATGGGCGTAAGCACAATAGCGAATTCACCATGCTGGAATGGTATCGTCCGGGATTTAGTTTAAAAGATTTGATGTTTGAAGTATCTGATCTGTTGAATGTGACCTTGAAAGCACGTTTTGGCGAAATACGTCCGACCATTTTGAGTTATAAGCACGCGTTCATGGATCGTCTGGATCTCAATCCGCTTCAGGCAACTTTACAGGAATTGAAAGATTGCTGCCGCCGCGTTGGTCTTAATCTGGATCTGGGAAATGACTGTCTTGGCTATATCGACTTGTTATTTTCACATATGGTTGAACCGAGTCTGGGGTTTGATACCGCAGTATTCCTGACCGATTTCCCCCCTGAAATGGCTTCTTTGGCCAAAACCCGAATCGATGAAGAGGGTGAACTGGTCGCCGCACGTTTTGAGCTGTATATCGAAGGTTTAGAATTGGCCAATGCTTATGATGAACTGATTGATGCTGACGTATTACGTTCGCGCTTTGAGGCAGATAATGCTGAACGAGCCAAACTTAGCTTGCATGTCATGCCCATCGATGAATATTTACTGGCGGCTTTACCGAAGATGCCGGAATGTTCAGGGATTGCCTTGGGAATTGACCGTTTATTGATGATTGCAACTAATCAAATGAAACTGGAAAAGGTGATTACTTTTCCGGCAGATATTTCCTGATCCAGCGAATTAGATAGTTTTAATTCCTTTTTTGATAAAGAGAAATTAAGCTATAAAAAAAGCACCCGAAGGTGCTTTTTTTATTATTCAATTGTTGCGGTTTGTTGTGCTTTAAGCTCACCAAGTGCCTGAATCCGTCGTTCAATCAGCATTTCGCCAATATCCGGTCCCTGAATATCGGCAGGCAGGTCTTGTGCCTTGATGGCACGTACGGTCTGCATTGCATCAAGGACGTATTGGGCTTGTGGATAAGCACGATCTTCCAGACCTAGACGGCCACGTGAATCACATTCACACGCCTGAACAAAAGCTTCGACACGTTCAGGGCGACGTAACACATCCAGACGTTGCAATAATCGCCATAAGGTTCCCGGCTTAAGATTGAAGGCCTGATGGCATTTCAGATGCTCTTTGCACACAGCCAAAGCCAGCTGCTTGGTATACGTCGGCACTTTTAAACGGTCACACAGGTCATTCACTGGCTTGATGCCTCGCTCTTCATGCATGATATGTCGCGGTAATTCTTCAAGCGGCGTCAAAGCTTTTCCTAAGTCATGCACTAAAACGGCAAAACGTACATCCAGACTATAATTTTGACGACACGCCTGCTGCAAGGACATCATGGTGTGAATGCCGCAGTCAATTTCCGGATGATATTCAGGGCGCTGTGGAATGCCATATAAGGCATCAATCTCAGGGAAGAGTACCTTTAAAGCACCACATTGACGTAATACTTCAAAATACACATCAGCATGACGTTCCGATAATGCACGGGAAGTTTCTTTCCAGACGCGTTCCGGTGTCAATGCATTTAATTCACCGGTTTCAGTCAAGCGTTGCATTAACGCCAAAGTTTCATCGGCAATCACAAAACCTGCACTCGTATAACGGGCAGCAAAACGGGCTATTCGCAGTACGCGCAATGGATCTTCGATAAAGGCATCGGAAACATGACGTAGAATCCGGTTTTCCAAGTCCTGTTGACCACCATAGGGATCATAAACCTGGCCGGCATCATCCATGGCCATGGCATTAATGGTCAAATCGCGACGAATCAGATCCTGCTCCAGTGTAACGCTGACATCGGTATGAAACTCAAAACCATGATAACCGGCGCCAGATTTACGTTCGGTACGTGCCAGTGCGTATTCTTCTTTTGTTTGGGGATGTAGAAAAACAGGAAAATCTTTGCCTACGGGCTGATAGCCTAAGTCAAGCATTTGCGCGGGAGTTGCACCAACGACTACATAATCTTTTTCGTGATAGGGGTGTCCGAGCAAATGATCTCGAACTGCGCCGCCTACTAAATAAACTTGCATGAAAAAACCTCTATTCTTACAAGCATCATGCTACAGAATAGAGGTTTTCTCAAGTTAAGAAACGAGGCTGATGCGTCGTTATCTTGTCATCGGCTTAAAGTGCATCTTGTTCCGCTTGCTGGATTTCTGCAACAGTCAGTGCAGTCATGTTGATCACACGACGCGTGGTCGCAGTCGGTGTCAAGATGTGCACAGGTTTCGCAGCACCTAGAAGAATTGGACCAATCGTTACGTTGTTGCCTGAAGTTGCCTTTAACAGGTTAAACGAGATATTGGCAGCATCTAGATTCGGCATGATTAGCAAGTTTGCAGAGCCTTTGAAACGTGAATTCGGGAATGCAAACTGACGAATGTTTTCATCCAGAGCAGCATCACCGTGCATTTCACCTTCAACTTCCAGCTCAGGCGCGATTTCAGACAGGATGTCATATACCTTACGCATTTTTTGCGCGCTAGCATCATGCTGGTCTGAACCGAAACTTGAGTGAGACAGCAGGGCAATACGTGGTGTCATACCAAAACGGCGAACTTCTTCAGCGGCTAGAATGGTCATTTCAGCCAGCTGCTCAGCCGTTGGATTGGTGTTGACATAGGTATCGGCAATGAACAGGTTGCGGTCTTCAAGCATCAAGGCATTTAGGGTAAAGAAGGTGTTATGACCATCTTTCTTGCCAATGATATTGCTGACGAAGTCCAGGTGAATGTCATAGCTTGAATATGTACCACACAGCATACCGTCTGCCATACCATGTTTCACAAGCATGGCTGCGATCAGGGTAGAGCGGCGACGTGCTTCACGCTGTGCATATTCAGGTGTTACACCCTTGCGCTGCATAATGTTGTAGTAATCGTCTGCAAACATTTCATAGTTGGGGTTCTTTTCCTGATCAACAATCGTGATATTCACGCCATCTTCAAGACGCAGACCCAATTTTTTGATGTTGGCTTCAATGACAGCTGGACGGCCTACCAGAATCGGAATTGCCAAACCGTCATCTACCGCGATTTGAACTGCGCGAAGTACACGCAGGTCTTCACCTTCTGCATAAGCAATACGTTTAGGATCAGATTTAGCCTGTTCAAAGATTGGTTTCATCATGAATGCAGAGTTGTAGACAAACTCAGACAAACGTTGACGATAATGCGAGAAATCCGTGATTGGACGTGTTGCCACGCCAGAATCCATTGCTGCTTGTGCAACAGCAGGTGCGATTTCTAGAATCAAACGTTGATCCAGTGGGCCCGGAATCAGGTATTCACGGCCAAATGATGCCGATTTTTCACCATAAGTCGCCGCATCAGCTTCAACGTGTGCCATACGCGCGATCGCGTGGACACAGGCAATTTTCATTTCTTCGTTAATGGTGGTTGCGCCAACGTCCAGCGCACCACGGAAGATGTACGGGAAGCACAGTGCGTTATTCACCTGGTTCGGATAGTCAGAACGACCAGTCGCCATGATCACGTCATCACGAACTTCATGCGCATGTTCAGGCAGAATTTCTGGATCCGGGTTCGCCAAGGCAAAGATGATCGGATCTTCAGCCATGACCTTGACCATTTCTTTGGTCAAAATGCCCGCAGCAGAAAGACCAAGGAACATGTCTGCACCTGAAATCACGTCACCAAGCTGAGTAGCTTCAATGTCTTGTACATAGGCTTTCTTAGATTCATCCAGGCCTTCGCGATGTGTAGTCAGCAGACCGCGTGAATCGGCAACGATGATGTTCTCTTTTTTAGCACCCAGAGCGCAAAGCAGATTTAAACAAGACAGTGCAGCAGCACCCGCGCCTGAAGCCACGATCTTGATGTCTTCAATTTTTTTACCGTTGATTTGTAACGCGTTGAGGAGCGCAGAACCGACAATAATCGAAGTACCGTGCTGATCATCATGGAATACTGGAATATTCATGCGTTCACGCAATTTTTGCTCGATATAGAAACACTCTGGCGCCTTGATATCTTCAAGGTTAATCCCGCCGAAAGTCGGTTCTAATGCAGCGACAATATCCACAATTTTGTCTGGATCATTTTCAGCAATTTCGATATCGAATACATCAACGCCAGCAAATTTTTTGAATAATACGCCTTTACCTTCCATCACTGGTTTAGAGGCTAAAGGACCAATATTACCTAGGCCAAGCACGGCAGTACCGTTAGTCACGACAGCAACCAGGTTGCCACGAGCCGTATACAATGCAGCAGTTGAAGGATCGCGTTCAATCTCAAGACATGGTGCAGCTACGCCAGGCGAGTAAGCAAGGGCCAAGTCACGTTGGTTGACCAATTGTTTGCTTGGTGTAACGCTGATTTTTCCCGGGGTAGGAAATTCGTGATAATAAAGGGCCTGTTGCTTTAAAGATTGTTCGTCCATCAGTCTCTCGATCGTTGTAAAGATTACCCGGTCAGCGGGCAAAAAATTTATTTATGTTCCTGAATATACCATTTGTTGGCCAGTTCGGACAGACAAAGACGTCCGTTTTTCCAACAAACTTATTGTGGTCGGGTATGGACTTAGACTTGAGATATATAAGTCTGATGTGTCTTGTCTCGCACTAAATAAGCGGTTGCATCCTGCTCAGGAAGCGGTTTGGAAAATAAGTAACCTTGGGCAATATCACAGTCTAAATCACGTAGATATTCTAGCTGCTCTTCAGTCTCGATCCCTTCTGCGACCACGGTCATGCCCATGGCTTTACCCATGGCCACCATGGCACTGACAATGGCTGCCTGCTTGTTTTCCCCAATCTTGCAAACAAAACTGCGATCAATTTTTAAGGTATCAATCGGAAAATCAGCAAGATAGGAGAGGGAGGAATAACCTGTGCCGAAATCATCCAAGGCAATATGAATATGCCGCAGTTTAATCTCATTCAGCAGATTTTTGACCGCTTCCGAATTTTCAATTAAAGAAGATTCGGTAATTTCCAGTTCCAGACTGGTACCAGAAATCTGGTTGTCTGCAATGGCCTGATCCAGATCATCGAGCAATTGACCACGACGCAATTGCTGTGCCACGATATTGACTGATACACAAATATGATTAAAACCCAGATCATTCCATTGGCGAATCTGTTTAGCGGCCTGCTGGATTACCAGACGGCCAATGTCTGAAATCAGGCTGGTCTGTTCCGCTAAAGGGATAAACAGCCCCGGCGCAATAATGCCTTTTTCTGGATGATTCCAGCGAATCAGCGCTTCAAAGCCATAAATGCTTTGATCACTAAAATTGATTTTGGGCTGATAATACACAACCAGTTCATTATTCTGGATCGCTTTACGCAAATCCCGTTCCAGAAAACCTCCTTTGTTGTGTAACGCATTATTTTCACTAGAATAAAAATGAATGGTATTGCCACCGAGATTTTTGGCTTCGTTCAATGCCTGTTCGGCGCAGTTATTTAAATAATCCAGTTGACGGCCATGGTCCGGATAAAATGCCACGCCCATGGACAGAGTAATCACATGATCCTGACCGTAAATATTAAACGGTCTGCTAAAGGCCTGAGCGATGCGTTCACAATGGTGCTGAACTGACGGGCGAATATGTGAAATTTCATAGAGAATCGCAAAATCATCGCCATTTAGATGTGCCACAAATAGCGCTTCTGCATTGGTCATGCGCAGCCGCTGCGCCACCTGACGTAAAAGTTCATCACCGCCGTTATTGGACAGGTATTCATTCAATGGCCGGAAACGGTCGATGTTAAGCCGAATCACAGCCATCTCTTTAATAGAGTCTTTTTGCGAAACTAGATATTGATGTAGCTGATAGTTATAGTAGAAGCGGTTTGGTAAATCGGTCAGTGTGTCGTAATTTTCCAGATAGGACAGGCGCTGTTCCTGTAATTTACGTTCAGTCAGATCCGAGACAATGCCAATATAATGGGTAATCCGGCCTTCATCATCAGTCACGGCATTAATATGCAGCCATAAGGTCGACTCTTTGCCAGACAGAAATTTGGCATAGACCTCTCCATCATAAGAGCCAATCTTTTGAATCTGTTTGACAATATTGGCCTGAAAAGTACGTTGCTGGGATTTATTTTGCACCGCAATATCAAATAAGGATTTACCAATAATCTCGTCACGCTCAAAACCGCTCAAGTATTCGTAGTGAGGATTGACATCGATATAATCTAATTCAGGATTCAGAATGAAAATCCCTTCCGCAGCCTGTTCCAGTACACTGGCCACCAGCTTTAAACGTTCTTGAGACAGACGTTCCTGCTGGATATCACGACGGATGCCCACCATACGCAAGGGTTTTTTATTTTTAGGATCACGACTGATCACACGGCCAATATCATGCACCCAACTCCAGCCACCTTCACTGAGCTTGATCCGGTAAGTGGCATCATAGCGTTCAATCTGGCCACGCAAATGCTGTTTCATATTGCGCTTAAAATAGTCCAGATCTTCGGGGTGAATCAGATACTGTAATTGCAGATGGTGATCTTTGGAGTCGCGCAGAATCTTTTCATCTTTATGATTGGTTAAGGTAATGCTGCGCTCTTGAATATTCCAGTCCCATGGACGAATGCCGGCAATTTCATGGGCAAGTTCCAGGTTTTGCTGCTGATTCTTCAGGTCATGATTGATCTGTTCAATATCATAAGTACGTTCCCGTACTTTTTGTTCCAGCAATTGATTACTGAGCTGTAATTGCAGTTCAATGTCTTTGGGTTTATTGACTTCAGTTTTGAGTTGTTGGCACAGTTCATCAGTCCAATGCACTTGCTGTTCGGCATTTTTCACCAGAATCTCATTTTCCGCATATAGACGTGAGGTACGGCTATGAATGCGGTAACTACTTGTCGCACACAGCAGAATCACAATCATGGCGAAGTTTAAAGCCAGTGCAAAGAAAGGATTGGAATGACCGATATGATAAATTTGCGATAGTAAAAAGGGCAGTAAAGACGGTAAAAATGCCAGGCAGAAATAACTCAGTTTCTGGGTTAAATAGGTTAAACCAAAGGCTTGGGTAACAATCAGCAACAAGGCTGACAAGGTCAGTGCTTCAATATCTTCAAATGCAGGATTGGCCTGTGGCAAATAATAATAAATCGTAAAAATACCTGCCGCGATACTGATGCCCACAGCCAGACTCTGTATCTGTAACCAGCGGTGTGCACTTTTTTGATTATAGTGTTCAGGTTTAAAATACAGCGTACTCACCAGCCAGCACATGCTGACCAGGAGTTCTGTCAGAATAAACCAGGTATTAAAATACGTATTAGAGGGACTATATTGAATGTGATAAATACAAAAAATATAAAGGCAAATTACCATTATACTGAGCAAAAAATAGCGACTATGGCGAAGCGTGTTCGCAATCTGAGCATCATGTAAATGTTGCTGAATATAGTCGTCCTGATTATCAACCATGTGATTCAATGCCTGTATTCATCCTAAACGGTTTTGTCCTTGTGCATTGTTGTTATAAAAACCCCAGGAAATGTGTGAAATTAATTAATAAGTATTTGTTATTCTTTAGTCGAGATTAGATGTCTTAAAAGTAAAAATCAACAAAATTAAAGACAAATTTTTACCCATCCGATGAACTAAAGCACATAATTCAAAATTGACAGGGCAACAACCGGAGCGGTTTCGGTACGTAGTACACGCTTACCTATACACCAGTTGAGAAAACCTTTCTGGTTTGCAGTACTAATTTCTGCCTCACTCAGGCCACCTTCAGGGCCGATAAGCAGGGCAAGATCTAAGGTCGCCTCTGCCAGTACATCTGTTTCATCTTTATTGGGTGCTAAAACCAGTTTGGTGTTTGGCAATTCATTTTCTAGCCATTTTTCTAGGGAAATGGGCGCTAAAATCTTGGGTACAATGTTTAGACCACATTGTTCACAAGCCGCAATAGCAATGCCTTGCCAGTGATCCAGCTTTTTCTGGTCGCGATCATACTTTAAACGCATTTCACAACGATCCGAAGTCAGCAGCTGAATTTCGGAAACGCCCAGTTCGACTGCTTTCTGAATCGCATAATCCATACGGTCGCCTTTACTCATCACCTGACCGAGCAAAGCCTGGAACTTTGGTGTGCGATTGGCAGGATTAAATACATTAACCGAAACTGTGGCTGATTTTTTAGCAACCTCGGTTAAAGTCACGTCATATTCGCCACCCTGTCCATTGAACAGGGTCGCGCTTTCACCGACTTGCGCGCGTAAAACCTTTACCCAATGATGAAATACAGTTTCCGTAAGCTCAAGGCTGACATCAATAGTTAAATCAGCATCTATATAAAAACGTGGCATTGATCGTTCTACTCAAAAAATCGGTGAAATAAAGGGCTTAAGCTAAACCAAGATCGGTGACCAGCTGACGGGTCGGGTCAGTAGTGTTCATGGTGTAAAAATGCAAACTTGGTGCACCACCTGCAAGCAGACGCTCACAGAATTTAACCACAACTTCATGGCCAAAGGCTTTAATGCTGGCAGTATCGTCGCCATAAGTTGCCAGTTGCTTGCGAATCCAGCGTGGAATTTCAGCACCGGTACCATCAGCAAAGCGAATCAGGTTGCTGGCATTGGTAATTGGCATGATGCCTGGCGCAACTGGAATATCGATTCCTGCTTTCTGGATGCGATCTACAAAGTAAAAGTAAGCATCTGGATTGAAGAAAAACTGAGTTAAAGCGGCATTGGCACCGGCCTGAACTTTTTCAACAAAGTGCTGAATGTCTTTGTCAAAGCTTTCTGCCTGAGGATGCATTTCCGGATAAGCTGCGACTTCAATTTTAAAATGATCGCCTGAATGTTCGCGGATAAAGCGGACCAGATCCTGTGCATAAGGCAATTCACCTAAACCGACCTGACCAGAAGGCAAGTCACCACGCAGGGCAACAATACGGTTAATGCCTTGAGATTTGTACAGGTCTAGAAGTTCAGCAATACGCGCTTTGTCATCGCCAATACAAGACAGGTGAGGGGCAACAGGTGCACCTTTGCCATTAAAGTCATTGATAGTAGACAGGGTGCGTTCACGAGTGGAACCACCAGCACCATAGGTCACAGAGAAGAATTCTGGGTTTAACAGTTGCAGTTCTTGATGCACAACTTTGAGTTTTTCCGCACCTACATCGGTTTTGGTTGGGAAGAATTCAAATGAAATTGGAATCTGTTTAGACATGTTCAAATCCTTTTTATAAATACTTTTTAATTAGTTTTACCTCTCCTAAATCCTCTCTTGCGCTGAGCTTCAAAGCAGTGCTTTAAGCACGCTCAGGAGAGGACTTACCCTCGATGACATACATTTGGTAATGAATGTTCCCTCTCCCTATGGGAGAGGGTTAGGGAGAGGGTTGAGTTTAATTAGTATTTATAAGCATCCGATTTAAACGGACCTTCAACTTGAACGCCTAAGTAATCCGCTTGTTCTTGAGTCAATTGAGTCAAGACACCACCGAAACCAGCAACCATCGCAGCAGCAACTTCTTCATCTAATTTCTTAGGAAGAAGTTCTACACGAATTTGTGCAGCTTTTTCAGATTCTGGAAGATCAGCAAATTTCTCAGCGAATAAATGCATTTGACCCAATACCTGGTTGGCAAATGAGCCATCCATAATACGTGATGGGTGACCAGTCGCATTACCAAGGTTCACCAAACGGCCTTCAGAAAGAAGGATCAGGTAATCATTTTCATTTTCTGAACGATACACCTGGTGTACTTGAGGTTTAACTTCAACCCACTTGTAGCCACGTAGGTAAGCTGTATCAATTTCAGTATCAAAGTGACCGATGTTACAAACAACTGCGCCAGCTTTTAATGAATCAAGCATTGCTGAATCACAAACGTGGTAGTTACCCGTTGTAGTCACGATAAGGTCAGTGTTTTGAAGAAGATCAACGTTGATGTCTTCTTTCTTACCTGTTTGTACGCCATTTTTGTATGGAGATACAACTTCATAACCGTCCATACATGCTTGCATAGCACAGATTGGGTCAACTTCAGTTACGCGTACAATCATGCCTTCTTGACGAAGAGATTGAGCAGAACCTTTACCTACGTCACCGTAACCGATTACAAGCGCACGACGGCCAGATAAAAGCATATCTGTACCACGTTTGATTGCATCATTTAGTGAATGGCGGCAACCGTATTTGTTGTCGTTTTTAGACTTGGTTACTGAATCGTTTACGTTGATTGCAGGAACTTTTAAAGTACCGTCACGAAGCATTTCGTACAGACGTTGAACACCTGTCGTTGTTTCTTCAGTTACACCGTGAATTTTTGCAATCACTTCTGGGTATTTTTCGTGAACAAGTAGCGTTAAATCACCGCCATCGTCAAGAATCATGTTGGCATCCCAAGGCGTGCCATTTACATTGATTTGTTGTTCAAGACACCACATGTATTCTTCTTCAGTTTCACCTTTCCAGGCAAACACAGGAATGCCTGCAGCAGCGATAGCAGCAGCAGCATGGTCTTGAGTTGAGAAGATGTTACATGACGTCCAACGAACTTCTGCGCCTAATTCAACCAGTGTTTCAATAAGAACAGCTGTTTGAATAGTCATGTGGATACAGCCGAGAATTTTCGCGCCTGCAAGTGGTTTTGCTGCCGAATAGCGTTTACGCAGACCCATGAGGGCTGGCATTTCAGCTTCAGCAAGTTTAATTTCTTTACGGCCGTAATCAGCAAGTGAAATATCAGCAACTTTGTAATCTGTAAATGAAGCAGTAACCGCGTTCATCAGGATCTCCTAGGAAAAAATAGATTGGATCGTTCTGTTCGCGGATGCCGTTGTTGATCAGAACGAATGTCTGACCGATGGTCGAGCCTAGCGATTTTACATTTAGTGCCTGTAAAACGTCGCAGCATCCCTCGACTAGCGCAGTATTGTACTTGGATTCTATGAATGAGCCAAGTTGAAAAAAGATAATATTAATTGTTTTCTAAGTTTTGAGTTTTTAGTTGATCAAAAGCCTGTCAGCCTGTAGGCATTAAAATCGAATATTTTCTATTTATTCTTTTTTTGATTCTCCCGCCTTACAGGGGAATAAGCACGATATTTAATTTTATCGTCATGATTATGCGTTTAAAAAAGCCCATCATCTGACGGGCTTTTTATTTATTCTATTTCCTGTTCAATCTTATCTGCTTTTTGTGTCCAGTAATCTGCCTGTATGTCATCAGCGACAACACCTAAACCGTTCCCATAAATAAAAGCAAGATCGCGCATGGCCTGAACTTCACCCCATTCCGCAGCCTGTTTGACTAAAGAAATCGATTTCTCTACATCTTTTTCAATCACATCACCACGACGGTAGAAACCGGCCAGCTCTAAAGTCGCAGCAGGGTGCTTCTCGATATTGGCCTTGCTTAACCAGTAATAGGCTAACTCAAAGTGAGCTTTGGATTCTTCCGGATCTTCTTCTGCTAATTCTTTGGCATAAACGGTATAACCTTCACCTAACCAGTACATTGCATCCACCAGCCCGCCGTTGGCAGCTTTCAATGCCCATTCTTCAGCCAGAATGATGTCATCATCATGCTCGCTTTGCATATACAGCTCAGCCAGTTCAAATTGCGCTTCAGCATTACCGGCTAAGGCAAGATTGGTCAGGACAGCAGAGGGAGAAACACGCTGGGTCATATCAACATCTCAAAAATATTGTGGGTAGACTAAAAGGTTTAAAGAAAAAAAGCCAATCCGAAGGCCAGCTTTTTAAAGAGATTGATCAATCAAATGATTAGATCAAGCAAATAATCCCTGAGATCGAAGCGATGAACACACAGAACATTACGATCACTTTAATTCTACTTGCCAGATAACTCAGGCTTGAAGCTACGACCAAGGCCGCAAAAGTTAAACTGCCGAGCCAATAACTGATCATGTTGCTGATCGTTCCAGCGAACAGGCACAGGATAAGTGCCAGAATCAATATTATCCAGCCAAGAATGCTGGCCAGTCTGGTTTTGGACGTATCTAATTCTTGAGCAAAGATCTGTTTTTGATGTTTGGACATGGATGCGGCAAGCGCAAATAAACCGAGAGACGTCAAAGCCCAAATCAATAAGAAGAACATCATGCCTGATTCTCCTTGAGCATCACTTTGGATTTTTTCGGTGGCAAGCTTTTATGATTTTTCACTTTCTTGAATGCAAACCAGAACAGGATTGCAAGCACCCACATCGCCAGATCAAAAGAAGCAATCATCCATTGAGCATTCAGGACGGTATTCCAGATCGCCTGACCTCCAGTCAGGAAATTAATGATTGGCAACAATGCGAATGCCACAGTTGCAAGCACGAGTAGCTCTAGCCAGGCTTGTCGATTGCTACGAATCATGGCGTAAACTAAGGTCAGCAACCAGACAATAAAGAAGCTACGAATCTCCCAGTTCAGTCGCATGTCCATGTCTGCCGGAATAAAACGGTTGGCATAGAAATAGGCAGCACAGGCAACAGGTAAACCAATAATGGCAGCGATATTGGTGACTTCCACAAGACGATAACCAAACGATTTATAGCCTTGTTTCTGTTGTTGCGGTGCACGTTTAACACACCATAGAATCAAGCCAGTGGCAATCATCAAGGTGCCGACCACGCCAGACATAAACAGTAACCAGCGAAGCGCCAAATCTACACCCCGAGCTTCATGCAGTGTGGTGAATACATTATAAATACCATTTGCAACCGAAGGCGTTTTCAGTGTGGTTTGATCCGGCTTTAATTCACCTGTTACGCCATTAAAAGCAAGGCTCGGATAAACATTACGATAAGCTACGCTGACTCCGTTTAAGGCACGAAGTTCAATTTCAGCTTTTATGGTATTTGGCTGGATAATAGTTATCGTGCCAATCGGGTTATTTCTCCATTCTTTCTCTGCTGTTGCCAAGATCGGAGCTAGATCGGTTAACGGTGCAGGAGGTGCAGCTTGCATTCCATCACGAGAGCGGCGACCTTCACTGCGTGCAGACATTTCGCTGCGCTCACCACGATTTCGTTCTTCGCCCCGCGGTCGGCGCTGTTCGCTGTCACGGGATTCAGTCTGAATACTATTATCCTGAATCAAGCTCTTACGCTGATCTTGCAGAAATGCTCCACGATTTTCATAAATCTGGTTCACGCCCCAAGGCATCAGAGTAAAAAGCAACAATAACAATCCACTGAATGTAATCATGATATGAAATGGCAGGGCAAATACCGCAGTAGCATTATGCGCATCCAGCCAGGAACGCTGACCTTTGCCCGAACGGAAAGTGAAAAAGTCTTTGAAGATTTTTTTATGGGTAATTACACCGCTGATGATTGCCACCAGCATAAGCAGGGTGGCAATACCGACAATCCAGCGCGCCCAGATCCGGGGTAGGCCATACAGTTCAAAATGGAAGCGGTATAGGAAGGAGCCACCACGTGTTTCACGGACTTGCAAAACTTCGCCGGTTGTACTGTCAATGGTTACACGGGTACCGCCACGACGGGCGCGCGGATCTTCGCCAGCACTGCGAATATTGAGTGTGGTGATATTTTGGCGTGAGTTAGGAAGCTGGATTGCCCAGCTGCCAGCATCCGCATGGTGCTGTTGCAGATAAGCCAGTGCCACACGGGTTTGTTCGATTTGAGTCTTTGGTGGAACTGATTGATGAAATTCCGGTTTCATCCAGACGGTAATTTCGTTCTGGAAAAAACTTAAGGTTCCCGTTAAAAATATCGCATATAAAAGCCAGCCTAAAATCAGACTGGCCCAAGTATGCAACCATGCCATCGACTGGCGCGGACCTTCGGGTTTTGCATCTATTCTCATTTTAATTTCCTAAAAGCTTATAGGCGATATAGAGCAAAACACCGGGAATCGCGATCCCGAACGTAGCTTTGAGGGTTTTATTCGCCATAAATACCCAGATAAATGCAGCAGTATTCAAGCTAAAGCCAATCAGGGTCGCGGACATGGCAGCACTGCTTCCACTGCCGATAAAAAGCTGGGCAATCACGATCGTTGCCAGTGTAGCCAGTAGATAACCGCCAGCACCCGCCAGAATAAAGCGATATAAAATCATCCCACGGTAAGCCAGCATATTGGCTTTGACTTTATTTTTGCTTGATGGTTTCGGTGCAGTGACTGTTTCAGTCGCTATAGCTTGCATATTCGGACTATTCATCATCGAGAAATCTGTCTGTATACTTGAGAAAGTTGTTTTATGAGAATGATAACAATTATTGTTTAGATTTTAAATATAGGTTGCTGAACTATTTATATGAAAAATAAGTAAAACTGGAAGTGAGGTTAAAAAAGAGAGAAGGAAATAGAGTTAAAATAGATCAAAATATAAGGCTTAAAAATAAAAACAGCGGCTCGAGGGCCGCTGTCTACACTTCATTTATTCACGATTAGTCTTGCTGAATACCTGCAACCACCCAGTCCTGATTTGAACCTGCTGGTTTGGTGAAATGCCAGATTTCTGCGAACGGTTGCGGCAAGCTGTTTAAGTCTTCGCTGACCGTACCGGTAAAACGTACGCTCACAATATACTGGCCATTGTCAGTCGATGAATCGACGACCATCGCATTCAGATTTGAAAACTCGGCAACATCCTGATCCTGATTGCTCATAATGTCGTTATACATTGACTGATAAAGATCAGGGGTCAAGTAACGCTGAATTTCAGAAATGTTGCTTGCTGTATTCATAGACTGGATATGGTTAAAACGCTGACGCGCTACACGCAAGAATGCTGCAGGTTCAGTACCATCCGGTAACTGGCTGCCACTTTGGGTATAAGCTGCACCAAAAGGCGCGTTATTTACCGGAGCAGAACCAAACGGAGCATTATTGCTTAACGTTTGACCACCTACATTCTGGCCAAAAATATTGGTACTGTCACCACCGCGAGGTGCAGTCGGTGCCTGACCAAAAGGTGCTGTATTACCAGCACCGCTATTTGGCGCGTATGGGTTAGAAGCTACTTTTTTTTTTGCACCCATTTTACGGAAAATGAAGAAGGCAACAGCAGCAGCAAGAAGGATCCAGATCCAGCCCGGAATACCACCTTTTTCCTCTTCTGCTTGAGCAGCCTGAGCTTCAGATGCTGCTACACTTTGATCATCCGCCAAGGCATTGGCAGCAACTGCACCAATCGCAGCACCGGCTACACCCGCGGCAACCATGCCGCCGACACCCGGACCAGATTTTTGCTGGGTTGCAGCACCGGCAACTGGCGCTTGTTGAGCAGGCGCAGCTTGACGAGGTTGTTGATAAGATTGAGTAGGTTGTGCAGAACGTTGCATGCCGTGACTTTTACCGCCACCGGCACGTTTTGCTTCAGCTGCAAAAGGCGCAACCAATAAAACTGCTGTCAAGATACCTGTGATCAAACCGCGCTGTCGAACTTCCATTCATTTTTCCTATGAGAATAAAACCTGTTTGTACAGTCTATTTATATAGGCTTTGTGTGGAATTTCAATCAAAAATCTGTATTTTTTTGCTCTTTATACGAAATGAGCCGGTTTACAGTTAATTGAGTTCATCACTCAGCGCCATTGCCTCGCTCAAGGCTTCATGTAAACGCGCAACTGCAATAATTTGCACGCCCTCGATGGATTTTTGCGGTGCATTGCCGCGAGGGACAATAATGTATTTAAAACCATGTTTAATCGCTTCTTTCAGCCGTTCCTGACCGTTCGGCACAGGGCGAATCTCTCCAGACAGTCCGACTTCCCCAAAAACCGCCAGCTGTTGCGGTAAGGCTTTGCCACGAATGCTGGAAGCGCAGGCGAGAAGTACCGCCAGATCCGAACCTGTTTCGGTAATTTTCAATCCACCGACAATATTGACATAAACATCCTGGCCGGAGGTTTGCACACCACCATGCCGATGCATGACTGCAAGGAGCATATTTAGACGGTTCTGATCCAAACCAAGCGCTACGCGTCTTGGTTGGCCATGTGCATCATCGACCAGTGCCTGAACCTCAACCAGTAGCGGGCGCGTACCTTCGCGGCTGATCATTACAATCGAACCGGGAATCGCTTCATCATAACGGCTTAAAAAGATGGCTGAAGGATTGGAAACTTCGCGCAGACCTTTATCGGTCATGCCGAACACACCGAGCTCATTGACCGCACCAAAACGGTTTTTGACCGCTCGGATCATCCGGTAACGTGAATCCGACTGGCCTTCAAAATACAGCACACAGTCCACCATATGTTCCAGTACACGTGGGCCGGCCAGTGCGCCTTCTTTAGTTACATGACCGACCAGAAACAAAGACGTGCCACTATTTTTGGCAAAACGGGTCAACAAGGCCGCTGATTCACGAATTTGTGAGACACCACCTGGTGCAGATTGCAGGGTTTCGGTGTACAGGGTTTGGATCGAGTCCAGGATTGCCACCGCAGGACGTTGCTGGGCCAGTACTTCACAAATACGTTCGACGCAGGTTTCTGCCATGACTTTGAGCTGGTCGGTCGGCAGATCCAGACGCTGGGCACGTAAAGCCACCTGAGACAAGGATTCCTCACCGGTCACATACAGGGCCGGATTTTTGGCAGATGCCATGTGTGTGGCTGTTTGTAGCAAGATGGTAGATTTACCAATCCCGGGATCACCGCCGATTAGGACCACCGAACCAGTGACAAGTCCGCCACCCAAGACCCGGTCAAATTCGCTGATACCCGTCGGCAGACGAGTTTCATGAGAGACTGAGACCTGATTTAAAGTCGTGATGCTGGACGCCTGGCCTGCATATCCACCACCGATTTTTGGCTGGGCGCGATGCGTCACTGCCGGTGCAATGGTCACCTCAACCAGGCTGTTCCATTCCCCGCATTCAGAACACTGCCCCGACCATTTTGGATGATCGGCACCACACTGTTCACAACGATACACACTTTTTGCTTTAGCCATATTTGAAGATGTAGCGATTGAAATTGAGTGACAGCATAGCGGTGAATGCTATAGAAAACCAAGCCTTTCACCTGAAAAATCATGGTTTTTACGACAAGGCTTGTCGTTTTTATTTATGCTGATTTGAATGCTATGCGTCAACGCCGTCTATAATGCCCATCTTGTTATGCTGGAATGGAACAGATCTTGTCACAATTGTTGAAACATATTGATGCGATCGCACGCGAAAAAAACCGTGATGTGCTGTTTGTGCATTTTGATCATTATGTACATCCAGATCGGGACGCAAACTCGGTTCGCCAAATGTTGATCGGCTGGCTAGAGCAACAGGGCATTGTCTATATGCCGTGTTTAGGTGTGGATCAAACCGTCCATAGTGAAATCTACCTAGGTGGTCTTTATCTGGATGTACCTTTTGATTTGCATCATAAAACCTATCAAAAACTGAGTGAGTATCTGGAAGATGAACAGGGCAATATGAAAATTGAAGGCATTCAGTTTTTTGTTTTATCTTTAGGACTGGCACTGGAACTTGAATCTGAGTGGGACAAGCTCGCTTTTAGTGGTTTACGTTGCTAAATTTTTACGATGAAGAATAGAAAAGATGAAGCATAAAAAGCCACGATTAACGTGGCTTTTTACTATTTGAGTTGAGTAGTTAAATAACTTATCAATTAATAAAGTTCACCAGATTTACGTCTTGCAATGAAGTCTTTCGACTCTTTGGCAATAACACCAGACAGGAGTAATAAGCCAATCAGGTTTGGAACCGCCATCAGGCCGTTAAAGGTGTCGGCAAATAGCCAGACCAGATCCAGTGTGGCCACACAGCCAATGAAAACTGTAGCAATGTAAATGATACGGTAAGGCAGTACGAATTTTTCACCGAGTAAATAGGTGGCACATTTTTCACCGTAGTAGCTCCAGCCTAAAATGGTGGAATAGGCGAAGAAAATAATACCGAAAGTGACCACCCAACCACCGACACCCGGCAGCAGCTTGTCGAACACACCGATGGTCAATACGGCACCGGTTTGATCTCCGAATGAATTACCGGCCATGATATAACCCATCACCAGAACAATACCGGTAATTGAACAGACAATAATCGTATCAATGAAGGTACCGGTCATAGACACCAGACCTTGACGGGCTGGATGATCGGTTTTTGCCGCTGCGGCAGCAATCGGCGCAGAACCCATACCGGCTTCGTTAGAGAATACACCACGTGCTACACCATAACGAATCGCTGCACCAATCGCACCGCCCACTGCAGCTTCGCCGGTAAAGGCATAGGTGAAGATCATTTTTAGTGCCGGCACGACCAGTTCCAGATTATTTAAAATAATAATCAAACCGCCAGCAACATAACCCACTGCCATAATCGGCACGATCACAGAAGAAGCTTTGGAAATCGATTTGATCCCGCCCAAAATCACCAGTGCTGAAAAGGCAGTAATAATAATGCCTGTCATCCAGGTTTCGATGCCCAAGCTGTTTTCAACCGCCAGTGCTACAGTATTCGACTGTACTGAACTGCCGATCCCAAAAGAAGCTAGTGTCCCGAACAAAGCGAAAATCAGTGCCAGCCATTTCCATTTCAGACCACGTTCGATGTAGTACATCGGACCACCGGACATTTCACCTTTCTCATTTTTCACTCGGTATTTGACTGCCAGAACACCTTCGCCATATTTGGTCGCCATACCAAACAAGGCAGTCATCCACATCCAGAACACGGCGCCCGGACCACCGAGGACACAGGCAGTGGCTACGCCGGCAATGTTACCGGTACCAATCGTGGCAGAGAGTGCGGTCATGAGTGAAGCGAATTGGGAAATGTCCCCTGAGTGGTCAGGATGCTTGCCAAAGACCTGTTTGAAGGCTAGGGGCAACATGCGGAACTGCCAGAACAATAAACGGAAGGTGAGGAAGATCCCGGTACCAACAATCAGTACCAGCATATAAGGGCCCCACACCCAGCCGCTTAAAGTTTCCATTAAACTTTGTAAATTTTGCATAAAATTCTTCTTATTGATCCATGTCTGTGTAGTTCGAGGTATTGATTAAAAAGCAATTGCTATGCCAGATACATTCATCCTGAATGCATAAATTGACTGAATAGTGTTCTATTTTTTACACAGTTTTAAAAATTTGACAAGAAATTACTGGAATATCGCAGGTCAAAAATAAAGCAGAAGTGTAACCGTAGAGCGATATAAGAAAAATAAATTAACTTCTTCAATTAATCAGGAAATACAAATGATGCAAATTTTATTTTTGTATTCAGCATTTTTTACGTTAATTTGTCGCGAGTAAAACTCAAAGTTGTAATTAATAATGTCAGAAAAATATAACAATTCGTCGGCAGAGCACGGTGAATTAAAGCGGAGTTTGTCCAATCGGCACCTACAGTTAATTGCCATTGGGGGCGCCATCGGAACCGGCCTGTTTATGGGTTCGGGTAAAACCATCAGTCTCGCAGGTCCTTCGATTCTGGTGATCTATATGATCATCGGTTTTATGGTCTTTCTGGTGATGCGTGCATTGGGTGAGTTGTTGCTCTCCAATTTACAATATAAATCATTTATTGATTTTGCCACGGATCTGATCGGGCCTTGGGCCGGATACTTTGTCGGCTGGACCTACTGGCTGTGCTGGATCACCATCGGGATCGCAGATCTGTCAGCCATTATTTACTATCTGCAATTCTTCAATAATGGCTTGCCCTTTAGCCCTGAAGAAGGCGTCATGATCAGTGTTGCCGCGATTGTGTTTATCATGGGGCTGAATCTGGTCACGGTAAAACTGTTTGGTGAAATGGAATTCTGGTTTGCCCTGGTCAAAATTATCGCCATTGTGGTGCTGATTGCTGTTGGTCTGTGGATGGTGTTTACTGGCTTTACCAATGATGTTGGTACGGTCGCATCCTTTAGTCATATCTGGGAGCATGGCGGTTTGTTCCCAACGGGTGCCATGGGCTTCCTGGCCGGTTTCCAGATTGCGATCTTTGCCTTTGTGGGGGTGGAACTGGTGGGGACTACCGCGGCTGAAACCAAAGATCCGGAAAAGAACCTGCCAAAAGCGGTGAACTCTATTCCGATCCGTATCATTATTTTCTATGTATTGGCACTGCTCATTGTGATGTCAGTAACTCCATGGAACCAGATTGACCCGAATGTTTCGCCCTTTGTAAACCTGTTCAGTCAGGCTGGCATTGCAGCGGCTGCGATTATCATGAACCTGGTGGTATTGTCCTCGGTGATGTCATCGATGAACAGTGGCGTATTCTCGACCAGCCGTATGCTGTTTGGCCTGTCGCGTGAAGAGCAGGCACCGGTTGCCTTTGGTCGCTTGAACCGTCGCGCAGTGCCTGCAAATGCCCTGTATTTTTCTGCCGTGTGTTTGTTGCTGGGTGCAGCACTTCAGTATTTTGTTCCGGATACCGTTCGGGCCTTTACCTTGGCAACGACTTTATCCACGATTCTGTTTATCTGTGTCTGGATCATCATTATCTGGAGCTATATCGTGTATTACAAAACACGACCAGAGCTGCATGCCAAATCGACCTTTAAATTACCAGGTGGTTTAGTGACCTGTTGGATCGTGATTATCTTCTTCCTGAGCATGATCGTGGTCTTAGCGCTGGAAGAGGATACTCGCCAGGCACTGATGATCAGTCCGATCTGGTTTATCCTGCTAATCATTGGCTATTTTGGTTTCTATAAACAGAAACATAAATAAACCTTATCAATAAAAACGTCAGCGATCTGCTGGCGTTTTTTTTTGTCTAAAGATACTCTCTAGCGTTTAACGCTTGGGTCATGCCGAATGATCGCGTTATACTTCATCGAAACTATTACATTAGGTGGTCAGATGCGCCAAGTCATTTGCTACATCAGTATCTTAGCGACAGGTCTTGTTCTTGCAGGTTGTGGACAGTCAGGTGCTTTGCACTTGCCAAATGATCCGAATTACGACAAGCGTGCCAAGTATCTGTTATACAAAAATACTGAAACTGAGCCTAAAGCGTCCGATGAAGAACGCGAGGCACCCGTGCAACAACAGTTTGCTGCACCTACCGATTCAGACGTTAAAACCACACCATAACGCTTTCACAGAAAGGATACCTTCATGAGTTTCACCCGCATTAATGGGGTATTGCACGCTGAGCAATGTTCATTACAACAGCTCGCGGAGCAATTTGGCACACCACTCTATGTTTATTCTAAAGCTACTTTGGAAAAGCATTTTTTAGATATGGATCGTGCTTTTGATTTTATCGACCATCAAATCTGTTTTGCGGTAAAGTCCAACTCTAATCTTGCGGTATTGAATGTGTTGGCCAAACAGGGTGCCGGTTTTGATATTGTGACCGGTGGTGAATTGGCGCGTGTGCTGAAAGCCGGTGGTGATGCATCGAAAATCGTATTTTCGGGCTTGGGTAAATCTGAAGCGGATATCAAAAAAGCGTTGGAAGTCGGGATTGCCTGCTTTAACGTCGAATCGTATGCCGAGCTGGATCGTATCCAGAAAGTTGCGGCTGAATTGAATGTCAAAGCGCCGATTTCCTTGCGTGTGAATCCGGATGTCGATGCCAAAACCCATCCTTATATTTCAACCGGCTTAAAAGAAAATAAATTCGGTATTCCATCGGATAGCGTGTTTGAAACTTATCAATATGCAGCGTCATTGCCAAATCTGGATGTGGTCGGGATTGACTGCCATATCGGTTCACAGCTGACTGAAACCCAGCCATTTGTGGATGCACTGGATCGTGTCATTGTGATGATCGACCAGTTAAAAGAGCTGGGCATTCACCTCAAACACATCGATATCGGCGGTGGTCTGGGTGTGACGTATAAAGATGAAACCCCGCCGTCGGTTGAAGAATATGCCAATGCGCTACGTCCAGCTTTAGAAAAATTGGGCTTGAAAGTGTATATGGAACCGGGACGTAGTATCTCTGCCAATGCAGGTGTGCTGCTGACTAAAGTGGATCTATTAAAACCAACGAATCACCGTAATTTCGCGATTATTGATGCTGCGATGAATGACCTGATTCGTCCTGCTTTATATGAAGCATGGATGGACATTCAATCTGTTACACCTCGTACCGATGTCGAAACGAAAGAATGGGATGTCGTGGGCGCAATTTGTGAAACTGGTGATTTTCTGGGTAAAGAGCGTGAGCTTGCGATCAAGGAAAATGATGTGCTGGCAGTACTCGGTGCAGGTGCGTATGGTTTTGTGATGAGTTCAAATTACAACAGCCGTGGACGTGCTGCTGAGGTAATGGTCGATGCTGATCAGGCACATTTGATTCGTGAACGTGAGACGATTGAATCACTTTGGGAACGTGAGCGTTTATTGCCTTAAGGATAAATCAGGATGTTATTAGAATTTACCAAGATGCATGGTCTGGGCAATGACTTTATGGTGGTTGATCTGATCAGCCAGCGTGCTTATTTAGACACTTTGACCATTCAGCGTTTGGCTAACCGTAACTTCGGCATTGGTTTTGATCAGCTCTTGGTGGTTGAGCCACCTGATATCCCGAGTGCAGACTTTAAATATCGGATTTTTAATGCCGATGGTTCAGAAGTGGAACAATGTGGCAATGGCGTGCGCTGTTTTGCTAAGTTTGTGCATGATCGTCAGCTGACTACCAAAACCAAAATCAAGGTGCAAACCAAATCTGGCATTGTAGAGCCTGAATTGGGTGCGAATGGTTGGGTACGGGTCAATATGGGCTATCCAAAATTCCTGCCTCAGGAAATTCCATTCCTGGCCGATGCACCAGAAAGCCTGTATGACATTGATCTCGCTGGCGGTGAAAAGCTGACGATTGATGTGGTGAATATGGGTAATCCACATGCGGTGACGATTGTACCGGATGTGATTGCTGCCGATGTCGCACGGATTGGCCCACAAGTTGAATCGCATGCGCGCTTTCCGGCACGGGTCAATGCTGGCTTTATGCAGATCATTGATGAAAAGCATGCCCGTTTACGTGTCTATGAACGTGGGGTCGGCGAGACCTTGGCTTGTGGTACAGGTGCCTGTGCTGCCGCAATTTCAGGTATGCGCCGTGGTCTGCTTTCGAGTAAAGTTGAAGTTGAGCTGGCTGGCGGAAAGTTGCAAATTGAGTGGAAAGAAGGTGATGTGGTCTGGATGACTGGACCAACGGCGACCGTATATGAAGGACGTCTGGATTTACGTTATTTCCAGGGTTAAGCTTGGTTCCGCTTGAGAAAAAAGCACTGTCTGATCGATGGTGCTTTTTTTATGCTAGGATGGGAAAAACCGTAGAATTTGAATGAGATGAATAAGCTTGTGTTCCTGCCGGGTGCTTCAGGAAGCCAGCACTTTTGGCAGCCATTAAGAGCAGCATTAACCGAATATCAAGATCAGCAAGTCATTGCCTATCCGGGCTTTGATGGCGTAGCACCAAATTTGGTCATTCAAAACCTGTATGATCTGCAAGAATTCGTGAAAGAAAAAATTGAGAATGATTCCATTCTGATTGCCCAGTCTATGGGCGGTGTCTTGGCCGTTGGGTTGGCACTTAAGCATCCACAGAAAGTCAAAGGACTGGTATTGTTGGCGACATCTGGTGGCCTGAATTTGCAATCATTTCATTGTGCAGACTGGCGAACAGATTATCGTGAACATTTTAAAACAGCACCGGACTGGTTTGTACAAGACCAAACTGAATTTAGCCGCATTCAGCTTGAAAGTCTTGACGTTCCGATCTTACTGATCTGGGGAGATCATGATCCTTTAAGCACTGTTCAGCTTGGACAATACTTGGCAGGAATTTTTAAAAATGCAAAATTGCATATTATCCAAGGTGGAGATCATTTCTTTGCCAATACTCATGCAAATCAGGTTGCAATGCTGATTCAAGATTATTTGGAGCAACTCTAAATGGAGCAAGCAGTGATTGTCCCACCTCAACTCTTGCTTAACATGTGGCTGAAAGAACGTGAAATTCAAAACCAGTCCAAACATACCTTGCAAGCCTATGAACGTGATGTCTCAGATTTTTTAGAGTTTTGCCAGCGTGAGCAGCTCAATTTAAACGATGTAGAAGCCACCGATTTACGCCAGTTTCTGGCTGAAAAAGTGGAACAGCATCAGCTCAGTCCTAGCAGCCTGCAACGTATGCTTTCGGCTATTCGTCAGTTTATGAAATGGGCCGAGCAGGCTCAGCATATGGCTTTTAATCCGGCGGATGATTTTCAGTTAAAACGTCAATCGCGTCCTTTGCCGGGCATGGTGGATATTGAAACCGTCAACCAAATTATTGATCAGCCTGCGCCTGAAAATGAAATACAACAGCAAATGTGGCTCCGGGACAAAGCGATGTTAGAATTGCTTTATTCCAGTGGGCTGCGTCTGGCAGAACTGCAAAGCCTGAGAATTAAAGATATTGATTTCAACCGGCAGTTATTACGCATTACTGGTAAAGGCAATAAAACCCGGATAGTGCCTTTCGGTTCCAAGGCCAAAGACAGCGTGATGGCTTGGTTGCAAGTTTATCCCTTATGGAATGGTGATTTTGTGCCGGAGGCGAATGTATTTATTACCCAGAAAGGCAATCCGCTCGGTGCACGACAAATTGAAAATCGGGTCAAGTTTCAGGCGCAGCGCGCAGGCGTGAATGTAGATTTACATCCACATTTATTAAGACATTGTTTTGCGAGTCATATGTTGTCGAATAGCCGGGACTTACGCGCGGTGCAGGAAATGCTGGGACACAGTAATTTAACCACTACGCAAATTTATACTCATGTCGATTTTGACCATCTGGCCCAGATTTATGATCAGGCCCATCCGCGTGCGCAGCATAAAGAAGATTGATCATGTGCCCAGTTTTAAAGAATAAAAATCATGAAAATTGTATTTTTGGCACAAAACTTTCATATATAAACCTTAAAATGGAATTGAACTGAACATTGGCGTTCGGGTAAGCATTTCACTATTGTCTTATTCGTTAAATGCGCCATTTCAGGTATAACAATAACTAGTATTTAATATTTAAAATGAAATATTGCTGAGCAGTGTCTCAGTATTTGACCGATGGGAGGTGACATGGACACACTGGTAATTGCAGATATTGAGCAAAAATATGCACAGTTAAGTGAAGCTCAAAAAGAAATGTTTGCGGGTTATGGTCTGCGACAAATCAAGCATTTTGTGGAAATTAGCTTACCCAATCTTGAAGCGACCTTACCTGAAGGCGCCATCATTCAAGGGATTAATGCCGATGGAAAAGTTCAGGCCTTTAATGCGGCGACTGGACAATACTATTTATGGATTTCTGATTTGCAATGGCAATTGTCGAATCGTGCGACCCAGGCAGTCGATTTAAAAGAAGATGCGATTGCAATTTGGCAAATTTTTGAATTGGCAGACTATGAGCTGGTAGATTTAAGCCATGTACATCGTGATTTTTTAGCACAAGAAACTGAGTAAATTCTGAAGCATCCACACAGCATAAAAATAAGATTCAGTCTTGTGGTTTGGCTTTGTTTAAAAGGAAAAGGTTGTCTTCTATAGGCAACCTTTTCCTTATGGTAGGACTTGCCATCTATGTGTTTGTAACACAGGTTGTGATTTAAGCAAGCTACGATTATTTAAATCCTAAATTAAGAACATAGCTTCGTTATCTAAAATCAGTTTGCCTATAAATCTTCTAAAGGCAGCTGGAAACTCTGTTTAATAATCTGGCTGGGTAAATCCGTTTTGACACTGGTAATACCATTTTTTTTAGTTAGATGTGTGGACTGGAATTTGCGATAACTTTCCAGATCAGGCACCACGACTTTCAACATGGCATCGCTCTCTCCCAAAATAATGTAGCACTCCATCACCTGAGGCAGTTCTTTCATCGCCTCAATAAAGGTATCAATGGTTTCGGCATCCTGACCGACTAACCAGATGCGTGAAAATAAAATCAGCTGAAAACCAATTTTTTGTTGGTCGACAATAGTCGTGTAATTCTGAATCACGCCTGCATCTTCCAGTAATTTTACCCGGCGTAAACAGGATGAAGGTGAAAGTCCGATTTCACGTGCCAGATCATTATTCTGAATACGGCCATTGGCCTGTAAATGTCGAATGATATTTTTATCAATTCGATCAAGTTTTACCCGCACAGACTTGGTGGATATTTTCATAAATTAGAATAATATTCGAAAAATAATACTTATTATAAAATAAATTGAAAGCCAATTTTGTAAAAAATCGCAGATACTTGTTTCACTTTCTGGAGTTTGAAAGGAAAAGGAAATGTCTGTATTTGTACTCTTTGCACTGACCGTACTTCCCCTGATTTTTACGCCTGGACCCGATATGTTATTTATCCTGTCTCAAGTGATGGGTAAAGATGCAAAAGCAGGCATGATGGCAACCTTAGGGGTGTGTTGCGGTTATCTGGTGCATTCTATTCTGGTGGCACTCGGAATTGCGGCTATTATTATCTCTTTTCCGGTGCTGTTTGAAACAATTCGCTGGCTTGGGATTGCGTATCTGTTGTATTTGGCCTTTAATTTGCTCAAATCGGTATTCAGTAAAAAAGCGCTGAACATTGAGAAAAAGACCTCAGCCAATCCGATTAAAAAAGGTTTTTTTACTGCGCTGTTAAATCCAAAAGGCATGTTGATTTATTTTGCGATTTTGCCGCAGTTTATTGATAAATCCGCCAATACTGTCAGCCAAGGTTTGGTCCTGTCCTTTATTTTTATCAGTCTGATTTTTGTAGTGTATTGTAGCTTAAGTATTTTGTTCAGCAAAATCAGCCAAAAAACCCAAATGGATGAACGTAAACAAAAATGGGTAGATGGAACTTCTGGTGGTTTACTGGCACTTGCCGCAAGCTGGTTAATCATTAATTAATCGGATTGCAAAGAAGCATACTGTTCGCAGTATGCTTTTTTTATAATTGTGAAGATTTGAAATTAAATATTCACTTTGTCGGCGTAGAATTCAATGCGCTGGTTTATTATTTGGTCAATTTGTCTTTATATTAGGTTTAATTCGCTCTCAAAAAGAGTTCTGTCCAAAATGACAAAAGCTGACATACGTATATTCCGGCTGTTTTGCTTCAAGCTGCTTTAAATCAGTTTAAATTAAATGTCATCAATCAAAACTTCTGATGTGATTAATCAGATAAAAAAATAATATAAATCAATGGTTAAATTTTAAGTAAATATTGATGCATTTCATTGTAATAAAACGATAACAATTAATTGTGAACGCATCGTTCAGGGAAAATTACGCATTTTTACAGCTCTTTGTTGAATTGTGACTTGACCGAAATGCCGTACACATTGCAAGATAGGGCACCTAAAAAAATTTAAGTGAAGAGTTACACTAACTTTTCTCAACATTTACATTTGCTAAAACAGCCGAGGATTACATGAAGGCTCTTGTTGCTGTAAAACGTGTGGTTGATGCCAACGTTAAAGTTCGTGTTAAACCGGACAACAGTGGTGTTGACTTAACTAACGTTAAAATGTCAATTAATCCATTCTGTGAAATCGCAGTGGAAGAAGCGGTTCGTTTAAAAGAAAAAGGAACTGTTTCAGAAATCATTGTTGTTTCTATTGGTCCTAAAGAAGCCCAAGAACAGATCCGTTCTGCAATGGCGCTTGGTGCTGACCGCGGTATTCTGGTTGAAGCTGATGACAGCCAACTGGGTGCGCTGGAAATCGCTAAAATTCTGAAAGGCGTTGTTGACGCTGAACAACCACAATTGATCCTTCTTGGTAAGCAAGCAATTGATGATGACTCGAATCAGGTTGGTCAGATGCTTGGCGCTCTAATGGGTGCAGGTCAAGGTACATTCGCTTCTGAAGTAAAAGTAGATGGCGATAAAGTACAAGTAACACGTGAAGTAGACGGCGGTTTACAAACTGTTGAGCTGAAACTTCCAGCAATCATTACCACGGACTTGCGTTTGAACGAGCCTCGTTATGCGGCACTTCCAAACATCATGAAAGCGCGTAAAAAACCGCTGGATACCAAGTCACCTGCAGATTTCGGTGTAAACCCTGCAACTAAACTGAAAACAGTGAAAGTTGAATCACCTGCAGAGCGTAAAGCTGGCGTACAAGTGAAGTCTGTAGACGAGCTTGTAGAAAAATTGAAAAACGAAGCGAAAGTGATCTAATACAGAAGGATAAAAATCATGAGTATTTTAGTTATCGCTGAGCACGACAACAAAGCATTAAACGCTGCTACTTTAAACGTTGTTGCTGCAGCGCAAAAAATCGGTGGTGATATCACTGTATTGGTTGCTGGTTCTGGCGCTCAGGCAGTTGCTGACCAAGCGGCTAAAGTTGCGGGTGTAAGCAAAGTATTACTTGCTGATGACGCTGCTTATGCAAACCAATTGGCTGAAAATGTGGCTAAACTTGTTGCTGAATTAGGTAAAGGCTATACACATATCCTTGCTGCTTCTACAACAACTGGTAAAAACATTTTGCCACGTGCAGCTGCGCTTCTTGACGTAAGCATGATCACTGACATCATTGCGGTAGATGGTCCTAAGACTTTCAAACGTCCGATCTATGCAGGTAACGCAATTGCGACTGTAGAATCAGGCGAAAGCATCGTATTGGCGACTGTTCGTGGTACAGCATTTGATGCTGTAGCTGCTGAGGGTGGTTCTGCTGCTGTTGAAGCTGCTGCGTCTACTGGTGATGCGGGTATTTCTAAGTTTATCAACGAAGAAATCGTAAAATCTGAACGTCCTGAACTGACAGCTGCGCGTATTGTGGTTTCTGGTGGTCGTGGTGTAGGTTCTGGTGAGAACTATCACAAGATCCTTGATCCATTGGCCGACAAGCTTGGTGCTGCTCAAGGTGCATCACGTGCTGCGGTAGATGCTGGCTTCGTACCAAACGATATGCAAGTGGGTCAAACTGGTAAAATCGTTGCACCTGACCTGTACATCGCTGTAGGTATCTCTGGTGCGATTCAGCATTTGGCTGGTATGAAAGAATCTAAAGTGATCGTTGCGATCAACAAAGATGAAGAAGCGCCAATCAATGCAGTCGCTGACTACTGGTTAGTCGGTGACCTGAACACTGTAATTCCAGAATTGGTTTCTAAAATCTAATTTCTGAATCGGGTTCAAAATACGCTCTTGTGCAAGCAGTGAAAGCAATGCTTTCCTGTTTTGTCCAAGGGCGTTTTTTTTATGCAAAAATTTTAAAAATACTCTACAGCCGAAACTAGAGTATTTCATTTGCATGAAAAGTGATAAAATCCCAGTTTGCTTTTTCTCCTGTTTTTAATCATGTCCTTTTCCAAAGCCGCCCATATCCTGTTCATTAGTTTTCTGCTGATTGCGCTTTATCTGGGTATTTGTATTCATACTGCCCTGAATGCACCGCCTGCGGTGACTCAGTATTTATTTAGTGAATCAGGCGCTTTTGAAGTCATGAGTCCATGGTTATGGTACTTGCTGGCAGTGCTGTGTTTGCTCAATGTTGAAATCAAACCTAATACCCGAGTGTTTACGGCTATAGCAGCGACATTGTTGGGATTACGGGAAATGGATTTCCATAAGCAGGTGTTTGAAATGAGTTTTATCAAAACTAATTTCTATCGCAGTGCTGAAATTCCGCTCATGGATAAGCTGCTCGGATTTATTTTATTGCTCGGGATTATTTTTGTCTTTCTGGTACTGGCAAAAAAGCTGGTTCAAACTATACGAAGCATGAAAGATTCTTTGAATATTGCACATTTTTTTATCTTCCTTACCATTGCCTGTGGCGGACTAAGCAAGGTGCTCGATCGCACGACTTCAACCCTGAAAGATGAATTCGGCATCCAGTTGGTGCCGCATACTCAAATCATGATTATGACCATTGAGGAAGGGGTGGAGATGTTATTGCCAGTTTTACTGATTGTGGCTGTGCTGAGCTATCGTAAAGTACTGAACCAGGCACAATAAAAATATAGAAAAACGATGAAGATGCGCCAGTTGATTGGCGCATTTTGTTTTTGTAGTACTGTATTTCTCAAAATTTTGGGTATTGAAAAATCCTGTCTGGATGCGCTGATTTTCGGTTTTGAAATAACAAGAAAATGATCACTAAAATGAAGATAATTAACAAGGTTAAGCTGAATATTTCGACACAAAAATACAAGTGTTTATGCTATAATTTAGGGCTGTATTTTAGTTTTTAACTCAGTCGTTTGAGTTAATGATTTTGCTAGTTTTACGACATATAAATACAAGCCAAAATTGGCTTGTAGAATAAGGAGTATGCATGAGCGTATCGGAAATTAGACCGATTGCCATTGAGGATGAACTTAAAAGCTCATATCTCGATTATGCGATGAGCGTGATTGTGTCACGTGCATTGCCCGATGTACGAGATGGTTTAAAACCTGTTCATCGTCGTGTGCTTTTCGCAATGCACGAATTAGGCAATGACTATAACAAAGCTTATAAAAAGTCTGCACGTGTAGTCGGTGACGTCATCGGTAAATATCACCCGCATGGTGATTTTGCCGTATACGAAACCATTGTACGTATGGCGCAAGATTTCAGCTTGCGTTACCAATTGGTTGATGGTCAAGGTAACTTCGGTTCGGTTGATGGCGATAGCGCAGCAGCCATGCGTTATACCGAAGTGCGTATGCGTAAACTGACCCACGAACTGTTAGCGGATCTTGAAAAAGATACCGTCGAGTGGGAAGACAACTATGATGGCTCTGAGCGTATTCCTCAAGTCATGCCAACCCGTGTGCCGAACTTATTGATTAATGGTGTCACTGGTATTGCAGTTGGTATGGCGACCAATATGGCGCCGCATAACATGACTGAAGTTGTGAATGCGTGTCTGGCCTATGCCAATGATCCTCAAATCAGCATTGAAGGATTGATGGAATATATTTCTGGTCCGGATTTCCCGACAGGCGGCATCATTTACGGTAAATCAGGTATCGTCGATGCATACCGTACCGGTAAGGGCCGTTTGCATATCCGTGGTAAATACCATTTCGAAGAAGATCCGAAGAATGGCCGCACCACGATTGTCTTCACTGAAATTCCATATCAGGTTAATAAAGCAAAAACCATTGAGCGTATTGCTGAACTGGTTAAAGAGAAAAAACTGGAAGGTATTTCAGAGCTTCGTGACGAGTCTGACAAAGACGGTATGCGTATCGCGATTGACCTGAAGCGCGGTGAAAACGCTGAAGTGATCGTGAACAACCTGTTCCAGAACACGCAACTTGAAAACTCTTTCAGCATCAACATGGTTTGTCTGGACAATGGCCAACCAAAATTGATGAACCTGAAAGACATCATTGCCGCGTTTATCCGTCACCGTCAGGAAGTGGTCACGCGTCGTACTATGTTCGAATTACGCAAAGCGCGTGAACGTGGTCATATCTTGGAAGGTTTAACCGTTGCCCTGGCGAATATTGATGCCATCATCGAAACCATCAAGAGTTCTGCGAATCCGGCTGAAGCGCGTGAGCGTTTGCAGGCAGGTGAGTGGGCTGGTGGCGGTGTTTTGGCCTTGCTGGAAAAAGCCGGTTCAGTTTCTGTACGCCCAGATGAGATTGAAGGTGAAGACCCAAGTCGCCCGTTTGGTTTGGATGGCGAGATTTATCGTCTGTCACCAACCCAGGTGAATGCAATTATGGAACTTCGCTTGCATCGTTTAACTGGTCTTGAACAAGACAAGTTACATGCTGAATATAGCGAAATTCTGTCACAAATCGCTGAACTGACTGCAATTTTGAATGACTTTAATCTGTTGATGAACGTGATTCGTGAAGAATTGGCCTTGATTCTTCAGCAGTATGGCGATGCGCGTAAAACGTCGATTGTCGAGTCACGTATCGATTTCTCTCGTGAAGATCTGATTCCTGAAGAGCAAATGGTTCTGACGGTATCGAAATCAGGTTATGCGAAAACTCAACCATTGTCTGACTACGCTGCACAGCGTCGTGGTGGCCGTGGTAAGTCTGCGACTAGCATGAAAGAAGATGATTACATTCAACATCTGATTGTGACTTCAAGTCATGCGACAGTACTTTGTTTTACCAACGTTGGTAAGGTCTATCGTCTGAAAGTGTATGAAGTGCCGCAAGCATCACGTGGTGCCAAAGGCCGCCCAATGGTGAACTTGCTGCCACTGGATGAAAACGAGACCATTACTGCGATCTTGCCTGTCATTGACGCGCCGAAGAAATTTAAAGAACGTCTGGCTGACTTCAAGGCATTTGTAAAAGCCAATGCAGCGCAGTTGCAAGCCAATGAAGTGATCAATGCTCATTTTGCCGAGCTTGAAGCTGCCCTGACTGAATCTGAAGATGGTGCGGATGATATTTCTGATGCATTGCGTATTCAATTGAAACAGTTGGGCTTGGAGCTTTCTGCAACAGACCTTGATGATGACATTATCAATGACTTTGCTCAGCAGGCTGAAGCGGTACGTAAAAACTTCTATGTGTTTATGGCGACTGAATACGGTACGATTAAACGTGTAGAGCTTGAACAGTTCTCAAATGTTCGTTCAAACGGTTTACGTGCGATTGAGCTGAATGGCGATGATACCTTGATTGGTGTAGCGATTACTGATGGCGAACAGCAAATCATGTTGTTCTCGAACGAAGGTAAAGCCATTCGCTTCGCAGAGACTGATGTACGTTCAATGGGCCGTTCTGCCAAAGGTGTACGTGGTATGCGCGTGACTATTGGTGCAGCTGCACAGCTAGAAGAAAATGATGAAACTGAGATCGAGTCTGATGACGAAGATGGCTTAGATTCAGCATTGATTAGCCGAATCGTATCACTGGTTGTTGTACCTGAAACTGGCGAAGTACTGTGTGCATCTGAAAATGGTTATGGTAAACGTACTCCAGTAGATGATTTCCCGACCAAGAAACGTGGCGGTAAGGGCGTGATTGCGATCAAGACCTCTGAACGTAACGGTCAATTGGTGGGCGCTGTTGCCATCGATGCTTCTAAAGAACTGATGCTAATCTCTGATGGCGGTACGCTGGTTCGTACCCGTGCATCTGAAGTGGCGCAAACCGGTCGTAACGCACAGGGTGTTCGTCTGATCCGCCTAGGTAATGAGGAATTGCTGGTTGGTGTCGTTTCAATCGAAGCGGTTGAAGAAGATGAGTTTGTTGAAGCGATTGAAGGTGCAGAATCTTTAGTAGCAGAAACAGATGTAGCAGCTGAAACTGAGCAAGTTGCAAAAGATGGTGAAAATTCAGTAGAAGAATAAGTTTTTTACTGATAAAAAGGGCGCTTCGGCGTCCTTTTTTATAAACCTTGACTGCATAAGGGTAAGCGATGAAAACCAAATTAATGTTGTTGGCAGCAGCGGTTGCATTGACTGGCTGTAATTCAATGGACAATATTCCGAATCCGAGTCCTGAACAGGAAAAGGCGGCACAGCTGGCTTATGAGGATTTGCGTGACGGGAAATATGAGGAATTTCTGGATCAGTTAGAACCGCAGTTGCAAACCCAGTTTAAGGATAATGAAAAGCTGATGAAACGCTTTTCACGTTCAATTCCTCAAGGTGAATACAAGTCTAAGACTTTAATGACCAAAGAGATTGAAGAAGCAACCAATCAGCCTGGACAATATAAGGTCAGTTATGAAATTGCCTATCCGGAGAATCTGGTTCAGTATGATGTGAGTTTTGATAAGCCGAATGGTAGCAACAAGATTCGTAATTTCAATATTCAGGTCTTTGGCGAATCAAGTAAAAAAGTAGAATAGGCGCATTGCTATAATGTTCTATCTGCTTTGATGACCAGAAATTAAACGTCGATAAGCCAAGAAAAAGCACATGCTGCCGATCATTCCAAGATAGAGCAGTTTAGGTAAGACCAGTGCGGTAGGTACACCCATCTGATTGAGTTGAATAAACATCTGCACAATTTGGGTGGAAGGCAGGATTTCGCCAACGACTTGCATCCAGATAGGCATGGCAGCATGTGGCCAGGCCGCACCAGATAAAAAGAACAGTGGAATGGAAGTGAATACAATCACATGACCCGCACGTTCTGGCAGATCCAGAAAACTGGCAAATAGGCAGGTCATGCCAATTATCGTGTAGATAAAAACCGGAACAGCCAGTAGCATCCCGAACAGGTTGCCACCGCGCGGATAATCAAACAGCCAGAAGCTGAAACCGAATAAATAGAAACATCCCAGACAGCCAATAGTAAAGACTGCTAAACCCATTCCCATGAGTGCATTTGCGTTTAATTCTATTTTTCTTTCCCGATATACCAAAATCAGCATACTCAAACCCAAAAGAATGGTTTGGTGGATAATTAAGGGTGCAACCGCAGGAAAGACATAACTGCCATAGCCGGACAGTGGATTAAATAAAGGAATTTGATGCACAGAAAGGGCTGGTGAAAAATCCGAGACCTCGCCAAAGCGTTCAGCATAATCTGCCAAAGTTTGCTCAACTGATGTGGCTAAGCCCAGACCAATTTGTTTGGTCACTAAAAAGTTGGCTGTACTTAAATACAGGCCAATGCCACCTGTTTCACCATGCCTTAAGCTTTGCGATAAATTGTCCGGCAGCAGTAAAATTCCATCGGCTTTTTGAGATTCCATCCATTGTTTGGCTTCGGCAAAATTTCCGGTAATCGCCTGAATTTCGACATTGGGGCTTTGTGCCACCTGACCAATAATGCGGGTGCTTAAGCTACTTTGTTCTTCATCGACAATGATAATCGGTAAGGCTTCAGCCTGCTGCGCCTGATAAGCAGTTGGATAAAAAAAGCTGTAAAACAAGACAGATAGAATCAGCGTGGTAAAGATTGTGCCGTGACTGACAATATCTTTGAAGCTTTGTAGATAGTAAAACCAAAGGGATTTCATGGTGTTGCTCCTTTGGCGATTTTTTTAAGAAACAGATAAGCCAGCAGAGCGTAGACTAGGGCATAGATCAGCAGCATTAATCCAGCTTGCAGTGAAATATGCAATGGACTACCAATCACCCATTGTTCAGTTTGTAATTTGGCATAGGGCGTGAACGGAATAATATTGGACCAAAACTGGGTGAATAGGGGCGCATTATTTAAAGGTAAAGTCACACCGGCAAAACTTAAAGATGAACCGCCATAGACCGCAATGATGCCAAAAGATTTACTTAAATCTTTGGTTGCCAGAACCACTGCACTGCTTAAAAATGCATAAGCGCTATATAGCAGAAATTGTGCCGATAGAATCAGGCTGAGCGAACCGGCAACAAACCAGCCGCGAATTTCAATCAGCCAGAACATCCAGATCCAGGTCCATAGACTAAAAATAGCCACATAGACCAGGTTCTTAGACAGCAATGCCATCCAGATGGATGAGTTGCTGACCCAGCTTGTTAAGGTCTGCCGCTTCAGTTCCTGACCGACGGAAAATGCCACACAACAACACAGTAGTAAATGCAGAATTGCCGGAATGGCATAGGGTTCCAGATAGAATTCATAATTCAGCTGCGGATTATACAGTGGCGATATTTTGATATGCGGTGACGGTGCTTCGAGAGAGGGCAGCCGGTTGCCCAGATATTGCTGTCCGCTAAATTCAGCGAGTGCTTGCAGGGTACTAACCAGCATGGCAGACGAAATGGTATTTCCGATACTGAAATAACTCTGGTTAAAGGCAATACTGATGTCAGCATCCTGAGCACGAACCAGACGTTGCTCGGCGCCGCTTGGAATATGGATATAACCCCAAATTTTATTTTGATTTAGCAGGCGCTCAATCTCAGCTGTTTGTTCCGACACCGTAGCAATTTTAAGAGTATGATTCAGCGCCACATGCTGATAAATGCTTTGACTCAGCGCACTCTGGTCTTGATCAATAATCGCAATCGGTAAATGATCCGGTTTCCCTTGAGCAAACATGCTGCTGAATAAAATAATCACCAGTGCAGGTGCCAGCGTGACCAGACACAGATCCCATTTTTCTCGGAGCAGATAGCGCAGTTCGCGCCATATACCCGTCCACATTATGGGGTCTCTTTCAGTTTAAACAACACGCTCATCCCAACTTTCAGTTCAGGAATCGCTGGTGTGGGCACAAGATGCAGCTTAAAACTTCTGACATCATAACCGCCGGTTTGGCGTGTGGTCTTAATGGTGGCAAATTCGCCCTCGGCACTGATCTGTTTGATTTTAAAAGTAGCGGTTTTATCTAGGGCGGGAATATAACCTTCAATACTGCTCATTTTTTGAAATGGAGCATATTGGTCTTCACGAATATTCAAGCTCACCCACATTTGATCTTCAATCAGGCTGACCACAGGGACTGCGGTGGCTACCAGCTCCGAGACTTTGCCATAGGTTTTAGACACCGTTCCGTTTACAGGTGCAACTAATTGGGTTTCTGCTTCTAAAGCATTGGCTTCATCCAGCGCAGCCTGGGCAATATCTACCTGTGCATCGGCAGAACTCTTTTGCTGCGAGGTGCTGCCACGTTTGGCACGTGCGTATTGCTGATACGCCGCTTCAGTCATTTGCGCCGCTGATTGACTGGCTGCAAATAATTCATCACGGCGCTGGCGTGAGATCACACCTTCCTTAAATAAATTTGCACCACGCTCATAAGAAACTTTGGCTAAATTTTGCTGTGCTTTCAGCGATTGCCAGTTGGCATACAGGCTAGCGATATTTTCTTCCTGCGAGCCACGTTCAGCAGTCGATTGTAAAGCCAATGCAGATTGTAAAGCCGCTACGGCTTGCTGTTTTTTTGCTTGAATCTCCGGGCTGTTTAAGCGCACCAGTACATCACCTTTTTTGACCTGCTGACCTTCTTCTACATAAATTTCTTCAATACGGCTTGGCACTTTGGTCGCTACCTGAACCGTTTCAGCTTCTACACGACCCTGCAATTCCAGCGGAGCCGGTTGGTAGCTTTTCCATAATCCAAATGCGATGACTGCCAGCAGAACTGGAATCAGGGCAAGCAATAAATATTTTTTCTTTTTAGCGATTTCAGGAGCTTGTTGTTGCTCGGTCGAAGTCGTCGCGTTGTTTTCTATTCCAGTTTTTGTTTCTACCTGTTGCGCAGGCGATTTTTCTGTATCGCTGGATGAAGCCGCTTCATTCACAGGATCATTCGGTTTTTGATCTTCGTTCATGTTCGGCTCCATTAGCGAATATAGTGGGTATTGGTATGTTGAATGTAGGTCGGAAATTCTGTAATCGAGCCATGGCTTTGTAATAGTGTGGCCAGTGACATCACATATTTGTAGGCATTCAAGGCAGTTTCGGCTCGTAATCCGCTCAGCAAGTTTTGTGCATCGATGACCTGTGTGGCGGTGCCCGTATCTTCTTTAAAGGACAATTCTTGGATGCGTAAATTTTCCTGTGCGGCTTTCAAGTTTTGTGCCAGAAGCGCATCACTTTGCTGTGCACTGAGGGCTTCGCTATAAGATTTATAAATCAGATTTTCAATTTCCTGCTGGGTGCGTGCAGTGAGCAGTTCTGTGGCAGAGCGTTTGAGTTCGGCAGCCTGAATATTTTTGTTTTTATCAATTCCGGAAAACAGGTTATAACGTGCGGCAACCCCGACAATCCAGTTTTCCTTTTGATCCAGACTATATTCGCCAAAAGCAAAAACATTCGGTTTTTTCGCTGCTTGCTGGGCTTTGACATTGGCTTGAGCCAATTGGGTATCCAGCTGCATTTTTTGAATTAGCGCAGAGTTCTGACTAAAGGTTTTCAGCAGATGATTTAAGGCCTGTGGCTCGGTTTTATTGACAAATAAAGGCGTCGAAAGTTCGGTGATGCTACTTTCCTGAAGCAGATTATTCAGCTGGAACAGGGCAGCATTCAAATTGGCCTGCGTATTTTGCTGACTGCGCTCGGCATTATTGCGTGCCACTTCAAACTGCATGCGCTGGCCTTTACTGATAAAACCTTGCTGTTCTATCTTTAAGGCATTGCGATAATGCTGCTGCATGGCATTCAGGTTAAACAGCGCAGCTGCATGCAGTTGCTTTTGAAGCTGCACATTGAAATAACTTTGAATCAGTTCAAAACGCTGCGTGTCTTGCTGCTGTTTGTTGCTGAGCTGACTACGACCGACCTGAATATTGGCGATTTCTTTGGCGCTGCTTGTCAGTCCACCAGTATAAAGCGGCATCATGACTGAAATCGTCGGACGAATCACCTGGTCATCCAGCACGACATGCGAACTATCAGGAATTAAGCCCACCCCATTTTGAATAGGTTGTCTTAAACTATTTTTTAGCGGGTCAGCCAGATCACCTAAGTTCAGTTCATCAATTCTATTATTGACACCATCCGTTAAGGATTGCTCTAAATTATTTTTTAATGCGCCCAAAGGTAGATCGAGTTCATTATGAAAGGCATACGCACGAACATTCAGATCGATTCGTGGCAGACCTATACCTTTCACCGCTTCAGCTTCAAGTTTTGAGGCCTGTTCCAGACTTTGATAGGCTTGGCTGCTATAAGAATTTTGCAACAACTGACGTTCAGCGTCCTGAAAGCTGATGCTCTGCGCATGAGCAAAGCTGCCATACATCATTGATGCAAGCAGATTTAAACCCCAGACAAGCTGTCTTTTATTTTTCTTTAAGTTCATAAAGTCGCTAAACTGATTTTAAGCCGGTGATGTTATCCGGCTAGTATAAATCAAAGGTATGCAGATAGAACTAGTGTAAAGTTATAGTATTGTTTCTTTTACATCTGTATTTCAAATACTTATCGGCTGTTTTTGAGAGAGTATCCAGAATTAAAAAGTGGCTTAATCTTGAATATTTTCAATTATTAGTTCAAAGATGATAAAAACAGCAGGCTAAAATACCGGTCAATTTATCTTGTGAATCTACATTGATTTTTTGACTCTATCTTGACTCATAGATTGAAATAATTTTGTGCAAGACCCTGCCAGATATGGTTAAATGCCATCATTTTATTGTGTTTCACTCTGAAAGGAAAAATCATGCGCGCGTACAACTTCTGTGCTGGTCCTGCTGCATTACCGACTGCCGTACTTGAAAAAGCTCAAGCTGAAATGCTTGACTGGTATGGCAAAGGTCTTTCGATCATGGAAATGAGCCACCGTAGTTCCGACTATGTTGCCATGGCTGAAAAAGCGGAAGCAGACCTGCGCAAACTCATGAATATTCCTGAGAACTACAAAGTATTGTTCTTGCAGGGTGGGGCATCACTACAGTTCTCGGCAATTCCATTGAACTTGCTTGGCAAAAACAACAAAGCAGACTATATCGATACCGGCATCTGGTCTGAAAAAGCCTTGAAAGAAGCGCAGCGTTATGGCGATATCAATGTTGTAAAAGCGGGTATCCAAATTGATGGCAAATATGCGATCAGTACACAAAGCGAATGGAATCTTTCTGATGATGCAGCTTATGTGCATTATGCGGATAATGAAACTATTGGCGGTTTGCAATTTGCCTCAATTCCTGAAACAGACAAGCCATTAGTTTGTGACTATTCATCTAGCATTTTATCTGCACCTTTAGATGTCTCTAAATTTGGTTTGATCTATGCGGGTGCGCAAAAGAATATCGGGCCTGCTGGTTTAACGCTGGTGATCATTCGTGATGATCTACTCGATCAAGCTAAACCTGAAATTCCAAGCATCTTGAAATATTCAGATCAAGCGAAAAATGGCTCAATGGTCAACACACCATCAACTTATGCATGGTACTTGTCTGGTCTGGTGTTTGAGTGGTTGCTAGAAAATGGCGGTGTAGATGCCATGCACAAAGTGAACCTTGAGAAAGCTAACTTACTTTATGGTTATATCGATCAAAGCGATTTTTATGCGAATCCGATTGCAAAAGCAAACCGTTCGATCATGAACGTACCATTTACTTTGGCCAATGCTGATCTTGAGAAACAGTTCCTGAAAGAAGCTGAAGCGCAGCATTTATTAAATCTTGCTGGTCACCGTTCGGTTGGCGGTATGCGCGCAAGTATTTATAATGCCGTGCCTTTAGAGGGCGTGCAGGCATTAGTGAACTTTATGGATGACTTTGCCAAACGCAATGGTTAATTCCTGAAACGAAAAAACCCAGCACAAGCTGGGTTTTTTATGAATACAATAATTTTAGAAAATAAAAGTATGCAGGATGAATCCGCAGATCAGCATCCCCAACATGAAAAAAAGGCAGGACATCATATCAATATTATAGCGGGAGCTAAGATGATGCTCGACCTGTTGTAATGTTTCTTCTTGCACGATTTTCATAGATATTTATTGTCCGATCTATTTATCGTTAATACTAATTTGTTGTGAGTATTTTTATCATAAAAAATTGATTAAATAAAGTACATTTTTAATTAAAGAGCATAAATTTTCATTTTTATTTAAATATTAGATTTGTATGACAACAGATTATTTATATGAGAAATCAATCGCTTATTTTTACAAGGTTTTTAGGGTTATTTTAAATATTTAAAATGAATTTATTTGAATTTAAAAATGTGGATAACTCGGTTTTTAATGAATTTAAATAGATTATTAAGCCAGAAAATATGTATAAAAAATAATCAAAAATTAAAATGACAAGTAAGGATATAGATGGATTAAAAGAAGATACCCATCAAAATGAATATCTTCTTTTTCTGTTTGAACTTAGGCCGCTTTTCTATAAATATTGGCCTGAATCCACAAGTTGCCACGAATATACTGGCCAATCTGGAAGTCTCTGTACTGGTCATTCCGCGTTGCAATCCGGATCAAGGTCGCAGGCTGGCCTTCATCATGAATGAGGGTGACATCATAAAGGGTATAGTCCTGACCCATAAACTGCATAGTCGTTTTACCGACAATATTGCCCTGGAACCAGGCTTCATCTTCCTGACCCATGGTTTCGCCGTATAGATAAGCTACCATTTTAGAAAAATCTACGGTTACAGGTTCTTTATCTTCTTCACACTGCGGCTGCCAGGCATCAATCTGTTCCTGCAAATTATCCGGTGCTACACCATTATTGACAGCCAGAATATCATTCAAGGCACGGTGGTGCTTGATCGAAGCCGGATCATCAACCACCAGATGCTCATGATCTGCGACCGCTTCAAGTTCATAGGCCCAGCCATTCAGATTCACCACATAGGACTGGTCTTTTTCATAATGCGGATGATTGACGCTATACAGGTTATCGAAAGCGTAAATAATATTATTAGCACCCAGATTCAGGCGCAATACAGCCT
Source organism: Acinetobacter lwoffii (assembly GCF_024129435.1). Classification (GTDB taxonomy): domain Bacteria; phylum Pseudomonadota; class Gammaproteobacteria; order Pseudomonadales; family Moraxellaceae; genus Acinetobacter; species Acinetobacter lwoffii_F. The sequence goes on along the minus strand of NZ_JAMXXN010000002.1, from coordinate 46,285 downwards.
GAGTATTGGATTTACAACTAATAATCCGGTCAATCGTGGCTTTCACCTGATAAGGACTGTCAAAGCACGGAAATGCAGTTTTTACTGCTTGAGGTTTGTTGTTTTCGACGGCAATCACTTGACTCAACTGTACCGCAGCTTTGCTCGGTCCCTGAATCAGCCAGGTCTCTGCATCCATATCACATTCTTGTGTACAAAGGCCCATCGGCATGATTGGTTCATCAAGAGCTTTGCCTAACCACTGTGGAACATCTGTGCCAGGGTTGTCGGTGAGCAAGGTCCAATGTTCGACATGACTACCGAAATTTTGATCATCAATGGTGATGATCTCTGGGCTATTCTGATTTTTCATATGCACAATTGATCTTGGATGATGTATTTATAGTTAATCGAGGGTCATTGCGATTTTTCAAGTCAATCGAATGAATTTTAAAATTAAAATGCCAGTCAAATGAAGTCAATTTTTTTTCTCGCGTGAATCATGCCAGTTTTACCGGGCACATACTTATTTAAAATACTGATGACAGATGCAATGAAAATGGAGCGATTTAATCATCAACCTGATCACTGCAATTTGCTAGAATAACCATGATTTATACCTTAATGGGAAGCCCTGTGTTGCCATTCAAACTTTGGGTCGATGCCGATGCATTGCCCCGTATGCTGCGAGATGTGATTATTCGTGCTTCGGATCGCTATCAGCTGGAAGTCACTTTTGTTGCCAACCAGCCAGTCGGAATCACACCTTCGGTCAGAATTAATTCAATTCAGGTGATGAGTGGGGCGGATGCTGCGGATAAAGAGATTATTCTGCGCATGAAAGAGCATGATATTGTCATGACCCAAGATATTCCCTTGGCTGCGGAAGTGATTGAAAAAGGCGGAATTGCGATTCATCCCCGTGGTGAAATTTATACTACGGCCAATGTCAAAGCGCGCTTACATCTGCGCGATTTTATGGACAGCTTACGCGGTGCAGGTGTGCAAACGGGCGGGCCACCCCCGATTTCAGAACGGGATAAACGCGAATTTTCCAGCGCACTCGATCAGACCATCCAAAAACAAAAACGTAAAACTTCCGCGCTTTAAGCCTTATTCAGAGTGACTCGCATGCCCACACAAACCAATATGATTGCCACCTATCTTTTATTGGTTTTTATCTGGGCGACGACACCGCTAGCTATTGTCTGGAGTGTGACGGATTTGCATCCGCTCTGGGCTTTGGCATTGCGTTTCTTTTTGGCTTTGCCTTTTGCATTTGCCTTGTTGTGGCTATTTAAAACCCGTTTTCCCTTAGATAAATTATCCATGCACAGTTACCTGGCTGGCGCATGCAGTTTTATCGGCTCACAGATTTTCACTTATCTGGCCACGGATTATCTGAGTTCAGGCATTATTGCCCTGATGTTCGGACTGGCGCCGATTATTACCGGTTTGATTGGCCGTTTTGTATTTCAGCTCAAGCTCTATCCTTCGCAGTGGGGTGGCATGGCAATTGCGCTGCTAGGTCTGGGCATTATCTGTGTGGGTGGCAAAGATCAGCATATTCAGCCGATCGGGATTGGCCTGATGTTGCTCAGTGTTTTTATTTACTGTGTTTCGATGTTCTGGGTGAAAAAAGTTAATGCACCTCTCGAACCTATGGCACAAGCGGCTGGTTCTATTGCTGTTTCAGCGGTCATGGCCTGTACCATGTTGCCATTTATCTGGCAATTTGCACCAACCCAGATCCCACAGGCAAAATCGCTGATTGGACTCAGTTATGCTGTAATCATGGCTTCCCTGATTGCGATGTTCTGTTATTTTAAACTGGTGCAGAAAATCAAGGCGACCACTTTGTCATTGACCACCGTATTGACGCCGATGCTGGCCTTATTTGTCGGGGTGATTCTGAATGATGAAAAATTATCGGGTGGAGCAGTCTTTGGCGTCGTTATCTTACTGGCTGGTTTGTTGTTATATTTTTCCAGAGAAATTAAAGCGAGCTATAACGCTCGCCTTTCATCACCCAGCAGCACTGACTAAAGCAGTAATTTAAACAAAGTGAGCCTTGACGCATTCACCCAGTTTGACACGGTCTTGGGGATGCATGGTAATAAAATATGCACCAGTCCGATATTTGCCATTTTCTTCTTCGCGACTGTAGGCCACCTGAGCGGTTGCTGCAATATGGAAGAAATTTTCCGGATGACTCAAAGTCACGTGCAGATAGGTGCCTTCAGCGATAGGGCGCTCATTAAAGAAACTAAAACCGGTTTCTGAAAAGTTCACTTGCTCTGGCACAGGTAACATGCTTTGTACAATTGCGTCATACAAAGAACCGGTAATAAGGTTTAACTTTTGATTAAATAAGGATAAGATTCGAGCAATTTGTTGATCTTTTTCAGATAATTGTTCTAATTCGTAGTTAACCGCATGATCAAATTGATCTAGTTCTGCAAGTAGTAGAAAATAGCGGGGCAAGACGAAGTTAGGATCGTAAGGATCATTCAAGGCAACATCATCGGAAATAATCTGATAATTAATTCGTAAGGCAGCATCGATTCGAGACATGACGCGTCTTTCCGTAAATCCGTTTGGATGCTGTACATTTTCCATAATTTATTACCTCGGACTAGATGGTTATGTTCAAACCAATCTCGCTGTATATAGGGTTGAAATATACTCGCGCACGGCGTAGTAACCACTTCATTTCTTTTATCGCGTTGGTCTCAATGATCGGCCTCACACTCGGTGTGGCAGTCCTCATTACAGTGTTGTCTGTGATGAATGGTTTTGACCGAGAGTTAAAGAATCGTGTCTTAGGAATGATACCTCAAGCGACTGTTTCCTCAACACAAATTTTAACAAATTGGCCAGAACTTGCAAAGCAAATTGAAGGGCATGAGCATGTTCAGGGAGTCGCACCTTTTACTCAATTACAAGGCATGCTGACCGCACAGGGTCAGGTCGCCGGCATTATGGTCAGCGGGATTGAACCCGAGTATGAGAAAAAAGTTTCAATTATACAAAACCATATGGTTGAGGGCAGTATCGACAGCCTGAAAAAAGGTGAATTTGGTATTGTTTTGGGCAAGCAAATGACCGATGCCATGGGTGTGGGTTTAAATGACAATATTACTCTGGTTTTGCCAGAAGCCACCCCATCACCAGCTGGTGTCGTCCCGCGTTTCAAGCGTTTTAAAGTGGTGGGAATCTTCAGTATTGGTGCTGAAGTTGACTCGATGATGGGTTATATCGCTTTAAATGATGCCTCGACCTTGCTGCGTCTACCGGATGGTGCGCAGGGTGTGCGTATGAAGCTGGATGATATTTTCCTGGCACCACAAGTGTCTCAGGAAATTGTGCATGATTTGCCGGGGAATTTCTATGCTTCGGACTGGACTTATACCCATGGTAATCTGTTCAGCGCGATTCAGATGGAAAAAGCCATGGTCAGCCTGCTTTTATTCCTGATCGTTCTAGTCGCGGCATTTAATATTGTGTCTTCACTGGTGATGGTGGTGACGGATAAAAAATCGGACATTGCCATTTTAAGGACTTTGGGGGCTTCACCTGCCACCATTACCAAAATCTTTATGGTGCAAGGTACCGTGATTGGGGTGATTGGAACTTGTGCAGGGGCCATCCTCGGGATTATTGCGGCAACCAGTATCAGTAGCTTTATTGGCTGGCTCAACAATACTTTAGGCCTGAATATGTTTGATGCCTATTTTATTAACTACTTACCTTCGTATCTGCGCTGGCAGGATGTCTTGGTGATTGTAGGCTTGTCACTGGCACTCAGTTTTGTCGCGACAATTTATCCGGCTTTACGTGCAGCAAAAATTCAACCGGCAGAGGCTTTGCGTTATGAGTAATCTGATTTTAGATGCCCAGAATATTCACAAATCCTTTACCGATGGCAAGGCCACTGTCGATGTGATTCGCGGCTTGTCGCTACAGGTAAAAGCAGGTGAGTTTGTTTCGATTGTAGGTTCAAGTGGTTCAGGCAAAAGTACCTTATTACATGTTTTGGGTGGATTGGATCGCCCGACGTCAGGTCAGGTCATGGTGAATGGCCGCCGTTTTGATACCTTGTCTGAAGCAGAACGCGGTTATGTGCGGAATGAGCATTTGGGCTTTGTTTATCAGTTTCATCACCTGTTGCCAGAATTTACGGCACTGGAAAATGTGGCTATGCCGCTGATGTTACGCGACAACATGAAGTTTAAGGAAGCCAAACAGCAGGCCGAATATTTGCTGGAACGTGTTGGTCTTTCGCATCGTCTGACTCACAAGCCGGGTGAATTATCCGGAGGTGAGCGTCAGCGTGTAGCTTTGGCGCGTGCAGTGGTCGGTAAACCTAAACTGATGATGGCCGATGAACCGACCGGAAATCTGGATCGCAAGACTGCAGCAAAGATTTTTGAACTGCTGACCGAATTGCAACGTGAGTTCAATATGGCGATGCTGATTGTGACGCATGATGAACAGCTAGCCCATGCAGCAGATCGGATTTTACATATGCAGGATGGTCTCTGGATTGAACCATAAATAACGAGAATATTCGCATTTGATTGAAGCTCACTCCGGTGGGCTTTATTATTGGGCAAAATAATAACAAGACAGAATAAGATTCAATGTTGCAGTGGCTATGTATTGGCTGGATTTTAGGCCTTGCGTGTATGGGGAAAAGTTTCCTGTCTGTTCAACTGAGCGGAACGGCAGTTTTGATCGTTGCGCTGTTGTGGTATCTGTGTTGCCATAAATTAAAGCTCATCTTGAATACACCACTGCGAAGCTTGTTGATCACTGGATCAAGCCTGCTTTTGGGACTATTTTTAGGTCATGCTTATGCCAATCTGCAACTGGCTGAACGTTTATCCAAGCGAGAACACGAGGTATCTGAAAAAGAAATCGTGGTCTATATCAAAGAGCTGAATAAACTGGGCGATCAGAATATCCAGCAAGCCCTGCATGTGCTTAACCCTGATGGCATTACAGTTAAGTGGATGGGTTTTCTGCCAGTTTCAGATCCTGTCATATCCAGTTTAGGAAATGATGTAACCAAACAGCAGACTCTTGAACTGGGACACTATTATTTATTACAAGGCCAGATTCGACCTAACCATAGTTATGCGACACCGGGTGCTTTTGATGCAGAAAAATGGGCCTTGCAGCAAAATGTTATGGCCGGGTTTAGGATTAAACATATCCAAGAGTTGCAACCGCAACAACTCTATGCACTAGGTCATGCTAAATATCTACGTCAGCAGAAAAATTTGAATCAGCGATTTTTGCTTTGGGTAGAACAGCAGCGACTGACCTTAAGAGAGTTTGTGGCCACACAACCAGTACAGCAGAAAGGCTTGTTACTGGCTCTATTAAGTGGTGATGAAAGTCTCTTGGATCAAGCGACGGAACAGCAATTCCAGCGTTTTGGCATGAGTCATTTACTGGCGATTTCCGGACCGCATGTCCTGATCTTTGCCTTTATCGTTTGTGGAGCGTTGCAATATCTGATTTCAAGGTACGTACCGCAGATTTATCTGAAATGGCCAAGGCAGTATTTTTTGAGTCTGCCTTTTTTGTTATGTGTATTGCTGTATTGTGCCTTTGTCGGTTTTGAAATTCCGGCGTTACGCACTTTACTGATTTGTGTGATTGTGACTTTTACGCTGCTGCTCAGGCAAAGTATGCAGCCATTAAAACTGCTGATTTTAAGTGCTGCCTTATTGTTGCTCTTTGATCCTTTTAGCATTTTGTCGGCCGCATTCTGGCTGTCTTATGGGGCCTGTTTTGTCTTGCTGCGGATCTATCAAACCATTCAGCAGCAACCGCATCAAACAGTACAAACAGCATTACAACGACTGTATTTTGCAATAAAAGTTTTGATGGAGTCGCAGTGGAAAATCTTTCTGGCCCTGTTTCCCTTAATGATGTTGTTTTTTAAGCAGGTGGCTTGGATTACCCCGCTAAGCAACCTGGTGGCTATCCCGTGGATTGGCCTGCTGATAGTTCCCGTAGATATTCTGGCGGCTTTATTATTTTTCATTTCTGAACCACTTTCGAGTCTGCTGTTTCAGCTCAATGATATTTTTATTCATATACTGCTGGCATTTTTGAATCTGCTTGATCGGCTGTTTGCACCGCAACTGATTCCTGTGGCCATGAATGTCTGGATGATTGCTCTATGTATTTTGGGCTTATTAATTGTCTTTTTGCCGCGTGGCTTAGTGCCCAAAAGCTGGACAGCACTTGCCTGTTTACCACTGTGCATTCCTCAACTTAATCAGCATGCATTTCAGCTGTCTGTTCTGGATGTCGGGCAGGGACAGGCCATCTTCATTCGGGAAGGGCAAAAGAGCATGATGATCGATATGGGTGGTTATTATAATGAAGAAAAATTCAGTATTGGTCGACAAGTGATTAGGCCGTTTCTATCTGTGCAAGGTGTTGGGGAACTGGATCAACTGATTTTGACCCATCTGGATCAGGACCATAGCGGTGCATATCACAGTATTAAAGATCAATTGAATATCAAGCAAGTATCATCTAATCAGATGCCTGAAACAGCCCGAGCTTCCCGTTTTCAGTTTTGCTATGAAGGACAGCAATGGCAATGGTCTGAAGAGAGTAACTTTAAAATTCTGGCACCTCGGCAGCAGCAGTTAAACACGTCAAACTTCAATAAAAATGACCGCTCTTGTGTGGTATATCTACAAATCAAAAATGCCGGACCGTATCAAAACTTTTTACTGATGGGGGATGCGGGTTGGGAAACTGAATATCAGCTGCTCCAAGACTATCCCGAACTTCAGGTCGATGTGCTGATACTCGGGCATCATGGCAGTCAGCACAGTTCAGCCTATCAATTTTTACAGGTTTTGCAGCCTAAACTGGCGATTGCCTCGGCTGGGAAATTTAACCGTTATGGCCACCCGAGCCAACTGACCCAGCAACGGTTGAAAGCACTTAATATTCCCTTATTGACTACAGCAGAACAGGGGAGTGTGCACTTCCAGCAACAAGGCTCAAAACTGGTGCTTTCTGCCGAACGACATGAATGGCAGTGGTTGTATCGTCAGCCCTTAAGTGACTGATTCCAATATGGGCGAAACTTTATGTAGTTCTTGAGTTCTTAATGCATTTACTTTGCCCAAAGCTTGTTCATGCTCAAGTTTGTAGAGATTTCCCAAGTCTTGATGCGCATTAAAGCGTTTATAACTCCAATGATAATGTTCCGGATGGCGACGAATTAAATTTTCAATACTATTGATAATGACTTGTGTGCCTTGATTGGCATTGCCATTATAAATTTTTTCATCAACTGCTTCGATAAAAATATCGAATCCATCTTCAGTATTACGTAGAGCATATAAAAACAGGGCACGCGCTTTGGTCTTTTGAATCAGCTTGGCACTTAAATTACTGGTGGCCAAAGGCACGCCGAAATAGGGAATATATTCACCACCGATATTCGGGGTATGATCCGGAAGGATGACCGTAGTGCCACCTTGTTTTAAGGCTTTAAAAATCTGACGGACGCCAGATTCATCGGTCGGCACCAGATGCGCCTGTTCACGACTACGGGCGGCCCGTACAAATTGATCTGCAGCCTGATTTTTCACAGGTTTGTACATAATGGTCATTGAGGTGAACTGGGCAATATAGGCATTCATAATTTCCCAGGTACCAAAATGCGGCACGATTAACACGAGGCCTTTATTTTGTGCAATGGCATCATGAAGTAGATCTTCGCCAATAACGCGATGAACGCGTTTAAGATTTTTCTGATTGCTTGAGCCCCAAATAGTAAAGAACTCGAAATATGACATTAATTCATTGCGAACCGCAGCACGGTTAATCTGTTCACGTTCCTGGCCGGACAGTTCAGAAAGACTGATTTCAAGATTGAGACGAATGACTTCCGAAGTTTTAGTGACTTTAAAACTGTTCACAATAAAGGCCAGAATACGGGCCATCCAGCGAGAAACCGGAAGCGGTTGGCGGCTAATGTATTTGAGTAATCCGTAAGCTGAATTCCGTGAGCCCTGTTTCGTCATTGATTTCGTCTAAGTACAAAAAAAGAGAACAAAATTTATTATAGGCGAAAACGTTTTGTTTAGACAGAATTACCCGATTCAGTGTATATAATGGATTCAATATAAATCAATTTATTGGATTATTTATGTCCGATTGGCCACCAAAACCTGAAAATCAAATACAAAATACGCAACAGCCAGTTCAACCGACTGGTCCGGAATGGAAATTGCTTGAAAAAGCAGTTTTAGCTTCGGTAGAAGAACAGCGCCGTGCACGCCGTTGGGGAATTTTCTTTAAATTTCTGACTTTTGCTTATCTGCTTGTTGTCATTTTGGCATTAGGCAAAAGCTGTAGTTCAGTTTCTTCAGATGCTAGCGCTGCTGCGGGTTCGCATATCGCAGTCGTGGATATTGTGGGTACGATTGCAGCCGACAAGCAGAGCGTCAACAGTAGCAATACCATCAAATCATTGAAAAAAGCCTTTGAAAATAAACAAAGTAAAGCAGTGGTGCTGAATATCAACTCACCTGGCGGTTCACCGGTACAGTCTGATGAAATCTGGCAGGAAATTCAGTATCTGAAAAAACAGCATTCTGGGAAAAAATTGTATGCCGTGATTGGCGATACTGGTGCTTCAGGTGCTTATTATATTGCTTCAGCTGCGGATGAAATTATTGTCAATCCATCGAGTTTGGTCGGTTCAATTGGGGTGATCATGCCGAATTATGGTGTGACTAATCTATTGCAAAAATTAGGTGTTGAAGATCGCACCATGACTTCAGGTGAAAATAAAGCTTTGCTGTCTATGACTCAGCCGGTTGATCCTGCGCAAAAAGCCCACGTACAGGGTGTGCTGGATAATGTACATGGTCACTTTATTAATGCAGTTAAACAAGGACGTGGCAATAAATTGAAATCCAATGATCCTGCTATTTTCTCTGGCTTGTTCTGGACCGGTGATCAGGCGGTGAAATTAGGTATTGCGGATCGTATCGGTAGCTTAAATACCTTGAAACGCGAACTGAAAACTGAAAAAGCGTTGAATTACACCATTGAATATAGTCCATTTGAATCAGTCTTGGGTCGTATGGGTTCATCGATTGGGGATGGAATTGCTTCTTCAGTTGCACAGAAGCTTCAGTCAGAAAATAGCACGACACTGCAATGAAACCACTGATTCATTTCGCGCACGCCAATGGCGTGCCATCTAAAGTCTATCAAAAGCTGTTTGATGAATTGCAAGATGATTACGATATTATCTATGTGCCGCTTTTAGGGCCGGATAAGCGTTATCCGGTTGATAACCATTGGAAAAGCCTGACCCAGCAAGTGATTGACAGTATTGTACGTCAGTCACATGGGCGACCTGTCATTGGTCTGGGGCATTCTTTGGGATCTGTGTTAACTCTGCAGGCGACTTTGCAGCGTCCGGAACTGTTTTCACAAATGATCATGCTGGACCCGCCGATGATTATGGGCAAAGAAGCCTTTGCCTTGCATATTGCGAAAACTTTTCGCTTAAAAGCATTGGATAAAATGTCTCCGGCCGGTCTGTCCAAACGCCGTCGTGACCATTGGGATTCACGTGAACAAGCCGCTGAATTGCTGCGCCCTAAAGGTTTTTATCAGGATTTTGATGCAGATTGCTTCCAAGCTTATATTGACCATGCCTTGCAGGATGATCACATTCGGGGTGGGGTAGAACTCACTATTCCTAAAATGGATGAGGTCGCAGTCTTTAGAACCAATCCGTCACTATGGTGGTTGCCTCAGGCAAAACCCAAAATTCCTGTGCATTTAGTTGTGGCTAAGAAAGGTCCATTTCTGGCCCGCAAGTTCCCGCAGCAAGTGCAAAAGAAATTTGGTATTCCTTTTACCGTGGTGGATGGTGGACATATGTTCCCATTGGAACAACCTGATCAAGTCGCGAGCTTGGTAAAGCAATTGATTCAGCAACAGTCTGCCTGAGTCATCGAATGTATTGGAAATAAAAAAACGCATCCGAGGATGCGTTTTTTATTTCTAAACTTTTTTAAAACTTGCAGAATTGAACAGGCGCTTGCATTTTCTCATTTCGATACAGCACACCATCTTCAGTATGTTGAATCGTTCCGCTACAAATCCATTCTACAACTTGTGGATAGATCACATGTTCGAGGCTATGCACACGTGTTGCCAAACTTTCTACCGTATCGTGATGAGAAACCTTGAGAACACCTTGGGCAAGCGCTTGGCCTGCATCCAGTTCAGCCGTAACATAATGCACCGTACAACCGTGCAGAACATCACCGGTATTGAGTACACGCTGATGCGTATGCATGCCTTTATAATTAGGCAGCAGGGAAGGATGAATATTCAACATTTTTCCTTCCCAGGCTTTCACAAATTTTTCACTTAAAATTCGCATAAAGCCGGCAAGCACGACCAGATCCACATCCCAGTCCAAAAGCTGTTGATGCATCACATCATCAAAAGCTTCACGACTTGGATATTGCTTGTGTTCAATAACTGCAGTCTGAATGCCTGCGTGTTGTGCACGCGTTAAAGCAAAGGCTTCAGGTTTATTGGAAATTACGCCCACAATTTGCCCTGAAAGATTGGCATCAATCAAGGCTTGCAGATTTGATCCACTACCTGAAACAAGTACAGCAATTTTAATCATGCGAAATTACGCAAAGATCACACGAATTTTTTCGTCTGCACCTGCAACTGATTCAGCATTGTCTTGAATCTGACCCATCGCCCATGCATTTTCGCCAAGCTGGTTAAGTAGTTCAACAGTTTTGTCTGCATCAGCTGCATCAACAACCAGCACCATGCCGACGCCACAGTTGAAAGTACGATACATTTCAAATTGTTCTACGCCGCCTTCACGTTGTAGAAGCTTGAATAGCTCAGGCCACTCCCAAGAAGATTCATTCACAAGCGCTTGAGCACCGTTTGGAAGTACGCGCGGCAAGTTACCTGGTAAACCACCACCCGTGATGTGTGCCATCGCATGCACATCAACGTGTTTTAACAGTTCAAGAATTGGTTTGACATAAATACGTGTTGGTTCCATTGCAGCATCTGCAAGTGGGCGACCATCCACGATTTGATTCAGGTCAACGTTTTTCACGTCCAGGATTTTACGAAGCAGTGAGTAGCCGTTTGAGTGCGCACCTGAAGAAGCTACACCAATTAAAACGTCACCCGCTTTGACTTTAGAGCCATCAATAATTTTGCTTTGCTCAACAACACCGACACAGAAACCTGCAAGATCGTAATCTTCGCCTTCATACATGCCTGGCATTTCAGCAGTTTCACCGCCAACTAATGCACAGCCAGCAAGTTCACAACCAGCGCCAATACCAGTGACTACATTTGCAGCAACATCAACATTTAAGTGACCAGTTGCATAATAATCAAGGAAGAACAGTGGCTCAGCACCACAGACAAGAAGGTCATTCACGCACATTGCAACCAGGTCTTGACCAATTGTGTCATGACGGTTCAAATTCAGTGCCAGACGTAATTTTGTACCAACACCATCTGTGCCAGATACGAGAACAGGTTCTTCATAACCTTTAGGAATTTTACAAAGTGCACCAAAGCCACCTAGACCGCCCATAACTTCGGGACGTGAGGTACGCTTAGCGACAGATTTGATACGATCGACTAACGCGTCGCCCGCCTCAATGTCGACACCTGCATCTTTGTAGCTTAAACCAGTGTTTGGGGTAGAAATTGAGTTGCTCATAATGAAGTCTCCGCATTCGCGGGTGCGATTATAACCTGAATATGTAAAACTCTTATGGTATTTGTGGCCTAAAATGCTATCTTTATTAAAATATTTTAATTTTTAGAATGATTAATAGAGAAAAGGCAAGATTCTATGGTCGATCGTACTTTACGGCGCATTCTTATACTTGCTGGTATAGCATTGATACTTTGGGTTTTATATCTGCTTAAACCAGTTGTAGTTCCTTTTGTTGCAGCTTTTCTAATTGCTTATTTATTTAGCCCCTTGGTTAATGTTTTGCACCGCATTGGGCTGGCTCGATGGCTCTCGATCAGTATCGTATTTATCGGGATTGGGATCGTGGTTACATTGGTGATGTGGTATCTGGTGCCACTAGTCTGGCAGCAGCTGATGTATGCGCGTGATAGCATTCCGGCCGGGATTCACTGGATCAATTACACGTTTCTACCTTGGCTTTCCGATAGCTTTAATCTGGTCCCGATGGAGATTGATACCGATCAGATTTCCTCCGTGGTGATGGACTATGTCCAGACCAATTATAGTGCTGACAGTATTCAGGCAATGCTGCTGAAACTGGCACAATCTGGTCTGAATTTTATCCAGATTGGTGGCACGATTGTCCTGATTCCGATTATTGCCTTTTATTTCTTGCTGGATTGGGATCGTATGCTGGACAGCTTACGCCGCCTGATTCCCCGTCCTTATGAAAAAACAACCTTAAATATTGTGAGTGAATGTCATAGTGTCTTAGGTGCCTTTGTCAAAGGTCAGTTCCTGGTCATGGTTCTGTTGGGCGTGGTTTATGCAGTGGGACTGCAACTGATTGGCCTGGAGATTGGCTTGATCATCGGGATGATTGCCGGATTGTGCAGTATCATTCCGTATCTTGGTTTTGCGGTTGGAATTATTGCCGCAGTCATTGCAACCTTTTTCCAATTTGGAATCGACTGGTGGCAGCTGGTACTGGTGGGGATTGTATTCATGGTGGGTCAGGCTGTAGAAGGCTATATCCTACAACCGTTCTTACTAGGTGATAAAATTGGTCTTTCTCCTGTAGCTGTAGTATTTGCAGTTCTGGCAGGTGCGCAACTGGCCGGATTCTTGGGTATGCTGATTGCCTTACCAGTGGCAGCCGTGATTGTAGTACTGCTGCGGCATATCCGTGAGTATTATGAACATACGCCATTTTATGGTGATCAGGCTGTTATCATACAAGATGCATCTACCGGTTCAATCAATATTGAAACAGCAGACTTAGATGTTGATATTGAAATGAAAAAGCCACAGAAAAAACCGCTGCAAGCAGAGGAGAACTCAAGTAAAATTCATGATCCACATCGTAAAGACTCATAAGGCCAAAAAATCGTATGCGTCAATTGCAGTTAGATATAGAACCTCAGCTCGATGCCCGAATCAGTGATTTTTCAGGGCCGGGTTGGGGGCATGTCATTGATGCTGTCCGTCAATTACATGCAGGCCTGATCAACCAATTTTATGTCTATGGGGGAGCCGGTACAGGTAAAAGTCATTTGTTGTCTGCCATCTGTGACTCTTATCTGGAAGTAGGTAAATCTGCAATTCAGGTATCTTTGCTTGAGCTTTTAGATGCACCGACTGAGGCGATTACTTCTCTAGATCGTTTTGATCTGGTAGCACTTGATGATATCGAAGCGATTAGTGGCGTACCCCATTGGCAACGCGCAGTATTTCACTTGATTAATTATAATAATGAAGGTGGTGGGCAGTTGGTGTTTTCGTCACGTTTTGCACCTATCGAACTCAAACTCGAATTGCCAGATTTACAATCCCGTCTCACGCAGGCGGTCAGTACCCGTGTTCCGAGTGGCAGTTTGTATGCTGATCGCTATGCGCTGGTTTCCTCGGTACTCGATCGTCGTGGGATCCATTTAGACCCTCAAATCTTTGACTATTTACTAAGCCATGGGCCACATCAAACTTCAGTGCTGCTTCAAAGATTAGAGCAGATTATTCAATTGCTTAAAGGGGAAAAATTGAAAGTCAGCAATGCTAATCTGCGGCAGATATATGCCTTGATTGACGAATATCGGTAAAATATAAAAATTCTTGAGTAATTACTCAGTCTATGACACAGTAAGGCAAAATAATTCGCTGTTGCAAGGATTCTGCAACTTTAGAAGAAAAAGAAAGAAATAAAAATTAAGGAGAAGGTTATGCTCAAGAAGAGCATAGGCATAGCTTTGCTATGTATAGCGGGGCAGTCGTATAGTGCAGATATTATTGTAACCACTACAGAAGATATTGAAAAAGATGACAAGGAATGTTCACTTCGAGAAGCTGTTGAGTATGTTAACCGTGGCTTAGCTAAATCAGGTTTTATGGGGTGTGGTGGGGAGAACTCATCCAGTACCATTATTTTAAAAGAAAAAAATACCTATGTGTTGAACCAGCATATCGCGATTAAAAAATCTCTTACCATCCGTGCGGTCGCAGAAAGTGATGGCGAATTCAGTACGGATGAAAAAGCATTAGGCTTGCATAATGCTCATATTCAAATGAAAGGTACTGATAACCTTTTCCGGATCAACAGTACAGATACATTGGTTCAGTTAAATTTGAAAGAACTGGATCTTGAAGGCTGTGGTAAAACCAGTTGTGCTGAACAAGGTGGCCTAATTTATAATAAAGGTCAGCTAATTCTAGAATATAACCGTCTATTTAATGCTGCTGCCAACTTGGGTGGGGCAATTTATAATGCTGGCAAGTTTGGTCAGAACTTAACAAGCCGTGCACAAATTAAAAATAGTCTGATCGAAAATAATAAAGCCCAACGAGGCGGGATCCTGTATAGCGAGCTACCTGCTTTCCTCATTTATCAAAGTGTACTTAAAAATAATCAGACACTGGATAATTCCGCGACCAATATTTATAGCGCGGGACAGTTTGCTGACTCCAGTAAAGATCAAGGTATTAGTGGGGAGGTATTAAGTAGTACGATACTAAAAAATAAGGGTGTATTTATTAATGTCCTGGACGGGATGGGATTGAATAATCTCACCATAGTTGACAATGAAAATACTGCTTTAAATATCCATGCACCGTATGGAAGAGCTTATGTAGCGAATAGTATTATTTTAAGAAATGGTACACAGGATTGCCAAATTATCACTGGTGATAAGTCTGTGTCGCAAAATAATCTGCTGACAGCCTCGTGTGGTGTAGGGGATGCCGTCGCGCCGAACCAGTTCTGGAATGGTACACGACTTTTTGCTGAATCCTCAGATAAAAGTGAAGGTATTTGTCAGACCCTACAAGAAAATAATAATGCCATACTTTGTCCATATAGCGTTCCTAAAGGACAATTTCTCGGTTATATGCGCCCACGAATTTTGTTGAACTATATCCTTGTGAGTGAATCACCGATTGTGAATAGAGGCACAGGATTGAGTTTAGCAAATCCAACGGTAGCATGTGAAGCGGCAGATCAGCGCGGGATCAACCGTTTGATGGATAATCTGTTTTGTGATCGTGGTGCTGTTGAAATCACGATACCAATCTCAGGCAGTCTGGTGGGACAAGATCTGTTAAAGGGTGAAATTGCCAAGTTTTCAATTGAATCTTATCTGGGAGATAGTGATTTAATTCCAAAAGAACAGTGTAATGCCATTGTTGGTCAGAATCCGACGGGGGAGCCTTGGCAAGATGGCTGTTTGAAAGTGGTACAAACCAAAACAGCTTCCAAGGGTAAAACAATCATCGATATTCATGGCAATGTCGTTTATACCCCGGATTCTACCTGGCATGGAGCAGATATTTTCGAACTACAAGTGGTGACCTCATCGACACGGTTTAATAAAAGTAAACCTTATTTGACTATTACTACTCAAATTGTTCAGGAGCCAAAAAATGAAATGGAAGACAAAGCAGTCAAAACTTCAGGCGGCTCATGGGGTGGTGGTGGGCTACTGATTTTACTCGGATTAATAGGTTTACGCCGTGGATTAAAAGATTAAGGAAAAATCATGAAAAATTATAAAAAAGGACTGCTTGCGGCCATGATTTTATCTGCCATGAGTTTGATGGCAGCCGAAGATAAAACGATATATGTAACTACTTTTGCTGATGAAGATGGCGAGAATAATAATGCCTGTTCTTTGCGAGAAGCCATTAAAACTGCAAAACTGGATAAATCTTATGGCGGATGTAATGTAGGACGTACGCTTCGATTGGATGGTTCAGCTGCAGATGTGATTCAGCTTGAAGCAGGCGAGTACAAATTAGATAAAGAGCTGATCGTAGAGTCAGCGCTCAAAATTTATGGGAAAACTCCGCTTAACTATGCTAGTCGTAGTCCGATTACGCTGTTATATCCAACCCGGGAGGCCTTAAAAAGTACTATTTCAGGCCAGGGGAAAACCAGATTATTTAATAGTATGGCCAGCCAATCCAGTCTGGAAATTCATCATCTGATCTTAAAGGATGGCTATGCAGCAATAAATACCTTGGATAAAGGTAATGGCGGTACTTTTTATGTAGCTGGGCCTTTAAGTATTAATACCAGTGAAATAGTAAATTCCCGAGCAGCTGCAGAAGGTGGGGCGATTTATAGTGTAGCAATGAATACGGAAAGGAATATTGTCATTCAGGATTCTTTGATTCAAAAAAATCAGGCGAGTTCATATGGTAGTGTTTTGGCGATGGACTGTCAGGGAAATTTAGGGACAACTCAAACCAATGTGAAAATTAATTCCAGTAGTATTGTTAAAAACGGTTCAGACACTACTAACAGTATTATTGATTTTTGTGGCTATGCCACAGTAGAAATTGTTAACTCTACTATTGCGAAGAATACTGCCAGTACCACAGGACATATTGTGCGTATGACGAATGAAGTTAATCGTCCGCTCAGTAAATTCTCCAGTTTAACTGCATTAAGTAATACTATTGTTGAAAATACAGCCCAATCTACTTTATTTTATGACAATACCGGGTTTAGGTATTTTAATTTCAATATTTTAGCCTTTAACCAAGGTCTGTCTTGTGAATATGCCTTAAATCAGGGAAATCCGACCAAGGCACAACGTGTTGAATTTTCTACAATTCGAAATGCAATTCAAACGACTGGGCCATCACGTTGCGTATTGCCAGAATTAGACGAAGATACTACTTCAAATAATCTTGATGTCTCTAACAATATAATCAGCAGTTTATTAACAAATTATATTGAGCCTGCTATTGATAATCGCTATTTAGGGCTGTATTACCCGCGTGATAATCAGACCGCAACGGATTTGGTAGATATCGGGGTGAGTGGCTGTATTGAACAAGACCAGCGTGGTATTGATCGTGTGATTGGATCCACATTAACATTTGATCCAAGTGCAAAAAATACCTGCGAGATCGGCTCAGTTGAAATCCGACGTTTGACTGCAGCCGATATTACGGACTTGCAAAATAAGAGTTTGGTAGAACTCAATGACTTTTATCAGGAGAATATAGATGATCTCGAAGAAATCATTGCTGATAAAAATACTCCAGAAAATGAGCTTTCTGGTTTAAAGGAAGAATTGAAAAGTTATCAGGATTTGCTTAAATATACCAAGCAATATCAGAAATATCGTGCAATCTATATTAATCCTTTTATCTTGGCTATGCCTCAAGAAACTCTAACCAATGATAAGATTCAAATTAAAGCCTTAAATTCACAAAATTATGAGGTCAGTGTAAAAACTTTAGGTGTTGGTAAGTTAGTTGGTACAGGCAATTCGACCACTGTGGAAGGAAATCCAAATGATCCAAATCTTAAATGTGAGTGGAAACCTGATTTAAACCGGATCATGATGTATCGCACTGATGGTAAGCAGACTAGTTCGGTTGATATGGAGTTCTGTAGTTATACCCTTAAAGACCGGGCTACAGGTGCCAGCAGTGCTGGCCTCTTAAGAGCAGCTTTTAACAACATTGCACCGATTGCAAAAGATGATGAATATCGGCTTAGTCCAGAGAATAATCTTACAGTGACGGTAAATCCGCTTGAAAATGATAGTGATGATGGGGATGGGCCTCTACCATCAGGAAAGTCGGCTTTTTATCAAGATAAAGATGGAAAAGAGATCCCGATTCATATTGTTAAGCTGCCTGCGGGAGTTTCACTGAAGGCAGAGCGACAAGGAGCATGTCCTGATACCTATCAAAATCAGACCTGTTATGGTGGACAGCTGACATTTACTGTAAAAAATAATTTAAGCCAGGCAAATTACAGCATGGATTATGCGATTTTTGATGCTGATGAAAAAATGTCAGAAAAAGCGACAATCTTGTTACGTAATACAGTTAAAAATACGAATACGTCCTCAAGTGGTGGTGGGGCAATTGGAATGTGGGGGCTACTAGGATTATTAGGGCTTGCAGGTTATCGACGCTTAAGAAAATAAAATATGATTGAAACATCAAAAAAGCCTCCATATGGAGGCTTTTTTATATTAAGTGTTTAATGCGAGTTAGGCTGCTGAGTCACTTGCTGATATTTGAGAATGTATTCTTCGCGAATGGCAAGGCGTTGCTCAGGAGACGCTTTTTGCATACGTGCGCCCAGTTCTTTGCGTTCCTGACTGCTCATCATTTGCCAAGTCTCACGCATTCTTTGTTTTTCCGCATTAGGGAGTTGAGTAAACCAGTCCATACGCTGCTGTAAGCTAACACGTTGTTGTTCGGGGATTTCTTTTAAAGATTGATAACGTTTAATCAGTGCCAATTGTTCAGAATCAGAAAGACTATCCCAAGTATCAGTTACTTGGGTATTCGCATCCTTGGAAAATAGCCAAAAACGTTCAAATCCTGCAAAGCTGGTTTGCAGAAAACTGAATGCACAAAAAGCAATCGCCAATTTTTTAGCTGCCATGTGGAACTTTGTCCTCACCTAAAACCATTAACATTTCTAAATCTTCAAGCATTTGCGGAGACAGTTTTGGGACTGACACCATTTGAGTTTGCGGCTCGTTATGGTCCGAAAGATTCGGTAATACCACAATGCCTGCAATCGCAGCTGCCAAAGCAAAACCTGACATTTTTAGAAATGCAAAGCGTGAATGTTTTGAATCCTGAATTTCTTCAAGAACATGGTGCATGACAACAGGTTTGTCTTTATGTTGTTGTGCCAGTCCATCAAGTTTGGAAGTTACTTGTTTTAAGAAATCATCTTGATTCATTCGGATGACCCTCCCAGATATGGATTTAAATGTGCTAAAGAGGCGCGTAAGCCTTGGATAGCACGATGGTAATGGGTTTTTACACTGCCTTCTGTGCAGTTCATAATCTGTGCGGTGGTATGCGTATCAAATCCTTCCCAAGCTCTTAGCATAAATGCCTGCTGCTGACGCACAGGCAATTTTGCAATCGCTTCCTGGATTTCTTCAGCAGTGACTGCCTGATCGAGAAAGTCCAGCGGCGTTGGTGTTGATTCATCGACGACATCATCAAATTCAATTTCGTCGTCATCGAGACTGACTTTCTTGAAAAATGAAAACATTTGACCACGCCGTGACTCTTTACGACGCCAGTCCTGTAACTTGTTGTTGAGAATGGTATAAAATAGGGGATACCATTCTTCAGTACTTTTTTCTGCATAGGATTTGTGTAAGGAAATGAAAGCTTCCTGAACCAGATCCATGGCAATACCATGATGACCTTGAGTCGCACTTTCCATCATCACCAAGGCACGCCCAGTCACATCCTGCATGAAATTCTTCAGACGTGCTTCAGCCGTACTCTTCAGAATACTTACATCGTGTGTTTGCAACTGTTTTGGTGCTAAATCCATAGAGATGGAAAATCCTGTCATTGGACACCCACCATTATTCCCAAGTTCATAATCATATAACGTTGGGAATCCTGGTTTGGTTGACAATTAAGTTTATTATTTTTGTAGTTTAATCTATTTTATACACGGGCAGGGTCGTATTAAAACACTGTAACCTAAATCCCTAATTAGATACGTTGACGTACCATTTCAAAAAAACAGATCGAACCCGCAATGGCGACATTCAGTGATTCCTGACCCCCAGGTTGCGGAATGCTCACGGCTTCAGCATGTTGCATCGCATAATCAGACACGCCTTGGCCTTCATTGCCCAGAATCCACACGCAAGGTTTACGTAAGTCTTTTGAATATAGGCTTTCAGCACGGTGTGAGCTGGTTACATAAACAGGGATTTGAAATTGCTCAAGAATTTGTTCAAGCGAAATATTTTCAAAGGTTTGCAGTGTGAAATGTGCACCCATACCGGCACGTAATACGCGTGGAGACCAGAGCGATGCAGAACCTTTGGTACACACAATTTGTTCAATACCGGCAGCAGCAGCAGAGCGAAGCAGGGTGCCTACATTACCCGGATCCTGTACATTTTCCAGAATCAAAGTGTCTGCTTTAAAATCCAATGCATAATTTGCTGTTGGTAAAGTCACCACAGCTAAACAGGCTAAAGATGTTCCTAAGGTACTTAAATCTTTGTATAAAGACTCGCTTAGAACAAAGACCATACCTGTGTATTTTGCGAGAATTTTCTCGAAATCAGGATGTGAAAGTGCATGTTCAGTGGTGAAAATAGAATCAATTTTACGGCTTTCATGTAACCAGGCGAGAGACAGATGCGTGCCTTCTAAAACCGTTTGACCTTGTTTTTTACGATAAGTATTTTGTTCGATTAAACCACGTAAGTGTTTAATCTTTGGATTGTCTTTTGAATCAAGAAAAAAAGTTGGCATGGGAGATATAATCCACGGCAGCCGATTCAATATCGACTACCGCTATAAAAATTAGTTGTGGTAGCTGGTCACAAGATCAACTTCGTTTTTAGAACCAATGATCACTGGCACACGTTGATGTAGATCTGTCGGTTCGATCTCAAGAATACGCACACGACCTGTAGTTGATGCACCGTCAGCCTGTTCCATGAGCATGCTCATTGGGTTAGCTTCATACATTAAACGCAGACGACCAGCTTTAGCCGGATCTTTAAGGTCATATGGATACATGAAGATACCGCTACGGCAAAGAATACGGTGAATGTCGCCCACCATACAAGCAACCCAACGCATATTGAAGTCTTTTTCACGAGGACCGGTTTTGCCTGCTAACAATTCATCGATATAACGCTGTACTGGTGCTTCCCAATGACGTTGATTCGACGCATTGATCGCATATTCTTTAGTATCTGCAGCTACCTGAATTGCTTCAGAAGTCAGTAGGAATTCTTGAGTCTCAGGGTCATAGGTAAAGAACACTACGCCTGCGCCGACGGTCAATGCCAACATGGTCGATGGACCATAAAGCACATAACCTGCAGCTACCTGATGAACACCGGCTTGCATAAAGTCTTCTGCCTGAGTCACGGCATTTTTTGCAGGAAGAATCGAAAAAATGGTACCAACACACATATTGATGTCGATATTGCTTGAACCGTCTAATGGATCGAACAATACCAGAAATTGACCATTTTCTTGTGCAGGGGTGAATTCATCCAGTTCTTCTGAGGCCAAACCACCCACATTTGGATGTTGCTGCAAGGCATCAATCAAATAGTCATTAGAAATGACATCCAGCTTCTTTTGCTCTTCGCCTTGAACGTTTTCATGCTGTGCACTTCCCAATACACCCGCTAAAGCACCTTTTTGCAGTAATTGATCAATATCTTTGCAAGTGTTTGCAATTGTTTCAATAACTTGCGCAAGTTCAGGTGTGAGATTCCCGCTTTGTTGTTGTAAAAACTGGGATAAAGTGCGGTATGACATAGGGGAAACTCCAAAACTTAAATCGGGAAAAAATGATCAAAACGATATGCGGCTATATTTTAGATGAGAACGTACTAAAAGAAAAATTAAACTGGATTATTTGTATCGATTTTGCCCTTGCAACTCCTGCGGAAAGTGCTATGTTGAAGACAAAGGAAAATTGAGAATAGGAGCACAGATATGACAACATTGAAGTTTGATGCGACTCCAACGCCAAGCGAAGGCATTACTTTAGATGATATCTCTGAAGACAAGATGAAAGAAGCCTGGCGGGATTATGAAGCAAAACCAGAGTACAAACAATTCAATAAACATGACCTGATCGAATCGATGCATCCGGCTGAACAAGATCAGCTTCCCAAGTAGACCGATTCTTTCATTGAAGCAAATAAAAAGCACTCATGATTGAGTGCTTTTTATTTGATGAAACCATCATGAATGAAAATTATTTCAACAATGGTGGTACCGCTTCATAATTAATTTCTACACGGCGGTTTTCTTTCCAGGCATTTTCGTCATGGCCCGCATTGATTGGCATTTCCTTGCCATAGCTAACTGCTTCTAGTTGACCAGGATTAACACCAGTCGTCACCAAGAAGCTTTCTACTGCTTTGGCACGACGCTCGCCAAGTGCCATGTTGTATTCACGGGTACCGCGTTCATCGGTATGGCCGGTGAGTGCTACACGTGAATTGGCATTGGCCATCAGGAATTGCGCATGGGCTTGCAGCGTATTTAGATCTTCATTGCTGAGTTCAGTACTGTCATAGTCAAAATGCACCACGCGTTTTGCCAAGAATGCTTTATTTTCTGCAGTAACACCTTTTGCAGAAGCACCTGCCATGTTTTGTGCATTCAGTGCTGCATCTTCACTCAGACCTTGAGTATTCACAGTTGTTGTACCGGTCGTATCTAAACCGCCCGTTTGAACTTCAGCGGCAGGCTTACGGCTCGCACAACCTGTCATGACAACAGCTGCTGCTAAAAGTGGCAAGGCAAATAATTTTACTTTGTTCATCTTCATCTCCATGAAGTTTGATTATGGGGTAAAGGGTTTATCAATATAAAAATCTTATTTTGGCGCCCAAGCCGGTTCACGGACTTCACCCGTTTCACTTGGTAAATTCATACGGAAGCGGCCATCCAGCGACATGATCGACAAGAGTCCGCGTGCACCTTCACGGGTGGCATAGACCACCATCTGGCCATTTGGTGAGAAGCTCGGCGATTCGTCCAGCGTCGTTGGCGTCAGAATATTGTTCACACCGGAGGTCATGTCCTGAACCGCAACTCGATAGTTACTGCCGCTTGGACGATGAACTAATGCAAGTTTTTTACCATCTGCGCTCAGCGTGCCGCGCGCGTTGAATGCACCACGGAAGGTCAGGCGTTTATTGCTACTTGATTCAAGATCATGGCGGTAAATTTGTGGAGAACCACCACGGTCAGAAGTGAAAATAAAAGATTTTCCATCTGGCGAATAACGTGCTTCAGTATCAATGGCACTGTCATTGGTCATACGTTGTAGCTGACGCGTTTCCAGATTCATCTGGTAGATTTCCGGATTGCCGTGCATAGAAGCAGTAAACAGCATGCTCTTGCCATCTGGAGAGAAGCTCGGCGCGCCATTCAAACCGCGGAAGCTGGCTAGTTTTTCACGTTGACCTGTTGCCAGATCCTGTACATAAATCGCCGGGCGTTTGGTTTCAAAGGACACATAAGCGATTTTTTTGGCATCTGGTGTCCATGCCGGAGAAAGGATTGGATCACGCGAGGTTAAAATGGTTTTTGGCTGTTCGCCATCGGTATCGGCAATTTGCAAGGTATAGCGTTGTTCTGGGGTAGCAGGATTACGCAGCACATAGGCAATACGTCCGCTAAAGTCACCTGGAATGCCGGTCAATGCCTGATAGATGGCATCACTGATCATATGCGCTGCCTGACGGGTGCGTGAGGCTGGAACAGTTAGCAATTCATTTAATAGATATTGTTTTTTTTCGACATCATAAAGCTGATACTGGATTTCAAAAGAACCATCGGCTGTGGCCTTGGATGAACCGGTGACCACATAGGGAACACCAGCTGATGCCCAAGCTTCTGCATTCGGATTATTCAATGTTGCTGTTGCAGGCAGGTTTTTTGAAGCACTGGTAAAGCGGCCAGAACGATTCAGGTCATTTTCCACAATAGGATAAATGCTCTGATCCTGACTGAAAGGTACAACGGCAATTTTAGGTGCTGCCTCAGGTGCCTTGGTAATTTCCAGATGCAATTGGGCATAGGACTGGGTTGCCAATACAGGGCTTAAAGCGCTAATGATTGCGAGGCAGAGTAGATGTTTGCGAGTCTTTTCCATCATTCGTTATTTACTCAAATCAACGGATTTATTGTATAGGTGCTTGGGCTACATCATCGCATGGATTTAATAGAATAAAACCATGAATTTATGACCAAACTGTTATGACACTGTGAAAAGTGAATATTATTTAATCAATTTAAAGTGAAGTTTAGCTTAAAAAATAAAAGCCATCACAACATTATTTATGTGATGGCTCCGTTTTTATTGCGCAGTAAAGGTTGAAGTAAAGCTTCGTGCTTCACGGCGTGCATCTGGATCGGATGGCATTGGATAAGGTGCTGCAGCACGGACTGCAGCTTCTACACTGGCTTTCATGTCTGAATCACTTGAATTCACAATGACCGAGACCACACCGCCATTATCATTCAGGGTTACACGTGCAGTGGCACGCTGGCCTGATGATCCGACTGGTGTATCCCAGGCGCGTTTGATTTTGTTTTCAAAATCGCGCTTCGCAGTGGATGCAATCCGTTTTGATTCCGCTTTTTTCTGTGCAGCTTCTTCAGCAGCCTGTTTCGCGGCTGAAGCTTTGGCATCTGCATCAGCTCTGGCTTTTGCTTCGGCATCTGCTTTGCGCTTGGCATCTGCATCAGATTTGGCCTTAGCATCGGCATCTGCCTTGCGTTTGGCATCAGCGTCGGCTTTTGCTTTAGCCGCTGCATCGGCTTTAGCTTTCGCATCAGCGTCCGCTTTGCGTTTCGCCTCTGCATCATTTTTAGCCTTGGCTGCCGCGTCTGCTTTAGCTTTCGCATCAGCGTCTGCTTTACGTTTCGCCGCCGCATCTGCCTTTGCTTTAGCAGCAGCTTCAGCCTTACGTTTGGCATCAGCCTCTGCTTTGGCTTTTGTGGCAGCATCCGCTTTTTGCTTGGCAGCTAAGTCAGCTTTTTTCTGTGCTTCCAGTTTGGCTTTTTGAGCAGCATCGGCTTTGCGCTGTGCATTTAGTTCAGCTTGACGTGCAGCTTCGGCTTCCGCCTTTGATTTTTGCGCTGCATCCGCTTTGGCTTTGGCTGCTGCTTGTTTGGCCTGTTCAGCGGCTTGGGCACGTTTTGCTGCTTCCGCTGCTTGCTGCGCAGCCTTGGCTTGTGCTGCCTCTGCCGCTTTCAGTTCCTGCTGGGCTTTTTGTGTATCGACTTTAGGTGTAGGTGGAGCAGGAGGTGTGGCAGGCGCCGTCGTTGGAACCACTGGAGCAGGTTCTATACTGGGTTCAGCAGTCTGGGTAATTTCTTCTGCGACATTTTCATGTGCAGTTTCCTCAAATTCGGTTTCTTCGCGAGTCACCGGTTTAAGGTCTTCTGGCTTGATCAGAACGGTTTTGATCTGTTTTGGCGGTTCAGGGGGATTACTCATGCCCAGATAAAGTAAGCCCACCAAAGCCACTGCATGGATGCCTAAGGTGAATCCAAGTGCGATGGCTTTTTTCTGAAATGGTGGCTTTTTATAGTCTTTCATACTTTATTCTAATGGCTTGGTCAGTAAACCGACTTGAGAAAGGCCAGCATCCTGCAGGCTGGACATCAAGGCCATGACATCGCCATAAGGACGAGTATTGTGGCCATTGATTACGACATTCAGCACCTTGTTGTCATTTTGCGCCTGGGTTTGGGCATCAACCAGCGTACGCGTCAATTCTTCCAATGTGACTGGGCCAGTCGCCTGATTTTTATATTCTAAATAATATGAACCATCTTCTTTGAGTGTGACGATGGTCGGAGCGTCCTTGGATTCGATCGGCAATCCATTGGCCTGAGGCAAGTCAACCTTAATGCCGCTGGTAATCATCGGGGCAGTGACCATAAAGATCACCAACAGTACCAGCATCACATCGATATACGGTACGACATTCATGTCACTTTTTAGTGGTTTTTTAATACGCTGAAAGCGTCCTGAACCTTGAATCGCCATTAGTCTTTGTCCTGAGTTACGCCCACAGACTGACGTTGCAATAGCGCCACCATTTCTTCAGCAAACAGTGCACGGTCGGAGTAGACCGTTTCACCTTTGGCCGTAAAATGGTTGAAAGCCAATACCGCTGGAATGGCTGCGAACAGACCGATCGCTGTTGCAATTAAGGCTTCTGCAATACCAGGTGCGACTGTCGCTAAAGTCACCTGATCAACATCTGCCAGGCCAATAAAGGCATTCATAATGCCCCAGACCGTACCAAACAGACCGACATAAGGCGCGACCGAACCGATACTCGCCAACGCACCCAAACCTTGTTCCAGATGACCTTGATCACGGCTTAAACCGACACGCAGAATACGCTCAGTTCCTTCAATCGACTGGGCAGTTGGTGCATGGCGTTTTTTCAGTTTCAGGAACTCGCCCAGACCTTGATAGAAAATATCTTCAAGGCCAGTGCGTTTAGAATTGAGTTGTGCATTGTTATATAGAGTATTCAGCTCAGCACCAGACCAGAAGATTTTCTGGAAATGTTCATCATCGGCCTGGGCTTTTTTATAACTCATATAGAGCCTGGCAATCAGATACCAGCTATATATTGAGGCTAACAGGAGAGAAAGCATCACCAGTTGTACGACAGGGCTTGCTTGTAAAATAAGATCTGAAACTTGAAGAGATGATTCTAACTGAGTCGCCATAGTTGTTACGTGTGCCAATAAATTTTTTTAGTCTTGTTCCAATTCTTTTTGAATTAGTTCGCGGATTTCATCCGGGAGTCGACGTGGTCGCATCTCTGCACTGATACATGCCAACTCAACCTCACCTGATGCAAGCATGATTTCACCACGATAAATATTTTGTTGCAATACAAATGATGAAGCTTTACATGAAATGACACGTGCCGTAACAGTAATTAAATCATCCATCAGGATCGGACGCATATATTTGACATTAATTTTATGCACCACAAAATTGTAGTCTGTCTGATGCCAGTAATGGCTCACTCCAGCGGCACGTAACCATTCGGTACGGGTACGTTCCATATAGCGAATATGATTGGCGTGATAGACAATGCCACCCGCATCAGTATCTTCAATATAAACGCGGATATTGAATTCAAAGTGATTCGCCATAGTTTTGTTCCATGCAGATTTTCGAAATTTTTGCTTGTTTTTAGATGCAGGAGAGGGATTAGAATTTGCCGGATTCCTGCCAAAAGTCAAGCAATTTAGCGGTTCAAAGTTTAGCATTGTGAGTTTTGAGACCAATGGCACAAGATGTCAAATCTGGAGAGAAGTCGCCAAGATGAAGTACTGATCGCTTAACAGCTCATTTATAAAACAGCAGCAGATACTAAAATGCGCGAGTCCTTGGAGCCGCGCATTTTTAGTAATAGAAGATTAGCCTTTATTTTTCTGTTTCCAGTTGGCCTGAACCTGCTCAGCTACTTTTGGATAGTCCAGAATAAAACGGACATGGCTTTCGACCCCGGTTTTCAAGGTCGCATCATCGACAATGAAATTCGGGTTATGGTTGGGTGCGGCTTTTGCCGGATCTTGATCTGCCGGTGTAGCACCAACAAAGACAAATAAGGATGGCATGAGCTGGCCATAATAAGCAAAATCTTCACTGGCGCTGGCATTGTTGTCTAAAACATGCAATTTATCTTCACCATGCACGCTCGCCAATGTCGGGCGCATCAATTCAGTCAAGGTTTTATCATTGGTGGTCACTGGTGCATAAGGTGCAATTTCGACTTTCACCTTAACGTCATTGGCTGCGGCATTGTGTTCCAGCATTTTCGGCAAGTCTTTTAAAATGCCCTGACGTACATCTTCACTATTGGAACGAATAGTCCCGACCATATTGACCTGATCTGGAATGACGTTACCGGTAGTGCCGCCCTGAATACTGCCAATACTGACCACACCCATCCCTTTGGTCAGGTCGGCTTTACGGCTGATCAGGCTTTGTAAATTGGTCACCATCTGGGCAGAGGCATAAATTGGGTCTTTACCTGCCCAAGGCATGGAGCCATGCACCTGACTACCATTGACCTGAATACGTAAATGATCGGCACTGTTTAAAATCGCACCATCTTTGTAGAAGATATTGCCGCTTGGCATGCCTGCCATGACATGCATCCCGAAAATCACTTCAGGTTTTGGATTTTTTAAGGCACCGTCGGCAATCATTTTACGTGAGCCAATTTGATCGCCATGAGTGAAGTTATCAATATCTGCACCGCCTTCTTCAGCCGGCTGGAATACAAACAGCACTGTCCCCGCAATTTTATCTTTATTGGCGGCCAGAACTTTGGCTGCACCCAATAACATGGCGGTATGTGCATCATGTCCACAGGCATGCATCACATAAGATTCTTTGCCTTGATAAATGGCTTTTTGCTTGCTGGCGAAAGGCACGGGCGCAGTTTCTTTAATTGGCAATGCATCCATATCTGCGCGTAAGGCCATCACAGGGCCGGGTTTTACACCTTTTAATACACCGATTACACCAGTTTTGGCATAGCCTTTACGTACTTCAATGCCGTAGGATTTTAATTCTTTTTGGACCAGCTCCGAGGTTTTGAATTCCATATTGCCCAGTTCAGGATGCTGGTGGATATGTTGGCGTAATTTGATGGTGTGTGCTTCAGCAGCTTGTACAGAATCATCAATCCAGTCGGCCAGGCTGAACTGGCTACAGAAAAGAAGAGGAAGACAAAGGGATATCTGCTTATACATATTCATACTTCGGGAGAACCTTAAGAATTTGAAATGGTTAAAGTGATTCTTTAGGATGGCATACTGATCTAATTCGACCAAAACCCTCTAAGTATTTTTCGATACCTTAAAGGTATTTTGGGTGTTAATAGCTGTTCTCAAAGAGCTTTATTTGTTCTTTTACATTGTAAGAATATGTATTTCATGTGAAATTGAGTTTATAAAATTTGTATATGGTACTTGCTTTTCGGATTTATACTTAGTGATTTCATTTGATTCACCTAGGGGATAACGCTTTATATTATGGATAAATATTCGAGTTTAAAATGAACCGTTTTTTGAAATATCTTATTATTTTCGTCATGGGTTTTACACTGTGGTTCTATTGGCTAAAACCGGATAAAGGTATTTCAGATGCTACTGATTATCAAGTCACAGAGGGCATTCATCAGTTTCAGGGTTATACCATGACAAATTTAGAACCTTATGCGGGAGAGTTTCGGGTTTTATCACGAGAAGATTATAGTTTTGGGCGAGAAGCGGAACTTAGTCCTGTCGATTTTGCCCTGGGCTGGGGAAGCATGACCAATCCGGCTGTTTATAAGCAGTTGTCGATCCGGCAAAGTAACCGCTGGTATTATTGGCGTTATGAAAATGCGCCTCCTATTCCGGTACGTGAAATTGAAATTCAGAGTGCTAATACTCATTTGATTCCTGCAAGCAAAGCGATTGCTCAACAACTCGCTCAAATCGATCAAGATGATTTGATTTATTTAAAAGGGCAGTTGGTGGAAGTGAAGTCTTCAGATGGATGGACCTGGCGTAGTTCTTTAAGTCGTGAGGATACTGGCAATGGTGCATGTGAGTTGATGCTGGTGGAGGAAGTACGTGTTGTTTCTAATTTATAAATGTCGAACTGATGAGGAAAATCACTCTAGATGCTCAACATAAAGCAGTTTCTAATCAGAGCCATTTTATTCTGGTGTGCAGTTTAATGGTAGGCTAAAACCTTCTCCCAATAAAAATCCCGTATGATTTCGGGTATCGATGCCTAGCAAAAATGCTTCAGCTTTTGATGTGTGCTCATTCCAAGTTAATGTCTGGGTAGAATAGCTAGTAAAATGCAGATGTTTTGTGGAATTGGTTTGTCCCGACCAACAGCCTGAATAGGCGCAGATGCTGATTTTATTGTCCTGCGCAATGTTAATCTGGAAAGGGGTGAAACTTTCAGTTTTAATATCACACTGATGTTCTGTGCAGGAAATTTCAGTCAGTGTATTGCTGCATGACCAGCTCTGAGCCGCATAAAGGTTTGGAGCTGTCATCAAAAAGCTGATTACAACAAAACGAGATAATTTCATTAAAGATCACGAGCAAAATGGTGCGAAATAAAGGTAATTGAATACTATTAAAAGCAGCCTAAGCTGTTTTTAATCATTTATCTTTTGGCTCAGGTGGAGTCATACCAAACTGCAAATAGGCCATATTGGTGGCAATACGACCACGCGCAGTACGCATCACATAACCTTGCTGAATCAAGTAAGGTTCAATTACATCCTCCAACGTACCAGAATCTTCCGCCATGGCAGCAGCCAAGGCTTCAACACCGGCAGGACCACCATCAAAACGCTCAAGAAGCATAGATAAATAACGACGGTCGAGTGTGTCTAAACCATCTTTATCGACTTTGAGCATATCCAAAGCACGTTGGGCCATATCCTGGTTGATTTCACCGGTACCTTTGACCTGAGCATAATCACGCACACGGCGTAATAAACGGTTGGCAATACGTGGTGTGCCTCGTGAACGACGGGCAATTTCTTTTGCGCCATCTCCGGTCATAGGCACATCCATCAAGTTGGCTGAACGTTTGACAATGTGGGTTAAATCTTCAACCGAATAAAACTCTAAACGTTGCACGATTCCGAAGCGGTCACGCAGCGGAGAGGTGAGTAGACCGGCACGTGTAGTTGCAGCTACCAAGGTAAATGGCGGTAAATCCAGTTTAATCGAGCGAGCAGCAGGGCCTTCACCAATCATGATATCGAGCTGATAATCTTCCATCGCCGGATACAGGATTTCTTCAATCACGGGTGAAAGACGGTGAATCTCGTCAATAAACAGGACATCGCCTTCTTCCAGGTTCGTTAGCATCGCGGCTAAGTCACCAGCACGTTCCAGTACCGGGCCAGAAGTTGACTTGAGATTACCACCCATTTCTCGGGCAATAATATTGGCCAATGTCGTTTTACCCAGACCTGGCGGGCCAAAAATCAGGGTGTGATCAAGGGCTTCTTCACGGCCACGTGCTGCGCCAATGAAAATTTCCATCTGCTCGCGGACCACCGGCTGACCGATGTAGTCATCGAGGGAAGTCGGGCGGATGGCACGATCGAAATGATCTTCGGGTTTTTCAGAACCACTGATGAGACGGTCTTGCATAACGTTTATATACCAATATTTTAGTGATCCTTTGAGCTGGTAATTTTGACACGGTCTCAAATATGGATCTGAATCCTAAGATTTTCGCCTAGGCGAGGAATTGAATTTTTGCAGAGTCTTTCCAATCAGATTTATATCTGAGTATTAACCTGCGGTTCGCCTTACTTTTGTTTCGGCAAAAGTAAGCAAAACCACCGTCATTCGCAAAACTCGTCGAATATTGATTCTTATCGAATATATCGCAGAAACATTTAACTATAAATGTCTCCTGCCTCAAACAGTTGCGAATGACTTTTACGCGTATCAGATTTTATCCTGTAACTTGGATATCATCTCTATTTGTTCATCGACTTTAATGCAGCGCGGATAATATCGCTGGCTTCTGTAAATTCGCCTTTGGCGGCATTCACCAGTTTTTGTGCTTCAGCAGGCTTATAGCCCAAGGATTGTAATGCAGCTTCCGCTTCAGCCACGGCTGAATTACCCATAAACTGAATTTGTGGTGCAGTTGAATTACTTGGTGCAGCACCTGAAGCCATGGCTTTAAAGCGGTCACGCAATTCAATCATCAGGCGTTCTGCAGTCTTTTTACCCACCCCCGGAACCTTGACCAGAGTATTGATATCTTCATGTTCAACGGTATGGATCAGCATTTCCACACTTAAAGTTGAAAGAATACCAAGCGCCATTTTCGGACCTACGCCGTTCACCTTTAATAAGGTACGGAAAATGGTTTTTTCCTGCGTATTGATAAAGCCATAAAGTAACTGGGCATCTTCACGAACAGCAAGATGGGTCCACAGGGTAATTTTCTGGCCTTTTTGCAACTGACAGAAAGTGGTTAAAGGGGTGTCAATCTCATAACCTACGCCGTTTACATTTAATAAAACAGTCGGTGCTTCCAGCGCCAGCACTTCCCCAATTAGGCATCCAATCATTTTTTATACATACTCAAATTTAATACAGGCATAGTAGTCAGCATTTTCGATAAAGGCAAAACTCTATCATTCAAATCCAGTGATTTTGCTGAGATTATCATCAGGCGCTCGTTCACATTAGAGTAACCCGGCTTTATTGCCATGCAGTTCCTGCGCCAGATTATAAGCCTGGTGATCAGAAAACTTGGAGACAATATCTAGCACCTGCATAATGTTGTCATAATGATCAGCACTAAACTGCGCACCCGAGCGTTTTAAAATAGCCATCAAACGCTGTTCCTTAAAGCTCAAGGTTTTGTGCGGTGTGGTCAGTGGAATAAAGGCATCCAGAATCGTTTGTAAACTTTGATGCGCGATAATTTCCAGACCGGCTTTTTGCGGATGTTCGAAGATCTTGTCTCGCGCCAGTTCTTTGGCCCGGTTAATGCCAATCTCAATGTCGGCACTACAATAACCCAGCAATGAGCCTTGCAATTGGCCCATCAGAATTTCCTGCTGATGTCGGGCAAAGGCCGTGGTGACTTCATCTACCAGACGTTTCATGACCCGACCACGTAAGGCGGCAATTTTTTGTTGCCAGGTGGTATTAGGCAGATTGATTTCTTCAGGTGTGCCATATTCTCCCAGCAAGTTTAGGAAAACTGGCTCGACTTCGGCATAACTGAGCATATTCAGGCTAATACCATCTTCCAGATCAATCAGGGCATAGCAGATGTCATCCGCAGCTTCTAAAAGATAGGTCAGCGGATGACGACAATAATGATATTCACCAAGCTGGATTAATCCTAGCTGTTCAGCAATTTCCTGCAAAATCTCTTTTTCAGACTGGTAACAACCAAATTTTGGACGTCGACTGGCCGGGGTGTTACCAGTCGGGTCAATGGCCTCAGAGAGCCACGGGTATTTAAGATAGGCACCGAGTGTGGCATAGGTCAGGCGCATGCCGCCATCATAAGGATGATAATCGATCTTGGTCAGCAGGCGCAGGCCTTGGGCATTGCCTTCAAACTGGCGGACATCGGCTTCCTGTTCAGGACTTAAATCTTTTAAAAAGTCGGTATGAGAAGCATCGTCAAACCATTCCCGAATGGCGTATTCACCGGCATGACCAAAAGGCGGGTTGCCAATATCATGTGCCAGACAGGCAGCCTGAATGATGGCACCGACATCAGCCGGAGAAATCCAGGCAGGTAAATTATCTTTGATTTTTTCGGCAGCCAGCATACCCAATGAACGGCCAATACAGGAGACTTCTAGCGAATGGGTCAAACGGGTATGAATACCATCATGCTGGGTCAGTGGATGGACTTGGGTTTTGCGGTTTAATTGCCGGAAGCTTTGCGAAAAAATAATACGGTCATAATCTTTATGAAACGGGCTGCGTGCCAGTTCAGTGCTCTGCTTTTTACTACCAATCCGAACTGTCGAAAGCAGTTCTAACCAACGCATTTGAGTCATTTATCATTATTCAGTGATCCACTATTTGCATCATGCCAAAAAACTAGCTCCTGCACTAGGGCAGTGCGACATGAATTGTCATGCTGCATATGGTTATTTTAGTCAGCTGGAAAAGACTGAGAATTAAAAATCGAAATCATCAAATGAACAATAAAAAGCAGGCTCAATGGCCTGCTTTTTGTTTAGGATGAAGAATCAAATTAGCTCTTCACCATTTTTCTTGGCCTGTTGTGTGTCTTTATAGACATTCAGGCAAATCGTGAACAAGACCAGGCTTGCCACCAATGGCCAAAAAAGTACATATAGGGTCAATAATTGACTTGTCATCTGAAATCTCCTTATTTACTTTTCTCAGATAGCTGGTGAAATTCAATCACCATCTTGTTGATTTGCTTAAAATCAAATTTTTCTTTGCTGTAGAGTAGCGTCAACACAGTACATACCAGCGCACTACTGCCATACGCTGTCAGTGAGCTTAACAAGGTGCCGTATTCACGCAAGAAGCCGATGGTCCATGGCATGAAGCCAATACTGGCCAATATGCCAACGACCAGACCCACTTTCTTGCCGAAGAAACCAAAGGTCATCAAACCCAGCACCACACCAATCCCCAGGGTCGCAACGAGTTCAAAGCCAAGTGCGATCAATCCCTGAATGGGAAGCCATTCAAAACGTACTATCAGAAAGCTGAAAAATGCGAGGCCCACTGACCAGTTAAAGGCCCGGGCATTCACCTTGTCCCAATACAGGCTGACAATCACCGGGAATACAATAGAGCCCCAAAGCGCACCCACAAAAATCAGCATCGACAAAATGTCAAACTTCAAGGTGGCAATCACAATCCCCAGCATGGTGGCAACGATCATGGTCATACGGCCAATAAACAGCATTTTCTTTGGATCAGGACGGTTTTTCGCAATCTGTTTGCCATAAATGTCCGTCATGACAATCGCAGACAGGGCAGACAGATCCGAGTCAGCGGTAGAAGACAATGCTCCAATCACCATGATGAATAACAGCGCGACCATAAATGGAGAAAGATAAGTCGCTGCCATTTGCGGAATCAGGTTATTCAGGTTGCCATCAATGGGCTGAATACCTGCAAATAGTGCCAATAACCCCAGCATGCCTAGACCAATGACAATTGCAGCATAACCAATGGTTGCAGTGATAAAACTTGGTTTGATCAGGTCTTCACGGACTGCAAACAGGCGCTGGGCAATGGTCTGATTACCAATCGCGTAGGCCAATACGGCAACAAAAAATGGTGCGCCTTGTTCCAAGAAGGCTGTTTTAGAGAAAAAATCCAGCTGCTCCGGTTGCAGGTTATGAATCCCGCTTTGAAACAGGGATGGACCACCTAAGGTAAAGAATAAGGTTGGAATAATGATCACAGCCGCGACAATCATCGCTACCAGCTGACCGAAATCGGTAAAGACCGAGGAGCGAAAGCCCGACCAAAGGGTATAGGACAGTACACCGATACCGGTAATCAGCACGCCATGGATAAAGCTTAAAGGAGATAAAATTTCAACCAGTGCCCCAGCGGCGGTAAAGTTCACCATCAGGCTGATGACGCTACCCACAATATTGGAACCTGCCAGAATCATCTGGCTTTGGTTGCCATGCCGGGCATGCATAATTTCTGCCAGGGTGTGGGCATTAGGCGCCAGTTCACGAAAGCGCTTACCAAAGGGATAGATAAATAAAATCATCAGCGCACCCCATAAACCATAGTGGAGGGCACCGGAAACGCCGTATGTATATCCGGATGAAGCTGCTGCATAAAACGAGGCGGCCCAGATCCAGGTGGCGGTCATACTGGCCGCAGACATTCCAAATCCGATGGAGCCATTCGAGACCATGTAGCCATCAACATTTTCATTTTTCTGTTTAATACGTAACGATAGTAGAAAGGTGATGCCATAGAAAAGCACCATCAATAGTACAGTTGCTGTACTAGTGAATTGAAACATACATACTCCTTAAGCGGGTCACCTTTTGTTTTTGAAAATTAAATCATTGGTGACAGATTAAGGCTCTAAAATAGACAGAGCAGTGAAGCTATAGAACATCAAAAAATTAGTGTCCGAATATAGAATTTATATTCATCTCTACAGCAGAAAGGAAAAACCATTGCTAGGCCCAGAATTTGGACATTTCCTCAGCAATTCGGCTAGAGCTTAACATAAAATCATCAAATTTACTGATGAAGTGTCTATTTGGTAAGATTTTTAGCTGATATAGACATGTGAGTCTGTAGCTCTGTTAGTTGAATAAAAAAGAAAATTTTTGATATTTTTTCTATTAATTACAAATATTTATTTTAAAATTTTAGAGTTAAATAAAACCTGAGAATACGGATTAAATAAAAAAGGTAACAAAATTTTATTATTAATCATTTCTTCATTATTTTTTTATATAAGCCTCATAATTCCTGGTAAATTTCCTCATAAATATAAGTGGTATTTTGCTATTTATATTGTGTTTTTTACGCATAATAGAGCTCATGAATAAATGATGAAATTTTAAAATATTGGATATGGTGGGGGATTTTGTCGATATATTTTTTGGTCTTTTAGATGAGTAAATTTCGCTTAATTATGATCTGAGAAGATAAAAATCAAATATAAAAAAATAAAAGGCCCAAATAAGAAACTTTATTTTTATTCTTTTAGAAGGTGAGAATGGATGTCCGGTTTTTCCCCCGCAGATGATGTCAGATTAAAATACCACTCAGTATTAATTATTCTTTCATAGAGGGTAGTAATTTTCCTCTGGTGCTGTAATGGAGGAGATGAGCGGAGAACTGTTCCTTGTGGTGCAGAACGGCAGAAGACCTTTAACCAGTTTTCTAATCTTAAAAGTCAAAGTTAAGAGTCAATCAAAATAATTAAAAACAGTCTGCAAAAATACGACTTTATGAAATCTTGTAATCAAGTATTTCATTTTGGCCTAAATCGGAGCTTTGACAGATTATGACAATAAAACCTGAATTTGATTTTGCACTGATTGTTGTTGAAAAATAATACAATTTTTATATAGAAAATTATTCTGAACCGGTTTTGATTTTTCTTTTAAAAAATGTGATAACCTGTGCGACTACATTCAATTTTCTTGCCTGAAAATAAACAAAATATTTTAAAAGTCCAAGATATTTCAGGCGTAGTTTTCTGCTTTGGCATCTAGCCGATTTCCTTATTTCACAGTAGAATATGCGCTCTCTCAAGTCACATTGTGGCATGGTTGTTCAGACCATCCCGTGGAGCCAAAATCAGCATGTTTATCGTTGCCGGTGCACCCGCACATTCTTCTTTTAAGAAAACTCAACTATTATCGCGTTTGACGTCAATTAGTTCTGTTCAATCAATTGAAAGTCAATGGGTCTACCTCTTTGACCAAGCGCTCAGCGAGCAACAACAGCAATCAGCTTTACAGCTTCTCAACGATGGTCAATCTTTTGAATTGCACCAGGCTGCAAGTGATGAAATCCAGATTTTAGTCACACCGCGCGTCGGAACCATCTCTCCTTGGTCCTCTAAAGCGACGGACATTTTCAAAAACTGTAATACGCCGGTTCATCGACTAGAACGCGGCGTTTTATTTACTTTGAAGGGCGTAAAAGAGCTTTCTAAAGAAGCATTGCAAGTACTTCACGACCGTATGACCGAAAGCGTATTCAATGCGATTGAAGATGCTGCGGTATTATTTGTGGAAACGGCGCCAAAACCACTGAACTCGATTGATATTCTGGGTGAAGGTAAAGAAGCACTGGTAAGAGCCAACAACGAGTTTGGTTTTGCATTGTCAATGGACGAAATTGATTACCTGACTGAAGCTTTCATCACGCTGGGTCGTAATCCGAATGACATCGAACTGATGATGTTTGCGCAAGCCAACTCTGAGCATTGCCGTCATAAAATTTTCGGTTCGGAATGGACGATTGATGGTGAAGTTCAGCCATTATCATTGTTCCAGATGATCAAGAACACCTATAAAGAATCACCAACAGATGTATTGTCGGCTTATAAGGATAACGCTTCGGTGATTGTTGGTTCAGATACCCAGCGTTTTTATCCAACTCAAGAAGACAACGGCCATCAGGTTTATAAATACAAGAGCCAAGCTGCTCACATCCTGATGAAAGTGGAAACCCACAACCATCCAACTGCGATTGCGCCATTTGCCGGTGCAGCGACAGGTTCAGGCGGTGAAATCCGTGATGAAGGCGCGACCGGTCGTGGTGGTAAACCGAAAGCAGGTTTAACCGGCTTTACGGTATCTAACCTGAATATTCCAGGCTTTGAACAGCCTTGGGAAGAAAACTACGGCAAACCATCACGTATGGCATCGCCGTTACAAATCATGATTGAAGGCCCATTGGGTGGTGCTGCATTCAATAACGAATTTGGTCGTCCAGCTTTAAACGGTTACTTCCGTACTTTTGAACAAAACGTCAATGGCGATGTTAAAGGTTTCCATAAGCCAATCATGATCGCGGGTGGTTACGGAAATATCCGTCCAGATCACGTTGAAAAAGATCCGATTTTACCGGGTGATTTGTTAATCGTACTCGGTGGTCCAGCCATGCTGATCGGTCTTGGCGGTGGTGCTGCATCTTCTGTAGATAGCGGTAAATTGGGCGAAAACCTAGATTTTGCTTCGGTACAACGTGAAAACCCGGAAATGGAACGCCGTTGTCAAGAAGTGATCGATACTTGCTGGCGCATGGAAGACCACAACCCAATTGTGTCGGTGCATGATGTAGGCGCGGGTGGTGTATCAAATGCTATGCCTGAACTGGTGAATGATCATGAGTTAGGTGCAGTGCTAGATCTTCGTAAGATTCCATCTTTAGAACCTGGCATGTCTCCAATGGAGATCTGGTCAAATGAAGCGCAAGAGCGTTATGTATTGGCGATTCGTCCATCTTCTTTAGAATTATTTGAGTCAATCTGTGCACGTGAACGTTGTCCGTTCGCAGTACTGGGTGAGGCGACTGAAGCACGTCATTTAACTGTTGAAGATCCATTGTTCGGCAACAAACCAGTGGATATGCCAATGCAGGTGATGCTTGGTGGTACGCCACGTATGAGCCGTACCTATGAAACGATTGAACGCAAAGGCGATGACTTTGATGCGGCTAAAGTCACCGATTTAAAAGATGCGATTTATCGCGTTCTTAAAAACCCGACTGTTGCTTCTAAATCATTCCTGATCAGTATTGGTGACCGTTCAATTACCGGTATGGTCGCACGTGACCAAATGGTAGGTCGCTGGCAGGTTCCTGTCGCAGATGCTGCTGTGACTACAACAAGTCTTGTCGGTTACACTGGTGAAGCGATGGCAATGGGTGAGCGTCCTCCAGTAGCCTTGTTAAATCCTGCTGCTTCTGCACGTTTATCGGTGGCTGAATCGATCTCGAACATCATGTCTGCGAAGATTGAAAAAATCAGCGACATCAAATTGTCTGCAAACTGGATGGCTGCTGCGGGTCAACCGGGCGAAGATCAGGCATTGTTCGAAGGCGTGAAAGCCATCGGTATGGAAATGTGTCCTGCACTGGGTATCGCGATTCCAGTCGGTAAAGACTCATTGTCTATGCGTACCACCTGGAATGATGAAGGTGAAGACAAGTCTGTGACTTCTCCAATGTCGGGCGTGATCACTGCATTTGCGCCAGTGACTGATGTGCGTCAAACATTGACTCCTGAACTGAAAGATATTGAATCTATATTGGTTCGTATTGATCTGTCTAAAGGTCAGTTCCGTTTAGGCGGTTCGATTCTGGCGCAGGTATACAAAGCAATTGGTTCAGTTACTCCTGATGTGGATAGCTTCGATGACTTCAAAGCATTCTTCGCATTGGTTCAAGACTGGAACAACCGTGGCTTAATCAAAGCGTATCATGACATCGGTGATGGTGGTTTATTGGCAACTGTTGCAGAAATGATGTTCGCTTCACGTCTTGGTGTCGCACTTGAAGATCAATCTGTTGCTTCATTGTTCGCTGAAGAAATCGGTGTAGTTCTGCAAATTGCCAAAGCAGACTGGGAAGATCTACAAGCTGAAGTTGCAGCATCTACGCTTAAAGATGCAATTGCAGTGGTTGGTAGTGTAAACAATACGGACCAATTGTCTATCAATGGTCTGGTACTTGAACGTGCTGACCTGCAAGTGGCATGGACTGAAGTTTCTCATCAAATCCAGCGCCTACGTGACAACGTACAAACTGCAGATCAGGAATTTGCCTTAATTACTGATAAAGCGCACAAAGGTATTATCGTCCAACCAACATTCGACTTGAACGAAGCGATTGAAGCACCTTTCATTAACTTGCGTCGTCCAAATATGGCAATTCTGCGTGAGCAGGGTGTGAATGGTCATATTGAAATGGCGGCAGCTTTCGACAAAGTCGGTTTCAATACCGTTGACGTCCACATGAGTGACTTGCTGGCAGGTCGTATCAGCCTGGATGATTTCGAAGGTTTGGTAACGTGTGGTGGCTTCTCGTATGGTGACGTGATGGGCGCTGGTGGGGGCTGGGCGAAATCCGTATTGTTCAATGCTAAATTGCGTGACCAGTTTGAGAAATTCTTCAACCGTCAAGAAACCTTCTCGCTCGGTATCTGTAATGGTTGTCAAATGTTGTCTCAATTGGCTCCATTAATTCCGGGTGCGGATGCTTGGCCACGTTTCCATCGCAATACGTCTGAAGTATTTGAAGCGCGAGCAGTGAACGTTCGTGTGGAAAAATCGAATTCAGTATTGTTACAAGACATGCAAGGTTCGATTCTGCCGATCGCTGTGGCGCATGGTGAAGGTCGTGCAGTTGCAACGGCGGAAAACTTTGCTGCACTGAATGCATCGAATCAGGTGGTTCTACGTTATGTCGACAGCCATGGCAATGCAACTGAACAATATCCGTTGAACCCGAATGGTTCACCGGAAGGTATTACCGGTGTAACCTCTCAGGATGGCCGTGCAACGATTATGATGCCGCACCCTGAACGTAACTTCCGCGCGCTCCAGCATTCCTGGAAACCAGAAGACTGGGATCAAGACGGTGCTTGGTTACGTATGTTCCGTAATGCACGTAAATTTATTGGCTAATTGATATAATCAAGAATTAAAAAAGCCCCGAAAGGGGCTTTTTTAATAAGCAAATTATAGATTTATAGGTGATTAGATATAGAATTGAAAAAGATTAAAAAATGAATAAAGAGTCCTCAAATGTCCGATTTAATTGAAAAAGTTTTACTTTTACAAGAATTGCTAATAGCTAGAGCTACTGATACTTATGAAAAAAGTTCTGCAGAGGCATTTATGCAGCTTAGACAAGAGTTACTGACATTTAAAAACTTTTATGAATATATTCCATTTTTTATTAAAGACACACGCACATTAGATGAATTTGAAGCTAGGATTAAGTGGGATTTTGAATCTTACGCTGAACGTGAAAATTATATTTATTCGGAATTTAAAGAATTCTTTAATGTATTAGAAAGTCTAGATGTTCCTCCATTGGATCAGGTAGTACAGTTGAAGATTGCTGAATTAAGCTCGGATTATATACATCAAATATGGCAGAAAGCATTAGAGCGAAGAAGTACAGATCCCGAAGGTGCGATTACATTAGCTCGAACACTTTTAGAATCGACCTGCAAATATATTCTTGATGAATACGAAGTCGGTTATGGCAATGCTCCAGATATAAATCAACTGTATAGATTGGTGAGTAAAGAATTAAACCTTGCTCCATCTCAACATACGGAGCAGACTTTCAAACAAATTCTCGGAGGATGTAGTTCCATCATTGAAGGTTTAGGATCATTGAGAAATAAAGTGGGTGATGCTCATGGGCAAGGTAAAATAAACTTTAAACCTTCTCCAAGACATGCAGAATTAGCAGTGAATTTGGCTGGTACAATGTCCGTGTTTTTATTCTCATCTTGGAAATTAAAACAAGGTGAATGAATTTTTTATTATAAATATTGTTTTTAAATAGTATCTTAATTTTACTGTATGGAAAAATTAAAATAAATTCACTAACATAGGATTATTCAACCACCAATTTGGTGGATTTTTGCTTTTTAAGCATTCTGATTTTTTAATTTTTTTTCTTCCTGCTGAGTTGGTTTAGATTTTGCTTTTATATTGTATATAAAGTGCTATGGTATGTTTTATGCACAACTTTATTGCACTATAAAAGAAAGATGGAATAGATCGGTTCAGTATCAATTCTCAAAGATGAGGTGATGACATGGCTAAAACACTTAGAATAATGGATAAGGCGGCAATGCGTCAGAAAGGCTGGATGTTGTTTTGTATTGTTCTAGGACTACAAATATTGTTCGTTGTGGGCAGTTACTTGCTGCAGGGTTCTTGATCATCAGCTTTAAGAAAGCCACCATTAAGGTGGCTTTATAATTTAAATAACCAATTGAACCTGCTTCAATACCGCCTTTAACGTATTTTCATAATCAAAAGCTTTATTGGTACTGTCCTGATAACGCCAAGGCACATAACCATCCGGACAAACCAGTACTGCACCAGATTCATGAATTTCAGACTTGGCATTCCAGGTTCCATACACATCACGATAGTCACGTGAACCAATCTGAGTCACATCCAGATATGGCAAATCCAATGCTTCTGCCGCCTGTTTCCAGCCTTTACCGGATAAACCTGTGAGCAGGGTAAAACGACCTTTACCCGTAATATCCAGTGTCGACTGCTTTTGACCATTGGTATTAACCAGCCAGGTATGTGGCACTTTAGCACCCGGACGTGTTGTTGCTTGCAGATAAAGCTGCTGATCACGCTCAAATCTTTCAGGCTCAGCTTCGCTAATGACTGCATTGGAGGTATAGCGCTGATTTAACTCTATACCTTGCGCATTAAACTCATAATTTTTTACTGCTAATGCTTTGAACAATTTCTGGCGGATTTCAGCACCTTGCTCATCTTCCGAAAAAATACGTTCCAGCATTTGTTTTTGTGTAGTCACACCATTGTCAAAACCAAAGACTTCTTTCAGGTATTTATAATCAAAACGTGATTGATTCGCTCGCGCCACAATTTGCTTGCCGACCGGTGCACGCTCAGTCGTATAGGAATCCAGCAGGGAAGGTGCAGCCCAGCCTTTTACCGCGTATGCTAGTTTCCAGCCTAGGTTAAAGGCATCCTGCATGCAGGTATTTGAACCTAGGCCACTCGATGGTGGATGACGGTGTACCGCATCACCACCGCAGAATACGCGACCTTTAGAATATTCAGTTGCCCAGGTCTGGTTCACATACCAGTACGACAATTTCTGGATTTCGACTTCTTCAACTTTTGCACCGACAAAGGCATTCAGGCGGGCACGTACCTGTTCTTCAGTCACTTGTGGTTCGCCTTTGGAAACGTCAAAGCCCCAACCCATAATCCATTCATGCCATGGCGTAATGGCACGTAACAATCCCATACCGAGATCGCCAAAGCTGGCTTCAGGATTCACGATCCATTGCAGAATCGCAGGACGGTGCTGTACATATTTAGTCAAATCAGCTTTAAAGGTCACATACACTGTACCGGCACGTGCCATGACACCTTCAAGAGGTAAATCAAGCTGTTCCAATACACGAGATTTAGCACCATCCATACCCACCAGATATTTTGCTCTTAAGCTAAATTCAGTATTGGTAATGCGATTCAGGAAGGTCGCAGTCACGCCATCTTCATCTCGCACATGTGACAGGTATTCAGTATTGAAGTTATAAATTGCACCACGTTCACCGGCATTCTTCACCAGTAAAGCTTCCATTTTGGGTTGGATCAAATCAACTAAAGGACATGGGCTGCCTTTGATGTAATCGCCATGACGTTCATCTCCCGTACCCCAGGCACTCATGCGGGCGATTTCTTCGCCGACCAGGCTGGTGGTAATCAGGCTTTCACCCATTTGCTCCCAAGGTGTAGCGATCTCTTTGACCTGTTCTTCAACACCAAGATCACGTAATACTTCCATGGCACGCTGATTGGTAATATGCGCACGCGGACTATTGGCCAGCCAGCTAAACTGGG
Organism: Acinetobacter lwoffii; assembly: GCF_024129435.1. Taxonomy (GTDB): domain Bacteria; phylum Pseudomonadota; class Gammaproteobacteria; order Pseudomonadales; family Moraxellaceae; genus Acinetobacter; species Acinetobacter lwoffii_F. The sequence goes on along the minus strand of NZ_JAMXXN010000002.1, from coordinate 2,857 downwards.
TAAACAGTTGTACCTTGATGCCATAATTGGCTAAGGCCAGACCTAATGTTGAACCTGCAGGACCGGTACCAATGATCAGAACATCAGTGTCATAGTGTTGTGTCATACAAGACTCCATGTATATGCGTGAAGAACAAGCTATCTATATGATCAGGCAGTCTAGTAAAACAGGATCTGTTGATATAGCGATATTCATATAAACTATCGACCTATTCTTATTTGCAATACGTGGGTCATAATCTTAAGATGCTGACCTGATCAGAAACCGGGCAGGCTATGGAACTTCGACATTTACGCTATTTTATCACCGTGGCGCAGCAACAAAGTTTTACCAAGGCCGCCGAAAAGCTGTTTACTGCCCAGCCGTCATTAAGCCAGCAAATTAAGGATCTGGAACAGGAAGTAGGCGTTGTCCTGTTTGATCGTTCATCCAGAAAAGTCAAACTCACCGATGAAGGACGGGCTTTTCAGGTCTATGCCGAAAAAGCACTGGAAAATGCCAAGCTGGCGGTGGCAGCAGCACGTCAGGTTGCACAGCAGAAAAATAACCAGATTCATATTGGCTTTCTAAACGTGGCAGAAATCAAAGTGATGCCTCAGATTCTGGCACAGCTTAAAAAACCATGCCGGACTTGAAAATACATCTGCATAGCCTGACCTGTATGGAACAGATTCAGCGGCTAAAAAATGCTGAACTGGATTTATGTATTACCCGTTTTCATCTCGATCATCCAGATTTTGACAATATTCATTTATTAACCGAGCAAATTTATCTGGTTGCCGCTCAGCATTTACATCCTACAGATCGAATCCTGAAATTACAGGAACTGAAAAATCACAATATGATTATGTGCGAGCAGAATGCTTCGCCCGTATTTTATGAGAAGCTGGATAAACTGCTCTGCATTGATCAACTCGAACATGAGCAGCTGTTGTGGGTGACCAATGTTTTGCAACACATCAATCTGACCAATATGGGAATGGGCTTTAGTTTTGCGCCCGAATATTTACTGCGTTTTTTGAATGAGCATGTAAAAATTGTCCAGACTGATCAGGCACTGCCAAAACTGGGCTTGTATGCAACATTTAACAAGAATTCTCAAAATCCTGCATTGAAGATAATTACCCAAGCCCTTAAAAATACAATAAATATCTGAATTTCAGGAAAGAATATATGTTAAAGCTGATTTATTACGTACCGGACGAAAATCTGGAAGACACTAAAAATGCAGTCTTTGCAGCAGGAGGCGGTGGCATTGGGGAATATAGCAATTGCGCTTGGCAGGTTTTAGGAACCGGACAGTTTAAGCCGCAAGAAGGTGCAGATCCTCATATTGGTGAAGTCGGTAAAATGGAACAGGTAGAGGAATGGCGGGTAGAAATTCTGGTGCCACATGAAAAGGCAGTCGAGGTCGCTAAAGCCTTAAAAGAAAGCCATCCTTATGAAGAGCCAGCTTTTGAGTTTATCCAGCTGCTGTATATCAAAGTCTAAACTCAAAGTATTATTCATATCATATTCATTACGGCGTGTTCATCCTGGCGCGCCGTCAGTCTACATTTAAAAAACAGTCAAACTGCTTTTGTTATTATAAAATTTGCCCTAGCACTCCAGATAAAAAATACAATAAGGAAAATAACAATGCAGTGGCCAAAACCGCTGAGCAGAATGCTCAAAAATACGCTTAGTAAATCCATTCAATACAGTGCAGAAATTCTGCATAGTCGTATTCTCTATTCCAATGATAATCCTTATCTGGATAGTATATTTGCCCCGCAACGGCAGGAGCATTTCTCTACTCAACTCATGGTAGAAGGACAGATTCCGGTAGAACTCGATGGTGCACTAATGCGGATTGGCCCAAATCCAATTCTGGTCAAAAATCCCAGAAATTATCATTGGTTCACTGGCGATGGCATGATTCATGCCTTGAAACTGAAAGGCGGTAAGGCACATTGGTATAAGAGCAGCTACGTCGGAGCTGCCAGCGTGCAGAAGAAACTTCACCGACCACTGATTCCAGGCAAAACACGAGGTGTTGCTGATGCCGTGAATACCAATATTATTAACTTTGCCGGAAAAATCTGGGCTTTAGTTGAAGCGGGTGCTTATCCAGTTGAAGTCAATAGTAAGCTGGAATCCGAACGACATCATCTTTTTGAAAATGAAGAGGATTTGCCATTCACAGCTCATCCGCATGTTGATCCCGAAACAGGGGATATTCATGCAGTTTGCTATGATGTCTTGAGCCAAAATAAAGTTTTTTATCTGCATATAGATTCGCACGGTAAATTGAAACACCAGGTCGAGATTCCAGTGAAACATGGACCGATGATTCATGATTGTGCCATTACCAAATCTCAGGTGCTGATTATGGATCTGAATGTGAATTTCTCGGTTCGCAGTGCTTTAAAAGGTTCAATGCTGCCTTATCAATGGAATCCAAAACGGCAGGCACGTATAGGTGTATTACCTTTTGGTGGCAAAGTCACTGACATGCGCTGGTATGAGATTGATGCCTGTTTTATTTTTTATACCGTGAATGCCTATGATCTGAATACTGGCGATATAGTGATGGATGCGGTAGTGCACTCCAAAGCATTGATCCGTTCAATTCAGGGACCGATCGAAGATCAGGATATACGACTAGAGCGCTTTATTTTTGAACAAGGAACGGGAAAAGTGACACGTACCGTATTATCAAATATCAAGCAGGAATTTCCACGGATTAATGAAGCATTTATTGGACGACAGTATCGTTATATCTATAGGGTCTGTTGACATTTACTGTTCATAATTAACCCTATAAAGGTAGCCATAAAAATATACAGGCTAAAGCAACAGAACTTTGATAATTTC
>NZ_JAMXXN010000001.1 GCF_024129435.1 Acinetobacter lwoffii | reverse complement strand
TGATCAATAAATCCCGTCGAGTACCAAATTTAAAAAACCGTGTAGATGATGCTACTGAACAGGCTGTTATTGATTTCGCAATTCAATATCCAGCTTATGGTCAGCATCGTACCAGTAACGAATTGCGCAAGAAAGGTGTATTTGTTTCAGGGAGTGGTGTTCGTTCTATTTGGCTCCGCCATGATTTGGAGAACTTTAAGAAGCGTTTAAAAGCACTCGAAGCTAAAGTGGCACAGGATGGTATCGTACTAAATGATCATCAGATTGCTGCACTTGAGCGTAAGCATGAAGATGATGTGGCGTGTGGTGAAATCGAAACTGCTCATCCAGGCTATTTAGGTGCACAAGACACCTTTTATGTCGGGAATCTCAAGGGTGTTGGACGGATCTACCAGCAAACATTTATCGATACTTATAGCAAGGTCGTTCATTGCAAGCTCTATACAACCAAAACACCGATTACAGCGGCTGATTTGCTCAATGATCGTGTATTACCTTTCTATCAATCCCAGGATTTACCAATGCTTCGCATTCTTACAGACAGAGGAACCGAGTATTGCGGTAAGGTGGAACAACATGACTATGAGTTGTATCTAGCGCTCAATGACATTGATCACACGAAGACAAAAGCAGCTTCACCACAAACGAATGGGATCTGTGAACGCTTCCATAAAACAATACTGCAGGAGTTTTATCAAATTACATTTAGGAAAAAGCTTTATAGCACGCTAGAAGAGTTGCAGACGGATTTAGACGACTGGCTGAAATTCTATAATACTGAACGGACTCATCAAGGAAAAATCTGCTGTGGTCGTACACCATTTGAAACTTTACTTGATGGAAAACAAATTTGGGCTGAGAAGAATTTAGCTCAAATTTAACCTGACAGGCACAATAAAAATCAGGTAACTGTCAGATCAGGTTTGAGCTAGTACATGACCAAAAGAAATATATCAGTAAAAGCATTTCTATCGACCTCCTCCATTAAAAAACTTCTTCCCTAAACGAACACTTCACTTCTTTTCCTTCATCCATCTCAGCAAGTTAAAAGTCATTCCTTTTGGATCGCGTGTAAATCTATTCAGTCTTCAATAAAATCAGATTTTATATTTTGCTCAAATAGATGACTGTCTAAGTTAAATTTTTCACTTTACCCTGGCTTGAGTTTTTGTTTATATCTCATACAAAGAAAATTAATTATTAAATAAATTCAAGGAATTCTAATGTCTACCAAGCAGGATCCACACGCTGGTATTTTTGAAAATCGCCCCGAACATTTTCAGCAGTTTAATGGAATTAAAGTGCCCTCCTCCGAACTGTTAGAATTGGATTATGCAGATAAAGATATTGCTATTATTGGCACAGATCAGTTTACCGTGAGCCAGCTGGATAAAATCAGTCAACATGCCCGTTCGGTAAAAGTTTTCCAGATTAATCCTGCTTTTGTACTGCCCGGTTCCGACCGAATTCTGCAACGAATTATTAATCACCCATTGATTGGTAAAAATCGCCGCTTATTTAACAACCGCATTAAAAGCTTGCTTTCTCTGCGGTTTTTAGAAAATCAGGTGCAGAATTTGTGGCTAAGACGCCAGTTAATGCCAAATCTTGCATCTTCCCGTAAAATTTATCTGAAATCAGATCATTATTATGCTGCCCTACAGCGTGAAAATTGCCAGCTGATTACTTGGCCAATTTTAAAAATTTCGGAAAATACGATTCATTGCATCAATGGTGAACAGCATCCGGTCGATATCATTATTCATACTTATTTAGCAGAAAAATAACTCACGCTGGCGAGTAAAAATGAAAAATTGGTAAGCTGATAATGAGATTTTTATTTACGTATCAAGAACCGACATGATGATTTATTCAACAAAATGAGCAAAGAAGACTCTTTTATATTTCAGAATATGATAATTGGTATTTTCTTAGAATTATAAAATTCATACATTATTTCGATTAATCAATGCTTACTTGTAATTTTTAGCTATAAATCAAAGCCAAACCGCAGTTTGGCTCTGGCTGGTTTCTTAACCGATTCGACGTTTTAAACCGGTCATTTGCAACACACGTGTTGAGATTTCTTCAATCGACATTTCAGACACATTCAGGTACTTGATGCCTTCCGAAATATAAATTCCTTCAATCGCACGCAACTCCATCTGACACTGACTAAAGCTGGCATAACGGCTATTGGCCTTACGCTCAGAACGAATGGCCACAAGGCGTTCCGCATCAATCATCAGGCCAAACAGCTTGTTTTTATGCGGTCGCAGCACGGCTGGCAGTCGGTTATCATCCAAATCTTCTTCAGTCAGTGGATAGTTCGCCACGCGAATACCGAACTGCAAAGACAGATAAATAGAGGTCGGGGTTTTACCTGAACGCGATACACCAATCAGGATCAGGTCAGCTTTATCATAATGACGGGTACGTGCGCCGTCGTCGTTATCTAAAGCAAAATGAACAGCATCAATACGGGCCTTATAAGACTCAGAGTCGGTCACCGCGTGGGTCTGCCCGACTAAAGTTGTAGGAATCGTGCCTAATTCATCAGCCAACTTACTAATAAGCCCTTCAAATACATCGAGATTTACTGCATTTGCAGTATTAATAATGTCGCGCACATAGGGATCAACTAGGGTATCAAATACCAGCGGTTTTTCACCGTCGATTTGAGCTCTTGCATTGATCTCTGCCACCACATTTGTAGCCGCTTCTTCGGAACTAATGTAAGGGATAATATGAATGTCAAATTTCACATGCGGAAACTGCGCTAACAGCGAGTGTCCAAGGGTTTCAGCGGTGATGGCGGTACCATCTGAAATAAAGAAAACACTACGCTGAATTTGTTTACCTTCCGACATTAAAATTCTCCTCCAACATTTGTCTTAGTGCTATATAATCTTTATAGTAAACCGATCTTACATGACTGTCGCTTAGTAAAATCAAAAACCTAGATGATTTGCTATACTCTCATGCCGAGATAGTGATTAATACTGCAAAAGTGGAGTAACAACTTTGGAAGCGCGCGTAATTGGTCTGGAAAAATTAGGGAAGCACGACGTTGAGCTGGTCGGTGGGAAAAACTCATCACTAGGCGAAATGATCAGCCACTTATCAAATGCTGGTGTATCTGTGCCAGGTGGTTTCGCAACGACTGCCGATGCCTACCGTGAATTTCTCGAGCAAAGTGGCCTAAACGCTAAAATCAATGCAGAGCTTGCTGCACTCAATGTTGATGATGTAAATGCACTTGCTGAAACTGGCGCAAAAATTCGTCAATGGATTGTGGATACTCCACTTACGCCTGCATTAGAACAAGAAGTTCGTACAGCATTTGCAGAACTTTCTAACGGCAACCCTGACATCGCGGTTGCCGTTCGTTCTTCTGCAACTGCAGAAGATTTGCCGGATGCTTCTTTTGCCGGCCAGCAAGAAACTTTCTTGAACATTCGTGGTATCGATAACGTTCTGATCGCAATCAAAGAAGTGTTTGCATCTTTGTACAACGACCGCGCAATCTCATACCGTGTACACCAAAACTTTGCCCATGATGTAGTTGCCCTGTCTGCTGGTGTACAACGCATGGTTCGTTCAGAAACTGGCGCTGCAGGTGTGATGTTTACGCTAGATACTGAATCAGGCTTCCGTGATGCAGTATTCATTACTGCATCTTATGGTTTGGGTGAAATGGTCGTTCAAGGTGCAGTTAACCCGGACGAATTCTATATTTCTAAACCGCTTTTAAATGCAGGCCGACACGCGATCCTTCGTCGCAACCTGGGTTCTAAGCACCAGAAAATGATTTATGGTGAAGAAGCATCTGCAGGTAAATCTGTCGTTGTCGTGGATGTTGAAAAAGCTGAACGCCAACAGTTCGCTTTAAACGACCAGGAATTACAAGAACTTGCTAAACAAGCGCTGATCATTGAAAACCACTACGGTGCACCAATGGACATCGAGTGGGCAAAAGATGGCGATGATGGCAAGATTTACATCGTTCAGGCGCGTCCTGAAACTGTAAAAAGCCGTGAAAATGTCGGCACCATGGAACGCTACCTGTTGAAACAACGCGGTACTGTGATCTGTGAAGGCCGTTCAATCGGTCAACGCATTGGTTCTGGTAAAGTCCGCATTGTGACGTCTATTAAAGAAATGGACAAAGTACAAGACGGTGATGTTCTTGTATCTGATATGACTGACCCGGATTGGGAACCAGTCATGAAACGTGCAGCTGCGATTGTAACAAACCGTGGTGGTCGTACTTGTCACGCAGCAATTATTGCACGTGAGCTTGGTGTTCCTGCAATCGTGGGTTGTGGTAATGCAACTGAAGTTCTTGTAGACGGTCAGGAAGTGACTGTGTCTTGTGCTGAAGGTGATACTGGCTTTATCTATGAAGGCGCACTAGATTTTGAAATTCAAAAGAATTCAATTGAGTCTATGCCTGCTCTTCCATTTAAAGTAATGATGAACGTGGGTAACCCGGATCGTGCATTTGACTTTGCTCAAATTCCAAACGCAGGTATTGGTCTGGCGCGTCTTGAATTCATTATTAACCGTATGATTGGTGTTCACCCGAAAGCATTAATCAATATTGACAGCCTTCCACGTGAAACACGTGCAGCAGTCATGGCGCGTACTGCAGGTTATGCATCTCCAATTGAATTCTATGTAGAGAAACTGGTTGAAGGTATCTCGACACTTGCTGCTGCATTTGCAGACAAGCCAGTCATTGTTCGTATGTCAGACTTCAAGTCTAACGAATATGCAAACTTGATCGGTGGTAAGTTATACGAGCCAGAAGAAGAAAACCCGATGCTAGGTTTCCGTGGTGCAAGTCGCTACGTTTCTGATAACTTTCGTGATTGCTTCGAACTTGAATGTCGTGCATTGAAAAAGGCACGTGATGAAATGGGTTTAACCAATATCCAGATCATGATTCCATTTGTTCGTACTGTTGCTGAAGCGAAACGTGTAATTGAACTTCTTGCATTAAATGGTCTTAAGCGCGGTGAAAACGGCCTTAAAGTGATCATGATGTGTGAACTTCCAACCAATGCTTTATTGGCAGATCAATTCCTTGAACATTTCGATGGTTTCTCTATTGGTTCAAACGACTTGACACAATTAACGCTTGGTCTTGACCGTGACTCGGGTATTGTCTCTCACCTATTTGATGAGCGCGACCCTGCAGTTAAGGCGTTGCTTTCTCTTGCAATTCAAGCATGTCGTAAAGCTGGCAAATATGTCGGTATTTGTGGTCAAGGTCCTTCTGATCATCCAGATCTTGCACAATGGTTAATGGAACAAGGTATCGACTCTGTGTCTTTAAACCCAGACTCGGTACTTGAGACTTGGTTCTTCCTGGCTGAAGAAAAAGTGCAAAAAGCATAAGCAATTGTGAATAAAAAAGACCCTTTGATAGGGTCTTTTTTATGAGATAGATATTATGATTTATTGTTTGAAAATTGATAACTAAAGACCCAATCACAAGCTAAACAATTGAATTTATAAATATAATTAAATCAACGCTTATCAACACATAAAGACTGTAATGACAAACAAATACCAACAGTAAAGTCATATCAAAATGGCAATAATAATAAATAACCATCGAATGTTCAGGAAGATATTTTTAAGAATGCAGATCCTTGCAATTTTGTATGGGCTCATTTTTAATGACAAATATGATTGAAAATCCTCAATTAATCTATATCTTACGATGAGAGGATGTTTGTTTTCAAAACAGAATTCAATACAATCTTGATCAAAGCTATTATCAGTTCACATTTATATATTGAGATTCAGTCTATATGCAGATTTACTTGGCCCGAAACAATCAACAAGCTGGTCCATATACGCTCGAGCAATTGAATCAGATGCTGGCGAATCAACAAGTCATGCTGACTGACCTGGCATGGCATCAAGGCATGACCGAGTGGAAAGCCTTAGGTGAACTTACCCAAGGAAAATCGGTATATCAACCCGAAGGTTATGTCGCTCCAGCAGTCACACCTGAAACGCCGGTATTCCAGAATAGCCAACCAACGACTTCGGCCTACTCACAGCCTCATACTCAAACAGCAACTCAAAAAAATGAACTTGCCAGTATTCCAAGCCGCATCCTGGCCAAAATTGTAGACGTATTACTGTGGCTACCAGCAACCTTCATTTTGACTGCTTTTTTTACGCCTGAACAGGAAACCCGGTTTGCTCAACTGAATGAAGAATTCATGAATGTTGTGCTGAGTAGCGATGCAGATCCTGCAATGGCTCAGCAATTACAGACTCAAATGTTTGAGATGTTTTCTCAGCAGGCGTGGCTTGCCACAGCGGTCTATTTGATTATCATGCTGGCCATTCAAGCCTTTCTGATTGCCAAATCAGGCCAAAGTATTGGTAAAAAGCTGACAAAAATCAAAATTGTAGATGCCGAATCAGGTGAAAAGACCAGCCTGTTACGCGCCTTCACTATTCGTAGCGTATTTTTCATATTTTTAAATATTGTATTTATGCCACTGAGTTTAATTATTGACTGGGCCTTCGGGTTGGGCAAAAAACGTCAAACCTTGCACGATAAACTCGCAAAAACGCAAGTTGTGAAACAATAGTGCAGGAATACACAAAATGGGATGAATATCATCCCATTTTGATTACAGAACTTTGAAATTGAAATAAAATTCCCATAAATCCCCCCAATCCAGACCAGCAAAATCGGTTTTTATTACAGGCATTTAAAGCGCCCTAGATATAGCTTAGTTCGTGAATCTCAGGCATAATGCCCTACAACGTAGCGGTGTATTGTGATTAATAGGATGTTTTGTAAAATTCAGCCTTTTTTGTCATATGCACTTTAATCGCTATCCCATATTAAATTAGGGAATGGGACTCTTCACCGAGGTTGTAAAATGAGACAAACGATTTTAGCTGTATTGTCTTTATCTGCGATGACTGCACTCTTGACCGGGTGTGGTGGTGATATGGTACTTCTGAACTCTAAAGGTCCAGTTGCAGCAGGTCAAAGTAACCTGATGATGACTGCGATTTACTTAATGCTTTTGGTGGTTATTCCATCAATCATCATGGCATTATGGTTCGGTTGGAAATATCGTGCATCGAATAAAGACGCAGACTATAAACCTACATGGACACACTCTACTGCGATTGAAATTGTAGTATGGGGTATCCCTGTCATTATTATTGGTATTTTAGCTTGGTTAACTTGGTGGGGCTCCCACAAGTATGACCCATACCGTCCAATTGAAGCAGATAAAGCGCCATTAACTGTTCAAGTTATTGCTGAGCAATTTAAATGGATCTTCATCTATCCTGAGCAAGGCATTGCAACTGTTAACGAATTGCGTTTCCCAGAGAAAACTCCGGTAAGCCTTCGTTTAACCTCTAACTTCACGATGAACTCGTTCTTCATCCCGGCGTTAAGTGGTCAGATTTATGCAATGGCAGGTATGCAAACTCACCTCAACCTATTAGCTGATGAAACTAGCCCAGCTGAAGGCTACCGTGGTTTCTCTTCAAACTATTCAGGTTACGGCTTCTCACAAATGCGCTTCCGTGCACATTCTGTGACTGATGCCCAGTTTGCCGAATGGGTTTCTGCTATTCAGGCAGGAAACGGTACTTCAGTTAACCCTAATGCAGTACAAAAAACTGTTCTAGACCAAGCTGAATTTGCAAGCTTACGTGACGGTAACCGCGGTGTTCACCAGATCGAAGCGATTATTGCAAGAGCTAAGACTCCTGAAGAGAAGGCTGCTGCTGAAGCAATGAAGCCTTACCCTACTAAGCCACATCCTGTGACTTACTACTCTTCTGTAGAGCAAGGTTTGTTTGAATCTGTGATTCACAAGTATATGAGTAACTACCACGGTGCTGACCATTCAGCTCCTGTAGAAGCTGCAGCGACTGATGCTGTTGCTCATGAAGCGTCTGCTTCTGAAGCTCATGTAGCTGGTGAACATGCGACTGCTTCTCAAGGAGAATAAGACATGAGCTTCTTAGGTAAGTTAGGTCCAGATGCAATTCCTTACGATCCAATCGTATTGGCAACTGTTGCAATGATGATCTTGGGTGGTATCGCAGTTGTTGCCGGTATTACCTACTTCAAAAAATGGGGCTACCTGTGGAACGAATGGTTCACATCTGTAGACCATAAAAAAATTGGTATCATGTACCTGTTCGTATCGATCATCATGCTGGTGCGTGGTTTCGCCGATGCGATCATGATGCGTCTTCAGCAGTTCCTTGCAAAAGGTGGCGGCGAAGGTTATTTACACCCTGAGCATTACGATCAGATCTTTACCGCGCATGGCGTGATCATGATCTTCTTCGTGGCAATGGGTCTTGTTGTTGGTTTGATGAACATCTCTGTACCGCTTCAAATAGGTGCACGTGACGTTGCATTTCCATTATTAAACTCTTTAAGCTTCTGGTTATTCGCCGGTGCTGCGGGTCTAATGATGGTGTCACTCGCGTTAGGTGAGTTCGCTGCAACAGGCTGGATGGCATACCCTCCACTGTCTGGCATTGAATACTCTCCAGGCGTAGGTATGGACTACTATATCTGGGCACTGCAAATTTCAGGTCTGGGTACGCTATTAACGGGTGTTAACTTCTTCGTTACCATCATCAAAATGCGTGCGCCTGGCATGAAACTTATGGAAATGCCAATCTTTACCTGGACATCTTTATGTACAGCAGTATTGATTATTGCGGCTTTCCCAGTGTTGACTGCAACAATTGCAATGTTAACGCTTGACCGTTACTTCGGTTTCCACTTCTTTACTAACGACTTGGGTGGTAGCCCGATGTTGTACGTGAACTTGATTTGGACTTGGGGTCACCCGGAAGTATATATCTTGGTATTACCAGCATTTGGTATTTACTCTGAAGTTGTTGCGACTTTCTCGCGCAAAGCATTGTTCGGTTACAAATCAATGGTGTATGCAACAGTAGCAATCACAGTATTGTCATTCGTTGTATGGGTTCACCACTTCTTTACCATGGGTGCAGGTGCCAACGTTAACGCGTTCTTCGGTATCATGACCATGATTATTGCGATTCCTACAGGTGTGAAAATCTTCTCTTGGTTATTCACCATGTACAAGGGTCGTATTGTTTACACTACTCCAATGCTATGGACACTAGGCTTCCTGGTAACTTTCGGTATCGGTGGTTTAACAGGTGTATTGATGGCGGTTCCACCAGCGGACTTCCTGGTACATAACTCTTTATTCCTGATTGCTCACTTCCATAACGTAATTATTGGTGGTGTAGTATTTGCGATGTTCGCAGGTATCATCTTCTACTGGCCGAAAATGTTCGGTTGGAGACTGAATGAGACTTGGGGTAAAGCAGCGTTCTGGTTCTGGTTCTTCGGTTTCTACTTTGCGTTCATGCCACTTTATATCCTTGGTTTCATGGGTATGACACGTCGTTTGAATACATTTGACAACCCAGAATGGGACCCGTATGTAAATATCGCGATGTTCGGTGCAGTTCTGATTGCGCTTGGTATCGTATGTTTCATTCTGCAAATCGTGGTTGGTTTCTTACAACGTGACCAACGTCTGGATTTGACTGGCGATCCATGGGATGGTCGTACCCTTGAATGGGCGACATCTTCTCCTGCTCCGTTCTATAACTTTGCTCATCTTCCAAAGATCAATGGTATTGATACTTTCTGGATCGAGAAAGAAAATGGTGTTGCGTATGCAAAACCAACGAAGTACGAAGATGTTCATATGCCAACTAACCGTGCTGCCGGTTTCGTTATCGCGATGTTCATCACTGTTATGGGCTTCGGTTTAATCTGGCACATCTGGTGGTTAGTAGTTGTTACGTTCCTTGCTTCTATCATTAGCTTCATCGTGTCTTCTTTCACCAAGAAAGTGGATTACTATGTTCCAGCTGCTGAAGTTGAGCGTATTGAAAACGAACGCTATGCGATTCTTGAAAAACACTTGAAGAAGGACTAAGACAATGGCTGAAGTACTTCATCACGATAACCACGGACACGATGAGCATCATCATCACGATGATACTGACATCACCGTCTTTGGTTTCTGGACTTACTTGATGAGTGACCTTGTCCTGTTCGGCACACTCTTCATTGCGTTCGCTGTTTTGAGTAGCCACATTCCTGTGGGTACTCCAAGTGCGAGAGACCTGTTTGGCGACTCTTTAGGTTTCGTTCTTACTGAAACCTTCGCCCTCTTGATCTCTTCTGTAACCTTTGGTTTTGCAGTTCTTGCTGCATACAAAAAAGACGTTGCAAAAGTACTGACTTGGTTAGCGATTACTTGGGTATTCGGTGCTATCTTCATCGGCATGGAACTATATGAGTTCAATCACCTAGTTCATGCTGGTCACGGTCCAAGCACAAGTGCGTTCTTATCTGCGTTCTTTACTTTGGTAGGTACGCACGGTATTCACGTAACTTCTGGTCTGGTCTGGATGATCGTGCTTATGGTTCAAATCAAGAAATATGGTTTGACTCTTGCAAACACGCGTCGTCTAGCTTGCCTAAGCTTGTTCTGGCACTTCCTTGACATCGTTTGGATCTGTGTATTCAGCGTAGTTTACTTGATGGGAGTTCTGTAATGAGTCACGATCATAACGCTGCTGGCGAATCACACGGTAACGTTAAGCAATATACTGTTGGCTTTATCCTTTCTGTCATCCTTACCGTAATTCCATTCGGTATGGTGATGGCAGGCGGTTTTGGCCGTGGTATCTTGATTACTGTCATCGCGATTACTGCGGTTGCTCAGATTCTTGTGCAGTTAATTTACTTCCTGCATATGAACTCTTCTTCAGAGCAACGCTGGAACGTGATTGCATTCGTGTATACCATCTTAACTATCGCTATTCTTTTAGTGGGTTCTGTATGGATCATGAATTACCTACACTACAACATGATGATCTAAACTGGTCGTCATGCTGAAAAAGTATTTATTCCTGACTAAGCCAGGAATTCTCTTCGGTAACTTTGTTACCACTTTGGGTGGCTACTTCGTAGCCACCCAAGGTTCTGTAGATTTCCTTCTCCTGCTTATTACCCTTCTCGGTACTACGCTTGTCGTAGCATCAGGATGTGTGGTCAACAACGTGATTGACCAGGACATCGACCAAAAAATGCAGCGCACCCAAAACCGTGCTCTGGTCACCAAAACCATTTCCGAACCTGTTGCCCTGGCCTTTGCTCTGGTATTAGGCATCGTTGGTTTTAGTCTTTTATGGTTCTGGGTAAATGCGTACGCTTTCTTATTCGCGGTGATTGGTTTTGTCGTATATGTTGGTTTCTACAGCCTATGGACAAAACGAACCACAATTCATCAAACTGTTGTAGGCAGTATTTCTGGTGCAGCTCCGCCTGTCATTGGTTATACCGCAGTAGCCAATCAATTTGACCTCGGTGCGTTACTGATCTTTTTAGGTTATGCGCTATGGCAAATGCCTCACTCATGGGCGATTGCGATTTACCGCTTTGATGATTACAAAAATGCAGGCATTCCGATTTTGCCTGTAGCGCGTTCGATTCATCGTACCAAGATTGAATCACTGGTTTATGTGGTGTTATTCACACTGACCATGAATGCATTATTTGTCTTTGGTTATGCTAACTGGTTTTATGCAGTGATTTTAAACTTACTGTGCATTTACTGGTTGTATATCGGTGTCATTGGATTTAAAGCTGAAAATGATCAACTTTGGGCAAAGAAATATTTCTTGTTCTCGGTGATCCTGATTACTGTCATCAGTATTATCTTTAGCTTTACCTCAACTGCGCCATCTATACAGATTGTGTTTTTTTAAAAAGATAGAGTTAGTCTCTATCTTTTTTTATTTTGATTTCTCTTAATCCCCTACTTCCAATAGTTGTAGAGCAGAATCAAAAATTCGGCTTTATAAAGCTAAACCTCGATCTTCCTGATCGCTTAGAAAATTCAATCTTTCTGGTTCCAGACTCCGATCCTTCAGTTTTCTAGATTTTCTGGCCTGATAAGTAAAGCTTGATCTTCGCAACAATACATGTGCTGAATTTAACCAGTCCAAATTTGCTTAAAGCCAAAGTCAGGTTCTGATGATCGATCTGGTTATAGAGATAATTTCGCAAAAATGTCTTATTTGGTTGAAATTATCCCTAAAGATCACTACAATTCCCCCTTCGCAAACACTGCGACACAACTTTGGTTGTGACTCCTTGCTTCAATTTACTTAAATTGGGGCTGTCCAAACCGTAAGGAGCTGACAATGCGTCATTACGAAATCGTACTTTTAGTACACCCTGATCAAAGCGATCAAGTAGTTGGTATGGTAGAACGCTACCTAACTCACATCAAAGAAGCTGAAGGTCAAATTCACCGTCTTGAAGACTGGGGCCGTCGTCAATTGGCTTACCCAATCAACAAGATCCACAAAGCTCACTACATTCTTATGAATGTTGAGTGTGGTCAAACTACTCTTGATGAGCTTGAAGAATTGTTCCGTTATAACGACGCAATCATTCGTAGCCTTATCATCCGTCGTGAAAACGCTATCACTGAAGAGTCATTATTGGCGAAAAGTGCTGAAGAAAAACGTGCGCGTAAAGCTCAACGTGAAGAAGCACAACACGCTCAAGACTCTGCTGAAGCTTAAGGAGAACATAACATGGCACGTTTTTACCGTCGTCGCAAGTTCTGCCGCTTTACAGCTGAGAACGTTACGTACATCGACTACAAAGATATCGACACTTTAAAACAGTACATCACTGAAAACGGCAAAATTGTTCCTAGCCGTATTACAGGTACTAAAGCTCGTTACCAACGTCAATTAGCGTTAGCTATCAAACAAGCTCGCTACTTGTCTTTGATCCCTTACACTGACAATCATAAGTGAGGTTGAGCTGTGGATATTATCTTATTACAACGCATTAAAAACCTAGGTAAACTAGGCGATAAAGTTTCAGTTAAAGCTGGTTACGGCCGTAACTTCCTTATCCCTCAAGGTAAGGCTGTTGCTGCAACTGAAGCAAACACTGCTGCTTTTGAAGCTCGTCGTGCTGAACTTGAGAAAGAAGAAGCTGCTATCTTGGCTGCTGCTCAAGCACGTGCTGACCAATTGAACGAAGTGAACATCGTTATCACTGCGAAAGCTGGTGATGAAGGTAAACTATTCGGTTCTATCGGTACTCGTGACATCGCTGACGCGTTGACAAATGCTGGTCTAGAAGTAGACCGTGCTGAAGTACGTCTTCCAAATGGCGCGCTTCGTCACACTGGCGAATTTAACATCGCAATCCAATTGCACCATGATGTTACTGCAGAAGTTCTAGTTACTATCGTAGCTGAGTAATTTCTCGCCTCAAAAAGAGCATGCGAAAGCATGCTCTTTTTTTATCTCTAAAAAATATAATCTAGCCAACACTGTCAAATTCATTTTATTATTCGTGTTTACAAAAAATTGCACTTCGCATTTTTGATCAGAGCGCGTATCATTTCATCTCGTAGTGAATAAACGCTATTCATCTCCGACGATATTTAACTATTGTATTTAAAATCAGGGATTTATATGTCACAGGCGAATGCCAGCAAAAAGGTAGCTACTGCTAAACCGGAAATTGTTACTGAAAATAGCAATCTCAAGGAGTTCCGTACTCCACCTCACAATTTAGCAATTGAACAGGCTGTACTTGCTGCCCTTATGACTGTGGCTGAATCTTTTGAGCAGGTCGGTGATGTGCTGACCGAAAATGATTTTTATGCCACCCGACACAAATATATCTTCCGTGCCATTGAGCAGCTCTCTAAAGAAAACTCGCCTTATGATGCGGTTCTGGTGCATGACTGGCTCATCAAACAAAACTTGCTCGATGCAATTGGTGGCGAAGAATATCTGATGCAGTTAATGGCAGATTCGCCATCGAGTTTCTATAACCTGGAAACTTATGCAGGCAAAATTAAAGAATTCTCTACCCTGCGTAGTATGATTAAAGTCAGCTCTGAAATTTTACAAAATGCCTATGACACCAAAGGCCGTACTGTCAGTGAAATTCTGGATCTGGCTGAGACCAATATTTTCTCGATTGCCGAACAGCATAATAACAATGCCAAAGCGCAAGGGCCTAAGCCGATCAACTCGGTGGTCGCGGACGTATTTGATAAATTAAATGAACTGTCGCAAATGGAAGGCAGCATTACCGGTTTAACCACTGGTTTTGTGGAACTGGATAACAAAACTTCCGGCATGCAATCCGGCGACCTGATTATTGTTGCGGCGCGTCCATCCATGGGTAAAACCACCTTTGCCATGAATCTGGTCGAAAGTGTCTTATTCAATAACAATCTGCCTGCTCTGGTCTATTCAATGGAGATGCCCGCCGACTCGATCGCCATGCGTTTGATTTCCTCATTTGGTCGCGTGCATCAGGGGCATTTACGTTCTGGTAAAATGGACAGTGATGAATGGTCAAAAGTCACCAGTACCATTGTGCATTTACAAGAAAAAAATCTGTATATCGATGATTCTTCTGCGCTACCACCAACAGAATTACGTGCCCGTGCGCGTCGTATTGCCAAAATGCATGGCGGAAAGCTGGGCTGTATCATGGTCGATTACTTGCAGCTGATGAAAGTACCCGGTATGGGCGATAACCGTGTCGGCGAGATCTCGGAAATCTCCCGAAGCTTAAAAGCTTTAGCGAAGGAAATGCAATGTCCGGTAATTGCCCTGTCACAGCTCAACCGATCGCTGGAAAACCGTCCAAACAAACGTCCGGTGATGTCCGACTTGCGTGAATCCGGTGCGATTGAGCAGGATGCCGACTTGATCATGTTTATTTACCGGGATGAGGTTTATAACAAGGAATCCAAGGAAGCTGGCACCGCCGAAATTATTATCGGTAAACAACGTAATGGCCCGATTGGTACCGTGCGTCTGGCATTCGAAGGTCAATATACCCGCTTTAGTAATCTCTCACCTGAGTTCTATGCTCAGTATGATGACGAAGAGTAATCAGGCTCTCGTCATCACATTTCCATCGTCCCTCTAGGAGTAATTTAGGGTGCGTCAAGCTACAGTTTATATTGACAGCGCTGCGCTGCAATATAATTTAAACCGTGTCAAACAACTTGCCCCAACCGCGAAAATCGTCAGCATGGTGAAAGCCAATGCTTATGGACACGGAGTTAAAGACTGCTTAGCAGCCTTAAGCGAAACCGATGCCTTTGGTGTCGCCTGCCTGCAAGAAGCCTTAGAAATTCGTGAATTAGGCTATCTACAGCCGATCACGCTTATCGAAGGTGTTTTTTCTGCAGATGAAATGCCAATCGTAATCGAACAAAATATTGAAGTCAT
This sequence comes from Acinetobacter lwoffii, assembly GCF_024129435.1. Classification (GTDB taxonomy): domain Bacteria; phylum Pseudomonadota; class Gammaproteobacteria; order Pseudomonadales; family Moraxellaceae; genus Acinetobacter; species Acinetobacter lwoffii_F. The sequence continues at coordinate 246,770 of NZ_JAMXXN010000001.1, read as the reverse complement.
TGTGCATCAACAGGCTCAAGTCGACTGGTTAATTGCACATAAAGATGCCTATATCGCCAAAGGTCTAAAAGTCTGGGTCAAACTGAATAGCGGCATGAACCGCCTAGGTTTTAAGATTGATGTGATTAAAACCGTGATCAATCAGTTGAAAGCAGAAGGCTTTACTTGTGTACTTGCCATGCACTTCGCTAATGCCGATGCCGAGCATCCACTGAATGATGAACAAATCCGTCAATTCCTGGAAATTAAAAATGACTGCGCCCCACTTTTAGCCTCTTGCTGTAACTCGGCTGCAATCTATAAATATCCAGAATTGCATTTTGACTATGTGCGTCCAGGGATCATGCTCTACGGTGCGACGCCCTTTTCAGACCGGGATGTGCATGATCTGGACTTAAAGCCGGTCATGACGTTTACAGCTGAAATTATTGCCTTGAATGATATTCAAGCAGGTGAGCATGTCGGTTATGGTTCGACATTTACCGCAAATCAGGACATGACGCTAGCGATTGTTTCGATTGGCTATGGTGATGGTTATCCTCGCGCTTTCCCTAAACAGAACTATGTCGCAATTAATGGCCAGCAAACTCGTGTGATCGGCCGCGTAGCGATGGATATGATTGCCATTGATGTGACAGGACTAGAAGTGCAATTGGGCACAGAAGTCGAACTTTGGGGTAAAACCCGTCTGGTGGATGATGTAGCGACAGCCAATGGCACGATTGGTTATGAACTATTATGCAGGCTCAGCAATCGTCCACTACGCCAAGTAGTCTGATCTAGTTCTCAAAATAAAAAAAGCCCAACTTATGTTGGGCTTTTTCTTTAGGCTGACTTTTGTTCTTCGCCCTGCTCTATGCATAATTGCATTAATAATGCATCGACATGGCTTTGCTGAAAGGCAAAAGGATTAAAGTCATCAAATCCCATTTCCCGACAGAATTGCTGGATCTGACTGCGTTTGGAAATATATTTCATGGACCAGTCCGGGAAACTTGGATATTCAATTTCCTTGGTTTCAAATAGTTTAATGTCCTGATGGCGAGGATCTTTATTCAGTCGCTCCACCAGCAGACTTTTTAAAGTGGGACATTCACCTTCCAGACATTGAAAAAAATGACCATCTGCGAAATAAAGTACACCTGTCACTTGATGCTGGTAATTAAAATCACGGGCTTCTTTCAAAATATTCGCTAAATCTTCAAGCAAATCAGTTTTGGGAGAAGTACTTTTACTGGCGTAACAAAATTGGTACATGCGCTAACTTCTCTATTTTTATTATGCTGGACTGCATAGAAGTTAACACTGTACGCGAAAAGCCTGAACCACGGTAGGTTTTTATAAGAAATACTCATTAGAGGGAACCGGAAGTTCTGCCAGTCCTTTTTTTAAGGTCTCTGACCATTGCCGGCTGATTGACGTGAAATACTCATCATCTTCGGCAATACGCTTGCCTCTTGGCATGATCAGACTGTCTTTTTTATAGACCAGCACATCGAGGGGCATGCCGACCGATACATTGGAACGTAGGGTCGATGCAAATGAAATCAGGGAACAGCGCAAAGCTTCATCCAGCGGCATATCATAAGTCAGCGCACGATCCAAGATTGGCTTGCCATATTTACTTTCGCCAATCTGGAAATACGGCGTATCGCGTGTGGCACAGATAAAGTTCCCTTGCGGATAAACATGATAAAGCTGCATATCCTGATCTTTAAGTTGCCCCCCGACCAGCAGATTGCAATAGTAATTGCTTTGTTCCGAAATATCGCTCGTAACATTCGCAATCACTTTTTTCAGCATACTTCCAACCAGCTCAGCGACATCAAACATGGTGTGCAGACTCAAGATATTGGGTTCCTGCTTCAGTTCGAGCTGATTTTTAATATGTCCAATTACGGCTTGTGTTGTTGCCAGATTTCCGGATGCCTGTATGACGATCATACGTTCCCCAGGAATACCAAAGGTATACAACTTTCGAAATACAGAAATGTGATCTACTCCGGCATTGGTCCGGGTATCACTGATAAAAAGCATACCTTGCTCTAAACGTAGTGCACAACAATACGTCATTTATTCGTCCTTATTAACATCCTAGCACTTGAACGATGGAATGCATGGATTCTACACCGCCTTTTTCTCTGACACCGCGTACCGGTGCCACATCCCAATAATCCCGTCCAATCGCCACATAAATATGCGAACTTGGAGTAAACACCAGATTACTGACATCAAAACAATACCATGTCTGGTCTACAAACACCTCTGCCCAAGCGTGACTGGCCAGATGCGAAGCATTTTGTGCATATAAATAACCAGAAACATAGCGTGCAGGCAAACCTAGATATTTGCACATGGCAATAAAAATATGACTATGGTCCTGACAGACGCCCTGTCTGGACTCAAAGGCATCTATTGCAGAGCCTTGCACTGAAGTACTGTTGGAAATATAAGGCACATGCTCCAGCAAGGCCTGTGCCAGTCCAATCAAATGCTGACGGGTTAATGCAGGAACATGACGTTGTGCAAAGTCTTTCATTGCTGCATTACATTGTGTCGATTCGGTCGGCTGTAGAAAAAGATTGGGATTGATTGAATCATTCAGTCCACTCTGATGCGCAGGATTCAGTTCAACAATCCCTTGCGCCATGATAGTCAGGGAATAATAAGGCTCCCGCTGGCTACAGGTCATCCACAGATTATGAAATGCATCTTTCCGGATTTCTTTATTACCCGGCACACTAATATCCCAGGAATGCACCCGCTGATGCGCATTGCTCGAAGGCATCATTTTAATGTACTGAATACTGTTCCTCACCTCGGCCGTGTACATATAATGCGTTTGGTGATTCACCATCAATTTCATACATCTGCCTCAAACAGTTGATGAATATGGTCGCTAAACTGGTAAAACTGAATCCGGTTCGGTTCTGTACGCAACTGCTCCCAGTACTGTTCCAGATCATTCCAGCCCATCTCTACCAAAATTCTGACCACATAATCAATCTTGCAGAGTGTAGTACTGGTTTCTTCACCCAGACGTAACTGATGATCGAGCTGTTCGACACATTGCCCTAGACTAAAAAACAGAAAAATATCGGAAGATTCGGCTTCCAGAATATCTTCACATTCCGTCACCACTTCACAGATATAACCAGCATTTTTGTCTGCGGTTTTGATCAATTTCATCAGTTCCGCATAGCCTGAAGCAGACAGCACCCCGCGTAATTCCTGAATATTGTCTTTAGCTACTTTAAACTGCTGGCTAAAAGACGCCACTTGCGTAGGATCAAGTACCAGCTCATTTAGGGAACTGGCATCAAAAGCAGGTAAACAAAAGGCATGGGCATACGCTACTGCCGCTTCGTCTTCTAAAAATGGAAAGCGCGCACATAAAAAATGAGTGCGAGATAAATAACGCCCTAACCAAAAAATATGTTGTGCATTGCTATTCAGCAAAACCATGACATTTTCCTTCTTTGGAATCTTATGAATGTAAATTGTCGACTACCCAGGTATCTTTGATACCGCCACCCTGTGATGAATTCACCACCAGTGAGCCGGGCTGCATCGCCACACGTGTCAAGCCACCCTGTACGATTTCAGTACGATAAGGCGAACTTAATACAAATGGGCGTAAGTCGATATGACGTTCAGCAATACCAAAATTGGTCAAAGTCGGACTAACCGATAAGTCCAAAGTTGGCTGCGCAATATATAAATGCGGCGCAGCTAAAATTTTCTCCCTGAAAGTTTCAATTTGCTGTTTAGACGCTTGTGGTCCAATGAGCATGCCATAACCGCCCGAACCCTGCGCTTCTTTCACCACCAGTTGATCCAGATGAGCCACGACATAGTCTAATTCTTCAGAATTACGACATTGATAAGTCGGAACATTTTTTAGAATTGGCTGCTCGCCCAAATAAAAATGAATCATTTTGTCGACATATGGATAAACCGATTTGTCATCTGCCACACCGGTTCCCGGTGCATTGGCAATCACAACATTATTTTGCAAATAAGCTGACATCAAGCCAGCCACACCCAAAGTGCTATCCGGTTTAAAGCATAAGGGATCAAGAAACGCATCATCGACCCGTCTATAAATAACATCGACTCGTTGGCGACCACGTATGGTTTTTACATAAACCTTCGAGTCATCAACAAAAAGGTCACGTGATGTTACTAATGGCACATCCATCTCTCTTGCAAGGAAAGAATGTTCATAGTAAGCACTATTAAAACGTCCTGGGGTCAGTACCACCACAAATGGCTTGTCGACATAAGCATTTTCGATCAGGATTTCTTTTAATAATTGTGGATATTGCTCGATTCCGGCAATCTTGGACTGCTCGAATACTTTCGGCATCAGTTTTTCACTGATCTTGCGGCATTCCAGCATATAAGACACGCCAGATGGCGTTCTGAGATTATCTTCTAAGACATAAAACTCGCCCTTGGAATCACGGATCACATCGATCCCGCTAATCTGGCTATAAATCCCGCCTTTCAAGCTATGTTGATACATATGCGGCTGATAGGCTTCATGAGTTAAAATCTGCAACTCAGGAATGATATTGGCTTTTAAAATGTCCTGTTGATGATAAATATCATGTAAGAATAAATTTAGCGCCCGTACCCGTTGTGCCGAGCCTAAAGCCACCATATTCCACTGTTTCCGGTCTATGACTCGCGGAATGATATCGTAGGGAATAGTGCGTTCTACGCCTTCTTCATCGCCATAAACGGTAAAGGTAATACCGTGATTTAAAAAATGTTCTTTTGCTACCTGATTCAGTGCATTGAGTTCATCCAGCGTATGTTGAGATAACCATTCTTCCAGTCTTTGACCTGCCTGACTGGACAGCACATGTTCATCCTGCATTTCATTAAAGAACTTTGAAGATAACTGCTGCAGTAAAAGTTGTGGGTTTGTTGTAGTAGATACCGCTGTAGTTTTAGTGTCTATAAAATTTTTTCCAATATTCTGGGAACTAAATTTATCAATTGTTTCAATCACATTTGTATCCTGATTTCCTTTAAGCATACAACCCCCCGTATTATCATCTATTATAATTAAATCAAAGCAATATCCATGCCATGACATCTGCATTTCAATTACCATTAATCTAATAAATGCCCAATGAACTCAATGCTATTTTCGACCAAGTTGTTTTAGAATTGTAGGACAAATGTTGCACAGAGGGACTTGCGAAAAAATGAGAGTTTTTTTATTGTGTTAAGCTAAGCCTAAATCCCCTATTCTTTATTGCCAGCAAAATAAATTATGTCAGCACAAGAAAAAGAAACTTCAAACAGTCTGTATCGCCAATGGCAAATTTTGTCGCGTCTTTCTACCGGCAAATGGATGGGAACACGTGAATTACAGGAAATCCTGAATCGCGAAGGCATTGATATCAGTCTACGTACCATTCAGCGTGACCTGAATCAGATTGCGCAACGCTTTCCAATTGAAAGCAGTAAAACCACGCCGCAAGGCTGGCGTTGGCGTTCAGATGCGCCGCTGCAAAGTTTGCCGCATATGACCAGCTCGCAAGCGGTCACTTTCATGATGGTCGAAGAACATTTAAAACATCTGCTGCCACCGAGCCTTATCGAGGAAATGAATCCGTGGTTTGATCTGGCACGACGCAGTCTTTCTTCCCAGAACAATGTCCGGCAATGGATTAACCGCGTACGCATTGTTCCGGCCACCCAACCCCTGATTCCACCTGTGGTAGATAAGGCCGCGCAGCAAGCGGTGTATGAAGGTCTGTTACAGGACAAACAGCTGGAATGTGTGTATCAGGGCCGCGGTCATAATAGCGAAGAAAAAACCTATATTCTCAATCCTCTGGCATTGGTACAAAAAGGGTCAATCATCTATCTGGTGTGTACCCGTCATGACAAGTCCGATATCCAGACCTTTGCCCTGCACCGCTTTAAATCGGCCGTCGTGCTGAATTCACGTGCCTTGCATCCGGTCAATTTCGATATTGATGAGTATATTGATTCTGGTGCGCTGGGCTTCCGGGTGGACTTTAACCATCCTACCGAAAATGTCACGCTTAAACTCAGCATGTCAGAATCGGATGCGCATTACTTTGAGGAAAGCCAGCTCAGCAAAGACCAGAAGATTGAAAAAATGGACAATGGTATGTCGCTGATCATTTCTACCGTGCCATTTACTTCACAACTGGTCTGGTGGTTACGCAGCTTTGGTAAAAAGATTAAACATATTGAACCGAGTATTGTAGCCAATGCAGTCGATCAACTGGATGAGGAAAACCCTTAACCACACAGGCTTCATCCAGATTCTTTTATGTATTCCGGAATAAAAAAATCCCCAAATTGGGGACTGGAGAATTATGCTTATATTTTTGTTCTTGTTGTGGTGATCTGCCGCTGTGCCAGGCTGCTTTTCTTTAACACCCCGAAATGCAGCCTAGATGAAACATCAATATTTAAAAATGACTGAGACATGAGCAAGCCAGTTCAGCATCATTAAAGCGAATGGATTTTTTGGTCATGGTTTAAGACTCCTATGTAGTGAATAAACCGACTATAAAGTCATCCGCCTTACTTGTGAAATAAATAGAATGCATGTCTTTTGCAGATTTTTTCTATAGAACTTTTTCCGTAAAATTTATCTGTAATCGCTGCCGATTCATTGTCTGGCTTAATAGCATTTTCGGCAAGTTTATAAAATCGAATAACAATTCTCTGCTTGTATAAGATACCTCGCTCTGCACATCATAAAGCCCTATAGAAGTAGAAATAGGGACTTAATTTTACAATGGCTAACCCTGCTCAATTAGTACGTCACAAGCTGCTCAATACTTTCTTTTCCCGCCATTCGGTCTGGTTTGCCTGCATTCTGATTGCAGTGATTTTTACTACATTTCATATCGGTTATTCACCGCGTTATATCTATTATTTTATGCCGCAAACGTTAGTGAATACCCTATGGATCCTGAGCATTCTGCTGAGTTTGCTGGGTTTGTATGATGTACTACAAAATAAGCATTCCATTCTGAAAAATTATCCCATTATGGGACATTTCCGCTTTATCTTTGAGGAATTCCGTCCCGAGATTCGTCAGTATTTTATTGAAGCCGACCGGGACGCACTGCCTTTTTCCCGTATGCAGCGCAGTCTGGTGTATCAGCGGGCAAAAAATGAAAATTCTGATAAACCTTTCGGCTCGATCCTGAATGTCTATGAAGATAATTACCGTTTTGTTAGTCATTCCATCACGCCCTGCAAAGTTGCCGATCCGCAGACTTTTCGCATCCTAATTGGAAATGAGCAATGTACCCAGCCCTTTTCAACTTCTATTTTAAATATTTCAGCCATGAGCTTTGGCAGCATGAGTGCAAATGCAATAAGAGCCCTTAATCTCGGCGCTAAAAAAGGTGATTTTTTCCATGATACAGGCGAAGGCAGTATCAGCCCCTACCATCTGGAATATGGCGGTGATCTGGTCTGGGAAATTGGCAGTGGTTATTTTGGCTGCCGTACTTTAGATGGGCAATTTGATCCGGAACGTTTTGCTGCACAAGCCAAATTACCCCAAGTGAAGATGATTGAAATCAAGCTTTCGCAAGGCGCAAAACCTGGCCACGGCGGTATTTTACCTAAAAGTAAAATTTCGGAAGAAATTGCCCAAATTCGAGGCATCAGCCGTGATCATGATTGTGTTTCACCTTCGAGTCATCCGGCATTTAGCACACCGATTGAAATGATGCATTTCATACAAAAATTACGTGAACTTTCCAACGGAAAACCGGTCGGATTTAAGCTATGTCTGGGCCAGCCGTGGCAGTTTATGAGCATGGTCAAAGCCATGTTACATACCCAGATTTATCCGGATTTTATTGTGGTTGATGGCTCTGAAGGTGGAACCGGAGCTGCACCCATTGAATTAATTGACTATGTTGGCGCCCCTTTAAGAGAAGGTTTGCTGTTTGTACACAATACCCTGGTTGGTGCAGGATTGAGAGATAAGATCAAAATTGGTGCAAGTGGTAAAATAATTAGTGCATTCGATATTGCCAGTACGCTTGCCATTGGTGCGGATTGGGTGAACTCTGCCCGTGGTTTTATGTTTGCAGTGGGCTGTATTCAGGCACAAAGTTGTCATACCAATCAGTGCCCTGTCGGAGTCACCACCCAAGACAAAGATCGCCAGAAAGCCTTACACGTGCCGACCAAGGCGGAACGGGTGTTTCATTTTCATAAAAACACCTTACATGCTCTGTCTGAACTGATTGCTTCCGCTGGTCTAAAACACCCTTCCGCTATTAAGGCACATCATCTGGCACAACGTGTTAATAATCACGAAATAAAGAACTTTGCGCAGATCCATTTCTGGCTCAAAGAAGGCGAATTATTGACCTGTGAAAATAAGGATGAGGAGAACTTCTACTTCAGGATGTGGAATTTGGCCCAATTAGAAAAATTTTAATTTGATGCAGTTAAAATCAAAAAAGGCGTTTTAATAAACGCCTTTTTAAATATCCAATTTTCAATCTATTAATAATAAGTTTTGCTGCCATGTGCATGCAGAAAGGCTGGAATCAAACCCGTCAATGCAGCGCGAATATCAGCACGTTCATTGATTAACTGATGCGAACCTTCTTCCAGCATCAGTAAAGTCTGGAGCCGGAATTTACGCCGGATAAATTCGATATTATAACGCCAATCAACAGTCTGATCCTGTGCACCCTGTGCCAGCCAGACTGGAATACGACAAGCCGGACGCGCTTCCATTTCCAGCATCCAGCGTGACATCGCCAGAATCCAGTCCATGCCCATCATTCGCGGTTGTAATGGATCTTTAAGCCGGATAAAACGCAGAAACTCCGGATTATGGTTATTGCGTCTAAAATGCCGGGGAACTTCACGTTTGATTCGGCTAATAATGCCAAGCCCGACCGAATTATGCCACCAAGCAGTTTTGGCGGGACGAATCAATGGTGATAATAGCAAGACCCGCTCGACAAAAGGATTTTCACGACGTTCTGCAAATTCCAGTAAATGGTGCATCCAGATCGCACCACCGGTACTCTGGCCGATGCCAACCCAAGGTTTCGGTAATTGTGAAGCGTGCTGTACATAGCGATGTACTGCATGCAAGACCTGCTGATAATGATCAAAATTCTGAATGCTAGCAGGTGAACCATCACTGAGACCATGTCCCGGCAAGTCATAGGTCAATACGCTAAAACCCTGTTCCAAAAGCTCTTTGACAATCGGCTGATAAATACCGCTATGTTCCAGATAACCATGCAGCAAAAAAGCGGTTCCCTGAATATTGTCAAAGCGGGTATTTTCCAGATTCGGTTCAAACACCTGTACATGTAACTTGAATAATGGCATCTGTACATAGCCCTGCCAGTGTTTGCAGTCCAGTAAATCAAAACCATAAAGCTTTCGATAGGACTGCAGATCAATCGGCGGTTCATCACTACGATTCAGGTTTAAAGGTGGCAAGAGTTGAGGCGTAACATCCCGACTCGGAATGGGTAAATCCAGCTGTTTCAGAATGGTGGGATTTAAAAATGGGATATCAGACATTATGGCACCTCCCGACAGTCACTGGATCCAAACCACATATCGCGCATGGTCGCCAACATTTCATAATTGGCACGACGACTGTGATCATAATTTTGTGCACTTGGACGCCATCGTGTCAATGGCGTTGGCATCGGCGCTTCTACCGGAATGGTTTGTATGCCATTTAACGCAAATAAACGGCGGGTACGCGGCATATGATAACGATCCGTAATCAGAATCACTGTAGGCGCTCCACCTTTCTTTTGTAATAATAATGAACTGAAACGGGTATTTTCACAGGTGTTCATGCTGCGATCTTCCAGTAATTTGGCATCGACACCATGATTTTTTAACCAGCGCTGCATATACGGCGCTTCGACCCCACTCAGAACAATCGGCAACTGATAATGTTTCTCTACTGCCAGCGTAGTTTCCAGACGTAGTCGCGTATAGTTATTGACGATGATCTCTTTGCCTTGGTCATCTAGGGTTAAGCCACCACCCAATACCACAATGGCATAAGGTTGGGAGCTATTCGCCGGTTTAGCCTGCTGTTGCTCTTGTAGTAAAGCCAAGTCCTGCTGGATTTCCTCTCCATCGGTTTCCTGTACCGAACTGGCTTCACCCTGCTCAAGTGGATGCGTCGTCAGAAACTCCATATATTGCTCAATGCGTTCCTTATTTTCACTACTGTCCCACTCCAGCAATTCCCGGACATTGGCTGTCGGATCGGCTGGTTCTGCATCTTCCTGTGAGGACAATAAGGGCACCTGAGCAGGTGGACTTTGCTCTGCTTTTTGATCCTGCTGTTCGCGCTGATATTCTTCAATCACCTGCTGCAGTGCTTTATAACGTGCCTGAATCAACATGAGGTTGGCCGAGTTATTTTGCTGGATATCCTGTTCCATGACCTTTAAATACGCCTGACGGGCAATCCACAAATCAGAGCCAGGTTCCAGATTTTCATGTTCGCTGAGTGCAGCCATTTTCTGGCTTTGAGCCGCGACTTCATTTAGCTCTAAGGAGACAAACTGGTTTAAGCCCTTGACGATCATTTTTGAGTAAAAAGGCGTATAAACCAACACCAGTAGACAGCCGCATAGCACAAACAGTCCAGTGACAATTTGTAGCAAACGTACCATCCAATGGGTGTTTTTCATGTTATTCCTCTTCCTGATGAGAACGGATCAAGCCATTTTTATCGAACAATACAGGTTCAGGTTCCAGCATCAGACTAAATTTTTCCCAAACTGATTGCTGTACCCCACGATACGTTTTACGAACATCGGTGAGAGAGGCTTGACCATAATTCACCAAGACCAATGCCTGTTTGTGAAACATGCCGACAGGCCCCAACTGTTTACCCTTCCAGCCCGCCTGATCAATCAGCCAGCCCGCTGCTAGTTTAACTTGAGCATTGGCTTGTTGGTAATGGGGTAAATTCGGGAAAGATACAGCAATTTGGTCAAAGACCGCCTGATCAACCACTGGATTTTTAAAAAAGCTACCCACGTTGGGAAATTCTTGCGGATCAGGTAATTTGCTCTGACGAATCTGAATGACCTGTTGCTGCAAGTTTTCTGCTGTGAGCTGATCACCGACCGCAGTCTTCAGGTCACCGTAATTCAGTTTCAAATCTGGCTGTTTAAGTAATCTAAAAGTCACATGGGTAATCACATAACGGTTAGGATCATCTTTAAAAATACTATGCCGGTAGGCAAATTGACAGTCTGCTGCCTGAATCGAGGCAAATTGTTTCAGCTGACGGTCATAGACCTCAACTGAATCGATAAACTCGCCAACTTCGACGCCATAAGCGCCAATATTCTGTACTGGCGATGCACCGACCCGACCCGGAATTAAAGCAAGATTCTGTAGGCCATATAAACTTTGTGTCGTGGTCCAGAGCACGAAGTCATGCCAGCCCTGACCACCACCTACACGTAAACGTTGCGACTGATCATCAGCATCCAGCATCTCTATGCCCTGAATATCCATATGCAAAACCAGTGCATCAATCTGCTCCGGCAGCAACATATTGCTACCGCCTGACAGGATCAGCACATTGAGTTGCTGTTGTTCAGCAAAATCCAGTGCAGCCAGCAGATCAGCGGTTGATTGAATCTGAGCATAGTGCGAAGCAACTGCTTCTAAATTTAAGGTATTAAAAGGTTTAAGTTGAACCTGGGTTTGAATCTGCATCGCTTAAACCTTGTGTAAATTCTGTTTAAAAATCTCAATCCAGGCCTGGCTGCTGGACTCACACTGATCAAGCACCCGTTCAAAGCCATCCGCTTCGCCATAATAGGGATCCGGTAAGGCCTGTTTCGGATAGGTCTGATCATGCTCACTCATCAATGCCACACGTGCACGTACATGACCAAACTGAGTTTCTGCCAGACGCTGTATGTTCTGGATATTGGATAAATTCTCCAGATCCATCGCCAGAATCAGATCATAATCAATAAAATCGTGTGGAATGAGTTGACGTGCGCGAAGTGCTGAAAGGTCATAGCCACGTTTTAGTGCATGCTTCTGGCTACGCAAGTCCGGTGCCTTGCCCGGATGATAATTACTGGTTCCGGCAGAACCGACCACAATATTCAGTTGCTGTTCATCACAATAATGTCTGAGTACAACTTCTGCCGTGGGAGAGCGGCAAATATTTCCCAAACAAACACATAACACCTTGTATGGCGTTCTGGATGACATAAACAACCTCAGAGCTACTTTATTTTAAGGATTCTTATGTTAAGTTATTTATATACTGATTCCTATCTTACAATCATAGAATAATCTCGTATTTGCAATAAAAAAATCAAGGATATCGCCATGAATCGTTTTCAGTTTCAAACCGTCCCCAATATCATTGCCGGACTAGGCACGATTCAGGAATTATTTAAAATTCTAAAAAATGGCCGTTATCGCCGTCTTCTGCTGGTGACTGACCCGGGTATGCTGAAGGAGCAATTACATCTGCCGATTCTGGATATTATTGAATCTGCCGGACTGGAGTATGTGATTTACTCGGATGTTCAGGCCGATCCGCCCGATACAGTGGTGCTTGAAGCGGTGGCTTTTGCAAAACAGGAAAATATTGATGTGGTTCTGGGCTTTGGTGGTGGCAGCTCGATGGATGTGGCCAAACTGATCGCGATTCTGGCACATCCCGAGCAGCATCAGACATTGTCTGATCTGTATGGCGTTGATAATGCCACCGGACCGCGTTTAGCCTTAATTCTGGTACCAACTACGGCTGGAACAGGTTCAGAAGTGACGCCGATTTCGATTGTCACCACAGGTGAAACCACTAAAACCGGTATTGTGGCACCGATCCTTTTTGCTGATATTGCCATTCTGGATGCAACCTTTACCCAGAATCTTCCGGCACAGATCACTGCCGCCACCGGCATTGATGCCATGGTACATGCCATTGAAGCCTATACCTCAAAACACAAGAAAAACCCTTATTCGGATATGCTGGCCAAACAGGCTTTAAGATTACTGAATGCCAATCTGCCGCGCGTGCTACAAGACGGATATGATTTAGATGCGCGTCAAAATATGCTGGTCGGTTCCATGCTGGCCGGACAAGCCTTTGCCAATGCACCAGTCGCCGCCGTACATGCGCTGGCTTATCCACTGGGTGGACATTTTCATCTATCGCATGGGCATAGCAATGCGCTGGTTCTAACTGAAGTATTAAAGTTTAATGCGCCAGCGGCCAAACAGCTCTATGCGGAATTGATGACCTGGCTGGATCCTTACAGTAAAGGTTGTCATGATGGCCTGACTGATCTGTTTATTGATCATTTTAATAATCATCTGATGCAAAGCGGTTTGACCCTAAAACTGAATCAGTTGAATATTCCGGAAGATATGCTGCAGGTCATGGCAGAAGATGCGATGCAACAAAGCCGGCTGTTGCAGAATAATCCACGTGAACTCAAGGTGGAGGATGCTTATCAGATTTATCAGGCGATCTATGCCTAGATCAATTTCCACCTAAGCCTTATCTAGCTGAGGACTGAATAGTGATGAAAGCCACCATCAAACAGCGCGAACACTATACATTTTTCCTGCCCATTCAAACTCGATGGGCAGACAATGATCTGTACGGCCATGTCAATAATGTGACTTATTACAGTTATTTTGATACCGCAGCCAATGCTCTACTGATTCAGGAGGCTGATTTTGATCCTAAATATTCCCCGATGATTGGGCTGGTGGTCAGCTCCAACTGTCAGTTCAATCAGGAACTGTCTTATCCGGAAATTATTGAAGTGGGCGTGGCCATTGAAAGCATGGGAAATTCATCGCTCAGCTATGATCTGGCTATTTTTAAACGCAACTCAGATACAGCCGCTGCGCAAGGCAATTTTGTCCATGTATTTGTTGACCGTGAAACACGAAAAAGCACCCCGATTCCAGTCGAAATGCGGGATGCTTTATCTCGATTTGTTGTGACTTAACATCCAGCCTATTTCAGCTGAATATTTTGCAGTTCACCATCAAACTGCTGTAACAGATCGCGTACTGCCGGTTCAACATGTAACAGTTCTTCGGCACGTTTAAAGGCACGTACCTTACGCTGATGCTGCATGGTATAGGGCGTTAACTGATCCACATTTTCAAATTTCACCTGGAAATTGGTTTGCGGCCATTGCTGTTGCAAAGCAGCTTCCAGATGATGTTGCAACTGGGTCAACAACTGCTGGTACTGTTCAGGAATATGGAAAACGGATTCGCCATTCATCTGGCCAGTCATGACGCCATACTGCGCCAGTTCCTGTACTGCCGGAGAAAGCTGGCTATTACGGAACCAGTATTCCCATTTTTCTACGCTCCACTCGCCTTCTAAGGTTTGCTCAGGTATTTTTAAAATATCCTGTGGCATCAGATTCTGCGTATTTACATCTTGGGAAATATCTTCCAGCAAAGCTGTCTGTGCAACTGGCTGAACCGGAGCTGTGTTTTCAAGAGCAGGTTGAGCAATCGAATCCTGTGAAAGTTCCAATTCCGGTGCAGCAAGACTAAATTCCTCATCAGCAGGCATACTGTCTTGTGCTGGCTCGGTAGGGATGACAGCATCTGCAGGAATAAACTCTTCAAGCAGGAAATCATCCGAACTGTTGCTGGTAGCAGGTGCTTCTGGCGTACTCTCGATTTCATCAAAACCAAATAAGCCTTTGTCATCATTTGGATCAAAAATAATTTGATCACTAGACTGCACTTCTTCAATGGTGGTCTGAATTACTACGGGCTGGACAGATTCAGGCTCAGTGATGCTGGTTGGCTCGTCTTCATCCAAAAAATCATCCGAAGAAGGTTCAGACGCTGATGCGAAATCAATCTCCTCATCTGTCTCATCGTCCAGAGAAAAATCATCAAATACAGGCTCCGCTTCAAATGATTGTGTTTCTACGGACTCAGATTGAAGTTGTGTCTGAACGGGCTGCTGTAGACGTGTTGTACTGGTTGCTGCCTGTTGCGGTGCAGTCTCCTGCATCACCGGAATTTCGCTTGGCTGTAAGGGACGGAAAGCCAATAAACGTAGCACCGTCATCTCAAAACCTTGTTCCTGCGTAACTGCAAGCTGTAAATCGGCACGCCCCTTACAGGCAATCTGATAATAGAGTTGCAGGTCTTGTGCTGAAATTATAGCCGATAATTGCATGATCTTTTGATTGATCTCTGCACTGTATTTCAGGCTCAGATCTGGCAGGTACTGCAATAAAGCCAGTTCATGCAATGTCGAAATCAGCTGGTCGAGCACCAACGATACATCCAGAGCCTGCTGGCGGAACTGCAATAATAACTCGCTAACACGTGCTTTCTGGTTCTGGTGAATCGCCAGAATCAGGTCATAAATAATAGTGCGGTCAATCAGACCCAGCATGTCTTTGACATCCTGATGCTGAATCGCTCCTTGACCATAGGCAATCGCCTGATCGGTCAACGACAAGGCATCACGTAATGAACCTTGCGCAGATTCAGCAATCTGCCAGATGGCATCCTGATCAGACTGAATGCTTTCTTTGCTAAGAATATGGCCTAGATGTTCAGTAATTTCATCGACTGCCAATGGACGCAAAGTAAATTGCAGACAGCGAGAAATTACGGTAATGGGTAGTTTTTGCGGATCGGTGGTTGCAAATAGGAATTTGACATGTTCTGGCGGTTCTTCCAGCGTCTTTAACAGCGCATTGAAAGAATGCGTGGAGAGCATGTGCACTTCATCGATCAGGTAGACTTTAAAGCGACCTTGAGTCGGTGCATAAGGCACATTGTCGAGCAACTCACGTGTATCTTCCACCTTGGTGCGTGACGCCGCATCAATTTCAATCAGGTCAATAAAACGACCTTCATTGACTGCGGTACAGGTTGCACACACTTCACATGGGGTCGAAGTAATACCGGTTTCGCAGTTCAAGCACTTCGCCAAAATACGTGCAATCGTGGTTTTTCCGACACCACGCGTTCCTGTAAACAAATAGGCATGATGCAAACGGCCACGTTCGAGCGCGCTGGTTAAAGCACGTGATACATGGTTTTGCCCCACCAATTCATTGAAATTACGAGGACGGTATTTTCGCGCAAGTACTTGATACATGTATGCTCCTTTTTACAGGTCTAAGCATACTGTTTTTTTATGAAATAGTGAAATGAATGTCGGTTTATAAAAAATAAAAATCCCTTGATCAAAATCATTGAAAAAGGGATATAAAACAAATACTTTTTTAAAATTAGACCAATTCAAACAGGATAAAGTCACTTTGCATCTGGTAGCGTTTGCCTGTTTGATCTTCACGAATTTCCAGAACATGCTTTTTCAGATCGACATAGAGTAGATTCCGGGTATCGACATTCAGCAATTCAATCTTTTGTTGTGATTCATCCTGAAACCGAATATTCCCGCTCATCGTTTCAATTTCATTATGACCACTTAAACTTTCACGCTGTAAAGTAAAGGTCTGATCTTCATTCAAAGTCAAGGCCACTGCCATGCCTGGACAGTCTTCACAACTTGAAAAGCATCCCATACATGGCGTTGTACCTTGATAATTCCCGACCCAGGCAGGAATCTGAGCTTTGGCTTCCATCACCGTTTTTGCAGCCGGCTGATTCGGCTCCTGACATCCGAACAACGCACTGCTTGCGACCAGTGGAATCACCAGCACTTTTTTCATTACTTCACACCATAGCCATGGACTGCGCGACAAAATAACATATTTGTCTGATGGGCTAAACTCCCAAATCAGGGATAACTAGCGCCAGCCTTTGCGGCCGGTCAGTACCGCATCCGCACAGCGCAATGTTTCCTGCGTCAGGCCCCAAAGACGATAATCTCCGGTTAATGAACCTGTCGGGAAATTATGGGTATAGGCAAAACTTAAATTCCGCTCAGGATCGCACCAGGCACCAGAGCCATTAAACCCCATATGACCAAAACCTTTAGAGGCTTTTCCTAAAGTGAGAACACGGTGATAACCCAAACGCCAGTGCATCGGTAAAGGCATGACCCGATCTCGTGTTTTGTATTGCA
Source organism: Acinetobacter lwoffii (assembly GCF_024129435.1). Taxonomy (GTDB): domain Bacteria; phylum Pseudomonadota; class Gammaproteobacteria; order Pseudomonadales; family Moraxellaceae; genus Acinetobacter; species Acinetobacter lwoffii_F. The sequence goes on along the minus strand of NZ_JAMXXN010000001.1, from coordinate 229,666 downwards.
TCTGACTAAGTCGCTGGAACACCTCAGGCGAAATCAGTTGCTGACCTTGCCATTCACCATGATTCGCCAGCATGGTATAGATTTTTGCCAGACTCTCTGCAGTAAAGACACCATTGGCGGAGGGAATAATCGCTTGTAGCCCCCGTTCACTAAAGAAACTAAATTTCTTCATGCCTTTGGGAATCATGGCATCCTGAAAATCCTGAGGATCCTGCCCGCTAAAGACCAAGGCTCGCTCCATCAGGTTCGGCTTTCTTGGTGTAGTTTTTTTCGCAGTCTGTGTTTGAGACTTGGCTGCTTTAGGCTTTAAAATGGGCAGCGCTACCCGAGCTAACTCATTCGTCGGTACGCTAAAATAAGCGCCATTTAACTGTAGTGGCTGTACCAGATATTCCTGCATCAGTGCACCCAGTTTTTTACCAGTCGCTTTTTCTAATGCCCCACCGACCTGCCAACCAAAAGTCAAAGGTTGATAAGCTGCATCTGTTGCAACCTGGAATCGTGGTTCAGCCCCCGCAATCCGGTCCAGCATATGCGACCAGTCGGCCATTTCAGTGGCATCATCAATGATATTACGGATATCAAACAATCCACTTTGATGACTGAGCATATGCGCCAGAGTAATATTTTCTTTACCCTTTTGCGCAAATTCAGGCCAGTATTCTGCAACCGGTCGGTCATAATCCAGATAACCTTGACTCACCAGAATGTGCGCCAAAGTCGCCAGCACACCTTTGCCAGTGGAATAACACAGTGACATGGTATCGGGTTGCCAGTTTTCAGTTAAAGACTTTTTACCGGTATAAATATCGACGACCTTTTGTCCCTCAAAATACACTACCAGTGCAGCACCACCCTGTTCGGTACGCGCATCCTGCAAACGGCTAAACTGACGGGCAAGATCGCTAAAACGCTCATCGACATTACCCTGATAATTGTGCTGATCAGCAAACAGATAATCTTTAATTGGCTGCATCATTCTATCCATAGAATATTGATCCCTTAAAATGAAAAAGCCTAAATCAGATTTAGGCTTTTGATTCAGATTTAAATTGCTTTGATATGACCGGTGACATGTGGTTTTTGATTCTTACTGTTTCGAATCAGGAAATCTGTATCATTCGCTGCCTGCGCGGTCAGGAACTCAACTTTAGATGGCAAGTACATCGGCAACTTGAACCAGACATCAACTTCATAAGCATCTGGCAATGACAGATTCGCCAGTGCTTTGGCTTTGCTCCACATACCATGTGCAATTGCCTGTTTAAAACCAAAAGCTTTCGCTGTGACTGCATGAATATGGATCAAGTTAAAGTCGCCTGAGGTCATGGCATAACGACGACCAGTATTCTCCGAGATGTTCCATTCATTATTGAGTATATATTCTGGCGCTTGGCTTTCTGCAGGTTTTGCAGCAGCTTTAGCATTGGTCTTTTGACGTGACAGATAAGTCGTCAATGCTTCAACTACGACCTCGCCTCCCACTTTGACTGTAGTAATGAAATCAAACTGCACGCCTTTATCGTGCGGCTGCAATTCGCCAAATTTGCATGATAGGGTCAAGGTTTCATTGACGCCGATTTTACGGTATTGCTTCACTTGGTTACGGATATGTACCAAGCCCAAGATCGGAAATGGAAATGCTTCTGAAGTCATCATGTGCATTTGCAGGCTTTGTGAAAGAACCGTCAGATAAATCGCTGGTATATAGCCATTATTTTTAAAGCCGCAGACTTCATTATAAGCTTTCAAATGTTTTTGATCGACCTTGAATGAATCCACCACATATTCAACTTGCGGTAGAACTTTTTCAGCTTTCGGCTTTTTAAAAATCAAGCCTTGAATCACTTTTGGATAGGCTAAATAAGGTTTTGGAAGTTGACTAAAATGGCGCGTATTCATACTGAACCTTTAAAATATTCTTTTCATTTATATATGAGTGGAGTTCTCTCTCCCTTTGGGAGAGAGTTAGAGAGAGGACTAAAAAAAGGCCCCTAGTCTCCCTCTCCTAAATCCTCTCCCTGAGCTTTAATTAAACTGCAAGAAAGGACTTGATGCTTTAAGCCCCTAACAGACTTTGACCACATACACGTACCACATTGCCATTTAAACCTGTTGATGCAGTAGCAGCAAACATTGCAATCGTTTCTGCAACATCAACAGGTAGACCGCCCTGACTCATCGAATTCATACGGCGGCCTGCTTCACGGATCGCAAATGGAATCGCAGCCGTCATCTGAGTCTCGATAAAGCCCGGTGCAACGGCATTAATCGTTATACCATTTTTTAATGTCGGTGCTGTGAATTTTACTACACCAATCACCCCGGCTTTAGATGCTGCATAATTGGTTTGACCCAGGTTTCCTGCAATCCCAGAAATTGAGGATACACAGATAATACGACCATTGGCATTTAGACCATCGTTGGAGATTAAATAATCATTCACGCGTTCAATTGCCGACAGGTTGATGTTAATCACCAGATCCCACAGTTCAGGCTTCATATTGGCCAAGGTCTTGTCACGAGTAATTCCGGCATTGTGCACAATGATGTCTAAGCCACCATGCTCAGCTGCCGCTGCCTTGATCTTTTCACCTGCATCTGCAGCTGTAATATCAATAGCCAAGGTAGAGCCGCCGATCTCACTAGCTACACGATCAAGGTCAGCCTGCTGTTGTGGAACATCCAGACAGATGACATGTGCACCATCACGGGCCAATACATGGGCAATCGCTTCACCAATACCACGGCTTGCGCCTGTCACAACCGCAGTTTTACCCGCTAATGGCTTGGTCCAGTCTACGTCTACTTTTTCAGCAGGTGAAACACGGATCACCTGACCAGAAACATAAGCAGAACGTGGAGAGACCGCAAAACGTAATGCAGATTCAAGATTTGCTTCAGCACCCGCATCTACATAGATCAGGTTCGCTGCAATTCCCTTTTTAAACTCTTTACCAACAGATTTTACAAAACCTTCCAGTGCACGTTGAGCGATTGACTGACTGACTGATTTAGCAGTTTCAGGCGTAGTCCCTACAATCACGACACGGCCAGAACTTTGGATTTGACGCGCAATCGGGTTAAAGAAATCATAAAGTGATTTTAACTGTTCTGAATTTTCGATCCCTGAAGCATCAAAAATAACGACCTTGAATTTTGATTCTTTATCGCCCGGGTTAAATGCACCCAGATTCAGCCCAGATGCTGCAGCCGCCTGTTGCAACTCAGCATTATTACCTGCATAGCTGTTGGCATGAATATTTGCCAGAACCTGAGCAATAGCACCCGTCAATGGACTTGCTGGTGCTGCGCCCAATAATACTGCGCCTTTTACCACCGGCGTAGCAGACTCAAAACGGTCTAAAGAAGTTGGGGATGGCAAACCCAAATTTTTAATGACAAATTTACCAATAGGAGATTTTGCAAAAGTTTGGTACTGATCAGTCATGTTTATTATCTCTCATACAAATTAATTTTTGGTTGATCTAAAGTTACCCTTAAACTTCAATATGATGCCAGACACATATATTTCAATAGATCCGCCAGATTCCGCCCAATCATACTTGAGATAATAGGCAGATGACTTGACCTGAGCGCAGTCTGTAATGTCATTGTAGTCAATACAGCCTATCCTCTTCTATGCTAATGTAAGCGCCAAGAAGACGATCTATTTGCCTGGTAAAGCCTTATGAGCAAAACAACTCAAGAAAATCCAGCAGTCGAGAACTCTGCGACAGGAACTGTGTCAAAACCATCAACGCGCACCAAGCGTAGCACTAAAAATACTGACACAGCCACTGGGACAGAAAAAAGTCCGACTAAAACCTCGCGTACACGGAGCACACCTGCCCGTGCCAAAAATACGACTTCATCTGAAAAAGATTTAATCTCTACAACACAGACTTCTGTTCTACAGGAACCAAACATGAACCAAAATACAGTTCGCCGCGTTGCGATTATCGGTGGTAACCGCATTCCATTTGCACGTTCTAATGGTGCTTACTTTACGGCATCCAATACTGACATGTTTACAGCAACCCTGAACGGCCTAGTTGAACGCTTTAATCTGCAAGGTCAACGCTTAGGTGAAGTGGTTGCGGGTGCAGTACTGAAACACAGCCGTGACTTCAATATGACCCGTGAATGTGTACTAAATACTGCCCTTGCACCTGAAACGCCTGCTTATGACATCCAGCAGGCATGTGGTACTGGTTTGCAAGCGGCATTTCTTGTTGCCAACAAGATTGCTTTAGGTCAAATCGAAGTAGGCATTGCAGGTGGTGTAGATACGACTTCTGATGCACCGATTGCTTTTGGTGACGGTTTACGTAAAGCATTACTTGAGCTAAACATTGCGAAAACTGCAAAAGACCGTCTGAAAGCACTGACCAAAATCAATGTGAAAGACCTTATGGATGCACCAAAAAATGGTGAGCCGCGTACAGGTCTGTCTATGGGTGATCATCAGGCGATTACTACACTGGAATGGGGAATTTCCCGTGAAGCACAGGATGAACTTGCTGCATCTTCACACCAGAAAATGGCTGCAGCGTATGAAGAAGGTTTCTTTGATGACCTGATCACACCATTCTTGGGTCTTCAACGTGACAATAACCTGCGTGCGGACTCAAGTGTTGAAAAACTGGCGAAATTAAAGCCGGCCTTTGGTAAGGGCGATGCCCGTACCATGACTGCGGGTAACTCTACGCCGCTAACAGATGGTGCTTCTTGTGTGCTATTGGCTTCTGAAGAATGGGCGAAGGCAAATGGCCATGAAGTGCTAGCTTACCTGACTTTCCAGGAAACTGCCGCAGTTGATTTTGTCGAGAAAAAAGAAGGTCTGTTGATGGCGCCTGCATATGCCGTACCACGCATGCTTGAGCGTGCAGGTCTGAAACTGCAAGACTTCGACTATTATGAAATTCATGAAGCTTTTGCATCTCAAGTATTGTCTACGCTGAAAGCTTGGGAAGATCCAAAATTCTGTAAAGAGCGTTTAGGTCTGGATGCACCTTTAGGTTCAATTGACCGTGCCAAACTGAACGTAAAAGGCTCTTCACTTGCTGCCGGTCACCCGTTTGCAGCAACTGGTGGTCGTATCATTGCGACAGCAGCAAAACTGATTAACCAGAAAGGTTCAGGCCGCGTACTGGTGTCGATCTGTGCAGCCGGTGGTCAAGGTGTGACGGCAATTATTGAAAAATAATCCGTTGACCGATCCAATTAAAAAGCCCCTCAATTGAGGGGCTTTTTTTATGTTTTAGGGATTTGGCATCGGGTTATTTTTAAAATATTCATCCACTTTGTTCCACGGTGCAGTCGATGCCACACCTTTCACCATATTCTGGTTCACACCCTGACAAAGCGCGCTGTCGGGTGTTAGGTGGAAAGCATTCACATTTGGGTCCATATAAGGAATTGAGCCTGGACGGCGCTGGAAATAGAAGTTTAACCAATCGACCATAGCTTCAAAGCCATAATTCGACATGGCCCAGGCACTATTATGCCCGCCCCAATGATGACCAAATTCATGTGCAATAATTCGATAACCAGATAATCTGTAATGGCCATAGAATAACCAAGTATCTACTCCTAATACTGCTCCACCACCTAAACCACCACCCATATTGGTAATGCCAAGATTAATTTCATTGCGGTTAAGAATTTCCCGATAGATCCGGACATAATCTTCTGGCTGAAAGAAACCATTCGGCCCTTCTACCTGACCATCATTGCCAAAAAAATCGTGTCCCATGACCGCTTTATGGTTAAACCATAAGGTTTCAAATTCTGGAGTACTGAGCATATAGGCCAGATTGGTCATCATCATGACCCATTCCCGGGCATAGACCGGCGTAATACGACACCATTTATTCGGTTCATCATAGGTACCAAAATAAATTTTCCATTTGGCTTTAATCTGATTCAGCTTTTTGACGTGCTCATCGGTCTCAGAGCTAATTTTCAGATCAAAAACATTGCTTGGGTTTTGCGTGGTCTGACTCAGACCTGCGAGCTGGATCGAGCCTGTGCCATCAAGCAACGGGAAACGGGATTGATCGGTCAACTTGAGACCAAAATTTGCCTTCGAAAATGGCGTCAACTGATCCAGCTTAGCCAGAATCACCCAGTCTTCTGAGTTTTTAATCTTGGCACGAATCTGCAAATCACGTACAGGCACAGCACTGTAGCTTTGCAAATGCAGGCGGTTGCCATTTAGAGTTGCCGATAAAATCTTGTCCATATAGACATGACGCTGGCTGCTATTGGTCAAGGTTTCCCATGATTCACCATCCTGCAAGACACGGCTTCTCTCGCGTGCCTGAGATTCGGTTAAAATCATAGCTTGGTTTAGCTGTGTGGATTTATTCTGTTGCAAGGTCAGCATTGGCAGAATATGAATTTTCTGATTGGCCATGTGTAATAGATTCTGACCATAAATATAAAGATCGCTGGCCTTGGCCAGTCGACTGCTCTGGTTTTGCCCTTTTAAAATATAATCTCGGAAAGTATCTACACTTTTATTGGGTAAGATAGACTCCAAGTTAAAAGATTTTTCCCGGTAGCTTTTTACAGTTCCATCATTTCGTGACACATAGACCAAGCCATCGTTATGACGATGCATGACTGCCGACAAATTGGTTTCTGTTAAAATGGGCGTAATATTATTTCCATTTTCCTGAATCTGATTGATATCGTGGACATAAGTCATACCATCCGGCAGGCTGGTATACAGATAGTCGCCCATGACCTCCATACGTGCATTACAGTTGCGTGCACAGCCCGGCAAGCTGAGCCGTGCAAATTTGCGGGCCTTTAAATGGTTTTGCGCTGTCACATCACTTTGACGCCAGACATTGATCCGGCCTTCAATATCAGGTACATACACATAACGGTCGTCAGCAGTCACTGCATTGCTATGTACCAGCGAATAATTAAGCGCATCGCCCCACCACACACCTGTACCGAGTGCCATAATGAAGCTCGGCTGTTCACCACTAATATCTAGAATATCAATTCGGTTCGAGCCATAATTGGCCACATATAAACGCCCTGCATGAATTTCCAGATCATTCAGGCTGTCCCATTTTTTGGCCAGACCCGAAATTTTCATAGGATCAATCGCACTGAGTGCACGTTTTTGTTTTAAGTCATAACGTAAAATATTCGATTCGGCCTGACTATTGGCAATATAAAGGACATCGCCATTTACCACCATGGCGGTGGGATTCCAGGTTTTCAGACCGAAATTCCCTGCTGTTAATTCTGAACCCACATCCAGAACCTTAAATTCCGCAATTTTGCTCAGTTGCTCACCCGAACCGGGGGGTGTCACTGGATCCGGCAGCGTCTGCTGTGGCGTACTGCTCTCACCTCCTCCACCCCCACAACCCCACATCAGCAACACGATGGACACTGACAAGATCGCTCGTCTAAATAGCATTGAATTCCCCAATAAATTTTAAAATTAAAATAAAAAATCAATGTCTTATAGCTTAATTTTCAGTTGGGTTCGAGCATAAAAAATGAGGACTTGATCAAGTCCTCATCGCTGAATATTTCACCTTTCACATTCTGAAAAGGGAGTCTGAACTGTGTGGTATTTTTTATGGCTTATTTGATGATGAGATTTTCCGATAATCCGGCTCTTGCCCCAGTCTGGCTTCTAGATGATCATAAATCCACTGGAAAATAAAGGTATACACCAAGATACAAAGGGTCAAAGCCAAATCCAGCAGAAAGGCCTGAGCCAGACTCATGTGCAAGGCATAAGCCACCATCGGAATGGTCGCCAGCATCAAACCGCCTTCAAAGCCAATTGCATGGGCAATCCGCACTTTAATGGTTCTTTTCAAACGATGTTTTGCTTCAAATTTTTCAAAATAATGATTAAACAGCATGTTCCAGAGTACTGAAGTCACGGCCATAGCAATCCCGAGTGCACCGGTGACCTCAAGCGGCATATGCATCAATGTACTTAGCAGGACAGCGATCACGACCAGTAAAATGCCTTCATATAAAGCTGCATGAATCAACCTTCTTTTGGAAATTAACATATCAAATCAGCTCAATTCATTACATGATGCAAGAATTTTATTTCTTTAAATCTGACTATTCGAGTTAGAATCTATCAGTAAAAATGAAAGATAAAATTATGAATGTTAATCAGGAACAGCTGCTGATGTTTAAAACTGTGATGGAAACCGGTTCTTTCTCTGCAGCTGCCCGTCAACTGGGTAAAGTACCTTCCGCAGTCAGCATGGCCATTGCCAATCTGGAAATTGACCTGAATCTGGAACTGTTTCAGCGTATAGGTCGTGAACCGAAACCAACTGCACAAGCGCAGGTATTGTATGAAAAAACCCAGCAGCTACTGGTAGAAATGAACCAGTGGAAACAGCATGCTCAAGCCCTAAGTTCAGGCTTGGAATCTGAATTGAATATTGTGGTAGTTTCAGAATTGCTGCATACGCGCTGGACCGATTATATTGTGTTGCTAGAACAGGAATTTCCTGCACTGCAAGTCAATGTATTCAGTGCACCTCAGGAAGATGCACATCGTATGCTGTTTGAAGGTTCAGCGCAGCTAGCCTTGATGTTTGAACGCGAACAACTGGAAACACGGGAACAGTTTGTGGAATTGAAACGTGAGGTACTGGTGGCTGTAGTCGCCAAACAGCATCCCCTAAGTCAGTTCGATCAAGTCAGTTATGAACAGATTTTGCAAAACAGGCAGATTGTGGTGGCCAGTCGGGATCGCACCATCAAGCCGGAACTACTCTTTTCACGAAATTACTGGCGCACCGACAACCACCACTCGGCTTGCAGCATGATTCAGCAAGGACTGGGCTGGGGGGTTCTGCCACTCGAAATGCTGAATGAGCAGCCACATTTGCAAGATCAGTTACAGGTTCTCAACCTGCTCGATTTCACCCCAAAGTTTGAATATTTTGTTGATCTGGTCTGGAGCAGAGAAACCCGATTAGGCACAGCTGCTCATTTTTTGATTAATCACTTGCGCAAACAACGTAAAACCGGGCATTAATCACAGAAATTCAACGACAGTCTACTTGGTAAACCGGCCATTTATGATATATAAGAAAGCATAAGCAATAACCATAGAACTAGATCGTAATGACATTAACTGCATTAAACCAATTAAAAAACTTGACGATCATTGTGGCAGACAGCAGTGATTTGAGTGCCATTGAAAAATTTCGTCCGCTTGATGCAACCACCAATCCATCGCTGATTACTGCAGCAGCAAAACAACCTGAAAATCAGGCCTTGATTGAAGCTGCTTTTCAGCAAGCCCAGCAAGAAGGCTATGCAGATGACGCTCTGATTGAACGGACTATTGATATTTTAACGGTCAAATTTGGTGTAGAAATCTTAAAACTGATTGAAGGTCGTGTTTCAACGGAAGTCGATGCTTCGCTGTCCTTTAATACTGAAGCTACCATTGCCAAAGCCAAAGAGTTACTGGCACTTTATGCGCAATATGGAATTGACTCAGACCGCATTCTGATCAAGATCGCGTCTACCTGGGAAGGCATTCAGGCAGCGAAAGCACTGGAAGAACAAGGCATTCATACCAATCTGACTTTATTGTTTGGTCAGCATCAGGCCCATGCCTGTGCTGATGCCAAAGTAACATTAATCTCGCCTTTTGTCGGCCGTATTCTGGACTGGTACAAAAAAGCTGAAGGCGTTGAGTCTTACCCGATTGAAAAAGATCCGGGTGTACTTTCGGTTAAGCGTATTTATGAATTTTATAAAGCGCATGGTATTCAGACTGAAATCATGGGTGCCAGCTTCCGCAGTATTGATCAGGTTCTAGGCTTGAGCGGCTGTGACCTGCTCACGGTAGCACCAAACCTGCTGGCCGAACTGGAAAATGATCAGCGTGAAGTGCAGGCCCAACTCTCAGCCAAAGATATTAAAGTTCAAGGTGAACTCAGCCCAATCAGCCCTGCCGATTTTGAAGCACAACTGAAACAGGATCCGATGGCCAGTGAATTATTGCAAGGCGGCATTGACGGTTTCATTAAAGCCCGTGAGCAACTGGCTGCTTTATTACGTGAAACTTTCCTGAGTACCACTGAGATTTAAAGAAAATTTAGCAAATTTCTCCAAGCCGATGTTGCTATAATGCCGCATCGGCTTTTTTGTTCATGCGAGTTTTTCGTGTTTGGTATCACAGATCTAACGACCTTTATCATTGGAACCACGTTGATTGTGCTACTGCCCGGGCCGAATTCCCTGTATGTCATGTCGATTGCTTCGCGCTTTGGGATTAAGACGGGATATATGGGTGCCTTGGGGGTTTATACGGGCGATCTGATCCTGATTATATGTACAGCATTGGGAGCAGCTTCTTTACTGCATGCCTTTCCGGTACTGTTTATTGCACTGAAAGTTATTGGAGCGATCTATCTCAGTTACTTGGGTATCAAGCTAATCATTGCGGCCTACCAGACTTTCTTTCCGGAAAAGTCATCACAACGCGTCCAGATTAAAAAGACGACTCCAGATACGGTAGAATCTGTTCAGCCCTTTCGTACAGCGCTCACAATCAGTATTTTAAATCCCAAAGCGATTCTGTTTTATCTGTCTTTTTTTGTGCAGTTTGTCGATCCTGCCTATCCTTATCCAGCCCTGACATTCACGCTTCTGGCTGTAATCTTGCAATTGATCAGTATGACCTATCTGTCGATCCTGATTTTTTCTGGTGTAAAACTGGCCTCCTATTTCAATCAGAACTATAAAGTGACTGCCAGCTGTGTCGCGGCGGTTGGGATCCTGTTTTGCGGTTTTGGCCTTAAACTGGCGACTTCAACTTTCTAGCAATGACCGGCTTCAAGCCAGCAGACCTCTGGATAAAATTGTTAAAAACATTGTGTTGATACGTGAAAAGCGTATGATTTAAACGCATTTAAAAATAGTGTCATGGATGATGCCAAAACTTTTACAAGATCTCTCCTTTCCCGCCATCATGGCCGGTTTTATTACCTGCATGATTGGTATCAGTGTTTCTGCCGTACTGGTTATTGAAGCTGCGCAAAGCCTGGGTGCCAATCAGGCACAGATCAGTTCCTGGTTGTGGGCACTGGGTATCGGCATTGGAGTTTCCGGGTTTCTGCTTTCCTGGAAATATCGCTATCCGATTTCAACCGCCTGGTCGACTGCCGGTCTGGCGCTGGTCATTGCTTCTGCCGGTCACTATAGTCTGGGGGAAGCAATTGGCGCTTTTCTGATTTCTGGCATTCTGATCGCTTGTCTAGGATTTTTTGGAATTTTCGAGCGAATTTTCCAGTTTATTCCACAAAGTTTGACCAGTGCCATGCTGGCAGGTGTCTTGCTGAAATTTGGTATCTCTGTGTTTGGTAGTTTGCAACAGTCATGGGAATTTGTGCTTTGTGTACTGGCGATTTATCTGGTTTCCAAAAAACTGAGTACGCGGTATAGCATCGTGATTACCGTGTTAATGGCTATTGCCCTTTGTCCGTTCTTTATTAATTTTACTATTCCACAGCTGAACTGGAGTATTGCCCAGCCGGTATGGATTACACCTGAATTTAGTTTGCAGGCTGTTTTAGGATTAGCCTTACCGTTAATGGTGATTAATCTGGCATCGCAATACCTGCCTGGCTTGGCCGTCATCAAAAGTTATGGTTATCCCCCGAAAGTAAATTCTATTCTAGGCTGGACGGGTATTACACAGACGATGTTGGCACCATTTGGCTGTTTTAGTGTCAATCTTGCCGCAATCAGTGCGGCGGTCAGCCTGGATGTCCAAGCGCATCCTGATCCGGCCAAACGTTATATTGCCGGTATGAGCTGCGGCCTGTTTTATATCCTGATGGGTTTTTTTGCTGCGACCTTGACCAGTGTACTAATGGCTTTTCCGGGGATTCTGATTACAGTATTGGCAGGCATTGCCCTGTTTGGCACCATTGGCCACAATATCGCGCTGGCTTTTCAGGACAGTCATGACCGTGAAGCAGCACTGATGACATTCCTGTTTAGCGCCTCTAATATCCAGTTTTTTGGTATTGGCTCCGCTTTTTGGGGACTGCTACTTGGTTTAATGGTTTATTTGCTGTTTAAGCTTAAACCGCAAGTGGCATAAGCTTATTGTAGAAATGAGGCAGCTACCTTGTCTGCCTTTTTAATGCCCTGCAGTCTGGGAAAACAGGTTAATCACCACCACACCGGAAATGATCAGTGCAATCCCGATAAAAGCGGGCAAATCTAGCGCCTGCTTAAAGATCACATAGCCTGCGATTGCCGTAAGAACGATGCCTACTCCCGCCCAGATTGCATATGCAATGCCTAAGGGGATTACTTTAATCACCTGAGACAGCAAATAAAACGCAATACAGAATAAAACGACTACTGCCAGAGATGGCCATAATCGGGTAAAGCCTTCAGACTTCACCAGAAATGTTGATCCAGTCACTTCGGCAATAATAGCCAATGCCAACAACAAATATGCCCATGAGACAGGATTCATTTTTTAAACTCCAAACAATTTTTCAATGATTGCTGTCGGGACGATCTGACATGATCAATCTTGAGAGATTCATTTTGCACCGTTTTCTCTTCAAGGGGAAAGCTGATGTAAAAAATCCAGGGTTTTGACAAAGGTTTGCTGACTTTCCTTTTTGCCCATAAAAAACTGATATTCATGAATGAGCCAGGCCTTAGACTCTGGATAAAATATTTCAGTCACAGGAACCTGCTGTTCCTTCAAAGCTTTTACAAATGGTAGCGACTGAGTATCGGTCAGAAAATCCTTGTTCCCGCCACTGATGAACACTGGCGGATAAGACGGCGTAATATACTGAATCGGAGAAATCTGCTTTAAAAACTCGGCATCATGTTTACGATCGCCGGTATAAGCCTGAATCAGGTTAAAGACACCCCATTCGATAATTTTCATTTCCTCAGGTGCTGTGCTGGCAAATGCTTCCAAGTCATAGATTCCACAATGCAATATTAAACCTTTAAGCTGCGCAGGTTGCAGATGAGGCTGAATACCGGATTGGTCGGCAAATACGGGATTGGTCAAAAGCGCGGCGTAATGGCTGGCCATATTCGCCCCGGCAGAATCTCCGGCCAGATATAAGTTCTGGGCATCGATTTGATAGGTTTCTGCATAGGTATCGAGAAATTCAAGTGCCTGATTGATCTGGTGTAACTGGCTTGGATAGGTCACTTGTGGCGCAAACTGATATTGCACGGATACCACGTTATAGCCCTGTGCCGCCAGCAGCTTGAAATAACCCCGTGCATGTTCTTTAGAACCTGAAATCCAGCCGCCGCCATGAATCCAGACAATGGTCGGTCGTGGGCCAATACTGGCAATATTCTGCGGCTGATACAGATCCAGAGATAATTTCTGTTGCGGCGCATAGGCAATATTCTGCTGCACGATAACCGCACTAGGTGCATAACGATCCATCACTTTTTGCTGCAAGCCTGTGGTCAGGTTAAAAGCACCGGCAATGACTTTAGTGTTCTGTGCGGTCTGACAGCCGGAAAGAATAACTGAACTTATGAGCAAAAGATGAATGGCAAAAAACCTCAAAACTGTCCCCTATACATGATCTAAAAACAGGCTACGGCAGTTTAAACTATCCTGCTGCAAACAAGGACTATTCATCCTCTTATTTTTGATCACTAAAACTGCAATTCCGAGTTTTTTACTCTGTTTTTTTCATCACTTTTACATAAAAAATATTTGTAATTTAATGAGTTTTTTCAATTTTACCGCTTTTTTGCAATTGCACCCGCCACAGCACTGTGCTATCAATAAACCAAGCCTAAAAATCAGACAACCTGCGGAGAAAAGCCATGGCCTATCAACATATTTTAGTCCCAGTGGACGGTTCAGAAATTTCCTTTTCTGCAGTACGACATGCTGCCAAAATTGCCAAGGCATTTGGTAGTCAGCTTTCCCTGATCAGCCTGATCGCAGAAGATCCTTTTACCGAGGCTGATTTCTATTACAGCTCCTCTATCATGAAGGAATATTTTATCGAGGCACATGCCAATGCCAAAAAGGCCTTGAAAGAAGCCACTGCCATCGCAGCCGGTGAAGGTATTGAAGCGCAATCCCGCATTGTCACAGGTTTAGTCAATGCAGAACATATTGCTGAAACCGCGGGTGAGGTGAAAGCCGACCTGATCGTCATGGGTTCTCATGGCCGTAAAGGCTTCCAGAAAATGATTCTGGGCAGCTTTGCACAGGATGTATTGGGTGCGAGTGAAATTCCCGTACTAATCGTTAAAAAATAATCCTGATGCTGCGCATCTTCAAGATGCGCAGTACTTGCTACTTTACATTTGAAAGTCTAACAAAACATGCTGTGGAGATTTACTCGCTCAAACCACACTCCCCTTTACTGCAATAATAAATATGAGGAAGCACCATGAATAACTATGATCATCTTCTCGTAGCACTCGATGAGTCCTCGATTTCCTATGCTGCCGCAGATCATGCCCTGGAACTGGCCAAAGTATTTCATAGCCATGTCACTTTACTCAGTGTGATTGCGGTGGATCCCTTTAAGGGCGTAGATTTTTACAAAGTTGCTCCTGCAGTCACAGACTATTTTATGCATGCAGAACAAAATGCGCTGGATCGTTTAAATGAACTGAAACTGAACTTTGTTCGTGATGGCATCCAGGTGACGACAAAAATCCTGCATGGCATGGCGCCGTCAGAAGGCATTATGCAGGCTGCAAATGAATCCCCGACCGATATGATCATTATGGGTTCACATGGTCGTAAGGGTCTGCAAAAACTCATGCTGGGCAGTGTCGCTCAGAATGTTCTGGCACTTTCCTCTATTCCAGTCCTCATCGTCAGACAATAAGATGCTTGATCAAAGCCTGTATGATGCAGGCTTTTAGCGAAGTTTTTGATTTAACTCACTTAAGAATATTTCAGCATCAAGCTGGCTTTGAAATACTTTTTTGTATTCTCCGACCTGCTGAATGGAATGCGGCGTATATTGAATGGAGATTTCAAGTAAGCCATTTTCAGGATTCTTGCTGACATGTACGGCAATAATATGCTGGCTATTTAAATAAAAACCATCTTCAATTTTCACTAACATATCTTGGACAACCTCTAGTAAGCGAATCTGTAGATCCCTTTACCTAGCTTACAGCTTAATAAACAAATACTCTTTTCCGTATAATCATACTGTAACACCCTTTAGTACTTACCTAAGCCTTTAGAGAAATTCAACTGTATTTAAAGCCAGCGTTTGAAATAAACAGGAAATAAAAAACCGGATCAGGTCGATCCGGTTTTTTATGAATATTGATGTTATACGCTGAGCATACTATTGAGTGTCTCAGACACATTTTTAGATTTAACCAGTGGCTTTAAGGTTTCAAGCTGTGCTTTCACTTCACTGCGTTGCGGTTCTGCCAAGGTATACCAGCGTGACAATACCTGTAGCAAACGTGAGCCTACAATCGGATTTTTCTCGTCCAGATATTTTGCCAGTCCAATAAAATGCTGCACGCCAAAGCTCCAGGTATTGACCGGATTAGCATTCAGCCCCCCGCTCACTGCACGGATACGGTTAGGCACAGCCAGATCATAATCCGGATGCTGGGTCAGATACGCAATCGTTGCATCCGTTGCTTTTGGATGTGCTGCCTGAACCATAAACCATTGGTCTAAAGACAAGGCTTCATCTTCAAAGCGGCTATAGAAATCTGCCAAAGCTTCTTCTGCTTGTGGTGCATCATTCCAGACCAAGACTTTCAGCGCACCCAAACGTTCAGACATATTCCCCGTGTGATATTGCTCATAGGCTAAATCAAAGGCAAATGCATCTCCCTGACGAGCCATCATCGTCAGCATAATATTTCTTAAAGCACGTACACCCATCGCTTGTGAGAATTCAGATTGCAGATCAGGATCCAGATTAAGATAAGTTTCTTTCGCTGTTTCTCCAAAAGCACGTGCCAAGGTATGCAGCAAAGCCTCACGCTTTTCCTGAATCATGACCGGATTATAATCCTGATCAATACGGCTACCTAAATAACCTTCCGACGGTACATCAAACAGACGTGATGCCAACAGCGGATCTTTCTCAATCACATCCGGCAAGGTATTGAGCATAGCCTCGATATAAATTTCTGCAGGCTGGTCATCCAGCAAGATACGCTCGAGTAAGGTCTGAGTTGCTTGCCACTGGTTAAAACCATTGGTCTCGTATTGCAACAGGAAAGCCAGTTCTTTTTCTGAATAGTCAAAGTCCAGATTCACCGGTGCAGAGAAATTACGCAGCAAGGACACCACCGGTTTTGCTGTCACACCGCTAAATTCGATCGTGGCTTCATCCTGATCAAACAGATACACGCCATCTTTGACGCCATTTTCAAAGAGTGCCTCAGAGTTCAGCGTTAGCTGCTCACCGCTTTCAGCATCAAACAGTGCCAAAGCCACTGGAATGGGTACTGCTTTCAGATTTGGATATTTAGCATGGGTTTTCAGGCTTTGCTTAAAGCTGAGGCGATAGATTTGGGTCTCTACATCATATTCAGCTTTTGCTTGAAGTTTAGGCGTACCTGGCTGGTTGTACCAGGTCAGGAAGTTAGAAAGATCTACACCTGAACCGGCTGTAAGCGCGGCCACCCAATCCTCAACCGTTACCGCCTGACCATCATGACGGCGGAAATACTCATCAGTTCCTTGACGGAATTTTTCCTTGCCAAGCAAGGTCGCCATCATGCGGTTAATTTCCGCACCTTTTTCATAAACGGTGGCGGTATAGAAGTTGTTAATTTCTACAAAATGATCTGGACGCGGTGGATGCGACAGCGGCCCTGAATCTTCGGGGAACTGATGCGCTTTGAGAACTGCTACATCATCAATACGTTGTACCGCAGCCGACTGTAAATCTTCCGAGAAAGACTGGTCACGGAATACAGTTAGACCTTCTTTTAAACACAACTGGAACCAGTCACGGCAGGTAATCCGGTTACCGGTCCAGTTATGGAAGTATTCATGGGCAATCACCGACTGCACCCGCATGATTGCGGCATCAGTGGTGTACTCTTCATCGGCTAGCACGCATGAAGTATTGAAGATATTCAGACCTTTATTTTCCATGGCACCCATGTTGAATGCACTGGTCGCCACAATCATGTAGTTATCCAGATCATAAGGCAGACCATAATGCTCTTCATCCCAGCGCATGGAATGTTTGAGCGCTTCCATGGCAATCTTACATTTTGGAATATCTTTTTCTTCTGCGTAGATTTCCAGAGCCACATTGCGGCCTTCTGACGTGACATAAGAATCTTTCATCACTGCCAAATCACCAATGACACAGGCGAACAAATAGCTCGGTTTCTTGGTTGGATCCTGCCACACGGCATAGTGACGCTTTTCATCTACTTCACCGGTTTCCAGCAGGTTACCATTCGCGAGCAAGACCGGATATTTCTTGTCTGCCTCTACACGCGTTGTAAAGACCGACAACACATCAGGACGGTCTGGATAGAAAGTAATTTTACGGAACCCTTCTGGTTCATTTTGGGTCACAAACAGATCTGAACTGGCCTGATACAGACCTTCCAGCATGGTATTACTTTCAGGATGAATTTTAACCACGATTTCAAGCGACACTTGATCAGGCGCATTGGCAATCACCAGTTGTTCAGCATCAAGACTGTAGTCAGTTGCATTCAGGATTTGACCATTTAACCGAATCGATTGCAGCTCCAGATCGCGGCCAAGCAGAACCAGATCGCCAGCAGTTTGGCGCCGCATCTCTAGCTTGCTGCTGACCAGACTGTGGTCACTATAGACTTGAATATTCAGGTCGATGGAATCAACAATAAAGGAAGGTTTTTGATAGTCTTTTAAATAAATGGTTTGATCCGCTTCGATCACCGGGTTTGCCGCAATATTCATGTCCTGTCCTAATCTTTTATCGTGTTCGACATTGTTCATGTCAAAATCATACGCCAAGTTTTAAACGCTGTCTGTGCATTTGTATTGTTAGATCTAATATGGGCATTTCGTGCACCACTTTCAATGTATTCTGCCTAATTGAGCAGCACTCGACTCTACATAAGAAATATCTGTGCCATAAAAATAACCAGCATCATAATTTCTTACATTTTTATAAATAACTGATTTAAAAATATATAATTTTATTTGCAGAATACCGCATAAATGCAGATTAAAAAATGAGCACACTTCTTGCTACAGTTAAACTGTGTTTTTCCACACTTCCAATGAAAGAATAATGATAACGATGATGAGGTGAGCCATGTATTTAAAACAGCATGTTGTACGGATCGAAAATATCAAAACTTTGCAGACCCTGGATCAGGCCAATATTGACCATAAAGTGATTGCCCTGTTGATGAGCTGTGAAGGCATTCCGCTTCAGGCCCATGAAGTGACTGCCATTCTCAACACCTACGATGCACTCGGTGCCAAAAAAGTGCTCTCTAAAAAGGTTCAGGCCTTAATTCATGCCAAACACCGCGGCGAGGAGGACGACACATTACCCTGCCCGGTTTAAAAAACGTCATTTCATGTTTTTAAAATCAGAGCTACTTCGGTAGCTCTTCTCCTGTTTGGGTGACTAATTTTGATTTAGAAAAATTGCACCAGTCCACTACGTTTGCATCTCATCAGCCGTGTATAATCAAATGCCCTTCCATTCTAGAGTTGCTCGCGACCATGGTATTCAGTGTTCTGCAAAAACAGCTTGATGAAAGTACTCACTGCCCATTGTGTAAGGCATCGATGTATTGGATTGAGGCAGAACAATATGATCAGGAGCTGAGCTATCATGAATGCAGCCATTGCCAGCATCAGCTGTATTCCGATCAAAAGCACAATTGTTATTGCGAACAATGTCTGGCGCAGCGTAAACGCATGCTCAAGGAAGTCCGTTTACAGGAAAACCGTCAATATCATAAAAAGCAGGATCGGCCGGTTCTTGAGCTGAATCAGCTCAGTTTTATCAATAAGCTGTTTTTACTTTCGGTTCTGGATGAACAGGTGCAGGAATATAGTCAGCACCGTGAATATATTGACTGGCATCAAATTCGATATTATTCCATCAGTCCCAATTATCTGTTCCAACATGGTCTGGTAAAAATCCTAATCAGGGATCAGGTTCTGATTCCCAAAGATCTCCAGCAGGAAAATCAGCATTATTATATAAATGTGCGACTGGATGGCTATTCTGAACCGACCCTGTTCAGCATTACCCAGCAGCTGCGCAATTGGTTTTATCAAAACCTGAGCCAAGGTGTGCCCTTTAAAAGTGCAGATGAAGTCAAAGATGCACTCTATTGCCTGCTGTATGAAGAAATTATTCAGTTTGCCCAATTCTATTGCCGTAGCTGGAATGTGCAGATTGCCGGAAATCAGAGCTTTCAGACCTTTTGCTATCGACTTTTGGATGTACTTGCTGTGGGCCAGATTTATTATCTGGTACAAACAGGACTTGAATATCTGTATAAACAAAAAGCCCTTAAGCCTCGCAATGAAAACTTTATTAATACCAATCTGCTGAAAAAAACCTTACAGCAGTATCGCGAACGTTCCGTGACGGAAAAATGGGAAACCTCTACTTTGCCTCGACCACCTCAACTGGCATTTAGCAAGATGAGCGAAATCTTGTTTTACCGTTTTCTGGGCTATGATGAAAATATCTTCTTTCAGCCGGTGTGGCGTTCGTGGCATAAGATCGAACCTCGCCTGAAATTTTATTCCCAAAAACGTTGTATGCACTGCGGCTCACAGGAACTGTCGGTGGATTATGATGCCAGTGATTATGTCAGCCTGTTCTGTCGTAGCTGCAAGCATCAAGACCACTATTTTACCCGCTGACCGAATACAACGAATCTTTCTCTTCTTCTAAATAACCATTATGACGACTTCTACGCAAGCACTACAGCAAACGCTTCTGGATCAGATCTGTGAGGCCTGGTTGAAACTTCAGCAACAGCAGCCCCTGGTACATATAATGACCAATACGGTGGCCAGTAACTATGTCGCCAATATTGTACTGGCTGCACATGCATCTCCGGCTATGATCGACAATCCGTTTGAAGCTGAAAGTTTTGCCAAGATTGCTGCAGCGATCAGTCTGAATCTGGGTACACCGACGACAGAGCAGGTTCAGGCGATACAGATTGCTGCGAAAACTGCCCATCAATTGCAAAAACCCTGGGTGCTTGATCCGGTCGGTTATGGAACAGTGCTGCACTGGCGTTCTGGCATCGTAGATCAGTTGATGCATTCCCAACCTACGATTTTACGAGGCAATGCTTCTGAAATTGGGGCTTTGGCCGGTAAGCAAATCGAATCCAAAGGTGTCGACAGCACGGTAGATAGTGCGGACGTTTATTTACAGGCGCAAAGTTTGCTGGATCATTGTGAATGTATCGCGATCTCTGGTGAATCCGATTACATTATTTCGAAAGACTATCCTGTGATACAGGTGTCAGGCGGTTCTGCTTTACAGCCCCGAATCACGGCGATGGGATGTGCGCTCGGTGCACTAATTGCTGCCTATAGTGCATTAACGTCTCCAGCCCTTGCTGCATTGACTGCGCATGTACATTTTGCAATTGCCGGTCAATTGGCATTTGAACGCGCACAACAGTTAGGCTGTTTTAATGTCGCCTTTCTGGATGAAATCCACCAACTCAATACTGAAACAATCCGAAAATACGCAAACTTTAAAATTCTGCCAGAATCCATTTAGTTTACGGGTCACTTCATGGGTGTTTGTTCTCCTGAATAGATAAATGCCCCTCTTTAGATTGATCCTGCTCATTTGCTCTATTGATCTCCTTAGAAATGTTCTGCCTAGCTCTTTCGGAGATCATTTTTGAGTAGTTTTATTCTGAACTGAGTAGGCTTCATACAACTTATCTAGTGATTTCCACACAAACGGTTTCCATTTTACTTAAGATCTGTTTGCATCATGCAAACCTAGTTCATGTGAATTGTAGTTCAATTTTTTGTCAGTATTTAAATATGACTTTTAAGTTTTGATTAACAGGTTACATGAATCAATATTTGATGCTTGATCATGCTTATTTTCGATTGCTGACTTGACTTTTTCGGCTTCAAAATCTCACTGCAATATCCGGATATTCAGCTCAATCGGGAACATGACTAATAGTATGAATAAACTGATAAAAATCAGTTTAAACGAAGGCTCATATTATTTTAATGAGCCACATTCAACAGACATGCATTAAAAAAGCCAGCTGCCACTAAAGCAACTGACTTTTAGAATTTGAACAAATAACGTGTTTAAAACACCTGTTTAACCTACGTAATGAATGCTGACCGACTTGATACGATTGCTTTCAATTTCAGTGACTTTGAACTGCACACCTTGATAATTTAACTCGGTGCCCACTTCAACCGTACTGTTGGTTTTATCCAGAATCAAACCCGCCACACTGATATAACCGGCATCTTCATCAATCAGATCAATCATGCCAAGCTCAAGCTCAAGCTGATAAAGATCTAACATGCCCGATGCAATCCAGTGCGTATCATCGATTTTAACTAGATCTAGCTGTTCGTCTGCATCCGGGAATTCACCAGCAATTGCTTCAAATACATCTAGCGGTGAAATCAGACCCTGTACATTACCAAACTCGTCACTCACCAAGACCAAAGAACCTTTAGAAGTACGCAAGGTATTAATCGCGTCAATAACTTTCATCTTTTCAAAGATATAAATTGGGCGATGACGTTTAATCAGTGCTTTTAATTCTTCCGGCTCTTCCAGTACATCCAATAATTCTTTGGCACGTACTACGCTAATGACCTTATCTAGGCTACCGCGACATACCGGGAACAGACTGTGTGGAACAGACAGAATTTTTTCACGGATCTGTTCTGGGCTATCTTCCAGATCAACCCATGAAATCTGACCGCGCGGCGTCATGATCGAAGCGACTGAACGCTCTGCAAGGGTAAGCACCCCACCAATCATATAGCGTTCTTCATCTGCAAAGGTTTCTTGTGCCTGATTATTTTGACTGTCGGTCGTCTCTAGCTTGCCACCCATTAACTTCAGGATCGAGTCAGCCGTACGATGACGCAAAGGAATCTTGGATTCATGTTTAGCAGCATTACGCTGACCGAACTGGTTGAATGCTTCGATTATGATCGCAACACCAATACCTGAATAGATATAGCCTTTTGGAATATGGAAACCAAAACCTTCTGCAATCAAGCTGATACCAATCAAAAGTAGGAAGCTTAAACACAGAATCACCACGGTTGGATGGCGATTCACAAAGTTGGTCAATGGTTTCGATGCCAGTAGCATCACGCCCATTGCGACAATCATGGCAGCCATCATGACATAAATATTGTCGACCATACCAATGGCGGTAATCACTGAATCTAAAGAGAAAACAGCATCTAAAACAACAATCTGTGCAACAACAGCAGTGAAACTTGCATATACCACATTGGTAGACACTGTGACTTCAGGTTTACCTTCAATCTTTTCATGCAGCTCAGTAACGGCCTTATACACCAGGAACAAGCCACCAAATAACAAGATCAGGTCCCGACCGGAGAAGGTCCAGTCAAACACAGTAATCAATGGTTGTGTCAAAGTGACCAACCAGGCAATGGCAAATAACAGGCCTAGACGCATGAATAATGCGAGAGACAAACCAATAACACGTGCTTTATCGCGTTGTTCAGGAGGAAGTTTTTCAGCCAGAATGGCAATGAAGACTAGGTTATCAATACCTAAAACGATTTCAAGAATAATAAGAGTAATTAAACCTACCCAGATTCCGGGATCTAATAAAAATTCCATTAGAGAATGACCCCGTTCGAGTAAGCTAGAAATAGAGATGGAAGATCAACGCACGGCGAGGGATCCATTAAAATTTAACCTATGCAACTTAAGACTATTCCATTATGCATAAACTGAGTATTTTGTAATGTATTAATTTACAAAAAAATTACATGATCATGATTTTATTGAGACTTTTATGGCCAACTGATTGATGCTGAAACTGATTAATTTTAATTTTTTCTACATCATGTATTCGAATTGAATTAAAAATAAACAGAATTTAGTTTGATTAGGCTATTATTTTTAAGGTCACTTAAAGATTAGAGCATAAACTATTTTTTTATTGAAAGAACAATCACTTAAAAATATAGCTGTAAATAATCATTTACTATATTGACTAAAACCATTCAATCACCCTATATTTCTTAAATCGATTAATTTATTGAAATACAATTATTTGCATTAAAACCTATTCAGACAGGCTGCTTAAGAACAATAAAAAGTCTTGGAAAACATTTCTACTCACGAAATACATAATGAGGAATTAAATTTATACAAAATATTATCGCCTTTCATCCGATTTTAAAGAACAATCTTCGCGCCAGATAAGGCTCACCTACAGAACTGATCAACTCCTTGGGATGTTAAGCAAAACTAAAAAGTGTTAGCGCTTTAACATTTTTAAAATAAAGGTTGAAATATGCATAAACTTTTTCATAAAATGAACGGGCCCTAGAAAAATAAATACAAGGAACATTTCATGACTAAGAAATATGCAAAATTTTTGCCGTGTACGGAAGAATTTAATTTAGAAAACTTTCCATATTATTGGGTAACCCAGGTTCATGCTCAATACGTCGTTAATGTCGATCATGCACTAAAAAAGTATGGTGTTGACAATTCCCGCCGCCGCATCCTTCTTGCACTAAAAGCCAAACCGCATGCCAGTGTTTCTGATTTGTCAGAGATGGTGGTTTCTAAAATGTCGACCACGACTAAAATTGTCTACCGCTTAAAAGACGAAGGTCTGGTTGAAACCTATTCATGTGAGGATGACGCACGGATTACCCGAGTATTTTTGACTGACAAAGGCATGCAAATGACACATAAGATCAATGATCTGACCAATGTCGTACTGGAACAGTCATTTGAAGGCCTGACGCCTTTGCAAATTGAAAAAACCATGGAAAGTTTACGTCATATTTTCAAAAATTTAGCTCGTTAAAGACCTACTTTTTATTTTAAATAGACGCTGGCGAATTGGCGCATACTTTACAATAATAAATAATTCGCCAGAGCTTTCTAAAAATCAAAAAAGTTCAGTTGTGGACTGACTTTTTTGATTTTTTCTTTTGGTACATGTGAACATTCAAACTCTTCTACCGGAAAGCCCTCTACAAAGCTACGAATATCCGTATGCCTTAGCGTTAGCCATTCTTGCAGTCGCTGCTGTGGAATCACAATAACCGAGCGTTTGATATTACCCGGCTCATGAAACTCCTTCATCATGGGATGGTCAATTGCATCCATGGTAATCATACTGGCAGAGCGTAAAATTTCCCCTTGTACCTGAGCAATCTCATACACAGCTGCAATAAAAGTCGCCTGACCATCTTTACGTCTTACACCCCAACGCTGCGGTTTATTATCAAAATATTTGGACTCATAAAATTCCGATACCGGAATGACGCCAAAATGACATTTGACAGTGGCTTCAGCAAAGGTTGGCTTTTGCAGTAAAGTTTCATTTCTGGCGTTATAGGTCTTGGTACCTATAGTTTTGTCTTCTGCCCATTTCGGAATGAGTCCAAAATTCACGGAACGCCATTCCAGTCCTTGAGCTGAATGAAATAAAAGCGGTGTAACATAATTGGGATAGACCTCCTCTGGATATTCAAAAGGAATTTCTGGCAATCCCAGGTTATGCAACTGCTCTAAGGTTAAAGGCTTAAAATTGGCGCACATGGTTCATATATGTAAATCATTCGACCATAACATTATACCGTGATGCCAAGTCGAAGCCTGTCGTATTTCTATAGTTTTAGGCGCGTTGACTGTTATGAATTCGGTACCGTCAACCAATGTGTCCGGGTAAACTCTTCAAAAATCCAGCGACCATTGAAACGACCCAATCCTGAATTTTTCTCGCCGCCAAAGGGTGCATTTGACTGGTCTGCCACACTAATGCCATTAATATGTGTCATACCGATATCCAGTTGTGCGGCAAACGCGCTGCCTCGCTCGATGTTTGAGGTACATACTGCACTGGATAAACCAAACTCGGTCGCATTGGCCAGGTTTAAAGCATGTGCTTCATTCCGGGCTTTTAAGATAGGTAAAATCGGACCGAAGCTTTCTTGCTGCGCCAGATCGGAATCTTCCGCGACATCAATAAAAATATGCGGATAGACCAGATTCCCTTCAATTCCTCCTTCATACACCAGTTGTGCGCCCTGCTCGCTGCCTGTTTGAATGATCTGTTGATGCTTTTCAACCTGACTCTGATTAATGATCGGACCGATCACGGTATCTTCCAGATTTGGATCACCCACCGGAATCATTTTGATCCGATCCAGGAGCTTATCTACATAAGCATCATGGATAGAGGCATCGACAATGACCCGGTTAGTACTCATGCAAATTTGTCCCTGATGCATAAAACGCCCCATCAGCGTTAGTTCAACCGCAAGATCAAGATCGGCATCATCCAGAATGACCAAAGGTGCATTGCCACCCAGTTCAAGTGCCAGACGTTTGATTCTCGAACTGGCTAGAGCCTTACTGCCAACACTTTTTCCCACTTCGGTGGAGCCGGTAAATGAAATCATTTTCGGCACTGAATGCTCAACAAAATAATCCCCGATTTCACTGCCAGCACCGGCAACAATATTCAGTGCACCTGCAGGCAAACCTGCCTCTTCAAATAATTTACCAATTAAGGTGCCGCCAGTCACTGGTGTATCACTGGCTGGCTTCAGCACAACGGTATTACCACAGGCAATTGCAGTTGCCACTGAACGTAAGGATAAATGAAATGGAAAGTTCCATGGACTAATGACAGCAATCACGCCTAAGGGCTTGCGCAAAACCATACTTTTACGTGCCGGATCCTTACTTTCCAGCTGTTCTGTTTGGATCCAGTCTGGAAAAGCCAGACTTTCCTGAATGATGCCCAGAGCAGCATCCACCTCAACGCCGGCTTTAATGCGCGTACTGCCTGATTCAATAATGAGCCAGTCAATGATTTCGTCCCGACGCTGCTGAATAATTGTCATCACATTTTGCAGCACTGTTTTTCGTACTTCAGTGGGATTCAAAACACCCTGCTGAAAAGCCTGCTCTGCTGCGGTATAAGCACTGTCGACATCGACAGAACTGGCAGCTGGCATACTAAAAATTTCACTCTGGGTATAGGGATTAATATTTTTTATTATTCTGGTTGAAGTACCAGCTTGCCACTGACCATGAATAAACTGCTGGTCTAAATTTTGATATACCGTTGTCATTTTATTGTTTCCTCACATGCTTTGCCCCACTTTAAGAGTTCAACTGGAAAATTTCTAGTCAAAACAACGACGGCTTACCATTAGACAATAAAAAAGCCTCCGAAGAGGCTTTTTTAAGCTAGACAGGATTAGTCACCTGTATAGCCTTTTAACTTTAAACGCGCTGCGTGCAGAAGCGGCTCGGTATAACCTGATGGCTGCTCACCACCTTTAAAAATCAGGTCAGATGCTGCCTGGAATGCAATATTGTTGGCAAAGTCAGCAGACATTGGTGTATACAGTGGATCATTGGCATTTTGCTCATCCACAATTTTCGCCATACGTTGCATGACTTCTTCTACCTGTTCACGACTTACGATACCGTGACGCAACCAGTTCGCAACATGTTGTGAAGAAATACGTAAAGTCGCACGGTCTTCCATTAAACCGACATCATTGATGTCTGGAACTTTAGAACAACCTACACCCAAATCTACCCAGCGAACCACATAACCTAAAATACCTTGACAGTTATTTTCGAGTTCTTTGGTTTTTTCTTCTTCAGACCAGTTAGTGTCTTTCGCCAATGGTGGTGTCAACAAATCATCTAGAGATAAAGGCTGAGTCGATAATAATTCTTGCTGACGGTCTGCAACATTAATCTGGTGATAGTGAATCGCGTGAATCACCGCACCTGTAGGTGATGGAACCCATGCACAGCTCGCACCCGCTTCAGGATGTTCAGTTTTGGTTTTGTACATGTCAAGCAGCATGTCTGGCTTTGGCCACATGCCTTTACCGATTTGTGCTTTACCACGTAAACCTGCTTGCAGACCAATCATCACGTTACGGTTTTCATAAGCCGGGAACCAGATTTGGCCTTTTACTTCGCCTTTACGAACGAATGGACCAGCTTCCATAAAGGTATGGATTTCATCGCCGGTACGGTCCATGAAACCTGTATTGATGAAGATCGTACGATCTTTGGCTTGTGCAATACAGTTCTTCAAGTTCACAGAAGTACGGCGTTCTTCATCCATAATCCCGATTTTTAAAGTTTTTGCAGGTAAGCCAAGTGCCTGTTCTGCACGTTCAAACAATTCAACGGCAAATGCCACTTCTTCAGGACCATGCATTTTCGGCTTAACGATATACATTGAACCTTGACGCGAGTTCTTGATCGTGTTTTCACCTTTGATGTCTGCAAAAGACAACAATGGCGTAACCAATGCATCCATGATGCCTTCATAGATTTCTGCGCCATCTACCAGAATCGCAGGGTTTGTCATTAAATGACCAACATTACGCAGCAACATCAATGAACGGCCGTGAACTTTAGTTTCACCACCTTCTACATTTTTGAAAGTACGGTCTTCATTCAGTTTACGGGTAACAGTTTTACCGTTTTTCTCAATAGACTCTTCTAAAGTACCTTTCATCAGGCCTAACCAGTTACGGTAGCCTTCTACTTTCTCTTCAGCATCAACAGCTGCAATCGAGTCTTCCAAGTCCTGAATGGTCGTAACTGCCGCTTCAAGAACGACGTCTTTTACGCCTGCTGCGTCAGTTTGACCAATCGGACTATTGGCATCAATCTGGATGATTGCGTGCAAGCCATTATTTTTAAGTACGATTTCAGTCGGTGCTGAAGCTTTGCCATTGTAACCAACGAATTTAGCGGCATCTGCCACAGTTGTTTTTGAACCGTCTTTTAGGGTAACAACCAGTGCATTAGCTTCAACTGCGTATTGAGTTGCGTCTGCGTGCGAACCTTGTGCGAGTGGAAAAGTTTCGTCGAGGAAATTCTTTGCAAATGCAACAACTTTTTCACCACGTTTCGGGTTATAGCCTTTGCCTTTTTCCGCACCATCTTCTTCAGAGATGACGTCGAAACCATAAAGCGCATCGTACAAAGAACCCCAACGTGCGTTTGCTGCGTTCAAGCAGTAACGGGCATTACGTACCGGTACCACCAACTGTGGACCTGCCAGTACTGCAATTTCTTCGTCTACATTTTCAGTGCTGATTTGAAAATCTTCTACTTCTGGTAACAAGTAGCCAATTTCAGTCAAGAAAGCTTTGTAAGCTTGTAATTCAAATGTGTTATTGCGGTGCCATTCATCAATTTTCGCCTGAATGTCATCACGCTTAGCCAAAAGTGCTTTATTTTTAGGGCTAAGATCAACAACGACTTGTTCAAAGTTTTTCCAGTATGTTTCGCTGTCTAAACCAGAACCTGGTAGTGCTTCATTTTCGATGAAATCGTAAAGTTCTTTAGCAATCGCTAACTTGCCTTTTTGAATACGTGCAGTCATTGTCTTTCCTGATATTGCTACTTTTTATACAAGAGATTCTAGTATACCGATTAAAATCTAGCTGAATAGTATTATCACATTGCTAAATACTGAGCATTTTTTCCAATATGAATACCCTCATAAACATATTTGATATTTCTCAGTTACAAATAGATATCATTCTGCTAAATACCCTAATGACAGTGTATAAAGTTTTCGAAATGTAGAAATTAGACTTAAGTTCAGATTTTCGAGTAAAAATTATGCATTCTAGTTATACACGATCATATTTAGATCAAGATTAAGCCATGTTTGATCAGGCTTGTCGATAATTTAAGTACCTATTTTTATAAAAAAAGCGCCAGTAAATAACCAGCGCTTTTATTCTTACTCTCCGTTCACGGAGGCGATTTTCTCAATCTGGCGATGTTCAGAATTCAGGTATTCATCTGACTGCATTTCCAGCAAACGGGAACGGGTCCGTTCAATTTCAAAGGCCAGTTTCTCACCCTGGTAAATATCCACGATATTATCTTCCGAGGTTAAGAGCAACTTGACGCCGCGGTCATAAAATTCATCCACCAGATAAATAAAACGGCGTGTTCCATCATTCAGGAAATCGGTCAGGTGCGGCACATTGCTGACCAAAACCGTATTATAAATATTGGCGATTTCAATAAAATCAGCCGGGCTTCGTGGTTTTAAACACAGCTCAGAAAACTCGCACCACAATACATCTTCAGTATGTGACACGGTTTCAACAATACGGTTGTTGATAATAATCGGCTCTTCAGAACAGGTCTGTGTCTGAGTCAAAGCGCTAAAACGTTGTGCAATCCAGTTTTTATGATCATGTGTTAACGGGAATTTAAACAGTTGTGCCTGTTTTAGAACCCGTAGACGGTAATCGACTCCTGCATCGACATTTAATACTACACAGTTTTTCTTGACCAGTTCGATGGTAGGCATAAAACGGTCACGGTGAATGCCGTTTTTATATAAACCGTCCGGTGCGATATTCGAGGTGGCAACCAAAGTAATACCGCGTTCAAACAGCTTCTGGAAAAGATCGCTCAGGATCATCGCATCCGTCACGTTAGATACAAAAAATTCATCAAAACAGATGATGACCGCTTCTTTATAAATCCGATCCGCCACGATATCTAGCGGATTACGCTGTCCGGATAATTTGTTTAACTCACGATGCACATGCTGCATAAAATGGTGAAAATGCATCCGGGTTTTACGGCGAAACGGAATCGAATCGTAAAACTGATCCATGAGCCAGGTTTTGCCACGCCCTACTCCGCCCCACATATAGACACCTTTGGGAGACGTCTGACGGCGAAAGCGGCGAAATGCTTTTTTCGATGCCTTAAAACGCTGAATCAATTCCAGCCAGACACGATTCAGTTCATGTACTGCCATTGCCTGTGCTTCATCAGGCATAAACTGTCCTGAAGAGATCGCTTGCGCATAACGTTCTGCAGGAGAAATCGGACTAAAAGCGGTGCTGTGCTGTGAATTAAAATCGGACATAGAATTTCGTACTATTTGGGATCAATTTAATTATAGCGGAGTTTAATCAACACGCTATAACACTTTGGCATAAACAAACTTAGGCTATTTTATATATTGCCGAGGACTTTGCCCAAACCAGCGTTTAAAGGCATGGTTAAAAGCAGCCGGCTCAGAATAGCCTAATAATTCTGCAATCATCTCAATCGAATACTGTTTATATTCAATCAGTCGCAAAGCCTTATCTTTAATAATTTCTTCGCGAATTTGCTTATAACTCGTATCACACTGCTGTAACTGATGTCGCAAGGTTCGTTCCGGAATATTCAGCGCCTGTGCCGTTTCAGCCATACTCGGCATTAGGCCACTTTGGATTTCCAGATAATCCTGAACACGCTGCACCACAGTCGGCGTCTGCTCATCCTGTTGCAAACGTTGCATTTCAGCCAGACATTTGGCTTCATAGACAGCAAAAGTGACCGTATCCGCAGAGGGAATTTTAATATCCAACACTGCTTCATCAAACCAGAATGCTGCCCGAGGTGCATCAAACTGTACCTGTGTTCCATAATAATCATGGTAGACCTTTAAGGTATTCAGATCTTCTGGATAGGCAAATGGCAACTCGATCCGCAAATCAGGTTTAGATAAGCCCATCAATTTGTAAATTTCCCGAATAAACTTAAACGTTCCGGAAATCTCCGCCTGTGCCAGCAGCATCCCCAAATGATCATCCTGCTGCTTTGCTCGATAACATAGCGCGCTATGATGCTCGCTTTGCTGCAAGGCCAACTGACCGGTCAAATGCGTCAAATGCTGAAAACGGATCACCTGATTCAGTGCATCGCGTACTGTAGGACTGGTCACCAGCAACATGAGTAAGGGACCATAACCTGCCAGGGCATAATGCTGGCCAATCAATAATC
Source organism: Acinetobacter lwoffii (assembly GCF_024129435.1). Taxonomy (GTDB): domain Bacteria; phylum Pseudomonadota; class Gammaproteobacteria; order Pseudomonadales; family Moraxellaceae; genus Acinetobacter; species Acinetobacter lwoffii_F. The sequence goes on along the minus strand of NZ_JAMXXN010000001.1, from coordinate 198,593 downwards.
CCTGTTCAGGCTGAATTTCCTGCCCCACCACCTTGAGCACATCATGTTCCAGACTCGGATGGATCACCGAGCTTGGATCAAAGGCATCTACACGCAGCCCAATGTTTTGCAGTTTCTGATCGACCTGCATGCCAGCCTTACGCATCCCTTGAATCAAATACATCAGACTGAGAACAGAACGTTTCATAACCATATAAATACAATGTGCTTGCACTAGTTGTACTATAAAAATAATGTGCCGGCTATTGCCGTTTAGATCAATTTTATGTCTAATCGTTTAGGAGCAAATTACGATAAATATCCAACATTAAAATAAACAAGGAATGTATGAATGCTAGATCATGCCACTGCCACACGCTCCCCCTCTCATACCAAAGTTGCCATTATTGGAGCCGGTTTCGGCGGTATTGCCATGGCAATACGTTTACAGCAACAGGGTATTGATGATTTTATTATTCTGGAAAAAGGGAGCGATTTTGGCGGAACCTGGCGGGACAATCAGTACCCTGGAGCAGCCTGTGATGTGCAATCACATTTATATTCTTTGTCATTTGCACCGAAAAGCAATTGGTCCAAGCGTTATGCAGAAGCACCCGAGATATTTTCTTATATTCAGGATCTGGTGACCGATTATAACCTGCGTGCTTTTTGCCGTTTAAATACCGAAGTACTGGCAGCACATTACCAGGCAGAACGCTGTCTATGGCAATTACAGCTACAGGATCAAAGTATCCTTGAAGCCCAGTTTGTTATATTCGCTTCCGGACCTTTACATATTCCGCAAATCCCAGATATTCTCGGTATTGAGAAATTCCAAGGCAAAGTCTTTCATTCTGCGCAATTGGATCACACTTATGACCCGACTGGCAAAAATGTCGCATCGATTGGAACAGGTGGCAGCGCCATTCAATATATTCCGGAAATTGCCCCGAAATGCAAACAACTGTATGTCATGCAACGTACTGCGGCTTGGGTCATTCCTCGGGATGAACGTGCCTACCCGAATCTTGAAAAGAAACTCTTTAAAAAATATGACTGGTTTAGAAAGCTACACCGTGCCCGCCTGTATTGGTCAAATGAATCGCGTGTGGTACCGATTGTCAAACCGGGCATTATGAAATTCACCCAAAAACTGGCAGAACTATTCATTAAATATGAGGTTAAAAACCCTGAATTGGCCAAGAAACTAACTCCCGATTACATCATGGGCTGCAAACGTATTCTGGTTTCAAATAAATACTTCCCGACGTTTAACCGCCATAATGTGGAACTGGTGACCGAGAAGATTCAGGAACTGACTGAACACAGTATCATTACACAAGATGGAAAAGAGCGGCCGATTGACTGTCTGATTTATGGCACCGGATTCATTACCGATCCACGTATCTATATGAAGAATTTTCAATGTACCGGGCTTGATGGCGTAGAACTGAATGAAATGTGGAAACAAGGTGCTGAAAGCTATTATGGAATTTGCGTGAAAGACTTTCCAAACCTGTTTCAGTTACTGGGGCCAAATACCCTATTGGCACACAATTCTGTCATTTTTATGATTGAGGCACAAGTTGAATATATTTTGCAATTGATGCAACTGGTCGATCAATCCCAAAGCGATGCCATTATGGTTAAAGACCAGGCACAAGATACATTTAATCAGCAGGTGCAACATATGTTTGAAAAGACCGTGTGGCAATCTGGCTGTGTCAACTGGTATCAGCAGGAAGGTGGCAAGAACTTTGCCTTATGGCCAACTTATACCTGGAAATACTGGCTCAAAACCAAAAAGCCAAATGCCACAGATTATCGATTATTGAATAAAGTCGCCTAAAAGCTTTTACCATCTGACATCAAGCGGTGGCATAATTTATAGGTAATTTTTTCAATCCATTAAATTTATGCAATCGCTTTGGCTTATCTTTCAGCTTCTATTCTGTCTAGCACTCGGTTTTGCCATGGCAAAACAAATTCCGCTTTCGATTATTAAAATCTGTTTCAAGCTATTGCCCTATTTTAGCTATGTTTTATTGATTGCAATTGCCTTTGAATTTTCACAATTGGTAGATAAATTGCAGCATCCTCTCCAGATTTTGAGTACGTCGATCAGCATTGCCTTTCTGACCTCGCTCGGTGCTTTTGCATTTTGCTATCTACTATTTAAATGGGCAGGTTATCCTCCTAGTTCCGGTCGGGTATCCGTCGACCTGGTGCTTAAATCCCTACTGAACATGAGCTATGCCTTTTTGGCTCTCGCAGGCGGATATTGTTTACATACGGGCTTGAATCTATTTGATCTATCCGTGCAAATCAGCACCTGGCATTTGTTGCTGGTATTTATGTTCATGATTGGCCTGGATCTGGCTTATTCACCTTTAGATCGTTCCTGGTTAAATTTTAAAATTCTCTTAGTTCCGATTGGTTGTATTTTTGGTTCATTATTTGCAGTCATGCTTTATTCATTCTGGAATACAGACATCAGTCTAAAAGATTTGATCATGCTGTCACAAGGCTATGGATTTTACTCAATGTCAGGTGTTGTCGTAACAGAACTCAGAAATGCAGAACTCGGCAGTATCGCGCTAATGAATGACCTGTTTAGAGAAATTTTTGCCATCTTACTCATGTATTGTATGGGCTGGAGATACCCAAGATCCGCCATTTCCGCAGCGGGTGCAACTGCGATGGATGTGACTCTACCGATGGTTAAACAGGCCTGTGGGCATGATTTTATTCCACATGCCATGGTCAGTGGTTTTATTTTGTCACTGTTAGCACCAGTCATGGTGAGTGTATTGGCAGCGATTTAATTACTTTATCACTTTCTCAATCTCACTAAATTCCTCTTTTATAAAAAGGAACTCTCCTCCCTGATTCAGTTTAAAAGCAGAATTTTAAAACGAAGCACAAGCAAGTAGGCCGAGAGGGCTGACTAAAAACTTAAATCAATATCACTTAAGGCATCGCCTACTGTTTCAATAACATCCGAAGCAAGACTGATGGCATCAGATGCCAAACTGACCACATCGATCCCCGCTGTCCGATCTGCTGAGCTTGCCTGCTGTTGTTGCTATTCTTGTTGCTAAGCTGTTCTGCCTGTTGAATATTTTGAATCACGTCATTCTGTACTTTTTCTAATTGTGGTTCAGATGAAGTCATCATTTTTCCTTTTTATTTTATAACCATTTTTTCAATATATAAAAAAAGCCTTTCGACTGAAAGGCTTTTTGTCATTCAAACCGTATTAAAGCGTTGCCAAAATATCTTTCAAAGTCTGACGCATATTTTTAGACTGGGTAATCGGGCGACCAATTACCAGATGTGTTGAGCCATCTAGCATTGCCTGTTTCGGTGTCACAATACGTTTCTGGTCATCTGCATTCGACCCTTCTGGACGAATGCCGGGTGTCACTAATGCAAAGTCTTTTCCAATCGTTTCACGTAACATTTTCGCTTCTTGAGCTGAGCAAACCACCCCATCTAGACCACTGTCTTTTGTCAGTTGTGCCAGACGTTTTACATGCTCATTTGGCTCAATATCCAGACCAATATCTTTCAAGTCTTCACGGCCCATTGACGTCAATACAGTCACTGCAATCAACTGAGTTTTATAATTACCCGCTTGCAAACGCTCTACACAGGTTTCCATCATCTTGCGGCCACCTGAGGCATGCACATTGACCATCCACACACCCAAATCTGCTGCCGCGCATACTGCCTGTGCTGTTGTATTTGGAATATCATGAAATTTCAGATCCAGAAATACATCAAAGCCTTTATCTTGAAGTGCTTTGACAATAATTGGACCTTCATGGGTAAATAACTCTTTACCAACTTTAAGTCGACACAAGGCAGGATCTAACTGTTCTGCAATGGCTAAGGCATCAAATTGGCTTTTGGCATCTAGTGCGACGATGATACTCAAGAGATTACCCCTTCATATAGGCAAAAAATAAGCCCATTATAATGGGCTTTGATTTTCATTGGTAATATCTAATACAGTTTTTTCATGCCGGGTATGGGCTGCTGCTTCAGCGGCCATTAACTTGGCTGTATTCAACTGTTCCTTACGTAGATGTTCAATGTCTTTACGCAGTCGTTTAATTTCCCAATTCGTCTGAAAAACCCGGAAGATCTGAACGCCCAATAACAGGCCCAAAACGACACCTAAAGATAACGTGAGGAGAAGTAATAATCCCAGGCGCATTGCGGGAACTTGAGTAAATAACAAGTCCACTGACAATTCAGTACCGTTTTGCAAAACTAAAGCTAATGAATAACCAAACAGTACCAATAAAAGAATGACCAGAACGTAACGCATGAACACCCCGCAAAATATTTACAATTATTTTTGTGCAGACTCGTTCACAGCGTCACGAAGTGCCTTGCCTGGTTTAAAGTGCGGAACTGCTTTTGCAGCCACTTCTACTGATTTACCAGTTTTAGGGTTACGACCTACGCGCGGTTCACGGTGATGCAATGCAAAACTACCAAATCCACGAATCTCGATACGATTGTCAGTTGATAATGCTTCTATCATTTGATCAATCATAATTTTAACTGCTTCTTCCACTAAAGGCTCAGCCAAATGCGGATTTTTTAACGCAATACGCTCTATTAAGTCAGACTTATTAAGTGCTTCAGTAGTCATCTGCGACCTCTTTAATTATCAAGCTACTTGGGATCTATTTCCCGATAATAACCTGTTTAAATACAAAACGGTAGCGCAATAATTAAATACTACGCTACCGTTTACAGTATTTGTATAAAAAGTATTAGTTAACTTACATTAACAATACAATTCAAACGCTTACTTAGTTGCCCATTTGAGCTTTGATCAGGTCACCAATCGTCTTAGGACCATTGTCTTGACCAGCAGGAGCTGTTTTCAAGTTAGCAACTGCTTCTTTCTCTTCAGCTTCGTCTTTCGCTTTGATAGACAAGTTGATTGCGCGAGATTTACGATCTACGTTGATGATCTTCGCTTCAACTTCTTGACCAACTTCAAGGAACTTAGTTGCATCTTCAACGCGGTCGCGGTTGATTTCAGATGCTTTCAGAGTCGCTTCAACTTCGTCAGCTAACTTAACAGTCGCGCCTTTAGCATCAACTGCAGTTACAGTACCTTTAACCAACGCACCGCGTTCGTTAGCAGCAAGGAAGTCATTGAACGGATCGTTGTTCATTTGCTTGATGCCAAGGCTGATACGGTTGCCTTCAGCGTCTACAGAAAGGATAACCGCTTCAACAGTGTCGCCTTTTTTATAACGACGAATCGCTTCTTCGCCTTGTTCGTTCCAAGAAATATCAGACAAGTGAACTAGACCGTCGATACCGCCTGGTAAACCGATGAAGATACCGAAGTCAGTGATAGATTTGATCGTACCAGAAACTTTTTCGCCTTTGTCGTGGTCTTTAGCAAACTCTTCCCACGGGTTAGCACGAGTTTGTTTGATACCAAGAGAAATACGACGACGTTCTTCATCAACTTCAAGAACCATAACATCAACTTCGTCACCAATCTGAACAACTTTAGATGGGTGGATGTTTTTGTTCGTGTGATCCATTTCTGAAACGTGTACTAAACCTTCAACGCCTTCAGCGATTTCAGCGAAACAACCGTAATCAGTCAGGTTAGTTACGCGCGCTTTAACGATTGAACCTTTAGGGTAACGGTTCATGATCGCTAACCATGGATCTTCGCCAAGTTGTTTAAGACCTAGAGAAACACGGTTACGTTCGCGGTCGAATTTAAGTACTTTAACAGTAACTTCTTGACCCACTTCAACAACTTCTGAAGGGTGCTTGATGCGTTTCCAAGCCATGTCAGTGATATGAAGAAGACCATCAATACCGCCAAGGTCAACGAATGCGCCGTAGTCAGTAAGATTTTTGATCGTACCAGTAACTGTTTGACCTTCTTCAAGCTGAGCAAGAAGAGCTTCACGGTCAGCTGAAGATTCAGCTTCCATAACAGCACGACGTGAAACAACAACGTTGTTACGTTTAGCGTCAAGTTTGATTACTTTGAATTCTAACTCTTTGCCTTCTAGGTGAGTAGTATCACGAATAGGACGAGTATCAACTAAAGAACCTGGAAGGAACGCACGTACTGGACCGATGTCAACAGTGAAACCACCTTTAACTTTACCAGAGATAACACCAGTAACGATTTCGCCGTCTTCAAAGATTTTTTCAAGTTTAGTCCAAGTTTCTGCGCGTTTAGCTTTTTCGCGAGAAAGAACTGTTTGACCCATACCGTTGTCAAGTGCTTCAACAACTACGTCTACAGTGTCGCCAACTTGAACTTCAAGTTCGCGCTGTTCATTTAAGAACTCAGCACGGTCAACAACGCCTTCAGATTTAAGGCCAGTGTCAACAGTTACCCAATCAGAGTCAATGCTTACTACAACGCCCTGGATAACTGCACCCTTTTCAACGTTGAGGTTTAATTCGCTTGCTTCAAAGAGGGCTGCAAAAGATTCGGTCATGATATTTCCGATAAAGTCAGCGGTCTTGGATCAGACAAGGCCGGTTTAATTAAGCATCTACATAGTCCATATAAAACTGATCAAGCTATGCGTTTGCTGATAAAATTGGGTTAATTTGCTAACTGCTGATCCACATAAGTGGTCATCAGCTGGAATACTTCATCGATATTCAAATCTGAACTATCAATAATGTAAGCATCATCCGCAGGCTTGAGTGGAGCGACAGCGCGTTCCGTATCTCGTTTATCGCGAGCGATGATATTAGCTAAAATGTCGCTTATTTTAACATCCAGTCCCATGCCCTGCAACTGCTTTACACGTCTTTGCGCGCGTGATTCAGCCGAGGCCGTCAAATATATTTTTGCCTGAGCATTCGGGAAGATACTTGTCGCCATATCACGTCCGTCTGCTACCAGACCAGGCGCCTGTGCAAAGGCATGCTGACGTGAAACCATCGCTGTTCTAAGCTCAGGAATTGCTGCAACTTTTGAAGCAAACTCTCCTACCCGTTCAGTTCGAATAGTTTGGGACACATCTTCACCATCCAGCCACACCTGCACCCCGGTGTCGGTACTGACAAACTGGATATCTAAATTTGTTGCGATTTGTACGCATTCTGGCAATTTCGTGTCTAGCGAATCCAGCAAATCATGGTGATGCAATGACAAACCCAAAAGGCGGTATAAAGCACCAGAATCCAATAAGTGAAACTGATAATGTGCAGCCAGTTTCGCTGCTAACGTGCCCTTGCCAGACCCACTTGGACCATCAATGGTAATAATTTGAACTGTCATTGCTTTCCCGTTGTTGTTTAAACAGATTTTGCGAGTTTTGTCAGGCCTAGTTTAATCGCTGCCTGTAACTGTGCAAGGATTAATTTACTCACAAAAGGCGCACGTGCCTGCAATTCAATCGTATAAGTTACTAACGTTTTGTCATCAGCCAGTGCTTCAAATTCAATAATGCCTAAATGATGCTTGATCAATGGATTTTTAATAATCTGATATTCGATGCGATTATTTGGCTCGAACAAGGTAATTTGTTCTTTCAGCGGCTTCACTGGCCCCATACCCATTGCACGTACTGAACCGAGTCCATCAGGATATTCAGCATCCGCAGAATCCTTGATTCGTTCGACCTGCATCGGTGCGAAGGCAATATTATAGGTGGCATGCTTGGACATCAAATTGAAGACATCATCAAGGGCTGCTGGGAATTCTTTTTTTACTTGGATGCTGTTCATTATTGTTCCTGAAGATTGCAGATATTTGAAAGTGGGAAAATTTTAGCGGATAAAGTAAATTTACTTCTGCGTATTTAATAACTTTTCTTGTAACTTGAATTGTCGTTTCTGCTCGCGACGCAACTTAAAAAATGCACTGAGCTGTTCAGAGCATTGCTGCTGCATGCAGCCTGCCTGGAAAGAAAATACGTGATTATAATAACCGGTTTCAAACAGTTGACGCGCACTCACCAGTGAACCTGCTTTCGCTTCAAATGCGCCAAATACTACCCGTGAAACCCGTGAATGCACCAGCGCACCAACACACATGGTGCACGGCTCTAAAGTCACATAAAGCACTGCATCATCAGGTAAACGATAATTCTGGATGTTTTGACAGGCATCACGTAGTGCAACAATTTCAGCATGCGCAGTCGGATCATTCAACGAGATGGGCGCATTAAATCCCTGACCAATGATCTGATTCTGACTGACGATAATTGCCCCGACGGGGATTTCTCCCTGTGCAGCAGCAAGTGCAGCCTGCTCGTAAGCACGCTGCATCCAGTATTCATCTGTAAATTGTGTTTCGGACATTGAAGCTTAAATCACACCATAATGCTTGAGCAGCTCATTCCAGCTTTCAATAGTCGTAACTGGAGGATTCCCAGACAGGATCCCTTTCAAGCTCATATCTGCACCTTTTTTCCACTCAGGACTAAGGTCTTTATCGACCAGACGCGCTCGCACACCTTCGACAAAATCATGATGACGGATTTTCCAGTCTGAGATCTGAACTTCCAGTTCGAAAACTTCATTCCAGGAATGTATCTGCTTACCCCATTGCCACAATAGCCAGGTCAAGGCTGCAGTAGTTGGCGAACCTTTTTTCAGGTTTTCACTGGCCTGACGCAACCAGTCACTGCGTGCGTCACTCAGGCCAATAATCGACTCATAATCATGCTCAAAGTTGACACCACGGCAAACACTATGAATCACATCCAGAGAGTTTTGCAACGGTCCCGGGCCGACCGGACGGTGCATACTATTCAGGGTGTCATCAATGGCACGGAAGTCACCTGCAGGATAATGCTCCCAGTCAATATTAATGACTTTATCCAAAACTGAATCACGCTGTGCATCACAAATATGCGTTGCCCAGCCAATCCCGTAAGCGCCCGCAGCAGTCATGATTGAACCGGTCAAGCCGGTAAATAGACCAATCGCACCACGATCTGCCAAGAAGCGGGTTGCACCCACGTCTGGATACAAACCGATATTGATTTCAGGCATTGCCAAACGTGAATAGGGCGTCACTAAACGGAAAGGCGCCGCCATAAACAGCCCCAAGCCGCCGCCCATCACATAACCTTCACCCCAGACTAAAACGGGTTTGGCATAATTATGCAATAACAGATCAAGTGCATATTCTTGCTCAAAGAATTTATTGGCAGTCGCGACTTCATCATTAATCACTAACTGACGCAGTTTACGTACATCCCCACCCGCACAGAACGCTTTCGGTGTGGTTGAATCCAGCCAGATGGCTTTTACACTGTCATCATGATGGAAATCCTGAAATACTTCCAGAAGTGCGGAAGCGATCGATTCATCCAGCGCATGCAAAGATTTCGGGCGATTTAAACGAACGATACGCCAACCATTGTGCGCTTCTTCAACAATCAGATCTGGATGATAATGTTTAGTAAGGGGAGAATATTTCATGCGTCCAGCTGCCAATCTATAGGCTCAATGCCATGTTGTTTGAGGTAATTATTCGATTTCGAAAATACTTTGCAACCAAAAAAACCACCACGGTTTGCGGCCAAAGGCGATGGATGTGCTGCCTTTAACACGAGATGCTTGTCTTGATTAATGCGCTGTCCTTTACGCTGTGCGTATGCGCCCCAAAGAATAAAGACAATATGTTCACGCTGCTCATTTAATACATCAATGACGTGATCGGTAAATTCTTCCCAACCGCGCTTTTGATGCGAAGTCGGCTGACCTGCTTCTACGGTCAGTACTGCATTTAACAGAAGCACACCCTGCTCTGCCCAATGCGTCAAGTCACCATGCTTCGGTCTTTCAACCCCAACATCAGCATGTAACTCATGAAAAATATTACGCAAAGATGGTGGTAATGCAACCCCCTTTTGCACGGAAAAGCTTAATCCATGCGCCTGATTTGGGCCATGATAAGGATCTTGCCCCAAAATTACCACTTTTACCCGATCTAGCGGCGTGGTATTTAACGCATTAAAAATCAGATGATTGGGAGGATAAATGATTTTATCTGCTTTTTTTTCTTCAACGAGAAATGCTTTTAATTCATCCATTTTTGGACTGAGCAAAAATTCACTCAATCCATATTTCCAGCTTTCATCCAACTGAACTTTATTCAGCTTGGCCAGTTGCTGTTCATTTAAAGACATTCTTCAATCCTAAATCTATGTCAATGGATTTAAAGTCACGCAGACTTTAAATCTGTACCTGTAAATCTACTGTAGGGTTATGAAATGGTGTGCCCTGTTTGAGCTTGGCGAACATGTCCGGATCTGTCCATTCGGCTTGCACCTGTTCAGAGAACTCAAGTTGCTCTAGACTCAAAATTCCCATCTGTTCATTTTGAATATCTTCTAAAAAGCTTTGTGCATAGCCGGTGTCAGTTTCATGCACAATCACAGAATAGACTTCGACATCACCTTCGCCATTTTGAGTCACGGTCGATGCCAGCACTTGCTGTGCCAGAAAGAAGAAAATACGTGAAAACTGCTCTGCTGATGGCGATACCGGCAAAGATACCCAGCGCGCGCTGAAATTCTTGCAGGCCTGAATATATTCCGGGTCGTCATTTTGCCAGAAGCAGATGGCATGATCGAAAGAATCAAAGAAATCCTTAATCACACCTTTAAGCAGACCAAAGTCATAGACCATTTGACCATGATCTAGCTTCGAGGCTTTTAGCAATAACTCGACTTTATAACTATGGCCATGGATCGAACGCTTACAGCGATCTGACGTGCAGTTACGCACAATATGAGCATTCTCAAACTTAAATAACTTACGAATTAACATATGCCGTAATGTCGTCAAAAAATAGGTGAATTAATTTTGATTATAAAGCAAAAGTAAAGCTTTGAGGATTAATTTTGCTGTTTAGCATGATAGGGAAAAGGCATCAGCCCGGCATTTGCGCTTATCCAGCCTGTACAATTCATGAGCTAAAATTAAAATGGCGCCATGCTACGATAGGCTACATAAACCTGTTTGTCCTGACGAACCAGATCACTGCTGAATTGGCGCTTACGCTCACTTAAAACCACTTCGATTCGGGCTTTAAAATAATTGGATTGAACCCCAAGCAGACTGTTAAATAGATTACGCTTATCCGCATCAACCTGAGCGAAAGGCTCGAGTGACCACAAATCAGATACATTGGAAAAATACTCCAAATTGGCCTGACGCTGATCCAGCAATTGCTGCACCGCATTCACATCCAGCTTTTCATCTATACTCGCCAAAAGAAAAGCTGAAGCCGTATTAATATTGACCGGACTCTCCTGCACCGGTGAAGTACTCAGATAAGGTGCTATCAACTTATATTTATTCTCTTCAAAACCGCGTACCAGCTTTAATTCTTCCACGCTATGAAATTTTGCATTTGGTGGCAAAGCGGCATTCGGCAAACCTTGATAATAATTAGATTCAGCACCCATGCCTCCACTAACCAGCTCGTCTGCATCCTGCCAATCAATGACTGCTTCACTGAGCTGTACCGGCAAACCGGCACGTTTTAAAATCAGCTCGAACCATGCTTTGGCATTTTCATTGACAGCACCTTCGGCAGTGATCAGGCTATTTAAATTAAACTTGCCTGATTCATCCTGTATTATTCCGGAGACATAACCGTCATCTACCGGAAAAGCTGGCATGGGCTGCGCCCAGGTTTCCTGCAGATGGTCGACCTCTGCGGCATTTTCAGCATCATCGACCAGCAATTCAGAAAAAAAGGCCTCAGCACTTTTGGCATACATTAAGGACTGGTTTTGTCGCATCAAATAGGCAGTGCTTTCAGCAGTTGCAGCTTGACGTTGCGCAATCGTAGCCGCCAGAATAGTCGCTAGCGCTACCATCACCAGAATGGTAATCAGTGCAATGCCCTGCTGCTGCTTGATCATGATCGCTTTATTCATTTTCATTTCTTATTATTCTGAGCTGGGTTGACCGGTGTTCTGAGTATCAAGCAAAAAGTCCGTATTCAATAAACTGAACATCCATTCATAACTTACACCATTCACGGTTAAATTGATTTTAATCCCTTTAGGCAAACGCTGTTTATGCTCTAACTGATTCAGATCAGCAGAAGCATCCGGCCATTGCGTGAGTTCATTCGGATTAAGTACGATGATCTGAAATTGTTCCACTTCCGACAATAAAACACTGGATTCGGGCTGATCTTGACCTGCCTGATTTAGATTCCGGTATTTCAAGCGATAAAGTTTCTGCTCATCGGCTCGATACTGATATTCAATGCGCTCATCTGGAGAAATCCCTTCTTCCAAAGGATCAGTTACCCCGGTTTTACTGAAATTAAAGCGTCCGTTCTGCAGCACTAGAGCCGGTTGAATATCCCCATTGATGTTGGCCGTTAAGGGAACTGTCTGTACGGTATCTCGCAGAATCTGCTGATAGGTTTGTTGTAACTGACCTAGACGCTGTTCATGAATCACATTCTGATCTTTAGTTTTGACAATATAATCAAAAACTTTCCAGCCCAAAGCAGACAGCACCGCAAAGATCGCAATTGCGACCATTAATTCAACTAGGGTAAATCCTTTAGGCTTCATGGGGTATTGTTCATGCGATGATTAAAGAACATCAGACTGCTGATGCCAGATTCAACCTGACCACTGTCCTGATTAACCAGACTAATCTGTAATTCGATTCGCTGGACATTCGGACTGACCGTCGGCTCACTACGCTTGTCAATCTGCCAGGTTTCACCTTGCTGGGTCAGCTGTTTGGAAGCCGTGCCTTCCATCCATTCCTGATTGATTTCCATTTGTGCCACTTCATTTAAGGCAACAAACTGTGCTTTGGTACGTAGAATGGCATTTGAGGTGGATTGGGTATATTGCATCGCGACTTTGGTCAGGGTTATGGCTGCGGTCGCAAAAATTGCCAAGGCGACCATAACTTCCAATAAGGTAAAACCTGAGGCACGATTAAGTCGAGTAACACTCGACCTGAGCGACATTGTCGCGCAAGAAAGTCCGATAGCAGCGCAAGACGAAGTCCTATGCTTGCAGCACACATGATCAAATCCATGAACACTCGCCTTAAACAACTTGATTACACCAGACCCAGCGCTCTGCTTGAAATATCTAGATTTCATTGATTTTACCCAGATGATCAATCTCAATCGCAGCACCCACTTCACGGTCTTCTAAAAAGAACTGAATCCGCACCGGCTTGACTTCACCATTGCCGAGCCAGATTAATTGAGGTGAATTTGCCTGAGTCAGGTCACGATTTTGTGCCCTGGCATAACGCTGCTGTTCCAGTGCCTGAATTTGAAAGGAAATATGATCAGGCAAACTACGCAATTTAAAATCTGCATAATTTTGCCATTTCTCATTTTGCAGGTTCGGTTCAGTCTGCGCTGCCGAACGATATTCTATAATTCCATAGCGAAATGGCGTGACATCTGTCGCTGATTGAACGTCAAGCGCGAGTATTCTGGATTGGTCATTAGCCTCGCGTAGCACCCGTTGCAAGTCCACCAATAAAATTTCCCGTGCCTGCATCGCTTTGCGCTGATCGACACCACTGGTATTCAGCAGCACTAGTGAAGCCATAATTCCCATAATCACAATCACCACCATCAATTCGATTAAGGTAAAGCCACGAACTGCACTGTGAGGTGATCTGATCATAGGACAACCTTAGGCAAACTGCTCGGCTGAATGTACCTGCTTAGGCAAAGCCAGTGCCTGATCGATATAGGCTACACGCAAGGTATCGCGCGAACCCAAATAACGCTGATAGAAACTGGAATTAAGAATTGCAGCTGCACCATGGGTCAACGACCAGATCGAAGCCAGATAATCGCGTACTGACATGCGGCTATTAATAGAAGCCAGATAAGTTTCTGTCATACGGATAATCAGGCGTAAACGCTGTTTGCGCACCTGATAAAGTTCGCTAAAAAGGTGCTGGATTCCAACCCCAGTCGTCGACAGGCGTTCTTCAATCTGATGAAACAGCACGGTTCGTTCCGGATGATGTAAATGATGCAGCATAAAGAAGGCCAGATGTTCAGGAAAGGCTTTATCGCTATCCTGAATCATTTCCAGCAACATGCGCTCATTACGGATAATCAGCAGCATGTACAGCTCATCTTTACTCTGAAAATGTTTATAAAGTGTCCCTTTGGCCAGATCAAGCTCGGCAGCCAGCGCATCTAGCGTCATTCCTGCTTCACCATTTTCCAACAGGAGCTGTTCTGCAACTTGAAAAATCAAGGTTTCTCTTGCTCGAAACTGAGCCTGACGATCCATCTTCACCCTATAAACTCTCTTTGTACTTTATATAACTTTATTTACTTTAAATTCAGAAGATTTTCAAAGTTCTGCTTTGTGATAAAAGCCATTTCTTCTAGCGACTTATCATATACATCGCAAAGCGCTTTGGCTACATAAGGAACGTATTTAGGCTCATTAGATTTGCCACGATACGGCATTGGCGCAAGATAAGGACTATCGGTTTCAATCAGCACACGATCCAGCGGAACCTGTTTGGCGACATCACGCAGATCCTGCGCATTTTTAAAGGAAACAATGCCGGAAAATGACACATAATAGCCGCAGTCCAGTACCGCTTTGGCGGTTTCCCAGTCTTCGGTAAAACAATGCAAAATCCCGTGAGTCGATTTTTCCGCGCGGATAATATCAACGGTATCATGCTTGGCGGAACGGGTATGAACAACTACAGGTTTTTTGGTGATTTGTGACGCATGAATATGCCGGGCGAAACAGGCCTTTTGCTCTGCAATAAAATCGGTACTGTGATAATAATCAAGACCGGTTTCACCGAGCGCCCAGACTTTCTCCGGTTGCGCCAGTTCGACCAGATATTCAGTCGTGGCACGCGCCATGGTTGCAGCATCTTCGCAAGGATGTACGCCAACGGTATATCCGACATCTGCATGACGCGCGGCAATTTTGGCCAGCTCGATATGATCATCTAGATCGACCGAGATACTCATGAATTTGGAAACACCGGCTTCACGAGCCTGAGCCAATGCTTGGTCCAGATCACCATGATATGGTGTCAAATCAAGCAGGGTTAAATGACAATGAGTATCTACAAACACGATGCGTTCCTACCAAGGGTAAATTAACTACATAGTGTAACTTTTACGTCCTTCAGATTTAAGACCCGCAACCAGACGATCTGCTTCATTTTTGAAATAAACGCCTTTTTCACCGCTTAACTGGATGCCAAAGCCTTGTGGCTTGATGCCATTCTGCTTTTGCGAGACCCAGATGACTTTACCAGTTAAAGGAATTTTCTGGGTCTGGTCAGGCAAAGTCGTCAATACAAAAACCTCTTCGCCCAGTTTAACCGGCTGCTTGGAAGGAATAAAAAGCCCACCACCCACAACATAAGGCATATAGCTGGCAAACAGTGTTTCGATGTCAGGAATATTGGCCTGAATAATACCGCCCATACGTGGTTGCATGTGATTTCCCCTTAATTAAAGATTCATCAGCTTGATAAACAATTCATCAATAACCAGATTGCTTTGGACATTCTGTTCAAGGAATTGTTTAGCGCGCTGAAAATCCTCATAAATTTTAAAAAGTGCTTCTAATGAATATTGTTCGGCAAGCACATTGAATTCAAGGTCAATGTTTTTCACCGTCTGATTTAGCTTGACACAAATTAAATCGGACAACAAGTATTCAAACATTTGAGCAAATTCACCAAAACTCAGGCTTTTATTCCATTTGGTCGCAATTGCCAGTGGCATATTTTTTTGAATGACCAGTTTTTGCCAGTCTTGCAGGAATTCCTGACGCAGTGGCAGCCAGGCACTTTGTGCAACCTCTAATGCCTGTAACGGCATCTGATTAGACAGGTTCATCAATAATTGTTGCTGGCTAGAACCTGCATCCGGGAGCTGATTCTGGACATAATCGCTAAATTGTTCTGCGGAAATTCGATCCAAAGCAAAATGCTGCAAACGACTGCGTATAGTCGCGGGCAATTTTAAATAATGATTCGCCAGTAAAATAATGACCGTATTATCACCGGGTTCTTCCAGTGTTTTGAGTAAGGCATTGGCAGAGGCAATATTCAAGGCTTCTGCCGGCTCAATCACAATCACGCGCCAGCCATCTACAGTCTGTTGCACAAAAGGCAGCAGATCGCGAATCTTCTCGATCTTGATTTTGGCATTCTGTTTTTTATTGTCGTCATCGGTACTGATATGCACATAGTTGGGATGGGTGTCTGCCTTTAACCATTGACAGCTACTGCATTCACCACATGGCCCGGCAGGCTGACGATTCAGGCATAATACCCAAGCCAGAAACTGTTGGGTAAACGCTTCTTTACCACAGCCTTTTTTTCCATAAAACAATAAACCATGTCCAAGCTTGGGAAAGCGCCCGGTCAGGGTTTCCCAAACCTGTTGCTGCCATGGATAGATATATGCATTGACATCAAAAGGCATGTATTTGACTCTTCTTAGGCAAAATGGGAAAGATCCATCTGATTCAGGCGATCCAGATCTTCCTGAGTATCTACCCCTGGCGGCAAATTGGCTTCAGCCACCGCAATGGCAATACGGTGTCCATTTTCCAGTACCCGTAACTGTTCTAGAGATTCCAGTTTCTCCAGCACACCCATTTCCCAGGTCACATATTCTTGCAACAGTTTTACCCGATAGGCATATAGACCTAAATGACGATAGGCCTGATCATGCAGCTTCGGTTCAGCGAGTTTCGCGCCATCACGGTCATAAGGAATGGTAGCACGGCTAAAATACAGTGCCTGCTGCTGTTTTGACATTACGACTTTTACAATGCTGTCGCGTTTGAATTCATCCAGTTGATGGATCGGCTCACATAGCGTCGACATGGAAGATTCAGGCTGATCTTCCAAGAGTTGAGCAACCTGTTTTACCAGTTGCGCCGGCAGTAAAGGTTCATCCCCCTGTACATTGACAATGATGTCATCACTGGCCCAGCCTTTAGTTCGAGCCACTTCACTCAAGCGGTCTGTGCCTGAAGGATGATCCGCTGAGGTAATCACCACATCAATGCCTTCAGCACGGCAAACGGCTGCAATACGCTCATCATCAGTTGCCACACACAGATAGTCAAAACCTTGCACTTTTTTGGCTTGGTCCACTACCCGCAGAATCATGGGACGACCATGAATTTCCAGCAAAGGTTTACCCGGCAAACGTGAACTGGCGAAACGTGCAGGAATAACAATGTGTTTCATAATGAATGAGCCTTAAGAAATTTGAATACCGTATTGTTGTAACTGTTGCTGCAAGACTGTATAGCAGGCTGGCGATAGGACTGCATCGACTGGCACCACCCAGATATCCTGTTTAAAATCTGGATATTGTTTAAGTAGCGCCATAATTTTTATTGCGTCTTTTTCAGTGGTAATAATCGGATTGTTATCATCGAACTGTAAATCTTCAATGTCATAGTCATGATGGTCTGGAAACTCATGACACTGAAATTGTTCTATGCCTAAATTTTGCAAGGTCTGATAAAACCGCTGTGGAAAGCCAATGCCGACTACCGCATAAAAAGCCGCTTGAGGATTAAAGATTTTAGTGCCGTCCTGATTGAGCAAATAAGGCTGTGATGCAGCCAGATGCATATTCAGTTCAGAACCTGGATGGGCTGCATGCTCAATTACGGTTCCCGTTTTCAAACGGGTCACTGGTTCACGTAGATAACCTTCTGGAAGCAGTTTCTGATTACCCAGACCGCGATTATTATCCAGCACAATCCACTCAATCTGGCGGTTCAAGGCCCAGTGCTGTAATCCATCATCACAGATAATCAGATCCAGCTCATGTCTGTGCAGCAATAGCTCGATACTTTTCTGCCGGTTGGGGCCAACTGCCATCGGCACGCCTGTTGCCTGCACAATCAAGGCAGGCTCATCTCCGACAATCTCCGGCAAGGTATTAAAGTCGACATAGGCCGGAAATGGACCTTGGCCGCCATAGCCTCGACTGATCACGCCTACACGAACATTTTTCTCGGTTAAATAATCCACCAGATGAATCAGCAAAGGTGTTTTACCGCTACCACCGACCGTGATATTGCCAATCACCATAACGGGTATCGGCGCACTATAACTTTTTTTAATGCCTTTTTGATAAAGCCAGTGATTGCTGACAAAACCCAGGCGATACAACCATGACAAAGGACGCAGCACCACCAGCCACTTTGCCTGTGCATTCCAAGCATCCTGAATGATTTGTGCCAGTGCCATAAGTTAATGTTCCTCAAAGTTACGCTGATGCAACTGATAATAAGCACCATGTAGCGCAATCAGTTCTGCATGACTACCCTGTTCAACAATACGGCCCTGATCCATGACCACAATACGATCCGCATTTTCAATCGTCGATAGACGATGTGCAATTACGATGGTGGTACGGTCCTGCATGGCTTTATCAAAGGCACGCTGAATAAAGTATTCCGACTCGTTATCCAGCGCACTGGTTGCTTCATCCAGAATCAAGATAGAGGCATTTTTCAAAATTGCGCGTGCGATGGCGATGCGCTGACGCTGGCCACCAGACAGGTTTAAACCCTGGGCACCCAGCTGAGTATCATAACCTTGCGGCAATGCCATAATAAAATCATGTGCATAGGCTGCTTTTGCTGCCGCGATAATATCTTCATCGGAGGCACCTTCAAGCTGACCATAAGCAATATTTTCCCGCACAGTTCGGTTAAACAGTACTACTTGCTGGTTCACCATGGCAATTTGGGTTCGCAAGGCGGTAATTTCAAAATCTTCAATCGGTTTCTGATCCAGCAAGATCTGCCCAGAAGTTGCATCCTGATAACGCACCAGCAGATTCACCAGAGAACTTTTTCCTGCACCAGAACGTCCTACCAGCGCTACTGTTTCACCGGCCTTGACCTGCAAATTAAAGTCATGAATAGCATGATGGCCATCATCATAAATCAAGTTAACATCTTTAAACTCGATATCGCCTTTTAGGCTATCAGTCAACGTCCCGGTATTTTTTTCCTCAGGCATATCCAGCAATTCAAATACTGAATGTGCTGCGGCCATACCCCGTTGAATCTTTTCATTGATATCCGTCAAGGCTTTGATTGGTCTTGCCAGCATACCCGCCGCAGTAATATAAGCAACAAATTCACCGGCAGAGGTGTCACCCAAGATTTGTGGGCGCAAGGCAATAAACATCACGATACTCAGTGAAATGGACATGATCAACTGAACGACAGGACTATTCAACTGTTGCACAGCGACCATTTTCAAGCCACGACGCAAGTTTTCAAGCGAGTTCTGTTTAAAGCGTTCCTGCTCAGAACTTTGCCCGCCAAAACCCTTGACGATCAGGTTGGCATTCACCGTTTCCTGCACTACATGGTTCACATCACCCATGGTGTCTTGTACTTGTTGCGATAATTTACGCATCCGTCTTGCAGCTTTACTGATAATAAAACCTATGACGGGTGCAAAAATCAGGATACACATGGTCAGACGCCAGTTGGTATACAACAGGTAGCCTAATAATGCCAGGGTGATCAAACCTTGTTGCAACAAGGTTCTTAGGGCTTCAGTTGAAGCAGCGGTTAGCTGTTCAACGTTATACATGATTTTGGCAGTAATATGCCCGCTGGTATTGTCCAGATAATACTGGGAAGGTAAACGCAGCAATTTTGCAAAAACTTCCTGACGGATATTGAATACCAGATTCCGGGAAATTACCGCAGTAAAATATCCACCCATGAACAAACCCAAGCCCCGGAAGAACATGAGTATGACCACTAAAAACGGGAAAAGTGATGTGAAACTCTGGTCTTTATTTTGAATCGCCTCAATAATATATTCCAGTAATTTAGCGACAGAAACTTCCGTAGCCGCATTAATAGAAAAACCCAACAGGACAAGCAATGCAATGCCCCAAAACGGTTTTAAATAACTTAAAAGGCGAAGATAGACCTTAAAATCGTGCTTCACTAATAACCTCGGGTGGGTACTTTGGTACTGATATTAATATTTACAAATCCGAGCTGACCGGCCACGTCCATGACACGAATCACGTCCTGATGGCTAGCTTTTGCGTCAGCTGCAATGACAAACATTAAATCACGGCGTTCATTAGAAATCTGTTTAATTGCAGTATTTAAATCCGCGACTTCCTTACTGGCCAAGGATTGACCATTGACTGCGTAATGACCATTGGCATCCACAATCACTTCGACTTTTTGATCATAGCTTTTAGGCGGTACACCCTGCGCATCAGGCAAGGTCAGATTCATTCGGCTCATTTGGCTAAAAGTCGTCGATAACAGCAAAAAGACCAGAATAAACAGCAGACAATCAATCATCGGTGTCAGATTAATATGTACATCTTCCACCTGGTTGCGTTTGAATTTCATCATCCGCCTCCTAGCTGGCTTTTTGCATGTCTTGATCTATGTCTGCATGATTACGATAAAAAAGATCCGCATGAAACAAAGTCGCTTGCTGCTCAAGTTCAGCCACATATTCCTGAACAAGACGCTGAAAATAACGGTGCGCAAACAGTGCAGGAATTGCAATCAGCATACCGGCTGCCGTGGTAATTAAAGCCTTGGAAATACCGGGCATCATCAAGACCGGATCACTTCCAGTTCCCACATCGATCATCAGGAAAGACTCAATAATCCCAAGTACGGTCCCCAACAAACCGAGTAAAGGCGCAACTGCACTCAACGTGCCCAGAAAATTAATATTTTTTTCCAGATAACCGATTTCCTGTGACGCCACCACTTCCATCTGCGCGCGAGCATACTGCTCACCCTGCGGCTTACTAGTATAGCCCGCAGCCAATACCCGGCCCAAAGTGCTTTGCTTTAAGGCCGCACTTTGATTCATTTTTTGTATGACTTGTGCTGTATTTTGCGAAGGCCCCATCAACAGTGTCAACGGAAGTACTGCATTCTTTTTCAGGCGAATCAGACGCTCGATCGAAATCGCCAGCATAAAGATAGAACACAAGACCAGGGGCAGCATAAGCCAGCCACCTGCTTTAACCAATTCCCACATCTAATTTATTCCCCAATAAAAAAAATATATAAATTATTCATCTTCTAAAATAGAAAGAATGCCATCCAGCTCTTCTAAAGAGTGATAGCTAATAACCAGTTTCCCTTTACCTTGCTTGTTATAGTCAATTTTAACATCTGCACTGAAACGCTCTGAAAGGCGCTGAGTCAATTGCTGAATATCCGGTGCTACAGCTTCTTTTACTTTTTCTTGTTTAGGTGTATTGAAATCACGGACTAACTGCTCGGTTTGACGCACAGACAGACTTTTTTCAATTACGATATCTGCAACTTTGAGCTGATCTTTAGCTTTTAAGGTTAAGATCGCACGTGCATGCCCCATATCCAGCAAACCCTGCTGCATAAAGTCTTTCACTTCTTCTGCCAGGCTAAGCAGGCGAAGTAGGTTACTCACTGTCGTACGCGCTTTACCCACGGTATCTGCAATTTCCTGATGGCTTAAGCCAAATTCTTCATGGAAACGTTGCAGAGCCATCGCCTGATCAATCGGATTCAGATCCTGACGCTGGATGTTTTCAATCAAGGCCAGTGCAATCGCAACCTGATCATTCAGATCACGTACAATCGCAGGAACCTCGGTCAAACCCGCCAGCTGTGCAGCACGCCATCGACGTTCACCCGCAATAATCTCGTATGGATAGCGTTCATCGTCAACCGGACGGATCACGATGGGCTGCATGATGCCATGCTTTTCAATCGATGCCGCCAGTTCCTGCAAATCCTGCTCGTTAATATAACGGCGTGGCTGATATTCACCACGCTTGAGCAAATTCACATCAATCTGTTTCAACTGACCATGATCAAGACCTTGGGCTTCGAGTTGTAATTTTTCTTTTTGAATTGAGCCTAGCAAGGCATCCAAGCCACGACCTTTGGCGAGTCCACGTTTCTTGACGGTCATGCTTTACTTCCTTTTTTCACTTTGCTTTTCTTTAATACTTCAGCTGCCAGATTTAAGTAAGCAACTGCACCCTTTGAGCTTTTTTCAAAATAAATCACCGGCAAACCGTGTGCTGGTGCTTCAGCCAGACGGATATTCCGTGGAATCACGGTTTCATACAGTTTTTTACCAAAATATTGTTCTAATTCTTCAGAGACATCACGAGTCAAGGCATTGCGTGCATCGTACATGGTGCGTAATACACCAACAATTTG
Organism: Acinetobacter lwoffii; assembly: GCF_024129435.1. Classification (GTDB taxonomy): domain Bacteria; phylum Pseudomonadota; class Gammaproteobacteria; order Pseudomonadales; family Moraxellaceae; genus Acinetobacter; species Acinetobacter lwoffii_F. The sequence continues at coordinate 176,373 of NZ_JAMXXN010000001.1, read as the reverse complement.
CAGGTCCGGATTCAAGGCTTGCTGAATCCGATCGATGGTTTGGGTTAAATCCGCCAGACCTTCCAGTGCATAATATTCACACTGCATTGGAATCAGCACACCATCCACGGCTGCCAAAGCATTGACAGTAATCAGGCTTAAACTTGGTGCACAGTCGACAATGATATAGTCGAACGAACCTTCAATTTCCTGCAATGCATCACGCAAAATGAACTCGCGCCCTTCCTGCTCTGCAATCGCAAGCTCAACCCCAGCCAGATCACGGTTTGCCCCAAGAACCTTGTAGCCGACTTCTGCTTTAGAGATCGCCGTTTCAATCGGTACTTCACCCAGCAGCACATCGGTAACCGAATAAAGCAGGTCATTCTTCTGAATGCCAGACCCCATGGTCGCATTGCCTTGCGAATCCATATCGACCAGCAAAACACGTTTTTTTAACACAGCTAAAGATGCCGCCAAATTTACTGCGGTTGTGGTTTTACCGACACCACCTTTTTGGTTTGCAATCGCAATAATTTGTGCCATGTTGCCCCCAATCCCTTTAAAAATCTTAAATACGTTTTAATAGAAGTAAATGACGCTGTTCGTCTAAGCGCGGAACTTTAAGTTCAATAATCTCACAACTAAATTCATTTTTTAAAGTAGCAACTTCATCTTCAGGAATTAAGCCTTTCATTGAGGCAATAATCGTTTGCTCATGCATATATGGCTTAGAAGCATCAACAAAGTCTGTTAATGATGCAAAGGCACGACTGGTAATCACATCGAATTGACCCAGCTCATTGATGCTGTCTTCATTTTCTACACGCGTTTGCACGGCAATGACATTTTTAAGTTTCAAGTCAGCAATAAACTGCTTGAGGAAACGAATTTTTTTACCGTTTGAGTCCAGCAATACACATTCACGCTCAGGCTGACATAAAGCAATGATCATGCCCGGCATACCACCACCTGTGCCGATATCCAGCAATCTGCCCGCAGGCAAGTCCTTTAAAATACTTAAACTGTCGAGTAGATGCTTGACCAGCATTTCTTTAGGATCACGGATTGCAGTCAAATTGTATGCTTTGTTCCACAGCACCAAAGCATCCTGATACTTGAGTAATAAATTTAAAGCTTCATCAGATAGCTCTAAACCCAAAGCCTGGCTACCCTGCTTTAGTTCTTGAAAAAACATGTGCATAAACAATCTACGCTCGAAAAAGTTAGGTGGAAGTATACCGTTTTCTCTATATTGGCACAGTAGGCAGTGCTTAGCGAATATTCACTTAAGCAAACTTCCCTTCACGGATCGCCGTATCCAGTGCCGTTAAACGCTCTGGGGTTCCCACATCAACCCAAATACCTGCCAGTTTAGACGCTGCAACCTGCTGATTCTGCATTGCCGCTTTTAGCAATGGCGCTAAAGGACGCTTGCCAGTGTCTAAGCCTTGGAACATCTTTGGATCAATTACGGATATACCGCTAAACGTCAGGTTTTCACCTTCGACTTGCTGATCAAAGGTATAGGCTTTCCCTTCTGCAAGCGTAAAATCACCTTCAGGATGTTGTTCAGGGTTCTGCACAAGTACGAGATGCGCCAAATTACCCTTTAGATCAATATCCAGTAAAGGAGCAAAATCCATCGTGGTCCAGACATCACCATTTAACAGAATAAAAGGTTCATCACCGAGTAACGGCAAAGCATTAATGATTCCACCAGCGGTTTCCAGACCTTCACCCTCATGTGACCAAAGAATGTTGATGCCAAATTGCGAACCATCACCCAAAGCTTGAGCCAGTTTTTCGCCGAGCCATGCGGTATTGATGACAATTTCAGTGACACCGATCGCTGCCAGTTTTTCCATATGCCAGACGATTAAGGGCTTGCCCCCGACTTCCAGCAAAGGCTTTGGCGTATGCAGCGTTAGCGGCCGCATACGATTACCGAGTCCTGCAGCCAAAATCATCGCTTTCATTTAGGCAGCCACCTCATATGATCCATATTTAGCTTCGAATGCAGGCATCACTCTGTCACGGATAAACTGCATGAATGGCTCTAGCTCTACATAAGCCTTAGATTCTTCAAGTAGATACCACATCACACGTGGTAAGTCCTTGAGATAACCCGACTTGCCATCACGTTCAAATAGACGCACAAAAATACCTAAAATTTTGATATGACGCTGAATCGCCATCATGTCGGCATCTTTTTTAAACTGTTCAAAGTCACGGCCTTCTTTAGCAGATGCTGGCAATAACTCATAGAAAGTTTTGAACCAACGATACACACGATTGGCATTCCACTGTACATAAGCATCACGGGTAATCGAGATCAGGTCATAAGTATCCGCACCAATCACGGCATCCTGAAAATCAATCACACCGAGTTCGGTTTCATTGTCGATTTTCATCAAATTCCGGCTATGAAAATCACGATGCACGATCACCTGTGGCTGTGCCAATGCGGCATTGGCCAAAATCGAAAAAGTGCGTTTGATCAAGGCACTTTCTGATTCAGTCGGTTGAACCTTTAACGCTGGCAACATCCAGTCAGTCAACAATTCCATTTCTGAAATCAGTTTTTCATAAGAATATGCCGGGAAATGCCCTTCTCCAGCAATCGATTGCAGCTGAATGAGCTGCTTAAAGCTTTGCTCATAATAGGCATCTACAGTCACGTCATTGAGCAGATTCGACAGCAGCACATCACCAAAGTCTTCGAGCAGTAAAAAGCCATTTTCCAGGTCTTTTGCCACGATATGCGGAACGCACACGCCATGTGCATCAAAAAACTCATCTATCGTCACAAAAGGCACACAATCTTCTTTTTCTGGTGGTGCATCCATCAGCATAAATGTTTTATTATTCAGTTTGATTCGTGCATAACGACGGAAGCTGGCATCACCTGCTAAAAAATGAGTTTCAAATTGATCTGAACCGAGTACAGAGGCAATCCAAGATTGTATCAATTGTTCGCGTTGTGTATTCATTTGCAATTAATTCTAATACAGGCTGAGTTTTTAAAGTGCTAAGTGTAGCTACTTATCAACTTTTTCTCTATGATGCGACAATAATTAATTGCGATAAAAGCATGATTGGTTAATGAGACAAATGAAGCATCACTTTAAAATAAATCCTCTAGCGACTGCGATCTTAACCCTTTTATGTGGCAGCTCAGCCTCCGGCTATGCTGCATCAAATGTCTCGTCCGATGTAAATGCAGAACAACTCAAACAGCGCATAAATGAGACCTATCCAGGTGAAGCCTTCTTTTCGCAATACTATGTCGACAAATCCTCAACTGAGGCACAGCAGCGGCAGGAAAAATATTTAAGTTCGGCTTATTGTGAAGGCACCTGGGTGACCCCGATTGCCCCAGATGCAGCAACCGTTGCGCCAGATCAGGCTACATCCACCATTACTGCAGATTATGGTCACTACAATCCAGCAGGTGACTCTTATTTAGAAGGCAATGTCATCATTGACCAGCAAGGTCGCCAGATTCGTGCTGAACGCGTAACGATTGATCAAACCCAAACCTATGCCAAAGCAGAAGGTCGGGTACAACTTGCTCAGGGTGGCCTGCTCTCGCAAAGTGATGATATTAATTATAATTTAAAGACCCAAGAAGGCGACCTAAATAACAGCTTCTATATTGCCGAGCAGCAACATGCGCATGGTCGGGCAGAAAAGATCGCCAGAACCTCGACCGAGACAGTAGAACTGGAAAATGCGACCTATACCACCTGTCCACCTGAGCAAAAACCAACCTGGAAAATCCAGGCAGAAAAGATCAAGCTGAACCAGGAAACCGGACGTGGTGAAACCCGCAATACCAAGTTGTATGTTAAAGATGTTCCGGTCTTGGCAGTTCCCTATTTCAACTTCCCGATTGATGACCGCCGCACTACCGGTATTCTGACGCCGACATTTGGCTTTACCAATGATGGTGGTCTGGAACTGGGTGTTCCGGTTTACCTGAATTTGGCACCGCAATATGATGCGACAATTACGCCGCGTTATATTGGCGATCGTGGTGTGATGTTAGACGGTGAGTTTCGCTATCTGACTGAAAATTATGGTGAAGGCCGTATTTGGGGAGGTTATCTGCCTTCCGATGAAAGCTATAGCGATGAAGATCGTAAAAGCCTGCATTTTTTACATAATTGGCAGATCAATAATCAGCTTTCCACCAACCTTGAATATAACTACGCTTCAGACAAAGATTACTTTGCCGATCTGGATAACAACCCGAACTCTAAAACTGACCTGAACTTACGCCGTGCCTGGGAAGTCAATTACAAAAATGGTATTCCTGGCTTAAAGGCACAATTCAAAGTTGAAGATTTCCAGACCCTAGATCCAACTGTACTGGATGAAGACCGTCCTTATGCACGTCTGCCGCAGCTTTTAGTCAATTACAAAACTGGCAATCCATTGGGATTACAGCTTGAATTTAATAACGATACGGCTTATTTCCAGAAAGACCTGAGAAATTTCGCCGATACTGATCCAACGGGTGAGAAGGTATATCAGCCAAGTGGTACACGGATCTATAATGACTTTTCCGTGCGTTATAATCATTTTACCCCGTGGTCATTCTTCATTCCTCAGGCGACTGTACGCAACATCAATACTTTCTATGATGAAAAAACCCAAAGCCGTAGCGCGTCTAGTGAAAATAATTCAATTGTGGTGCCACAATTCACGCTGGACACCGGCTTAATTTTTGAAAAAGAAGGTACGTATCTACAGACCTTAACGCCTCGTCTGTTCTATGCGTATTCACCTTATGAGAACCAGCAGAATCAGCCAAACTTTGATTCAGTCGTCGCTTCGATTAATTATGATCAACTTTTCAGTGCGCGTCGCTTTTATGGTAATGACCGCCTGGAAGACAATAACTTTGCCTCCTTAGGTCTGAGCTATAGCCTATTTAATGAAGAAGGTCTGGAGCGCCTGCGTGCCAGCGTTGGACAGAGCTTTTTCTTTGAAGATCGCCGTGTAACGTTGGAAAATGATGCAGATGAATTCGACCGTGAAAGTCATACTGGCCCTGTAATTCAACTGACCAGCCAGCTGTCAAATAATGTTCACGTTAATCTGAACTCAAGCTGGATGTCGAATGGATCGAATGCCCAACGAGATTTGCAGGTTTATTATACCGGTGAGCAAGGCAATCTTTATAACCTAGGCTATTTCTATCGCAAAGATATTCCGAACCGTCAAAAGAGCTATGATCATGTGGTGGGTTCATTTATCCAGCCGATTGCCAACAACTGGCGTCTGGTTGGACATGCCCAGTTTGACCTGGATAATAGTGTCGCACGGGAATATTTACTTGGCGTGAACTATGAGTCATGCTGTTGGGGAGTTTCTGTTTACGGTCGCTCATATTACAATGACTTAGACGACGTTAATGATTCAAGCATCAAAGCCAAACGCGCCATTATGGCCGAAGTCAGCCTGAAAGGCTTAGGTGGGTTAAGCAGCAAACTCACCTCATTACTAGAAAATCGTATTCTAGGTTTTAACAATATCAATCAAACTTGGACAGAACGTTAATGAAGACAAAACAGTTAAAACAAATTTTTAAAGCAACCGCACTTGCGCTATGCCTTTCTTCAGCGATGACGACTTTTGCTGTTGCCCAACCTAAAGATGAAGTTGTAGCTGTAGTCGACAATAGTATCATTCTACGTAGTGACCTGGCTCAAGGTGTAGCCGAAATCTCACATCAGCTGCAAAAACAGAAAAAGGCAGTTCCACCACAACAATATCTTGAGCAACAAGCTTTAGAGCAACTGATTATTCGTCAGGCACAGCTTGAACAAGTTAAACGTTATAATATTCGTCCAGATGAAAAAGCTTTAAATGAAGCCGTCCTGAAAGTTGCCCGTGATTCTGGTTCACCGAGTCTGGAAGCATTCCAGCAGAAACTGGATGCCATGGCGCCCAATACCTATGCTTCTTTACGTAACCGTATCGCTGAAGATTTAGCACTGAATCGTTTACGTCAACAAATCGTGACTTCACGTATTCAAATTACAGATCAAGATGTTAAAAACTTCCTAAATACCCCGCAAGGTCAAGCTTTGCTTGGCAGTCAGGTCCATGTACTGCATTTACGGGTAAGCGGTGAAAATGCTGAACAAATTGCAACAAAGGTAAAGCAAGAATTAAATAGCAGCAATGACATTCAGGCGATCAGCAAAAAGTACAGCACTGGCGGCGTTAAAGTCGAAGCTGCTGATATGGGTGTGAGAAACCTGTCAGAAATTCCAGCAGAACTGGCTGCACGCGTGACCACCCTGCAACCAGGTCAAACTTCTGAACTGATTCCTGTCGCTGATGGTGTACATGTTCTGAAGCTCTTGGAACGTAAAGGTGGCGAACAGAAAGCCCTTGTTCCTCAATATTTAACGCGACACATTCTGATTCAACCGTCTGAAGTGGTCAGTCCTGAAAATGCCAAACAAATGATTGATAGTCTGTATAACCGCCTCAAACAAGGTGAAGATTTTACTGTTTTAGCTTCAACGTTCTCCAATGATACTGGCTCGGCTCGTGATGGCGGAAGTCTTGGCTGGGTTAGCCCAGGGGTAATGGTACCTGAATTTGAACAGCAGATGAAAAGCACCCCAGTAGGTCAGTTCAGTAAACCATTTCAATCCCAGTTTGGCTGGCATATTCTGCAAGTGAGTGAAACACGCCAACAAGATATGACACAGGAATATCAGGAACGTATGGCTCGCCAATTGCTTGGTGAACGTCAATTTGATGCCGAATTAGATAGCTGGTTACGTGAAACGCGCAATAATGCTTATGTAGAAATCAAAGATCCTCAACTGGATCCTAAACGTAACCGTTAAGCCTTACCATAATCCTAAAAAGCCAACGACATCTCGTTGGCTTTTTATTTAAAAAACTTAAAACGTACAGATATAAAAAAACCTCTCATATAGAGAGGTTTTTTAATTTTCAAACTCGATTAACGATTGTTTTCATCGTCTGAAGAGTCTTCAAATTTAGTGTCGTTGTCAAAACCAGTGCCTTGACCACCAAAGCCAGCACCTTGACCACCGAAGCCACCTTGACCACCGAAGCCGGCACCTTGACCACCAAAGCCGCCTTGACCACCAAAGCCACCGCCTTGACCGCCGAAGCCACTTTGACCACCGAAGCCGCCGCCTTGACCGCCAAAACCACCTTGACCACCGAAGCCGCCAGCACCTTGACCGCCACCAAAGCCACCTGCAGCACCTTGACCACCGAAGCCCGCACCTTGTGGACCAGCAGGCGCGCCAGCAGGACGTGGATTACGTGCAGGTACTACAGTTGAAATTGCATGCTTATAAACCATTTGGCTTACTGTATTTTTTAATAAAACCACGTATTGGTCAAAAGATTCGATATGACCTTGTAATTTAATACCGTTTACCAGGAAGATAGATACTGGGATACGTTCCTTACGGAGAGAATTCAAGAATGGATCTTGTAAAGTTTGACCTTTAGACATGTTATAACTCCAAAAAAATTAAAAATCAGCGCAAAAACTATCTCTATTTTTCAATTAAAAATTATAAAAAAGATAGTCCCTAAATTTTGCTTTATCCGTGACAGTTTCGCAAGTCTTCTTGAGCCTGCTGTAGCGTAAAATATGTTGTAAATTTATGCTTTTCTTGCAAAGACCTTAACCACGTATATTGACGTTTTGCAAGTTGTCGTGTCGCAAATAAAGCTTTATCCTCCATTTCCCGTTGCTTTTCCTTGGTTTTATCAGCATTTTTTAAGAATTCCATAGCCTGACGATAACCCACTGAACGCATGGAAGGTAAATTTTCATTAAAATCGTATTTTTCAATTAAATTCACAACTTCATTTAAAAAACCGCTTTTCCACATAATTTCCAGACGTTGTTCAATACGCCCATGTAATTCTAACCGATCTGGCATCAGTGCATAATTATGGAAACTGTAACGATATGGTAAGTTTTTAGGTTGTTCTGCCTGTAGTTTTGTAATCGGCTCACCAGTCAATTTAAAAACTTCCAAGGCTCGAATAATGCGCTGCTTGTCGCTAACCTTGAATTTTTCACCGGCAATCGGATCGACTGCACATAATTCTGCATAAACCGCTTCCCAGCCCTCCTGCTCACCCTTGGCTTCAATCTCTGCCCGGATAGCATAGTCTGCACTTGGTAGGTTATCTGACAAACCTTCAAGCAAGGCCTTAAAATACAGCATGGTTCCGCCAACCAGAATCGGGGTTTTACCACGCACATGAATATCATCAATCAGGCGGCAAGCATCTTCGACAAAGTTGGCTGCAGAATACACTTCAAGTGGACTAATAATATCAATCAGATGATGCGGATAGCGCGCCAGTTCCTCTTTAGAAGGTTTGGCTGTACCAATGTCCATTTCCCGATAAACCAGTGCAGAATCGACCGAAATCAGCTCAAATCCCCCTTGCTCATACAGTTCACATGCCAAAGCGGTTTTACCACTTGCAGTTGGCCCCATTAAATTGATGACCGGCAATTGATTGGACATGTAAAACTACTCTCCTCGAGCAAAAAGTTTATCTAGTTGAGCCAATGGAAAGGCGCGCCAAGTCGGACGACCATGATTACATTGACTGGCAAATTCGGTTTGTTCCATCTGCCGTAATAAAGCATTCATTTCAGACAAACTTAGGATACGATGCGCTCGCACTGCACCATGACAGGCCATGCCTGCCAGAATCTGGTCACGCTTCTGCAATAGGCTTTGTGCCTGATCACCCGGATCTAAATCATTCAATAATTCAGGAATCAGGGCATCGAAATCGGCCTTGTGTAGAATAGCCGGTACACCACGTACGATAACTTGCTCATCACCATACTGATCGATTTCCAGCCCCAAACGTGCCAACTGCTCTTTCAGCTCTTCGACACGCATGGCCTGCATCCGGCTAATATTCACGACTTTTGGAATGAGCAATTGCTGTGATGTCCAGAATTCAGGTTTATCCCAAGCCGATTTCATTTGCTGCAAGACAATACGCTCATGCGCCGCATGCATATCCACAATAATCAGACCTTCGGTATTTTGCGCCAGAATATAAATGCCATGTAACTGGGCAATAGCAATGCCCAATGGATGCTCATCCACTTTAGTGTTTACATGTGTCTGAAAAGACTGCTCAGGGCTGAATATTTCGGTTTCCGAACTTTCTCTGAGCGGTGCTAAATAACTTTGCAAGGCATTATTCAGCTGCTGTGAACCAGAATAAGATTTACGGTAATCTTGGGAATAATGCACTGTTTGTGGACCTGAAGATGCAAAATCGGTCAGCACATCTGAAGTTTCATTTTCACTTAAGGCAGATGTCGTTCTCACCACCTGTGGCTGAGAATGCGCAGTCTGATGCAGGCTGAACTGTTCCTGATAACGCGGTTGCGGGGCCGTCAAGCCAGGCTGCTCATCCTGTTTCATTGCCTCGGCTAAATCTGCAGTTGCGGTCTGGAATTGTGCCAACGTTTCTTTGGCATAATGCCGTACGAACTCATGTACTTCACGTTGATTCAGGAAGCGAATTTCATGCTTGGTCGGATGGACGTTTACATCCACATTTTCTGGATCAACTTCTAAAAACAGTAAATAAGCCGCATGCTGATGCCCATGCAGGATGCCGTCATAGGCCATCCGTAAGGCATGGGAAATGGTTTTGTCTTTGACAATCCGGCCATTTACATAGACATACTGCAAATCAGCCTGTGCACGTGCATCTGAAGGATGGCCAAGCCAGCCAGACAAACGCATGTTGATACTGTCTGCATCCATCCAGTAGGCATTTTCAGTAAACTGGCGGCCAAGCAATTGCTGTACCCGCTGAAAACGCAAAGCGCCGCTATCCGCCACGGGTAAATTCAGTTTGATGCTTTCATTATGTTCTAGCACAAAACGGATATCAAAATGCGTTAACGCCATACGGCGCACAATTTCTTCGATATGACCAAATTCAGTGCCCGGTTTTTTCAGGAATTTACGCCGTGCAGGCACATTAAAAAACAAATCCTGAACCCGGATATGCGTCCCTTTTGAAGCCGCGACCGCTTGAATTTCCTGATGATCAAAAGCCGTCCCATTGACTTCGACCTGATAACCGATGCCCTCGTCACTTTGACTGCTGATCATGGTCAGGCGTGAAACCGCTGCTATCGACGCCAATGCTTCACCACGAAAACCCAGACTGCTAATCGCATACAGTTCATCAGCGCTCTGGATCTTACTGGTAGCATGGCGCATCACAGCCAAAGCCAGATCTTCAGCATGAATTCCGCGTCCATTGTCGATGATTTCAATTAAAGTACTACCGCCCTGTTCGACCCGAATGATCAGTTCTGTCGCACCCGCATCAATCGAGTTTTCCAGTAATTCCTTGACCACAGAAGCCGGACGTTCAATCACCTCACCTGCGGCAATCTGGTTGGCAAGTGCAGGATCAAGGGCACGAATACGGCGCAGACTTAAATCATTCGACATGTGAGAATTGACGCTCCAGAGCCTCTCGTAAGGCAAGATTCGATGAAATCAGACTTGCAGTACGGGTCAGCTCATCTTCAGATTTTAAAATTTCAATAATCAGGTCAGCTTGCGGAATTTCATCGCCACCTTTGGACGGCCATTCAAATAAAAATAGCGCATTCGGTGTTTCCAGATAATCCCGGATTCCCATCAGTTCCAGTTCATACGGATCATTCAGACGATACAAGTCAAAATGAAAAATATCCTGACCATTAATTTGATAGGGTTCGACCAGTGTATAAGTTGGACTTTTCACTGAACCTTTATGACCCAGCTGTTGCAAATAATAACGCGTTAAGGTCGTTTTTCCTGCCCCCAGGTCACCAATCAGATATACGACTCCCGCAGGGAAATTTTCCGCCAGAACCTTGGCAAGTTTTTGGGTATCGTCTTCATGATTTAAAGTGACATTAAATGAATAAGGCATATTACTCACGACATGATGCAAAAGAATAAATATAATAGCATCGCCACGCTTTAAAAGCCTATTCACCTATGTGAGAAACTGTATTTTTTCACAGCATCTGTCCCTTAAGAGGTTAATCTGCCTGCCATGCAACCGACTGTTGAATTTAACCCGCCCATGCTGAATGGGGTCAGTGCCAGTAAAGTGTTTTTGCCAGCCAGTCCGGATGCACCCCTGACAGTTCTTGCTTATTTATGCTCGCAATTTGCGCATATTACAGCAGATGAATGGCAGTCCCGTTTCAACGAGGGTCTGGTCTATGATGCTCAGGGCAATCAATTAAGCACAGAAAGTCCATTTCAGCCCAATAGCCACTGTTTTTATTACCGCTTTTTGGCACATGAAGTGCATGTGCCTTTTCAACATCAGATTTTATTTGAAAATGAGCATTTCATGGTGGTCGATAAACCGCATTTTTTGACCATGAATCCGACCGGACAATATGTGCAGGAAACGCTATTGGTTCGTCTTAAAAAACAAACTAGTAATGAACATTTAACGCCTATTCACCGACTGGACCGTGAAACGGCAGGTGTGGTCCTAATTTCCAAATGCGTGGAATCGCGTGGCCTATATCAGCAGATGTTTGCTACACGTCAAGTGCAGAAGACTTATCATGCGATTGCAGCTTATCAACCTGATTTAAAATTTCCATTGATCACGCGATTAAGAATGGAAAAGGGACAGCCTTTTTATATCATGCACGTGCTAGACGGAACGCCAAATAGCGAGACAGCGATTGACCTGCTGGAACACAACACAGAATGGGCCAAATACGAGTTGAAACCGCATACTGGCAAGCAGCATCAATTACGGGTGCACTTGAATCATCTGGGTATTCCGATTCAGCACGATCCCTTTTATCCACAGGTAGCACACAAGGCGGAAGATGATTTTTCTGCCCCTTTAAGTTTATTGGCCAAACATATTCAATTCATCGATCCGATCACGCAGAAAAGCATGAATTTCAGCTCGCAACTTGAATTGACACTGTAAATCGCTTGTCATTACAGATTATTTTCTAAAATCGGTCGCTTTAAGATTGAATTTCAAACGTAATTGATTAGAATAAAGGCGAAAAGTTAAGTAATTTAAAGCTTTAAAAATATTATGAGAAAAACTGAAGTTTATCAAATTCGCTTGGACTCGCAAGAGAAGAAACAAGCCTTTGCGGTATTTAAGCAATTGGGGATTACGCCAGCTCAGGCCGTGCGTCTTTTTTTCAAGCAGGTGGTGATTACCAAATCGATCCCCTTCTCGATTGAAAACCAGAATATCAATCTGGAACAGCTGATCCGACTGCGCAAGCTGAAACAAAATGAAGCTAAAACCGAGCAAAATGCGCTTTCCAGTTCTGCCCTGAATCTATTGGATGAGCAGGAAATTGCATTGGATGATGATCATCTTGATTTATTTGAAGAACTGAATGCCATTTTGGGTGAAAGCGACAAAATTTAACATTGTTGCATTTCCGAACAATTTCTAAAGCCTGCCACTCATAAACTTCGCTATGCTTGATGCTGATAATCAATAAAAAATTAGCATGGAGTATGCAATGCTCGTACGACGCGCCCAGTCAGCAGACCTGAATCAGCTGGCGATATTATTTGATGAATATCGACAGTTTTATGGTACGTCTTCCAATCCTGAACTCTCTTACCAATTTTTAAAACAGCGTTTTGAAGATGGGCAGACTGTTATTTTTATTAATACCAAAGATGATACCTTTACCGGTTTTATCATCCTGTATCTGGGTTTTTCTTCGGTGGCCTGCTCGACCTATTATATTCTGGATGATGTCTATATCACTCCAGTTTTTCGGCGTCAGGGCGCAGCCAAACAACTGATTGATACTGCGATTTTATTTGCCAAACATGAACAAGCCTTAAGAATCACTCTGGAAACCCAAAAAAATAATTATCAATCGCATAAATTGTATGAATCCATGGGATTTATCAAGGATGATGAATTTCAAACTTATCACTGTTTTCTGAAATAAGTCCTAATTTTTTTAGTCACATTTCAAGCGAATACAAAATTTATTATTCCGAGCGGAATTTGGCCTGCGCCACCTGTTCCGCATTTAAATACAGCCATTCCCCTTCAGCCAGTTCAGGCAAGACCAAAGCACCTATTTGTGCACGGTGCAATTGTTCAACTTTATTGCCTACGGCAGCCAGCATGCGCTTTACTTGATGATAGACCCCTTGATGAATGGTCATTTGCAGACGATTTTCAGCCAATCGAGTCACTTCAGTAGCCGCAAAAATACCTTTTTCATTTCTCAATTCGACACCTTGTTCTAGTTGCTGAATCTGTTCATCTGTGACTGGATCCGCAGTTTGCATCTGATAAACTTTGGCGACATGCTTTTTCGGATGGGTGAGCGCTTGCAGAAACTGTCCATCATCGGTCAGCAATAATAGTCCAGTGGTATCCTGATCCAGACGTCCCACACACTGAATCCCCCGATTCAGCAGAATGTCATCAAACAGGTCAAATACACTAAAATGATGCGTCGCCTGATGCGAACACTCATAGCCTTGTGGTTTATTTAAGGCGATATACACTTTTTCCCGATAGGTATGACTTTTCCCATAAACCTCGAAATTTAAGTGATTTAAATCCAGGTTATATTTAGGATTGTCAACCACTTCATCTTGAATTGAAACAGCACCATTTTTAATCAGTTGCTGACAATGCTTGCGGGAGCCGAAACCTTGTGACTGCAACATTTTTTCCAATAGCATCTGTTTATACCTGTATCGAGTGAAGACCTGTGCATTCTATCCTGAAACAGTCCTGAATTTGATTTCTTCCGCTGTTTTCTAGGTATCATGCGTTGAAAAGCTCTACAATAGCTTTATTTTTCACTCTATATCTCCCCCTTATGTCGCAACTTGATTTGAATCTGATTGTTCTTTTGGTTTTACTGGCTTGCGGTATTTTCAGTCACAATAGTGCCGTCACCATTGCTGCAGCGGTATTAATTGTTTTAAAAATCACACCTCTCAGCAGTTTATTGCCTTATGTACAGGCGCACGGTTTAAATATCGGCATTATTATTCTGACCATTGGTGTTCTGACACCAATTGCCAGTGGCAAAATTTCAGGGGAAAGTATTCTCAAATCTTTCCTGAGCTGGAAGTCTTTGCTGGCAATCGCGATTGGGGTCTTTGTCGCTTGGCTGGGAGGACGTGGAGTGAAGCTGATGTCCAATCAGCCAGATGTGGTGGCCGGACTGTTATTAGGCACAGTAGCAGGTGTAGCAGTATTACGCGGTGTTCCAGTCGGTCCTTTAATTGCGGCTGGGATTTTATCGTTATTGATTAGTACACAATAATGTTCAAATCATCAGCGCCCTTCACCAGTATGCAAAGATTTCTCAAAAATAATCATATAACGGGAAATATGCAGATCGCCCGTTGATTATCTTGCGCTAAGCTCTAAAGCAATGCTTCAGGCTTGCTCAGAAGATACTATCAGATCAACGGAATACTTTATTAATTCAATCTTTTGAAACCAAGTCAAAGGAAAGTTATGATCTTTGAAGCTCTGACCTGATAAAAATCAGAAATTCAATAAATGACACACCCCAGTCTAATCTTTCAAAGCATAGACCAAACTTTCTATCGTCTGACCATTTTCCAAATATACTTTAACCGGGATACGTTGATATTCATCGCCTTCAAATGCATCCAGCTCATCCCAATATTGGGGAAGATTCTCGGATATGAATACATAACCCGGAACAATCTCTCCCGAATCACTGAGCTGAATACCCGGGCTACCCAGCTCAGCACCCCAACCACGCTGCTGCAAATACCCACGAATATAACCGGCTTTCCAGCTCCCCCCAATCCGCTCCATGACAGGGGCATTGGGTTGCTGCGGACGAAGCGTGCCGTATACGAATAAACTGTGCATCTTAAGAACTTTTAAACATCACTTTTAATGATTATTCTACAAATAGTAGTGCCAGACGCACTTGGTCATAAGCCATTTTAGGCGTGGTCAATTCCACAATCGGACGCAACTTAATAGAACCGTCATCATTAAAATGCTCCGAGTTTTGACGCTTGGTCAGGCGTTTATAAATCTTGCGAACCTGCTCCACCACTTCCTCACCCGGATGTGCCAGCGAGATATCCAGCCCCTGCTCTTTATGCAAACGCCCCAAATGATTGATGATGGTTGCCGGGGTCAAACCACGTTCAGTCGCGATATCGGCAATTTCATAACCTTCTTCAAACAGTTCACGCGTTTCGTCTAGCGTTGCAGCGGCATAGCTTTGCTTACCCCCATTCTTGGAAATTTTCTTCTCATTGCGCTGGATTTCAACTTCATTCAAAGTCCCGCCACAATGTCGGATAAAGGCCTTATGCTGTGCCGTCAAATCGACATTTTCAAAATTCGCTTCGGCTTCATCAGAAAGTTCTTGAAAACGGCGATCGGCTTTAATTGCCAGACTATCGAGTTCCAAAGCCTGCTCATTAAAACCTTTTAATCGTAGGCCATTTAAGCTTTTCAAACGGGACAACGCGACATAGCCCTGTCCTTTTTCAAAAGTATGGCTCAGGTCAATCTCGGCAGCTTCCAGGGTCATGCCTTGTGATTTATGAATGGTAATCGCCCAGGCCAGACGCAATGGAATCTGCTGGAAACTGGCAATGGTTTTACCGGCCTCATTGTCTACCGACCAGGTTTCAGGCTCAACCACCAGTGTCGTGCCATCGGTCAGTTTGACTTTAGGCAGCACACCATATTCATCATCTTCTTCAAAACTGATCACTTCGCCCAAACTGCCGTTGATATAACCCATATCAAAGTTGTTTTTCACAAACATGACTTTGGCATGTTTTTTCAGGGTTAAGGCTTCAGGCGCTCGCACTGACGATTTTAAAGTCTCGATCAGCTTTTCATTGCCATCACACTGCGCATCAAACTGGCGCGGATCATTGTCAATTTCATTCAGATGTTTAAAGTTAATACTGTCCACATCCATATTATGCGTATACAGGCGCGTATAGGTATCACCAATTTCTTGATGTCGCGTGGCCTGTAAAGCAGTGCGGTGTTCATGGCTAATCGCCTGCGCACGGATCGCATTCAGAATGTCATTCAAATAATCATTGCCCTGACGATGCTGCTCAGTTAGGTAGCAAACGCGAAACTTGGCTTCGACCCAGGCATCCGACATAAAGCAGAATTTGTCGCGGTTGCGCTCATCATTTTTACCGACTGGCGGTAACTGGAAAAAGTCCCCTGCTACAATCACCTGAATACCACCGAAAGCTTCATCACTTTCTTTGAAATATTTCAATACCTGATTGACCAGATTCAACTGCTTGGCATGCAGCATTGAAATTTCGTCAATAATCAGGACTTGCGCATTTTCCAGATGTTCTTTTAAGTATTTGCGCTCTTTCATCCGCTTTAAGTCTTCTTCAGACAAAAAGTCTTTAATGCCAATGCCTGCCCAGGTATGAATAGTCATACCATTCATGTGTGTGGCTGCAATACCGGTCGATGCGGTAATCGCGACGGCGACCTTACGTGCCTTTAAATAATTAATATATTGATTCAGCGTATAGGTTTTTCCTGCACCGGCAGAACCGGTTAAAAAGACATTTTCTCCTGCTTTGAGTAACTTAAGGGCAGTTTCCTGTTTCATAAGAGCAATACCGTAAAAGAACGGCTATAGCCTAACGATTTTTAGCGGAAAAGTTAAGCGTCATGGAGGAAAACAAGCTGTATTGAACTGTCAGGCCTGCAAGTTGAGCCAGTTAATAAAATGCATGGCGATATTACTGTATTCAGCTTCTGCTTTCTGGTTATTCGGATATTCCAGCTGATCAAAAATCACCTGTCCATTCACTAATTGACACCCCAAGATCAAGGGTAGGCGCACAGCAGGATGAGACATACGAAAGGCCACATACTGCCCTTCCAAAATTTGCTGAGCATAGCTTGCCGCCAGACAGTTCCTGAAAATTTTAGATTCCTCTAAAATCCGATCCAAAGTTTTAAGTTCTTCAAAACGCCAGTTGAAATACAGTAAAAATGAAACCTGAGTGATTGGTGTCCAGTTCACCAGTGCAAACTGTTTTTTCAGCTTGGCGATCATTTCCTGCTTTTGAATCTGATCATGCCAGACGACCGCCTGATTAAACAAACTGGTCCAGCTCAGGTTCTTCGGTATTTCTGCATGGCTGGAAAAATACTCTACTAGATAGTCACGTACATAACTGTCAAATAGCGACTTACGTACATGCCCGCTTTGCAAATAAAACAGCTGCCTGAATTCAGTAAAAGGAATGCGATAGCGGTGCAGAACATTATAAAAATCACGGTTCTGCTGACTTTGAGGCTGAATATACACCAGAACCTCATCTGGTAAATGCGCCGTAATTTTATATAAATGCTGCATATAAGCTTGCATCATCCGGCTCAAGTTCAGATAAACCTTTTTAGTCAGCTGATCATCCATTTTAACCACATTGCGCAGCAGCTCCATCCATTCGTCCAGATACAGAATTGAGGGACTAATCGCAATCCGCTGATCTTCAATCGATTGGCGTGTGCCTTTTAATACCACCGCCTGATTATGCTGGTGCTGAAACCAGTCATGCTGAATTGCATATTCATGCATGCTATAAATAAACAATCGCGCCGAGACATATTGAAAATATTGTAAAGTCGCCATAATAATCTGCGGATGAATATGATGGCTGTCTATAAAACTTAGGGCCGTTACTGCCACCCGCACACTGCTATGCTGGATATTATTACTGATCCAGTCCAGTACCTCGGCCGGTTGCTTGAAGATCCAGTTCACAGCACGATGACAGTCAAATAGTGGCAATCGGGCCACCTTTTTCTGCCATAAGTACGGATGATTTTCCAGGAAATTCCGTTTGGATAATAAATCATCCCGATGCCACACGTCCCGGTTCATCAATCGGACAAAACCGAGCAGATTACTTTGCCCCTCAGCATGCCGATATAGCAAACAGATATCATCAGTATGATCATTCAGTTCATGCAGATTAAAGCGCTCTTCAAAAGACAGTGACATAATCCGGAACATCGCCGGAGGCAAAAACTGTGCGGCGCTAAAACAGAACTCATCCAGACTATCCATCAATGACTGGATCGACAGGAATTCATCCTGCTGTAGACACTCCAAAGAAAAAGCCTGTTGCAAGCTTTCAAGAATCTGCTGTGGAATCTCTTGTTCATCCTGAACAAAGTTTTGCATGACGGGTGTGATGTATAGCCCGGCCTTAATCAGCTGCTGGTCGATAATCTCAGCCTGAACAATCGACATTTGCTGCAGAAATTCGAACACCCGTTCTGGGCCATTGACCCACACATAGACCTGAGTCAGGATAAGCTGACGTAACTGTTTGGCTTTGTCGCGTAAATATAGCGAATGCTGCGGTTTTAAATCCCCGGTCAGGAAATAGATATCCTGTAAAAAGAATTCCTCTAGTGCTTCTGCCTTACATTGCTGGAAATAAAAATGACTGTCTAGCAAAGCAGGTGCAGTTCCAGAGTCTAGTGCACGTGGAGCATGAAACTGGATATGAAACAGGCCATCCACCAATTCAATCCGGTGTTGATCCTGCTGAATTTTTATTAAATTTTGTGCATTCAGATGACCAATCATCGCCATCTGATCAAGATAAAGCTGGTTGAGCTCCGGAGAAATCCGTAAGCATTGTTGTGCCAACAACGTTAAAGATGCTACCAAGCTTTCCTGTTCCATACGTGCACCTCGGTCATCTTAGAATCATCTTATTTTTATATTGGATCATGCTGAGTCCTTGATCGCCAATCAATGAACACTTAAAAATACATTATGGCATCACTTGCACTATAAAAAAGTCCCTGCATCCTCATTGCTAAAAATAGAACATCTCAATAGATGATAGCCTAGATTTTACAGGAAGAATTTTTCTTTTTTTAGTTTTGCTGACGTAGCACCTTAAGCTCGGCTAAACCTGTATAAATATGTTGCTGCAAGCTGTGTCGAAATGCAATCAGCTCTTCCTGAGTCTGAACCTCAGCAATCGATTGTCGCGGCATAAACTGAAAATAAAATGGCAGGCGTTTTGGGAATAATCGTTTAGGCAAAGATGGAATCACATCGCCCTGACGTAGTAATTTGTTGAGTTGTGGTACTTTGAGGAGTTTTTGAAAATATTTATGCTGGATGATCTTATTGGCATCAAAGCCGATCTCATAGACCTCATCCCCACCGAGCGCGGCAAAAGGGACAATATCATAGTTGAATTCCTGAGCCAGCTTTAAAAACCCGTAGCGTTGCTTCCAGATCAGTTGATACTGTTCACCCTGACGTTTAAGTACTTCGCGCCCACCTCCCGGAAACACCAGAATGGAGTAGCCCTGCTGCATCACAACACGTACATAATGCTGGATGCCATCGACTGCCCCAAACTTTTTCACGGCTTCACGCCATAGCGGTACATAAAAATGGCTATGATCCGCAATACTGACCACAGCCACTTTATGTTCGTTATAGAGATAATCAATCAGCATCGGCGAATCAAAGATGCCGTACATGGAATGATTACCAACATACATTGCAGGCCGACTGGCATCAATATATTCAGCCCCTAAAAATGTAGGGGTAAAATATAATTTAGATAAGGCACTTAAGCGTCTAATCCATTGCCCATCATGTTTGACCTGCAAGCTGTCTGCTCCTTATCTACCCCGGATTATGCCACGCGCTTTTGGACCAGAATCGAACCTACCGAATAACCCGCACCAAATGAGCACAACACGCCGTATTCACCATCTTCAACTTCATGTGCACTACGGTGCAAGGCGATGATCACCCCGGCAGAAGAAGTGTTGGCAAACTCATTCAGAATGATCGGTACCAGACCAGGTTTGGCATTTTCTTTGCCGACGACCAGTTTCAGGATCAGTTCATTCATACTGGCATTGGCCTGGTGTAACCAGAAGCGTTTAACACCTGTAGGCTCAATCTGATTCTTTTCCAGTTGCGCAGTAATCATTTTCGCAACCAGTGGACAGACTTCTTTAAATACCTTACGACCATCCTGACGGAAACGTTTGTCGTCAATGTCAGCATTTTCAGAAGTATTCAAGAAACCAAAGTTATTGCGGATGTTATTCGAGAACTGGGTAAACAACTCAGAATCCAGAATTTCAAAACCGGTTTTGCTGTCGGTATTTTCAATAATTGAAGCGGTTGCCACATCACCAAAAATAAAGTGACAGTCACGTGAACGGAAATCGGTATGTGCAGAGGTAATTTCCACATTCACTAATAACACACGGCGCGCGCCTGCTTTGATCGCATCATAAGCCTGTTTCAGACCAAATGTTGCTGCAGAACACGCCACGTTCATGTCATAGGCATAACCTTTGATGCCTAGAGCGGTCTGAATCTCGATCGCCACAGCAGGATAAGCACGTTGCAAATTCGAACATGACAAGATCACGATATCAATGTCTTCGGCAGTCACACCGGCATTTTCCATCGCCTGCTTGGCTGCGATTACACCCCATTCTGCTTGCAGTGAAATTTCATCATCTGCACGTTCACGTAAATTAGGACGTAAGCGTTTTGGATCAAGAATGCCTGATTTTTCTACGACATAACGGCGTTGTACGCCAGATGCTTTTTCAATAAAGTCTGCACTAGAACCACGACGTGCTTCAACTTCGCCTGCAGCGATTTTGTCAGCATTTTCGTGATTAAACAGTTCCACATAAGCATTTAAACTTTCAACTAATTCTTCATTGGTGATGACATGTTCCGGATGGAATAAGCCCGTACCCGTAATGCGGATGCCCATGTAAAATTCCTTATCTGAATTACCTATATCTTAACTGATTCCAAGACGATCCCATACTTTTTGCAAGCGAGTTGGAGACACGGGTGCTTTTGTTTTCATCGGTTGTGAAAACAATGAGATTCTTAACTCCTCGACCATGAAATACAATTCTTTCAGGCGAGGGTCATCTTTAAACTTGAATAATTTTTCCATCCATTGATCAATTTGGTCAATGGCGGAATTGTCCCTTTGTAGATTATTGGGCAAGCGCTCTAAACGCAAGATCAAGGCTTTCAAATAACGTGGAAATTCGACCCATACATCGGAAGGTTTACGATACACAAAGTCAGAAAGGCTCATTAAATCAAGTTGATCTTCAATATCATTGATATTTTTTTCAAACACAGAATGATCTAAAACCAATAATTTCCGGCGGATTTCCTGCCACTGGATATAAATATCCGTGATCTCTTTCAGGGCAACTTGGGCATAAGTCAAGAAAGATTTTTTTACATCTTCAACCAGTTTTTGGAACTCTTGCGCATTGACAGGTAATTCATTAATAGACATGTGCAGTGTGGCATAAACTAACATTTGTTCCAGTTGTGCCTTATCACCGAGTGGTGAATAAGCCAGCGCCAGAGGTTTGGAAATCTGTTTTTTCAACTGGCGGGTCAAGTCTCCGAGTTGCATATGCACCAGTCGGATCACTCCTTCACGATGTTTTTTGATCGCTTCAGCCTGATCATTAAAAGTCTGAATCACCACACCCGATTCATCTTTCTGCTCCAGGGCAGAAAAAGCTTTAGTCGGAACCAGCGCCTGGTACTGCTTGACCACGACACCGGTGACTTTTTGTGAGGCTTCAAATACAAAGCTTTCCGGGAAGGTTTTAAATTCACCTTTAAGCTGTTTGACCGGACTATGCGTTTCAGTCCGGCAGCGCGCTTTCAGCTCAGCAAGATCACGCCCTTGTTCAATGACACGGCCTTTTTCATCAGTAACTTTAATAAAAGGCAACAGATACTGATCGACCCGGTCAAAGCTGAAATCTTTCTCCGTGATTTGATCGCCTCGCAACTGGAATGCCAAGAAACTAAAAATATGTTTCTGTAAATCCTGCGCATCTACTTTTGCTATGAGTTTTTGTGCAGTATCCGGAATCGGCACCAGATTACGGCGCTTATCCTTCGGCAAAGCTTTTAGCAATGCTTCAATCAGATCCAGACGCCAACCCGGAATCCCCCATGACCAGATACCTTCATCGACCTGGGCCAAGGCTTGCAGGGGAATTTTAACTGTCGCGCCATCTTCATCATGACTCGGGTCAAAACGATAGGTTGCAGCCAGACGCAGGCTACCATTGTGCAAATAGTCCGGAAATTGTTGTGTCGTCGGCCGGTCATTCAGCCATAGCGCATCATCATCGACAAATAAATAACGCGGATTCTGAGGCTCAACCGTGGCACGCCAGTCTTCAAAAGTACGACGGCTGGCCACTTCAGGCGGCACTTTCGAGGCATAGAACTGGTAAATGGTTTCTTCATCAACCACCAGATCACGACGGCGTAATTTGTCTTCTACTCGCTCGACTTCTTCCAGTTTAAGCAAGTTATGCTTTAAAAATGGTGGAGTAATGCCTAAATGCCCAGTGGTTAAAGCATCCCGCAAGAAAATTTCATGCGCGGCCGCCTGATCTACTTTTTCATAATTGATTGGGCGTTTCGGCTCAATAATCAGACCAAATAATGAAATCTGATCATAGGCATTCACCACACCGGCTTTTTTCGACCAGTGCGGTTCAAAATAATGATGCTTGAGCAAGTCACGTGCGGCCAGCAGAATCCATTCCGGTTCAATCTTGGCTAGGGTGCGTAAATATACCTGAGAGGTTTCCACCATCTCAAAAGCCATCACCCATGGCGTATTGGTCTTGTGCAAGGTAGAAGCCGGGAAAATCCGTGCTTTTTGCTGACGTACTGCCATAAAGACATTACGCTCATCGGTCTTATTGGCGATAAAGGACAATAGACCAGTTAACAAGGCACGGTGCAGATTTTCATAACTGGCTTTCTTTTCATTAAATGACAGTTTTAAACCCTTAGCCAACTCCACCAGCTGCTCATGAGTTTTCTTCCATTCACGCAGACGCAACCAGCTCAGGAAGTGATTACGCGCAAAAGTACGGCGCTTATTTTCACTCATGCTTTCGCGGTTATTGTGCAGCGTCTCCCAGAGTTTAATATAGAACAGGAAATCAGAATCAGCTTCACGGAATAGTGCATGTTTCTGATCTGCCTGCATCTGCTTGTCCGCAGGGCGTTCACGCGGATCCTGAACTGCAAGCGCTGCCACAATCACCAGAACTTCGTTCAGCACGCCAAAATGTGCACCACCAAGAATCATGCGGGCCAGACGTGGATCAATCGGCATTTTCGCCATTTGCTGACCGATCTTGGTTAGTGCATCTCCCACCTTAACATTTCCCCCTTTTTTTAAGGGGGCAGAAGTTGCAGATTGAGATTGCTTTTCATCTGTAACTTCAGGGGAATTATCTTGAGAATGAGACGCTTTCTTTTCACTCATTGCCCCGAGTTCAATCAGCAATTTACGACCATCATTTACCAGACGATGATCTGGTGGTTCGATGAAATCAAAATCTTCGAGTGAACCCAAGCCCAGACTTTGCATCTGCAAAATTACAGATGCCAGGTTGGTTCGCTTTATTTCTGGTTCGGTAAACTCAGGACGGCTCAGGAAGTCTTCCTCAGAATACAGACGTATACAGACACCCGGCGCAATACGACCACAACGACCTTTACGCTGGTTCGCGGCTGCCTGAGAAACGGCTTCAATTGGTAGACGTTGCACCCGTGAACGATAGTTATAACGCGAAATACGGGCAAAACCGCTATCAATCACATACCGGATATTCGGAACGGTTAAAGCTGTTTCTGCTACGTTGGTGGCAATAATAATGCGTCGCCCGCCACCAGAAGGATTAAAGATTTTCTGCTGTTCGGCCAGCGCCAGACGCGCATATAAAGTTAATACTTCCGTATGGCGTGGCCCATGTTTGATCAGGGTTTCCTGTAACTCGCGAATTTCCTGCTCGGTACTGGCAAAAATCAGGATATCGGCATGTTCGGGATGACCTTTTTCCTGTGCATCCTGAAAGCATTCTTCGACTGCTTTGACCACAGCGCGAGGCAGGTTTTCTTCAAAATCATCAAACTCATCATCATCACTACCGCCAATGCTCATTTCCGAGATCGGGCGATAACGTAGCTCGACTGGAAAGCTGCGGCCTTCCACTTCAAAAATTGGTGCACCATTAAAGTAACTGCTAAAACGGTTTACATCCAGGGTTGCAGAAGTAATGATGACTTTCAGATCAGGTCGGCGCGGCAACAGCTGCTTCAGATAACCCATAATGAAGTCGATATTCAGTGAGCGTTCATGCGCTTCATCAATAATAATCGTGTCATATTTGGTCAGATAGCGGTCATGTGTCAATTCGGCAAGCAAGATACCGTCTGTCATCAAACGCACAATTGAATCTTGTGAACCCTGTTCCGTAAAACGCACTTTAAAGGAAATTGATTCCCCAAGTTTTTCACCAACTTCTTCGGCAATACGCTGTGATACGCTGCGAGCTGCCAGTCGACGCGGTTGGGTATGCCCGATCATTCCGGTCAGACCACGTCCGGCCAGCATGGCAATTTGTGGTAACTGGGTGGTTTTACCAGAACCGGTTTCACCGGCCACAATAATCACCTGATGCTTTTGAATCGCAGCAATCAGCTTGTCAGTGTATTGGGTAACCGGCAGATCCTGATTCAGCTTGATGTTCGGAAGACGCTCAAGCCGTTGCCGTACTTTCAGATTGGATTTTTCAAATAATTCCTGATACTGCTTGGCATCTGCGTCTTTCCCTTTTTTCAGTCGATTTAAACGGTGACGGTCACGCGCCATTATCCATTGATCTACATTTAAATGACTCTGCACAGAGAAAATACCCACATCAAAAAACCGGAAAGGTTTATTTTACTTGGTTCATTAGATTTCAGATAGTCGTAGTTCTGTTAAGTGCCGGACAAATTGGCTTTGGCTGCCTGATTTCCCACAATTCAGCGCCATAAACCTGTCAAAATATCTATATGACACCCTTGAATTTTCCTGACTAGATTTAATCATCAGTTTAAGTTTGGAATTGATATTTAAATTATTTTGGGGAAATTATGCTTTTTTCCGAATTGACCCTTGAATTTTTTGGTTTCAACATCATGTTTGCTAGCACGAGGAAAAAGAGATAATTTTGTCATCAGGCCATCATCTTGATGCTGCTCAATGAACAAAGCGATTTTGCCGAAGTGGCGCGTTTTTACTTAATTCGGTTTTTCCGATGTTTGTAATGTAAAAATACCATTTTAGCATCAACCAAAATTTCGATACTCTTATTCAAAATCAAAGACTACCTCAATCATGGAGACAATGATGAGCTTAATTAATACTGAAGTTAAACCATTTAAAGCAACTGCATTCCAAAACGGCAAATTCATTGAAGTTACTGAAGCTGACCTGAAAGGCAAATGGTCTGTTGTATTCTTCTACCCAGCTGACTTCACTTTTGTTTGCCCAACTGAACTTGGTGACCTTGCTGACAACTACGCTGAATTTCAAAAACTAGGCGTTGAAATCTACTCAGTTTCTACTGACACGCATTTCACTCACAAAGCTTGGCACGATTCTTCAGAAGAAATCAAAAAAATCCAGTATGTAATGGTTGGTGATGCAAACTGGACACTTGCTAAAAACTTTGACGTATTAATCGAAGCTGACGGCCTTGCTGATCGTGGTACTTTCGTGATCGATCCAGAAGGTAAAATCCAAATCGTTGAAATCAACGCTGGTGGTATCGGCCGTGACGCTCAAGAACTTCTTCGTAAAGTTAAAGCAGCTCAGTATGTACACGCTCACCCAGGCGAAGTTTGCCCAGCTAAATGGAAAGAAGGCGATGCAACTCTTGCTCCTTCAATCGACCTAGTGGGTAAAATCTAATTTTAATTAGATTGAACTGATTCAAAAAAACCACGCTTTTTAGCGTGGTTTTTTATGGTTTGAACTTTTATGTCAGTGCAATACTGGATTTTATTTTTTTAAATTATTTTGTTAGGACTTTAAATATTGCAGTCCTATTTCTTTCTTGATCCATCATATAAAAATTCAGGCATATCTTTTGCTTCGCTTTCTCATAATCCTTACCGATTCTTACAATTGAGCTATACATCTGCAGAGCCATATGGCATAAGTTCAAATGATAAGATAAGAAATATTCAGTGGAGGAACGCATATGCAAAAACTGCTTACCGTGATTTCTTGGAAATACAATCCCTCAAGCCGCCACCTGAAAATTGTATACAGTAATGGTCATGCCGAGCTGTATCATCCCGTACCTGAATTTATTTATGACAACCTGTTAAGACGCCAAGACAAAGCCGCATTCGTAGAAAAGTATCTCGAATATAATTTACATTTTAATAAAATTTGCATGGATTGAAGTGAATCCATTTAACGAAATCCCACCATCAGCAAACCTGCGCCTATGGGTACAATACTCATGATAAAACGTGGGTCTTGCTGAATTAAGGCAATAAACTCTTCGACTTCTGCTGCATGTGAAATGACATTATCAACTACCAGTAACCCGCCCTTTGCTTTAAGTAATCGACTCAAATGTGGCCAGTAACTGACATAAGCATCTCGTTCAGCATCTAACAGGATAAAATCAAATATTTCCTTTTCTGCCTCCAGATAAACCTGAGCATCAATTACTTTAAAATTGATTAAATCTGCAAGATCTATTTCTGTCGCATATTGCTTTGCCTGAATAACCCGTTCTGCATCAACTTCAAGTGTTGTAATCATGGCTTGAGTCTGCCGAGCCGCTTCTGCCAGCCATAAAGTGGAATAACCAGTAGAAGTCCCAATTTCCAGAATACTTTTCGATTGTTGCGCACGAATCAGCATAGATAAAAATCGACCGGATTCTGGTTCTATATTGCGATATCGGTGCAGGCGATCTGCCTGCTTAAGATCATGCCTATGAAACTTTTCATATAATTCCTGCATGAATCTTTCAAATTCATCTGAGTTTTGCATCACTCTTCCCTGATTCTGTTTGGCTTAAAGTGCCTGAATCAATTTAAAACGCTCCACTTCACGATCATCGTTAGTGGTAATGGTTTCAGTGAACATCGTTAAAGGACGTACCCAAATCGAATAATCCCCGTAGAGACATTGATAAACCACAAGCTTTTCTTCAGTTTCACTGTGCGTGGCAACATGAAACACCTGATAAAGCTGTCCCTTATAATGTTGATAAATACCGCGTTGTAATTCCATCATTCAAGTCTCAAATATCTTGTTTTAATCTTAGCTGAAAATCCTTATTCTTGCTCTAAACTACTTGAAAATTAATCTTTCACCCCCATATAGAACTTTGAAATTAATGATGAATTTTTCAATAAATCTGTAAATCCGATCAACAAGATAAAAACAAACTGTTTTACCTATTTATTCAATTCATTTAATATCTTGTTATCAAATAAACATTTACTCCTTTGGAGACGTTAGCAATGTTAGACCAAAATACTTCAGCTCAACTTAAAACCTTATTAGAACGCCTGGAAGGCCCGATTGAACTGGTCGCGACTTTAGATGGCTCTGACAAATCAGCCAAAATCCAGGAACTGGTTGCCGAAGTGGCTGCACTGTCTGACCTGGTGACTGCACGCTTTGACGGGACCAATGCACGTGCGCCAAGTTTCGGGATTGCCAAACAAGGTGAGGAACCGCGTGTGTTCTTTGCAGGCTTGCCAATGGGCCATGAGTTCACCTCACTGATCCTGGCATTGTTGCAAACCTCAGGTTATGCACCGAAAGTTTCAGATGAAGTTCTGGCGAATATCAAGAGCCTGGGTGTTCAATCTAATTTCGATGTATTTGTATCCTTAAGCTGCCATAACTGTCCGGATGTGGTTCAGGCACTCAACCTGATTGCCATCTATAACCCGGGCACTACTGCCACCATGATTGATGGGGCTTTCTTCCAGGAAGAAGTCGAAGAACGCAAAATCATGGCGGTGCCGATGGTATTCCAGGACAACCAGCATATCGGTCAGGGTCGTATGACACTGGAAGAAATCATTGCCAAGCTGGATAGCAATGCCGCTGCCAAAGATGCGGAAAAGCTGAATGCCAAAGAAGCCTTTGATGTCCTGGTGATCGGTGGCGGCCCTGCGGGGAATACTTCTGCCATCTATGCAGCACGTAAAGGCATTAAAACCGGGATCGTGGCTGAACGCATGGGTGGTCAGGTCATGGATACCATGGACATCGAAAACTTTACTTCAGTGCAAAAGACCCAAGGTCCTAAATTTGCAGCCGAGATGGAAGCCCACGTGCGTGAATATGGTGTCGACATCATGAATCTGCAACGGGTATCCAACATCAAAGGTGCAGATGAAACAGCCAATGGTCTGGTGGAAGTGACTTTAGAGAATGGTGCCACACTGGAATCTAAAACCGTGATACTGTCGACCGGCGCACGCTGGAGAGAGATGAATGTGCCAGGTGAACAGGAATATAAAACCCGTGGTGTAGCCTACTGCCCGCACTGTGATGGTCCACTGTTCAAAGGCAAATGCGTCGCTGTAATTGGTGGCGGTAACTCGGGTGTTGAGGCCGCGATTGACCTGGCGGGGATTGTAGAGCATGTCACGCTGGTGGAATTTGATACCAAACTACGTGCGGATCAGGTGCTGCAAGACAAGCTCAACAGTCTGCCAAATACCACCGTGATCAAGAATGCCTTGTCGACTGAAGTGCTGGGTGATGGTGCACAGGTGACGGGTCTGAAATATAAAGACCGTGCCACAGATGAAGAGCATGTGGTTGAGCTGGCGGGGATCTTCGTGCAGATCGGTTTGTTGCCTAACACCGATTTCCTGAAAGAAACCCCGGTTGAGCTGACCAACCGTGGCGAGATTGTAATTAACGATCGCAACGAAACCAATGTGAAAGGGGTATTTGCTGCAGGTGACTGTACAACAGTGCCGTACAAGCAGATCATCATCGCGACCGGTGAAGGTGCGAAGGCATCACTGTCTGCTTTTGATTACATCATCCGTTCAGGACAATAAGTTTTAGACTAGCTCAAATAAAGCCCGCTTGATGCGGGCTTTATTTTTAATTGATTTTGTCATTATCTTTTTAGATTCAACTATATTTTCAAATAATGAATCATTTAATCATTTTCTTGATATGATCTTAGTCATGTAATTAATTTTTACCCTATATAGATACTATGTAATTGTCGGCAATCTCGTCTTGTCAGCCTAGAAAAGCTCTCCTATGATAGAGCAACAAATCATCTTTCATGATCGAAGAATAAAAAGGATAACATCCTGGGAGAAGAAAAATGCAGTATCAATATCACTGTGCCTGCTGTGAAAAAGTAGTCGACTCTACAGAAAAATCATGCTCAAACTGCGGCTCACATCATATTCGCAGCCCTTTTGGTTTCTGGGTTTTGTGTCTAGCAGCCTGCCTCGTTACAGCAATTGTTTTTAAAATGGTGCATTTGTATGTGCAGTCACAACAAGAAGTTCCTGTACAACACTCTATACTGGACGTTTTAAAAGAAGAAGATAAAGGACTTCGCTAATTTCATTCATCTCACAGCAAAGACCTGTTGGTCCAAATAGGTCTTTTTATTACTCTTGAATAATTCAAATAGAAATGCGGAAAATAGCCTCATCAAATCCATATTTGATTTACAATAGCCGTGGATTTGAATGAGAGGTGTGCCATGGTTCAGTTAATTAAAAAAGGTGGATTGCGTGAGCGCGCCAACCGTAGCCGCAGTTATCAAGGCTCTGAAAATACTGAAACCACCTTAAAGCCTAATCGTTATCAAACGGCGGTTAAAACACCAGACAATTTAGCATCTCCTATCCCAGCCTCACCAACTTCTCCAGCATTAAATGAAGATATACCACTTAATTCATCAGAATAAGTGCGTCATACCATAACCACAATGCAAATAGCAGAAATAGTCCGCCTGAAATCATATCAATATAACTCCCCGAACGCTGGTACAAGGTTTTAATTTTTGGTTGAGAAATCAACAGCATCAATAAAGCGAAGGTGATAAAGGTCTGCAAAGGAATAATCACCGCCAGCTGTGCTTTCAAATAATCGGAAGCAGACGAACTCAAGGCCAGTGAAAATACGCTACTAAAGTAGATCAGTGTTTTTGGATTAGAAAGGTTGGTCCATAAGCCCAACATAAAATAGTTTTTAGCTTGCATCTGTCCATTTGTATCGTCGTCAGTCTGATGTCTATTTTTAAAGCTATGCACACCACCCTTTAACATGGCCCATCCCATCTTCGCCAGGAACACACCACCGAGCACCATCAATACCTGTTGAATCCATGGAAACTGGTCAATTAACACAGTAAAACCCGCAAGTGTCAGTACTACCCAAACCACAATACCGGCAGAGATCCCAGCAATAACTTTCAGGGCATTCTGGCGTGTGGTAGATGCGGCACTTTTAGCAATGAGCAAAATATCGGGACCGGGACTTAGTTGAGCAACAAAATGCAGAAGACAGATCGTAAAAAGCAGAGACATTAAAATAAGCTAAATTTATAAAAATATATTATAACGTTTGTTCAAAGAGATTAGAAAGCTCCAATAAAAAACCGAATCATCAGATTCGGCTTGAATAGAGTTTTTCCAAATAAAACAATTATTTCGGATTGATATCTTTCATTTCAATTTTTTTCGCCTCAGGTCTCACTTCACGTGCTTCACCATCAATAATGGTGGAATCACCGCGACCTGATTGCTGATTTTGCATATCCTGCATTTGACGCATCATCTCGGCAAATGGATTTTGGCCTTGTGCCCCACCCATATCGCCCATCATGCCACCCATCATTTTTTCCATCATGAGTTGCTGACGCTTCATCATCGCTTTCATCATGGCAGCTTTAAAGACCTGCTGAACCGCTGGAATGAGCATCAATACTGCCAATACATCGGTAATCAATCCAGGAATAAGCAGAAAGAAACCTGCCAGAATTTTAGGTAAATTTCCTGTTAGTGCAGGGTCTGCACTCATCTGCCCCATTTGCATTTGCTGCATCTGTGGCATGACACCGGCCGAGTATTTACGGATCAGATTCATACCAATAAAAAATGCGGCTACAAACCAGAAAAATACGTACCACATGCTCCCGACGAGGTCACCCACGCCAATCCAGACAAATACTTCTAGGATTAAGCCTGCAAGGATAATAAGAAATAATTTCATGAAAATTAATCTAATCTCAGTAAAATAAATAATAGGATGCTGGAATCAACTGCTTCATCAGGATCAAGCTTTTTTGATACGCTTATGTAACAATATGGGCATTATTCTATTTTTAAAGTGCGGGCATGTCATTAATTATTGGGATTGACCCCGGTTCTCGTTTAACCGGTTACGGAATTATCGAAAAAGACGGCTCCAAACTGACTTTTGTTGATGCCGGCACCATCAGAACAGAAACGACAGAAATGCCTGAACGTTTAAAACGGATCTTTGCCGGCGTGGAGCGCATTGTAAAATTTTATGGTCCCACTGAAGCTGCGGTAGAACAGGTCTTTATGGCACAAAATCCGGATTCTGCCTTAAAACTCGGTCAGGCCCGTGGTGCTGCTGTTGCGGCACTGGTCAATCTGGATTTGAAAGTCGCTGAATATACTGCGCGCCAGATCAAGCAGTCGGTAGTGGGTTATGGCGCTGCGGATAAAGAACAGGTGCAGATGATGGTAATGAATATTCTAAAACTCAGCATCAAACCGCAGCAGGATGCCGCCGATGCTTTAGCTGCTGCTATTTGTCATGCCCACGCCTCAGGCAGTATGAGTAAAATGGCGGTATTGAATGCGTTGGGTGGTATGGCACGCGGCCGGAGTCGCGTCAGTAGCCGTCGTCGATAAGGTTTAACGCAATATTATAAAGTCTTGAGCATCTAGCTCAGATTCCAGATACTCTTGAATAACCGCTTGTACGATTGCACGAGCAGGCCCTTTCCAACTTCGTGTAATCATTTCCTGAAGTTGGGAGTCTGTTCCAGCAATAACGGCCTCCACCTCACCTGTGCTCAAGTTCTTCACATATCCTTTCAGTCCAAGCGCCTGAGCCTGCTCGGCAAACCAGTAAAGGTATCCGACTCCTTGAACTTGGCCTGAAATATTCAGTTTGATGACTGGCACACTATTCTCCTTAGCGATTCACGACCTGATAAATCGCATGTTTCATATCCTGTGCCTGCAAGCCACGTTCGCCATTTTTGGCCAGTTCATCACCTGCAAGTGCATGCAGCGTCACAATTTCATGCAAATAAATTTTTTGCGCAAATTGCGCCTTTAGACTGGCAATCATGCCGGCCAGCACATCCCCCATTCCGCCAGTTCCCATACCGGCATTCCCGGCATTGCAGATGTAAAGCCTTTCTTCCAGAATCAGGCTGCCTGAACCTTTTAGCACCCACTGTCCCTGATATTTTTGTTGCAGAGCATGAATGGCTGCAATCCGATCCATTTCAACTTCCGCAGTGCTACATGCTAGCAAAGTTGCAGCTTCTCCTGGATGTGGTGTGGCATAAGTCTGGGAATTCAAAACTTGAGGCTGCTTGGCCAGAAACCATAAGGCATCCGCATCCAAAACAACCTCCAGATCAGATTGCTGAGTCAGCTCAAACCAAGCTGTATATTGTTGCTCTGACCAAGAATCACGACCTAATCCCATGCCAAAACAGACTGCATCGACCTGCTGAATCAGTGCTTGGCGTTGCTCCTGAGTTAAAAGATTGATATCACGCAGCATAATATTTGGCGCACGTGACAAAATCGCGGTGTGGTGTTTTGCATCACAAACGATCGTCACTTTACCCGCTCCAGCAGCAAATGCTGCTTCAGCAGCCATAATCACTGCTCCGCCCATATCGGCATGTCCACCAATCACCAGAACATGACCATAACTGCCTTTATGACCAAAGGCTTCACGCTTCGGCAATTGAATCTGATGTGATGAAAGACAAGCAATCGGTTGAAGTTCTGCATCTGTTGGAATAGCAGAAATCAGTTCGATCTTGCCCGCATATTCTTTACCTTGTCCGGTAAACAGTCCTGCCTTAAGCCCTAAGCCCGTGAAAGTATAGTCAGCTTTGATCGCAACAGGCAAAGGCTGGCCGGTATTGGCATCCAGTCCACTCGGAATATCGATCGAGATTTTGAGCCCATTTTGCCGGTTAATGCCGTGAATAACATTTTGCCAGTCAGAAGCCAGCTGACGGTTTAGACCAATTCCGAATAAGGCATCGATATAGACCTCATATTCGGATTGAAAATCAAAATGCGAATAAAACTGCACACCAACCCGCTGGGCTTCCAGCACAGCCGATGCCAAATCTTTAGAATTACCTAACTCAGCCGCATAAATATGAGCTTGAAAACCAGCCTGTTTGAGATATTTGGCCACAAGATAGCCATCGCCGGCATTATTACCCTGACCACAGCAGACAGCGATTTTTTTTATTTTTTGCTGGGAAAATAAAGTGATCAGCCGCTGACTAATCCCCCAGGCGACTTGTTGCATTAAACCGTAGGAACTATTTTGCTGTTGAAACCAGCGCTGCTCCCATGCTTGTAGATCACGGCTATGGTAAACTTGTTGCTGCATTTCTTATTCCCTGTCTTTGGTTTATGGCAACTCCCGATTCTCAAGCGCAAATTAAAGTTTATCAACAAGATCCAGCCGAGCTAAAAGCATGGATTAAAGCGCAGGCTTTAGAATTGGGTTTTTCTGATTGTGTCATTGCCAAACCAGATGCTCAAGCAGAATTAGCACGCTTACAGGAATATCTGGATCGTGGTTATCATGGTGACATGAAGTTTCTGGAAGAGAATCTGGAAAAACGTGCCAATCCCGTCTTACTGGTTCCCGGCACACGTAGCATTATCTGTGTGCGTATGGATTATCTGGTCGACGCACCAGAACCACGTTATATCCCTTATGCACCCAACTCTGCCATTATCGCGCGTTATGCTCGTGGCCGGGATTATCATAAAACCATGCGCGGTCGCCTGAAAACCTTGGCGACAAAAATCCGGGGAAAAATCGGAGATTTTGAATCACGTCCTTTTGCGGATTCTGCACCCATTTTTGAAAAATCGCTGGCTGAAAGTGCCGGCATGGGCTGGACAGGTAAACACACCCTGCTGATTCATAAAACATCAGGCTCATTCTTTGTACTGGGTGAACTGTTTACTTCACTGGAACTGCCCTTTGATGAACCCGCGACCAAACATTGTGGCTCCTGTACTGCCTGTATCGACATCTGTCCGACTCAAGCCATTGTCGAGCCTTATATGTTAGATGCTCGCCGCTGTATCGCCTATCTGACCATCGAATATAAAGGCATTATTCCAGAAGATTTGCGACGCGGAATTGGTAACCGGGTTTTTGGTTGTGACGATTGCCAGCTGATATGTCCATGGAACAGTTTCGCCCAAGTGACCTCGATAGGGGATTTTCATCCGCGGCATGGACTGGATCAAGTGAGTTTACTGGATTTATGGCAATGGGATGAAGCCACCTTTTTAAGTGCGACTGAAGGCAGTCCGATGCGTCGTACGGGTTATCAAAGCTTTATGCGCAATATCGCCATTGGTTTGGGCAATGCACCCTTTGATGGGCAGATTATTCCGGCCCTTCAGCAACAGCGTAATCAACATGATGAAATTGTGCAGGTACATATCGATTGGGCTATTCAAGAACAACTGGCAAAATCCAGTTGATTTTCCATCTTTACCTAGCGTCACAGTTTCACTTAAAAGCCTTACACACCCATGTTTCAGACTATGGCATAAATAAAAATAGTCAGAAATGAAGTGGAGGAAAGATGATGTCATCAAAAAATCCAAATCAAGAACTGCTGGAGCAGCTTCAGCATGACCAGCAGAAGCAACAACAGCAGCAGCCGCAACATGGCCCGATTAATTCCCCAAAAAACAATCAGCATGAACAGGATCAGCGCGTGTTTAACAAGCAGCACCGTAGTGATCTGCATGGCCAGGATATTCATGGAAATCACAGTAATAAATAATCTGGCAACTGAAAAACAAAGCTCACCTCGTGTGGGCTTTGTCATTTATATAAGGTCATATTTTGCTAGTGAAGCAAAAGCTTATTTTTATTAAGATGAACCGAATGATAAATAAGCACAGATAGGGAAAGAGATGAACAGTAGTGATGCGGTACGTAATGATTGGTCACGTGAAGAAATACAAGCTATATATCAACAGCCTTTAATGGATTTAGTGTTCCAGGCGCAACAGGTTCATCGTGAACATTTCACTGCGAATACCGTTCAGGTGAGCACCCTGCTTTCGATTAAAACCGGTAAATGTCCTGAAGACTGTAAATACTGTTCACAATCAGCGCATTATGATTCCAAACTGGAAGCTGAAAAACGCATTGCGGTCGATAAAGTGATTCAGGAAGCCAAACAGGCGCTGGCATCAGGAAGTTCACGTTTCTGTATGGGGGCTGCATGGCGCAACCCGCATGAACGCGATATGCCTTATGTGCTGGAAATGGTACGTGAAGTTAAAGCACTCGGTCTGGAAACCTGCATGACACTGGGGATGCTAAATGGATCTCAGGCTGAACGCTTGAAAGATGCAGGACTGGATTATTACAACCATAATCTGGACACTTCTCGTGAATACTATTCACATATCATCAGCACGCGTAGCTTTGATGATCGTCTGGATACATTGGGTCATGTACGTCAGGCTGGTATGAAAGTCTGTAGTGGCGGTATTGTGGGTCTGGGTGAAAATCGTGATGACCGAATTGGTTTGTTATATGAACTTGCAACTCTGGCGATTCATCCGGAATCTGTGCCGATCAATATGTTGGTTCCGATTGAAGGAACACCGATGGCAGATGTAGAAAAGCTGGATGTGATTGAGTGGATTCGTACCATTGCCGTAGCACGCTTGCTGATGCCTAAAAGCTATATTCGCCTTTCTGCAGGGCGTGAATCCTTAAGCGATTCAGATCAGGCTTTGGCATTTATGGCTGGTGCCAATTCTATTTTCTCTGGTGAAAAACTGCTGACGACCCCTAATACATCCCAAGGCCGGGATCAGCAACTTTTTGCAAAATTAGGTTTAGTTGCAGAACAGCCAAAACCGAGTGTTCGCAGTCTGGCTACAGATGCAATGGCAAGTTAATCACTGTTTAAGTTGATGAACTCGCAGAAAAGTTATGTGCAGTAATTAAAATGCCATAACGGGCATTCAGATAATCTCCGACTCGGATTTGATCTACTCCATTGGCATGATGCACCATCAGCGCTTGCGTGACTGCATCATAGCTAAAGGAGTCATAACTATCTTGATGCAGGCTGAGCCAGTGCAGCGTATCTGCCAGGTTGCTGTCGACGATATAGGTATCTGCATGAAAATCTTTGCTCATATTCCTGTTTATCGTGTTGAAATTTCCCTTTAATTTTAACGGAAATTAGCCCATGACAAGCATAAAAAAAGTGAGCCATTGCTCACTTTTCTTGTAAAAACTTTAGTCCTTATTCGTACCGCACTTACGACACTCCCTGTGTTCCCCGATTTCTTGCATTTGCTCATATTCATAAATATGCAAACAAAACAATTTTCTTAAAAGCTGAAGCATCATTGAAACTCCTGTTTAATCATTTTTTTAATACGCTTCTTAAGATATTCCGTCCTGAAACATCATGATTTTTGACTAAAAAATCATCTCATATTAATTAGCATAATTTTTTCAGTTGTAAAATGCATTTCATCTACTTTTCACTTTTTTTGCAGATATTCTTTGAACTACATCACAATTATTTCATAAATATGAACTTTTTTTTTGATTAAAGAGGATGTTTATGGAATTTAGATAACAAAAGTAATATCTGAGGGAGATGCTTTTTTATTAAGCTGGTAACGAAGAATCTTTATTGAAAGGCAAACTAGAAAAGTTCATTATCAGTGGAGGCAACCCATTTTAAGTCCTTCGAGATAAGAACGACGATCAATTAAGTGAATTGCTTACTTCAGATTTCATAATATCCAAAAACAAAAAAACCACTTACGATTAGTACACGTAAGTGGTTGTTTTATATGGTGGGCCCAGACAGACTTGAACTGTCGACCAACGGATTATGAGTCCGCTGCTCTAACCAACTGAGCTATAGGCCCTATATGCTGAAAACTTTATTTATCAATAAGTTCAGGCGTCATGAATACTAGCTAAGATTTTTTGGAAAGACAAGTGCTTTTATAACTGCTTGAACATTTAGGCAGCAATCATGGGCGACTTGTCTTAGTCAAAATTCAGTTACTTAAGACTTCAGTATAGGAGGCATATAGAAAAATGAGATACATGCTGCATCATTTAAGATAAATGAGCCTTTATCTTGAATTTAATCCGGTCTACTAAGCGTAAAACTGATAGATTTAAGGTCTTAGTATATCTATAAGGTATCAAAATTCTTTATTGCTCAGGCAGCAATGTTAAAGGAATAGCCTAGAACTAAAGAAGATAGAATGACTAGAATTCAGACTTCATTTCTTCGTCTTTATGTAAATCCTGCTTAATTTCGATCAAAGACCATACAATTATAAGCGCAAAAATCAATAGGGAGACTACGAAGGCTGTCATGTACGTCATACTTTTCAATCTCAGAGTAGAAAGAATAAGAAAATAGAAAAGACCTGTATCAGTCTTCTTCTTCGACAAAAGTCTAATAACTAAAGTGTGCTCTGGATAGTCATTTTTTCATCATTTCAAGACTTTTTTTGTATCTACTGATATTTTTAAGATATTAATATTATTTTATTTATATATATTAACTCTTAATTTTGCAGCTTAAAAAGATGAATAAATCATAGATTTTTACATTATTCGCTGATTTTATTGGAAAGCCTATTGACTGTATGGGCGAACAAGATGAAATTATGCAGTTCTCTACATACAGCTTTTACTTCTCCGTACTTATGCTAAACAAATTCCTTGGCGAATCTGCATTTAAACTTGCAGGTTGGCAATATCATGTCGAACCAGATGTGCTTGAAGACAAACAGGTCATTATTGGATTCGAACATACCTCAATGATGGATGCGGTACTGTCAATTGCCCTGTTCCAGATCTATGATCTCAAGGTACATACCTTGATCAAAAAAGAATTATTTAAAGGACCCTTCAAGCCATTATTGAACGCTGTGGGTGGTATTCCGGTTGACCGCAAGGCCAGTAAAGATATCGTGACCCAGATGGTGGAACATTTTCAGAACAATGAAAAGTTCAATCTGGTCATTGCACCCGAAGCAACACGTGCTAAACAAGGTGAAGCACGCAAACCGATCCGTACCGGTTTCTGGCATATTGCCAAGGCTGCCAATGTACCGATCGTGCTATTATATGCCAATTCCAAAACCAAGCAAGGCGGTATTCTCGGCAAGATTTATCCGACAGATCTTGCGCATGACCTGGCTTTGATCAAACAACTTTATAAAGACAAGGTTGGTCTGGATATCGTTATTCCAGAATAAGCTTTTTAAAAAGAAAAGCACGGACATAATCAGCGATTCTGCTGTTTATGTCCAAGTCATCTGTCCATATAAATGTATAAATAGAATTATAAATTCCCCTATCCTCTTTCTATTTTTCCTCGATATTGCACTTTTTTTGTTTTTATCCTGAAATCTCAAATCCAGACACTTTTTTTTAAAAAAACGCTTATGGTAGAATTTCGGCATTCTGATAGGCATACAGCCAATCTACAAGGAGCATAGTTCGCATGGCGGGTCATTCCAAGTGGGCCAATATTAAGCATCGCAAAGCAAAACAAGATGCAAGTCGTGGTAAAGTTTTTACCAAATACATTCGTGAATTAACCACTGCTGCAAAGCTTGGTGGTCCAGATACTGCAAGCAACCCTCGTCTACGTGCTGTGGTTGAAAAAGCATTATCAGTGAATATGACACGTGACGTGATCAACCGTGCCATTCAACGTGGTGCTGGTGGCGAAGATAACGACGACCTGAAAGAAGTGACCTACGAAGGTTATGGTGTAGGTGGTGTTGCGGTTATTGTTGAAACCATGACTGACAACTTGAACCGTACTGTGCCTGACGTACGTCATTGCTTCTCTAAAACTGATGGTAACTTAGGCACCAACGGTTCGGTGGCATTCCTGTTCACGAAACGTGGTGAGATCACTTTTGAAGATGTGTCTTTGGAAGATCAAATCATGGAAGTGGCATTAGAAGCAGGTGCTGAAGACATCGAAGTCACTGAAGATGATATCCTAGTCATTACCACACCTGAAGCCTTCGGTGAAGTTCAAGATGCTTTAACTGCTGCAGGTTTAAAATCTGACAATGCTGAAGTAGTGATGAGTCCTTCAACCAAAGCAGAAATCACAGACATCGATCAAGCAAAAAAAATCATGAAAATGATTGATATGCTTGAAGATCTGGATGATGTACAAAACGTTTATACCAACGTTGAATTCTCAGACGCAGTTTTAGCAGAACTTGATGCTTAAATATGTCTGATTCAAAAAACGCACCTTAGGGTGCGTT
Organism: Acinetobacter lwoffii; assembly: GCF_024129435.1. Taxonomy (GTDB): domain Bacteria; phylum Pseudomonadota; class Gammaproteobacteria; order Pseudomonadales; family Moraxellaceae; genus Acinetobacter; species Acinetobacter lwoffii_F. Next base: position 136,775 of record NZ_JAMXXN010000001.1, on the reverse strand, counting down.
TTTTTATGGCTGTCCACCAACCTAGCTTTGATTAAACTTTATTGAGTAATCCGCTACAGTTAAAGACATTATATTCTTTAATCACAAAGCTGGAATGCAGTGCCACCACATGCTCAATTTTTCCAATCCGCTTAAGCAGGATTTCACTATAATTTTCCATATCTCTTGCCACGACTTCAACAATAAAGTCTGCCGACTGACCGGTGACCAAAAAGGCATTAATTACTTCGGGAATACTTTCCAGTTCTTCCAGAAATTTGGCAAAAGTATCGCTATCATGTTTGCTTAAGGATACCTGCAACAGCACATGCAGACTGAAACCTAATTTTTGGTAATTGATTTCACGTTTTAAGCCACTGATAATATTATGATCGATTAAGTGTTTGATCCTGCGATGCACCGAACTGACAGATAAATTCACCCGCTCGGACAGTTCATTCAGATTGACATCTTCATGGGTCAATATTTCTAGAATATGTTTATCGAAACGATCCAGTTCCATTTTTATACTCTTATATCAATAATCAATAGATGCAGAAAATTTTGCGCCATCTCTGTTATACAATATTTATTTATTTTTCACAAAATTTTCATATTCTGAAATTTTTTTCCAAATGGGATTTCATTTTATAAATACGGTTTTCAGGAGGGTTTAAATGACCGTTAATCGCATTAATTAAAAATATGACCAATGGCATTTTTAATTAAATCTTTATTTTTAAATTATTTAAATTGGGTAAACACGACAACAGATAGGCTATTCCTCTCAGCCCCTACCTACACGACTTAACCGTCCATCTTTTACAAGTGTATAGAAATAGATTAAAACAAAGGCGCTTTAAAAACAAAAATAGCGCATTTCAAAAATATTACACAAGGAACGGTCATGGCTTCTAAACTTTTAAGCTTGATAAAAACAAAAGTGAGTCCTGTTTTAACCGTCGAAACCCAAACGAAGAGCTTATTGGGCGGCTTATTCGGTGGAACGACATCAGGCACCCTCACCAATCTTATTGGCAATCTCACCGGATCCAATACTCAACCTTCAGTCAGCTCATTATTAAATAATCTCCTTTCTGGAAGCAGCCTGAGTACGACAAATCTCAGCAATTTATTAACTCAATTTTCTGGTTCGAATGCCTCAAGTTTAAATATTCAAAGCCTGATCAGTAGCTTAACTCAATCCAATGGCGGTAGCTTTAATATTACCCAAGTCACCAACTTATTAAAGAGCTTAATGGGGAGCAATAGCAGCAGCCTGGATCTTGGGGCTATTTCTAAACTGGTGGGCGGCTTATTGAGCGGCAGTACAGGCAATATTGATATTGGTAAAATTTCTCAACTGGTCGGTGGTCTGATCGGCGGTTCAAGCAATATTGATATCGGTGCGATCGCGGGTCTGGTCGGCAAGCTGATTGGCGGTAATGGTGATATCGATATTGCGCAAATTGCTCAACTGGTTGGTGGCTTAATCGGTGGTTCAAGCAATATTGATATCGGTGCGATCGCAGGTCTGGTCGGCAACCTGATCGGCGGTAATGGCGATATCGATATCGCACAAATCGCTCAGCTCGTTGGTGGTCTGATTGGTGGGTCTGGCGGTTTAGGTGACGTAGACATTGGTGCCATCGTAGGTCTGGTCAGCAACCTGATTGGTGGTAATGGCGAGATTGATATCGTACAAATTGCTGAATTGGTCGGTGGTCTGATCGGTGGTTCTGACGGTTTAGGTGATATAGATATTGGAGCAATTGCAGGTCTGGTGGGTGGCTTAATCGGTGGCAATGCAGGCGGTGATTTTGATCTTGGTGCTATTACCGATTTAATTAGCGGCTTTGTAGGCGGAAATGCAACGGGTGGTTTTGATGTCGGTGGCTTCACTGACTTACTGAGCGGTCTGATTGCGAATGGCTCAAATGGCATAGACTTGGGTGGGTTATTGGGTAATCTGAATCTCGGTAGCGATCTGGATCTGGGTGGTATGATCGAAGGTATTTCCTCTGCTTCGAACGGCTTTGACTTAGGCAGTATTGCCGAAGGTGTTGGTCAGTTGGTTGGTAGCGGCTCTTCGATTGAATTGCCTGACCTCGGTGATCTTGTCCAAGGGGTGGGTACGACTGATTCTAATATTGATCTGTCTGCCATCCTGCCGGGCATTAAAGATACAATTCAGAATATCGGCAGTGGCGGTTCTTCATCCGGATTTGATTTTGGTTCACTCCTCAATAATTTTACTAAAAATATTGATATCGATCAGACTAATCCTTGGGGTTAATCATAATCTCATCAAAAAAACGCGCTTCATGCGCGTTTTTTTAATTCTTGGATTGGCATTTAAACTTATACACCACGCCAGTCTACCCGGGCATTACGTTCGGTTCGGTAAATACGGCAAATATATTCACCCAGTGGAAGCTCATTCAAATACTGCTGATAGTCGCGATATTCTTCGGACAAGGTTTCGAAATTTTCTTTTTCCCATGGCGTACCTGGAATCGCCAGAAGCGGTGCCAACATGGAACAGACTGCAATATCCGCCAGACCTAAACGATTTCCGACAAAATAATACCCACCTTGGCTGACCAGCATCTGATTGAGCTGCTGTACCGCAACATCAATATGCTGTTTGGATTCCGCCACAGTTTCCTCATTCAATGCATAACCCTTGGCCACCATCGCTTTCAATAAAGGTTTAGAAAATTTTTCAAACTGGCGCAGATAACCCTGCTCACCAATTAAAATATCCAGAGATTCATGATCAGAAGTCAGTGCTTGAGAGAGCATCCAGCGACGGACATGACGACCCAATTCCAAAGTAATTTCATTAATTTCTAAAGCTTTATTTCGAAAATACCCTTCTGCGTGCAGTAAACGATGTTCTGGATAAGTATCATCCAAATACAGAGCAATCTGGGTGGAATCTGCGATCCATCGATCCTGATCACGCAAAATAGGCAGACGATTCTGGCCTGTTTTCAGGCGGGCAAAAGCGCGGTGTACCCCGGGTATCAGATTGTGAGCAACATAATACAGCTCTTTATGGTCCAGCATCCAACGTGCTTTTTCGCAAAAGTGAGATAAAGGAAACTGGTATAAAGTTCGCATGTATGCTCCATGTTTATCGTTATTGGATCAGGGCGTGTAGGCCGCTGTTTTATTCAGATACTTTAGTCACTCACTTTTAGAAAAACAATGTGATTTTTATTCAAAAGTAAAATACTGGCTGATTATTCCTCTATGGTTGGTGGACTCACTACACATCCCGGAAAGCTCAGCGAGTCATTTTAGGTCGCCAGAAGCATTTGATTGCAATAAACCACAAGCACATGACCTGACTTTAGTCATGCTTTCATGTAAAATCGGGGGCAATTTTTATATAACGCTTTTGTGAGTTATTTCATGGGTTTTAATTGCGGTATTGTCGGCTTGCCGAACGTTGGTAAATCTACACTTTTCAATGCCTTAACCAAAGCTGCTATTGCTGCAGAAAACTTCCCTTTCTGTACGATCGAACCAAACACCGGGATTGTACCTGTTCCTGATCCACGTTTAGACAAATTGACCGCAATTGTTAAACCGCAACGTGTTATTCCGACTTCTATGGAATTTGTAGACATCGCAGGTCTGGTCGCGGGTGCTTCTAAAGGTGAAGGCTTGGGTAACCAGTTCTTGGCCAACATTCGTGAAACTGATGCAATTGCTCACGTTGTGCGTTGTTTTGAAGATGAAAACGTCATCCATGTGAATGGTCGTATTGATCCACTGGATGACATCGCTACGATTAATACCGAACTTGCGCTTGCAGACTTGGATGCTGTAGCCAAAGCGATTACGCGTTTGACTAAATCTGCTAAGGGTGGCGACAAAGAAGCGCTAGCTACTAAAGCAGTTCTGGAAAAAATCCAGCCTTTACTGGATGAAGGTAAACCGGCTCGCGCAGCGGACCTAGATGATGACGAACGCAAGCTGGTACGTGGCTTTGGTTTAATGACGCTTAAACCAACGATGTATATTGCCAACGTTGCTGAAGACGGTTTTGAGAACAACCCGCATTTAGATGCAGTCAGAAAATTAGCCGCTGAAGAAAATGCGATTGTGGTTCCACTTTGCAACCAGATTGAAGCTGAAATTTCATTGCTTGAAGATGAAGACCGTGCTGAATTCCTTGAAGCAATGGGCATGGAAGAACCGGGTTTAAACGTTGTAATTCGTGCAGGTTATTCATTACTGGGCCTACAAACTTACTTCACCGCGGGTGTACAAGAAGTTCGTGCCTGGACCGTAAAAGTTGGCGCAACTGCACCACAGGCAGCAGGCGTGATTCATACCGACTTTGAAAAAGGCTTTATCCGTGCAGAATGTATCGCTTATGATGATTTCGTGCAGTACAACGGCGAAGCCGGTGCGAAAGAAGCAGGCAAATGGCGTCTAGAAGGTAAAACTTACATCGTTCAAGATGGCGATGTTTTACACTTCCGTTTTAACGTTTAAGTCATTGCTGTTAAAAAAAGCCCCTTCTTGGGGCTTTTTTATTGCTTATAAAAAGAGGATTCATACGTATAACAGGCTTTCTGGAAGCGCATAAGATCAACACATATTAAAAATAATGATAACTATTCTCATATATAAATATTAAATTAGGGCGTATCTTAAATCTAATGAAAAATAACCTAACTTCATTCTCTCAAGGAATCCTGCCAATGAGCTACACCTTGCCTGCACTACCTTATGCTTATGATGCGCTAGAGCCTCATATCGATAGCAAGACTATGGAAATTCATCATAGCAAGCATCATCAAACCTATATCAATAATATCAATGCAGGAATAGCGGGCACAGAATGGGAAGATTTATCGGTCGAAGCCTTAATTAGCAAATTCAATGAAGTGCCCGAGCAACTCAGACAGAACGTGATCAACAATGCTGGTGCACATGCCAATCATTCCCTGTTCTGGACAGTGATGAGTCCAGACTGCGGTGGTCATCCCGAAGCTGAAATTGCCAAGGCAATCGAACATGAATTAGGAGGATTCGAGGCATTTAAAGAAGCGTTTACCCAAGCAGCGCTTAGCCGTTTTGGTAGTGGGTGGGCCTGGTTAAGTATGGCGCCAGATCAAACGCTTATTGTGGAAAGCAGTGCCAATCAGGATTCTCCGCTGATGCATGGCAATATTCCCCTTTTAGGTCTGGATGTCTGGGAACATGCTTATTATTTACAATATCAAAACCGTCGTCCGGAATACATCTCGGCTTTTTTCAATGTTGTGAACTGGAAAGAAGTAAATCGTCGTTATTTGGAAGCATTAAACACGCTTTAAATCTTTGAGGAGATCGACCATGTCTACACGTACAATGATTCAACGCATGATTGGCAGCACACTCCTGATCTGCGGTGTAATGGTACTTTTATTAGAACATATGTGGATGCCCTATTTTTAAGGCTTATTTTGCTAAAAAAGCCAGTCATTCAGACTGGCTTTTTATAAGTACATTTAAATGGGCAAAGGTTTATTGCATATTGGCAATTGCAGTACCTTTTTGCTTAGGATCGGTATTTCCGAGTGCAGGATGGGCAATGGCATTCTGACATTGCAGTTTATCCCGCTCATAATCCGCCTGTTTTTGTTGCAGGCTGTTGCCATTTTCCATGGTCGTCCGCGCCCAGATTTCCAGACTGGTCAAAGCTTTACGACACAGAGCATATTTGCCTTCGGTCACCGAATCGGTCATTTTGACATTAATACGCCAGTCTGTACTCAATTTACGTGCTGGTTGACGTACCTGTGTTTCCAGCTGATCCACTTCTTTATTATAGACCAGTGGATCCACTTCATTGATCAGTTGCCATGCGGCATTGGCATAAGTCGTCGCATCATTAGTCAATTTAGGTGCCGGTTTAATTTCTGGCTTATCAGTCGATTGACTGTCATTCCCACACGCTTGTAACAATATTGCCGTGCTTATTAAAGCAGCAGTCAGCATCGCACGTGTCTTGAACATCCACATATCAGGCTCGCCAATTTAAACATTTCGGCACTATGCTATTAAATTCACGTAGAATACACAATCTTCATTTGACCCATCGTTCAACTCTCCTTCAAGGTGTGTCGTGTCTGAACCGAATCAACTCGCTACGCAACCTGCTGGCTTCTGGCAAGGTGCAAAAGATAGCCAAGCGATTATCTTCACTTATTTACCGGTGTCGTTTGCTTTTGGTGTGTCAGCTACTCAGTTTGGCTTTACCGCTTGGGAAGCACTGTTCCTGTCCTGTTCGATGTATGCAGGTGCCAGCCAGTTCCTGGTAGTTGCGCTCTTAGGCAGTGGTACATCCATCTGGATGACGGCATTGACCGTGATTGCCTTGGACATTCGTCATCTGCTTTATGGCCCTGCGTTACAAAATCTGATTCAAGACCGGCTGAATTTAAAGAAAACGGCAATCTGGTCTTGGGGTCTGACCGATGAAGTCTTTGCCTCCGGTATGATCAAGCTCTCGCAACGGCGTCAAGAATGGTCGGAATCCTGGATGCTCGGTTTAAGTCTGTTTAGCTGGATGTCCTGGGCACTCGGATCTTTCCTCGGTGGCTTATTTGCCGATCAGGTCAGTAACTTGCCACAGTTCTTGCAGGCAGCACTGGATTTCTTGTTACCTGCGCTGTTCCTGAGTTTCTTGTTGGCAGCTTTTGAAAAGAAACATACTTTTGTTGTAGCTGTCACGATTCTGGTTTCTGCGATTGCCTGTTATTTTATCGACCTGTCTGCCGCGATCTTTATCGGTATCAGTTCTGGTATTTTCGCCGGCTTGTTTAAGCACTATATTTTGAAGCAGCCAGATCCTGAACACGCAGGAGATCAAGCATGAATCTAGAGATTATTCTGGTCGGAATTTTAGTCGGAATCGCCAATTTTGCCTCGCGCTTTGGTCCGTTTTTTGTCATTCAAAAATTTCAGCAAGGTTCGCAAAAACGCGGAGCATTGTGGCTAAAAATTGCCTTGGGTTCAATCGGTATTGCTGCGATCAGCTCTATGCTTGTAGTTGCTACCCTGCCACCTTTATTAGAAACGCCGAATAAAAGTTTTGCGATGCTGGTTGGCTTTATTGTGCTTACTGTTTTGTATTTTAAGTTTAAACGTATCGTGATGGCTACTCTGACCGCAGCACTAACCTATGGGTTGGTTTACACCTATGTTCCGGTACCCTTTTAAGCTTTAAATAGTTGATCAATTGAAACAAAGACTTATGCTAAACTCATAGTATAGGTCTTTTTTTATATAACAATAAAAACAAGGAAGGATGCGCATGTTTGAAGTCAAACAGGTGATTGAAGGCAAAATCTTTATTCATCATCGGCGCGATGAAATGTTAACCGTATTCCATCGACATGAAGTGCCGGCACAATATTTTGAATGTTTTATCAATGCTCAAAATTTTACCGGACATTTTGTCGAAATACATGCTCAACCAGCAGATCAAGTTCGGGTGGTTTATATTAAAAAGAATAGCACCCATCAAATTATTGCTATGCTTAATCAGAGCCAATACGTGCTGCATCTTCATCCTTTGACATTGATTTTGGGTAAATGGAGCTTCAGACATCGTGTCCTGCCGAATACTCTAAAAATTTTTGCTGGTTTATTTGCGCTCCTTTTTATTCTTTTTTCAGCTACCGCCTTTTCAGCAGATCAGTTCCAGCTCACCACCATCTTGCGAGACTGCATTCAATTCATAGTTTTTGGGCTACTGTTATTTTTGCTGTGCTTTGTACTGCCTTTTGTATTGCCCTATGCGTATTTCCTGCATGTTCGTACATTACGTCTGTTAAAGATGCTAAATATCAATACTGAACAAGTTGCACAAATAGAAAAGCTCAAGTCTCAAAGCGAGATTTATCTTCTGCAAACGCAGTCTGACAGCGATGTGAAAATGACAGCGCCTCCTTATTAAATCTAGAAAAACTTTATAAATAAAACTGTTGGTCAATATCACAATTTTGTATGAATCTTGGCTTAACTGTCGGCTCAGTTCTGCTATGCTAAAAGTCCATAAAATCAAGCATGGATGATCCACATGAGCGTGACTATTGGTACTCCCCTTCAATCTTCTGCCTATAAAGTTCTATTATTGGGTTCTGGTGAACTGGGCAAGGAAGTGGTGATTTCACTACAACGCCTTGGAGTCGAAGTTCATGCTGCTGACCGTTATGATCATGCCCCTGCCATGCAGGTTGCGCATTATTCCTATACCTTGAATATGGCAGATGCTGTAGAACTCAAACAACTCATCAATCAAATCCAGCCACATTTAATTGTTCCTGAAATTGAAGCGATTGCGACCGAAGTTCTGCTTGAAATAGAAGCCCAGAACATTGCTACAGTCATTCCTTCTGCTAAAGCCGTCAATCTGACCATGAACCGTGAAGGTATTCGTCGTCTGGCTGCGGAAGAACTCGGTCTGCCAACTTCAGCTTACCGTTTTGCCGACAGTTTAGAATCCTTCCGCGCGGCCTGTGACGATGTCGGCTATCCAAACTTTGTGAAACCGGTGATGTCATCTTCAGGCAAAGGTCAGTCTCGTGTTACCCGTTTTGATGAAGTCGATGCTGCCTGGGAATATGCGCAAACCGGTGGCCGGGTCAATCAGGGTACTGTGATTGTAGAATCACAAATTGACTTTGATTTTGAAATTACCTTATTGACTGTTCGTGCAAAAAATCCAGAAACCGGCGAAATCGAAACGTCTTATTGCGACCCGATCGGACATCGTCAGGACTCAGGTGATTATGTGGAAAGCTGGCAGCCTCAACCGATGACTCCAGCCGCGCTGGAAGAATCCAAGCGCATTGCCAACAAGGTCACTACAGCACTTGGTGGCTGCGGAATCTTTGGAGTGGAACTCTTTGTAAAAGGCGAAAAAGTATGGTTTAGTGAGGTTTCCCCACGTCCACACGATACTGGACTGGTGACTTTAGCCTCCCAATTTCAAAGTGAATTTGAGCTGCATGCACGTGCTATTTTAGGCTTGCCGGTGAATACTGCACGACATAGTGTGGCTGCCAGTGCGGTAATTTATGCTGGAGTAGATGGCCGTAATCTTTCATTTTCTGGCCTGAATCTTGCTTTAGCAGACGGCAATACCGATTTGCGCCTGTTTGGCAAACCAGAAGGTTTTAAACGTCGTCGTATGGGCGTTGCCACGGCACGTGCAGAAACTATTGAACAGGCACGTGAACTGGCCCTCCAGGTCGCCAACCAAGTTAGCGTCAACCAAAACTAAGCTGAAATACCAACGGACGACTGTACATGATCAACACCCATCCACTGCTGAATTACGCTAAAAGCAACCATGACATTAAAGCCATCAATCAATGGCGCAGTGATGTCGAAAATCAGCTTCAGGAAAGTTTTGAAAATGGCCAGTCGATTCGGGATATTATTCTGGCGCGTTCCAACCTGATTGATGAAGCATTGCAGTTTCTCTGGCAGCATGCCGAACTGGATCAAACTGATTTGGCCCTGTTTGCAGTCGGAGGCTATGGCCGTCGTGAAATGCTGCCTTATTCTGATGTCGACATCATGATCTTGTCAGAAGACGAGATTAACCCGGAACAGGAACAACTGATTTCTACATTCATTTCATCGCTTTGGGACGTGGGGAATTTCAAACCCGGTATCAGTGTCCGCACCATCAATGAATGTGTCAATCAGGCCAGCAGTGATCTGACCGTCGCCACCACCCTGATCGAAGCCCGCCTGATTATTGGCAATGAAAACCTGTGCAAATGGCCACGTCGTATCGTGTCACGTACCTGGACTGACAAAACTTTTTTTGATGCCAAGATGGATGAGCAGCATAAACGCTATGCTCAGCACAACAATACCGAAAGCAATCTGGAACCGGATATTAAAAATGCGCCGGGTGGCATCCGTGATATCAACCAGATTGGCTGGATTGCCAAACGGCATTTCCGCGTCAATCGCATTTATGATCTGGTACATCTCGGTTTTATTTCAGAATTTGAACTCGGTGTGCTTGAGGAAGCCGAAAGTTTCCTCTGGGAAATCCGTCATCACCTGCACCGCCTGACCAAGCGCGATGAAAACCGCTTATTGTTCGATTATCAGCGTGATATTGCTGCCAAATTTGGCTATGTACGTGAAGAGGCGCATCATCCGAACTATCCAATTGAACAGTTCATGAAGCGCTATTATCGCAGTGCACAGCAAGTGTCTACGCTGAACGAAATGCTGCTGGCCTATTTTAATGAATCGGTCATTACGCCACGTTTACCGCAATATGAACGCCAGATCGAAGAAATCAACCAGAACTTTAAACTGGTCGATGGCAAACTGGCTGTGCAGCATCACAAGATTTTCTCGGAAAATCCAAACGCAATTCTGGAAATTTTCTATTTACTAGCCAATCGTCCTGAGATCGAAGGTATTCGTGCGCGTACTTTACGCCTGCTGACCCTGGCTGGAAAACGCATTGATCAGGATTTTCGTGATAATCCGGTGCATCAAGCGCTATTTATGGCGATTATCCGTTCACCGCATCGACTCTACGATACTATGGTCGCGATGAAGCGTTATGGTGTGCTTGGAAATTACATCCCGGCCTTTGGACAGATTCTGGGACTGATGCAATATGACCTGTTCCATATCTATACGGTCGATGCACATACCTTATTGCTGCTGCGTAATTTAAACCGCTTTAAAGAACCTGAATTTGCCAAGGAATTTCCGGTGGTCAGTTCAGTGTTTCAGCGTCTGACCCGTCGTGACATAGTCTATCTGGCAGCAATTTTCCATGATATTGCTAAAGGTCGTGGCGGTGACCACAGTGAACTCGGTGCCAGCGACGCGATTAAATTCTGCCGTAGCCATGGCTTTACTGAACGCGAAAGTAATCTGGTGGCCTGGCTGATCCAAAATCATCTGATGATGTCGGTGACTGCCCAGAAAAAAGATATTTCCGATCCGGATGTGGTCAAAGAATTCGCCGAAAAAATGGGTGACATGGAACATCTGGACTATCTGTACACCCTGACAGTCGCCGATATTAACGCCACCAATCCGAAGCTGTGGAATACCTGGCGCGCTTCGCTGATGCGTCAACTATATACTCAGGCACGTGACGTAATCCGTTCTGGTCTGGGCCGTCCGGTTGATTATCAAATGCTGATTGAAGATACTAAATTTGCAGCCAGTGAACTTCTGGTTCAGGACTTCTCACTGGATGAGGTAGAAAAAGTCTGGCAGGAACTTGGTGATGACTATTTCCTCAAAGAAACAGCAGATGAAATTGCCTGGCATACCCGTGCCATTTTACAGCACGGGGATAATCCTGCCCCGTTGGTGTTAATGCGGGCGCACCGTAAATATGCACAAGATGCGGTACAGATCTTTATTTATACGCAGGATCAACCCAACCTGTTCGCCACCACCGTGGCTATTCTGGATCGTATGAATCTGGATGTACAAGACGCACGGATTATTACAGCGACTAAAGCTTTCAGTCTGGATACCTATGTGGTACTGGACCGTTTTGGTACCTTATTGACCGATCCGGAACGCGAAGCCACAGTGATTGAAGCCCTAAAAGATGCCTTGAGTCATTCAGATGAATATCCGGGCCTGATGCAGCGCCGGATTCCACGTCAATTACGTCATTTCGATATTGAAAATACAGTCGATATCAGTATCAATCCTGCCTTGAATCAGAATATGGTTGAAATTGCCACTCTCGATCATCCTGGTTTACTTGCCAAAATCGGTGGTTTATTTATGATGCAAGGCCTGGATATCCACTCTGCCAAAATTGCCACACTTGGCGAACGTGCCGAAGATATTTTCTTTGTCACCAAAAAAGATGGCAACCCTATGACACCTGGAGAATCTGCCGAATTTGCAGCTGCACTTAAAACTGCGCTGGATGAAGCTTCTCATCAGGTTTGTAGTCAACACTCACATTAAAACGCGGTTACTTATTCATGAACTCTAGCTTGTCTCTACTGCATCCTTATCCGTTTGAAAAGTTAAATCAGCTTTTTGCGGATATCCAGCCTGCAAATATGCCCTTAATTCCCCTGTCGATTGGCGAACCAAAGCATCCTGCACCGGAGTTTGTGAAACAAGCGATTATTGATAACTTTAAACATTTATCGACTTATCCAAACAGTAAAGGCCTGCCGGAGCTACGTGAAAGTATCGCCCAATGGCTGACGCGCCGTTTTCAGCTAAATAGCATCAGTGCAGACAGCAATATCCTGCCTGTTTCTGGTACGCGTGAAGCGATTTTCTCGTTTGTACAGGCTTTGGTAAATCGTGAAGAGGCACCTTATGTGGTGATGCCGAATCCGTTTTATCAGATTTATGAAGGTGCAACACTGCTCGCAGGCGCCAAACCTTATTTCATCAACTGTACTGAGGAAAATAACTACCTTGGTGATTTTGATGCTGTTCCGGCACAAGTCTGGGAAAAAACGGCATTGCTATTTGTCTGCACCCCGGGCAATCCAACAGGTGCAGTGCTATCCAAAGAACAGTTCAAAAAACTGATTGCCCTGTCGGATCAATACAACTTTGTGATTGCTTCAGACGAATGCTATTCGGAACTGTGGTTTGACCAAGCACCCGTAGGTTTACTGGAAGTTTGTGCTGAAATTGGCCGGGATGACTATAAAAACTGTGTGGTGTTCCATTCACTGTCTAAGCGCTCTAACCTTCCGGGCATGCGTTCAGGTTTTGTTGCCGGTGATGCCAGCCTGTTAAAACCTTATTTGCAGTACCGTACTTACCACGGCGCAGCGATGCCGGTTCAGCACCAGTTAGCTTCAATTGCTGCCTGGGATGATGAAGCACATGTGGAAGAAAACCGGGTGCAATACCGTGCCAAGTTTGATTTATTCCAGAAAGAACTCGGTCATCTGCTGCCACTCAAAAAACCGGATGCAGGTTTCTATTACTGGTTAAAAGTCGACAATGATGAAGCCTTTGCCAAACATTTGATGGAAGAAGCACATATTAAAGTTCTTCCGGGTCGTTATTTATCCCGCGATACTGAACAAGGTAATCCGGGTGAAAATCATGTACGTCTGGCACTCGTAGCCGATCTGGCGCAATGTGAAGAGGTTATTCGACGCCTGAAAACCATCCTCTAAGTTTTAATCATGACTAAAAACCCACTTTAGATAAGTGGGTTTTTTAATTAACATTAGATGAGCTCTATTTTTATCACATACTGAGAAAATAATGCTGATTCTTACAACACTTTGGCAATTTCATCTTCAATATCTTCAGGCTTGGTGGTCGGAGCAAAACGGTTCAATACCTTGCCATCACGCCCGATCAGGAATTTGGTAAAATTCCATTTAATTCCATTGCCTAAAATACCTTTGGAATTGTTAGTCAAATAGCGAAAAATGGCGTGCGCTTCAGGGCCTTTGACATCCACCTTGGAAAACATCGGGAAAGATACCCCGTAATTCTTCTGGCAAAATTCACCAATCTGTTCATTGGAACCTGGATCTTGACCACCAAACTGATTGCATGGAAATCCCAAAATTTCCAGACCTTGATCTTTATATTTTTCGTAAAGTTTTTCTAATCCTGAAAATTGTGGGGTAAAACCACACTTACTCGCTGTATTGACGATCAAAAGCACCTTGCCTTCGTAATCTGCAAGTGGCTTGCTTTTGCCATCTAACAATTCAGCTTCAAACTGATAAATGTTAGTCATGGATAGGTTTCCTCATCATTTTTTTCTTGTGTTTCTAAGTCCAAAGAAGCCGAGTTGACACAATAACGCAAACCGGTCGGTTCTGGGCCATCCGGGAAAACATGCCCTAAGTGTGCGTCACAATGATGACAAACAATCTCAGTTCTGACCATTCCGTGTGAAGTATCAGGTAATTCTTCTACCACCGAACTGCTGACGGGACGGTAGAAACTTGGCCAGCCACAGCCGCTGTCATACTTGGTTTCAGATGAGAACAGTGGCGTGCCGCAGCAACGGCATACATAGGTGCCATCTTGCTTGGTATTCCAGTATTTTCCAGTAAATGCCGGCTCGGTTCCCTTCTCGCGCGTAATGCGAAACTCCTCAGGTGATAACTCTCTTTGCCATTCCCGGTCTGATTTATTGAGTTTTCCCATGATCACATACCTTTTTATCTTGCTATTTAAAATAGGATAATCCTATATTTACGTGATTCATTTTAAAAATTCTAGTCTTTATTCAACATTTTACAAAAGACATATAATGCCCAAAAAAGCAAAAAGAAAGCAAATATAAAAATAAAAGTAAGCAATTTTTACATTAAATGTTTTTTAGTGAGCAAATTTAATGGTATTCTTAGCTCTAAATTTGCTCAGGATTAAAAAATGTCGCAAAAAAAGAGCGTAATTTTTAAAAATCTGCTGCCTGTGATCAAACAATATCAGCAGCTTGGATTTACGCATGAAAAAATTGTTGCACTACTTCGAGATGAACATGATCTCGATCTAGTCACAACTGAGACATTTAAAAGTTATTTATATCGTTATGCAAAAGTGACCTCCACTCCATCCGAGAACATCAAAATGCCGAACACTTCCCAATCCCCTCGTGAAATCAAGAAATCATCCAAGCTTGATCATGTTTGCTACGACATTCGCGGACCTGTGTTACGAGCGGCCATCGAGATGGAAGAAGCTGGTCACAAAATTATTAAATTAAATATTGGTAACCCTGCCCCATTCGGTTTTGAAGCACCACAAGAAATTATCAACGATGTGGCTTTAAACCTGCCGAATGCGATTGGTTATACAGATTCCAAAGGGATTTTCCCGGCGCGTAAGGCGATCTGTCAGTATTATCAGCAAAAAGGCATCCTGGATATGCACGTCAATGACGTCTATATCGGCAATGGTGTGTCTGAACTGATTGTTATGGCCATGCAAGGTCTGCTGGATGATGGCGATGAAATGCTGATTCCAATGCCGGATTATCCACTCTGGACGGCAGCAGTGAATCTGTCTGGCGGTACAGCGATTCACTATAAATGTGATGAAGAAAATCACTGGTATCCAGATATTACTGACATGGAAAGCAAAATCACGCCAAATACCCGTGGTATTGTGATTATTAACCCGAATAACCCGACCGGTTCGGTTTACCCACGTCATGTGTTGCAGCAAATCGTCGACTTGGCCAAGAAATATGACCTGATTTTATTTGCTGATGAAATATACGACAAAATTATTTACGATGGAATCGAGCATGTTGCTGTAGCAGCTCTGGCTGGCGATCAGCTCTGTGTTTCGTTTAACGGTTTATCTAAAGCCTATCGTATTGCTGGTTTCCGTTCCGGCTGGATGGCCATTACCGGCGATAAAGCACGTGCCGCAGACTATATCGAAGGTTTGGATATGCTGGCATCGATGCGTTTGTGTGCCAACCATCAGGCTCAATATGCAATTCAGACTGCACTGGGCGGTTATCAGTCGATTAATGACCTAATTCGCCCAGGTGGGCGTTTATATGAACAGCGCAATATTGCCTGGGAAATGCTGAACGAGATTCCAGGTGTATCTTGTGTCAAGCCTGAAGGTGCAATGTACTGTTTCCCGAAACTGGATCCGAATGTGTATCCAATTCAGGACGATGAAAAACTGATGCTGGATTTGTTACGTGCCGAGAAAGTGCTTCTGGTTCAAGGTACAGGCTTTAACTGGCCGACACCGGATCATTTCCGTGTAGTATTCCTGCCGGCTGAAAATGAACTGCGTGAAGCCATTACCCGTGTTGGCCGTTTCCTGGCCAAGATGCGTTAATTCTTGAAATAGACAATATAAAAAACCGCGTTGATACGCGGTTTTTTATTTCTCTGAAAAAATTCAGGCTTTTGACTGATGAAATTTTAAAAATCATACCGGTTTCTTTGAGCAAATTTCTGCACTCAATGGTTTCTTCTCAGGCAATTTCCCCTCAATCATGAAGATTCATGTTATTTTTTGACCAAATATAAAATTCTATGAGTGCACGGATGTCCTCAAACACAATGAAGCTCAGCCTTTTTCTTTGTCTTAGTATGTGCTTGGGCATTGGCATTCTTCGTTTTTCTTATACTGCACTGTTACCTGGCACACGAGAAGCCTTTGGCTGGAGTACAGATTTTGCCAGCCTCTTGAGCAGTGCCAATTTGCTGGGTTATTTAATCGGTGCTTTTACCGCGATGCGTCTTCCTCAAGACCGCAGTATGAGTACCTATATTCAAATTTCAGCCTTTGCTGGCATGTTCAGCCTGATGTGTTGTGCGTTTTCTGGTTTTTCTGAAGCGTGGTATATCGCTTGGCGTATCATTTCAGGGATCAGCGGTGGACTGATGATGATCTTATCGCCGAGTGTGGTCGCGCAGTGTTGTGAACTTCAGGATCGTCTTAAAATCAACTTTATTGGTTTTAGTGGGATTGGACTAGGCGTTTTAATTGCGACCCTGTTTCTGCCTTATCTGGATCAAATTTCCATACAGACTGCATGGCTAATCTTATGTGGTTTTGCTTTGCTCATCTGTATCGTTTTAAGTCTACTGATTCAGAAATTTAAGCCATATTTGTCGGCACAAGCTCCTGCGGTTACCTCTCATCTATCTCTGAATAGCGTCTTTTATAGTTTACTTACAGTTTATGCTTGTAGTGCTTTCGCTTATATACCGCATTCACTCTTCTGGATTGATTATTTAAGCCAGCAGTTGGGATTGAGCTTGTTCTGGATTAATTTCAACTGGATTCTGTATGGACTAGGTAGTGCTTTAGGCGCCTTGAGTGCTTATGCACTGGCCAGAAAATGGGGTAATTTTGTTGCCCTGAAAATTCTTTATAGTCTTTATATTGTGGCTATTTTTATTGCAACCCTAGATGCCAGCCCATTGCTTACTTTTAGCTCTTCCTTTTTTACCGGGATGCTAAATCCGGCTGTGGTGTTCCTGACCTCCTATACCATTTTGCAACTGTATGGACTGGCTTATAAAAAGCTCTGGAGTATTGCCACCTTGTGTTTTGCCTCGATTCAGCTAATCGGTGGGCTCAGTTTTAGTGCGCTGCAATATTTTGGATTGAGCTATCATCAACAGTTCATACTGGCCACATTTGTTCTTTTATTAGGAACGTTACAATTGTTCTGGTACACACGTCCTGTCAGACTCAAATCTGAACAACAAACTCTGCCAATTTCTGCTCATGGAGAAGGGACTAAATAAGGATAAGGATTGGTTGCTCCTTGCCCACCTAAATAAATCCCATAATGTAAATGCGGCGGGGTATTTTTGGCATTACCTGTATTCCCCACATAAGCGATGACTTCACCTGCCTCAACCCAGTCGCCTTCCTGAATATGTTCTGCATAGTCATCCAGATGTGCATAATAATGTTGGCTCATATTTGGACCGGTCACCCAGATGATTTTTCCACCCAGATTGTTGGTGCCAATCCTACGCACAATACCTGGGGTCGCGCTAAATACTGGCGTACCGCGTTTGGCAAAAATATCCGTACCTTCGTGTTTACGACCGTCACTACGCGCTGCTCCCCAAGTATCATTAATCTGACCAACTCTGACGCCTTCAACCGGAATCTGTAGCGGAGCTTCTAACTGGGCTCTCTGTAATTGCCAATACAGATAAGGGCTTTTCCAACCTGCTGCTTCACCTGAAGGCGGTGGCTGACAGGCAGTTAGTAGAAAACCTATAGATAACAGTAAGCTTATAATCCGAAGAAATTTCACAAATATTCGCATTAAATTAAATAGATGACTTTTATCTTAATCACAACCGCCTAATTTAAAGTCACAATCCTGTTATTTTTAGTGATGATTTTATACAAGCGTTCAAATAACAAAACCCTCAAATGAGGGTTTTGTTATTTTAGGTGGATAGGAGATTATCTACGTTTTTTAGCACGAGATGGTTTCGATGGTTGTTGCTGTTGTTGCTGTTGCTGCTGTTGCTGCTCTTCATTCTGAGCATTGTCCTGCTTGTCTTTTTGTTGGACCTGCTTATGTCTCGCTTTAGCTTTAGCCATGATTTACTCCTTTGGAGAAACGTCTCTATATCACTGGAAGTTCCATTCATCACTGTAACGTTTATACAAAATAAGCCAATCGCTGAGCTGTATCCAAATACGTCAATGTAATACAGTGTTTACTAAGTTATTCAGCTTAGAACGAATCATTTCTAGGCTCATTACACTTCTTACATGATCTTGCAGCCTGATACTTATTTTAACGTTTAACCTTAAACCGTTCAGCCTTTGCTTCCCAATAAAGTGATAAAAAAACCCGCCGTAATTGCGGGTTTTTTTATTCATAAATTGCATCGCAATTTCAGGCATCCATATTGGCAATAATCGCTTCACCAAACTCGGAACAACGCAGCAAGGTCGCCCCTGGCATTAAGCGCTCAAAATCGTAGGTCACCGTTTTTGCCGCAATCGCACCCGAAATCCCCTTGATGATCAAGTCGGCAGCTTCTATCCAGCCCATATCACGCAGCATCATTTCTGCTGACAGAATAATCGAACCCGGATTTACTTTATCTTGTCCAGCATATTTAGGCGCTGTACCGTGGGTTGCTTCATAAACTGCAATCGAACCGCCGATATTGGCACCCGGTGCAATCCCGATCCCGCCGACTTCCGCAGCCAGCGCATCAGAAATATAATCACCATTTAAGTTCAGTGTCGCAATTACAGAATAATCCGCCGGACGCATCAAGATTTGCTGCAAGAAGGCATCAGCAATGACATCTTTAATAATAATGTCTTTGCCTGTTCTTGGATTTTTGATTTTAACCCACGGGCCACCATCTAAAAGTTCACCGCCGAAACGTTCCAATGCGACCTCATAGCCCCACTCTTTAAATGCCCCTTCAGTGTATTTCATGATATTGCCTTTGTGTACCAAAGTCACACTAGGCTTGTCATTTTCGATGGCGAACTGAATCGCTTTACGCACCAGACGCTGGCTACCTTCTTTGGAGACAGGTTTGATTCCGATTCCACAATTGTCTTCAAAGCGGATGTTGGTTACACCCATTTCTTCTTTCAGAAACTTGATAACTTTTTTCGCTTCCGGAGAATCTGCTTTCCATTCAATACCGGCATAAATATCTTCTGAATTCTCACGGAAAATCACCATGTCGGTCAGTTCTGGATTATGTACTGGCGAAGGTACCCCTTCAAACCAGCGCACCGGACGTACACAGACATATAAATCCAGTTCCTGACGTAAAGCCACATTCAAGGAACGAATACCACCACCGACTGGCGTGGTCAGTGGACCTTTAATCGATATCACATAATCGCGCAGTGCTTCGAGAGTTTCTTCAGGCATATAGGTGCCGTAAATTTTGTCAGCTTTTTCACCGCAGTAGACTTCCATCCATTCGATGGAACGCTTCCCGGCGTATGCTTTTTGCACAGCAGCATCTACCACAGTTCGCATTGTTGGTGTAATATCTGCACCAATTCCATCCCCTTCGATAAATGGGATAATTGGATTATTTGGTACGTTGAGTGACAGGTCTGCATTAACGGTAATTTTGGTACCATCCACAGGTACTACGATTTTTTGATATCCCATTATTAGTATTCTCCCGGATGCCGCTGACAAATCTAAAATAATTGCCGATTAGGCAATACTTTCAACTGTTCTTAACGCATAATATTCTAATCCAGATTTGTTGTTTTTGAGATTTATACGGGAAATAGCTAAATTTCCCTTTTAAATAAACCTCTACATTTTTTAAATTAATGTAATTATAGAAGTTATTTCCTATGAAAATCGTCATTCTAAACAAACCTTATGACGTCCTCTCCCAATTCCGTGCGGATGAAAAGCACCCAACCATGGCTGATTTTGTCAACGACAAAGATTTACGTCTTGCTGGCCGTTTGGACATGGACTCAGAAGGTCTGGTTTTCCTCACCGATCACGGTGGTCTCAACCAATATATCACCAATCCTGCCAATAAAAAGTTTAAAACTTATATAGTGCAAGTGGAAGGTGATGTGACCGAAGAAGCACTTGAGCAACTTCGTAAAGGTGTTGAACTGAAAGATGGCATGACGCTTCCTGCACGTGCTGAAAAAGTATCTGAACCGGAATGGTTGTGGGAGCGTAATCCTCCTGTACGTTTCCGTGCCTCTGTTCCAACGTCTTGGGTTGAAATTTCGATCTGTGAAGGTCGTAACCGTCAGGTTCGTCGTATGACCTCTGCCGTGGGCTTCCCTACACTGCGTTTGATCCGTACCAAGATTGGTGAGATTGATTTGGTTCGTATGGGATTGCAACCGGGCGAGACCAGAGAAATTGAACCATTACTTTATCCAGACTTCCAAAATGTTCCTGCGGAAGAACCATACCGTTCACGTTCTTATGTGAAAAAGCCGGGTGGTACGGGCGGTAAGCCAATGGTTCGCAAGAATAAAGATGGTTCTGTGAAAAAGTCTGGCACCAAACGTATCTGGCAAATGGATGAAAGTGAAAAGCCGCGTCGTAAGACCAATGGCACAACTCGTCCAAATACTAAAGCACCACGTGGTCGCGGCCGCGGTCGTGGCTAAGTTTGAATAGATTCAATCAAGCTCACTTCGGTGGGCTTTTTTATGTGCCAAAATTTCTAATTCATTAAGACATGAGATGAATACTTTATTTAACCGTTGCTTAGTTTTATGGGTATTCGATGTATTAAGAAAATAAAAAATAAAAAAATTAATCTTCACTTGCTTCAGAAAGATAAACATTTATTCCATAGAATGGAGGGTTAATTTGGAATACGTGCGTATTAATTATTTTTTTATATAGTTTTCCAGCTTTAGTTTCATATTCAATTGTGAAATCTACTACTACCTCTCTTTTCATATTTAATATATCAACCTGTGCATCATCAAGCTCCAAACGAATTTCCTGATCTTCATTCGCTAAAAATTTATTTATTTTATGGATAATAAAACTATTATTAAGTTGTTTAACTTTGACGTTAAAAGCATCATTTCCTAGATTTGCAATAGTCAGCCTTAAAGCAACAAGGCAATTATTTGTCATTTCAGAATTATCAAAAACAGTTCTAACTTTTGACTGTAAAATAAAAAATCTGGCTTCTCTGGATTTTTGACTCTCAAACAATTGCTCTTTTTGGATATTTGTTACTATTTTTTGCTGTTCAATTCCTTGCCTCATCTCATCAATTTGAAGCTGTAATGCTCTTTCTTGTTGCTCTAATGCTTTTGTATTTTGCTCCAACTGTTTACCTTGCTGAACATAGCCTAAAATCAGCCAGAGAAAAGCAATTGGCGCAAATATTCCCGCTAGAAAATCCCCAAGCTCATTTAATGAAGTAGGCGAACTCAATCCACCAAAAATCCAAAAAGAAGTGATTACAGCAAGCCAAATTACTGTTATTCCAATTCCCCAATTTAAACTATTTTGATTCATCTTCTAATAATAAAAAACCCATACCTAAATATAGGTTTTACCTGCTTTTTCTTATGTGTGCAAACAAGATTTTTAACTCTTCCCTCTTGTCATTCTGACTATCCGATGGTACTTATGATTCACATAATTAACATTTAAAAATAAAACGTATCTTAAAAAGGAGTTTTGCAATGGATCAGCAAGTCAGCCAGATGTTTAATCAGGATCGGTTAATTCAGCATCTTGGTGCTCATCTGGTTTCTTATAACCACAATTATGCAAAGATCGAATTAAAGGTGACTGAACAGCATTTACAGGGTCATCAGACGTGTAACGGCGCTGTGATTTTTGCACTTGCAGATGCGGCTTTTGCCATTGCCTGCAATACTGGTGAACATCCGGCGGTTGGTCAACATTGTGGTATTCATTATTTAAAACCGGGCTTGCTTGGTGACACACTGACTGCTGTAGCAGAACATAAAGCCAGCAGTGGCCGTAGTGGCATTTATGATATTCAGGTGATGAATCAAAATAATCAAATCGTGGCGGAATTCCGTGGCACATCACGACTGATCATTAAATAATTTTTTCTCAAAATTTAATGCAATAAAAAACCGGTGACGATGCACCGGTTTTTTTAATTAAGAATAATTATGGCTTTAAGCTTTAAGCCATTTCTCAGCTTTAGCCTGATCTTCCACTTTCAGTTCAACTTCGGTCAGTTCAGAATCCGCGGCTTGAACTTCAAAACTCATCAGCTCATCACGACGGAATGCATACACTGTAAAAGTACCTTGCTGTTTTGCATAGCTTTCAACAAGTTTGGTCGTTGCTTTTAATCCATCAATTGCAATGATGACATCATTGGCAGAAAGGCCAGCGAGCACAGCGGCACCCTCACGACGCGCAGATTGAACCAGCACACCTTCCGGCTTATCTGCCAGCTTTAGACCGAATGGCAAAGACTTATCATTTTTCAGGCTATAAGCCATACCAAACTCAGGGAAGAGCTGATCCAGCGGCAATTCATCTGTGGTATTGATCAAGTGATTAATCTGTTCTGACCAATCATCTCCTGTCAATTCTTTACACAATTCAAAGATCGTCCGTTCATGCACCTGAACGCCTTTCTGGGCATTTTCATACAAACGGCGCATCAAAGCATCCAGACTTGAACCACGTAAACGCAGACCCAAATCCAGGCACAGTGCAACTAAACAACCTTTGTTGTAATAGCTGGTACCCGCATTATTCGAGTTTTCATCCTGACGATAGAATTTCACCCAGGCATCAAAACTGGATTCAGACACTGACTGAATCACACGTCCCGGATTTTGCAAATAACGGTCAATCTGTGCTTTTAACAAAGCAATATACGATTCCTGATTAATCACGCCGCTACGCAGCAAAATCAAATCATCGTAATAAGAGGTGAAACCTTCAAAGATCCATAACAGAGAGGTATAACCTTCTCTGTTTAAATCATAGTTAACGAAGTTTTCAGGACGAATAAACTTCACCAACCATGAATGGAAATATTCGTGGCTACATAAGCCGAGGAAACGCTGATAATCTTTCGACGGTTCTTCAGGTTCATTGGCTTTCGGCAAGTCATCACGCGGTGAAATCAGGCTGGTAGAATTTGGATGCTCCAAACCGCCATAGCTATTGCCGGTTGCCATGGTCATAAAGGTATAGTCTGTAAACGGCGCTGAACCAAACATTGAAATTTCTGTGGCACAGATTTTTTCAATGTCCTGCTGCATACGCGCGGCATTCATGGCATGTTTACCTGAGACCACAAATTCATGTGGAATGCCATTTGCTTCAAAACTGAAACGGGTTTGTTCTGCCAGCTCAAATGGTGCGTCAATCAGTTCGGCATAGTTTTTAGCTTTAAGCGTGAAACGGCCTTTAACCAGACTTTTGGCCTGCATGCCGGTTGCCAGCTGAAAATGCTTTAATTCATCTGGCAGGAAGATTTCCAGTTCAATTTCTTTATTTTCCTGACCTTCTAGCCCCAGACATGCACAAGCCGGGTTCACGTAGAGACGATTTTGATCCACATATGCACCACGAACGGACAGGTCATAGGCATAGACATCATATTCAACTGTAATCAGTTCATGATCGGTATTGAATAAACGCCATTTGTTCTTTTCAAATTTCTGGATCTGTAACTGGCGCCCATCTTCATCATAGGCTTTGACCGCTTCAATGTGCTTGGAAAATTCCCGAATCAGATAGCTTCCCGGAATCCAGGTCGGTAATGACAGGACTTGTGTCGGGTCCGCAAGAAAACGAACAGTCACGTGAATAAGATGCTGACGATAATCGTCAAATTCAATTTGATAATGCAACATAATGAACGATATAAAATTAAAATAAATGAGATATAGCTTAGCTTAGCATTTTTTAAGCCAGTATGGTTTAGCTGTCTTATTTGTCTACATTTACGACTAGCTATCTGTATAAAAAAGGCATAGCATGCGTGAAAATTAAATCGTTCAACACCCAGCGGGTTATCAAGGAACACCATTGAAATACATCATCTCACTGATTGCGGTTTTCAGTTTATTTATTTCTGCATTTTCACATGCTGCCCTACTCAATATTGTGCCTGAAAGTGTTGAAGCTGAAGCCTGGACCATTCTGGATTCACAGTCTGGTCAAGTCATTGCAGCGCATAATGCAGACGTGCAACGTGCTCCGGCCTCGCTGACCAAAATGATGGTGGCTTATATTGCCTTAAAGGAAATTGAGGCCGGAAAATTAAATAAAAATGAAGTTTTAACCGCGACCTCTGTGGTTAAAACCGTGATGTGGGATGAGTCACAGATGTACCTGAAAGAAGGTGATCTGATTTCAGTCGATCAGCTTCTGGCGGGCTTAATTATCATGTCTGCCAATGATGCCGCGGTGACGCTGGCTGAGAAAATTTCGGGTGGTATTCCTCAGTTTGTTGAACGCATGAATCAGGAAGCCAAAGCACTCGGCATGCAGCATACCAATTTCCAGAATCCGGCCGGCATTACCATGCCTGAGCATTATTCGACTGCCGCCGATTTGGCCAGACTGTCTATGGCGGTGGTGAATGAAACTCCAGATTATCTGTATTATTCTAAGCAGCCAAGCTTTACCTACAATCAGCATTTTCATCGTGCGACCAACCGTGTGCTTCAGGTCGATCCAACCGTAGATGGCTTAAAAACCGGTTTTACCCGTGCGGCAGGCTACAATCTGGCGCTGACGGCCAATCGTGTCACAGCAGATTTTGAAATGCCAAATCGCCGTCTGATTGTGGTGGTGCTGGGTACTAAAAGTGCCGCAAAACGCGCTGATGTATCACATAAGCTGATGAATCTCGCTTATACCTATACCCGCAATGAAGTAGCGATCAAAGATCAACAGCTACTGGCTGAATTGCCTGTGATCAAATCCACCTTAAAAATGTTTAAGGTGCAAACCAAGCAACCGCAGATCATTACCACTTCTTTATATGATCAGGGCTACAGTATTGACCTGAACCAGTTTGATCAAACCCAACAGCGTGTCATGCTGAATACAGGTGATGGCGTTTTAAAAAGTATCGAGCCTTTACAGGAAACGCAAACTCATATCAATGTTGAAGTGAAAGCATCTGAACTCATTGCACCTTTGGCGACCATGATGCCTTTGGCGACTATTCAGGTTTATCAGAATAATCAGTTGATTCGCACCATTCAAATTGAAGATCATGTCGAAATTGAAGAAGCCAACCTGTTTCAGAAATTCTTTACTTGGCTACAAGGCTTATTCGGTTTGTTTTCAGACAATACGCCAAGCGTAAAGCTTTATCCTTTAGATAGATAATAGCCCTACATCTCAAGTTACTTTTCTTTAAGCTAGAAGATCTACTCGCTGATCTTCTGGCAGATTTTCTTTTCTCCCTGCATCACTCCCCAAGACAGGGAAACTTACCTGCCCTCACAGAATTGCTACGTTTTGTAATGTGTATAACAATTTTAACCAAGACGCGATCTGGCCCATGCCATAGTATATTTTCTCTCTATTTCTCTTATTTTTATTAAAAAAATAAACAGGTTAATCATATATGACAGCACATAAAATCGTGATTGTGGGTGGTGGTGCCGGTGGTCTGGAACTGGCAACTCAGCTGGGTGAGAGCTTGGGTAAAAGCGGCAAAGCGCAGATTGTTTTAGTCGATCAAAAACTGACGCATATCTGGAAACCGCTGCTGCATGAAGTTGCCGCAGGCACCTTAAATCCACATGAAGAAGAAACTAATTATTTTGCCCATTCAGCCGCACATCATTATGAATTTGTCTTGGGGACATTTACCGGTCTGGATCGTGAAGCGAAACAGATTGTGGTAGAAACAGAATATTTCTCCAAAAAAGCCCAAGCCAAGAAGAACCAGCGCATCGACTATGACACCCTGGTACTGGCCTTGGGTTCTACCTCGAATGACTTTAATACCGAAGGCGTCAAACAGTTCTGTCATTTTCTCGACAGCCGTCCACAAGCTGATATCTTTCAGCAGGATCTGTTGCATCTCTACTTGAATGCTCAACATGAAGCTTCGAGCCGTGAACTGAATATCGCGATTATTGGCGCCGGTGCGACTGGAGTAGAATTGGCTGCCGAGTTGGTGGAGGCCAAACACAATTTCTTTAAATATGGCTTAAACAAGGTCGATCCAAATAAAGTCAAAATTACCTTAATTGAAGCGGCGGATCGTATTTTGACTGCGCTCTCGCCGAAAGTTGCTGAACATACCATGCAACAGCTGGAAAAATTCGGTATTGAAGTCCTTACCAGTCATCGTGTGGCCAAGGTAGATGAAGACAAAATTTATTTTGCAGATGGCTCAAGTCTGGATGCCGAGATTAAAGTCTGGGCCGCAGGTATCAAAGCACCTGAAGTCTTGGCACAACTGCAAGATATGGAAAAGGACAATATTCACCGCTTGAAAGTCTTCTCCACCCTGCAAACCAAATCTGATCCAGACATTTTTGCTTTTGGTGATTGTGCTCACTGCCAGCCTGCTGCAGATGAACCGGTCTTGGGTCCACGCGCACAAGTGGCTAGCCAACAGGCCAATTTCCTGGCCAATGCCTTGAAAGCACGTGTCAATGAAGAAAGTTATTTACCGATGTTTAAATTTTCTGACAAAGGTTCACTGATTTCCTTAAGCCAGAATAAAGCCGTCGGCGAGTTGCTCGGTCAGGTCAATGTGCAAGGCTTTGTTGCCAAATCGATGTATGTTTCTTTATATCGAATTCATCAGGCGACCATTCATGGTTATGCGCATGCCGGCATTCTCACCGCAAAAGATTTTGTTACACGAAAAATTTCTCCAAAGCTGAAATTGCATTGAAATTCCAGAATTTGGCCCAATCAATGAAAAAATCGTCAACAAAATTGTCAAATTGCGTTTTTTTGCTAATTTTAGTCTACAAAAATGCAATTTCACTTTATGATGTACCCTTAAAAAATTGAATGGATCAATTAACATGACTGCTATTGCAAATAACCTCGTGGTTTCTTTCCACTACACATTGACTAACGCAGAGGGTGAAACTCTCGACCAATCTCAAGGTGAACCACTTGCCTATTTGCACGGTGCAGGTAACATCATCCCAGGTTTAGAAAATGCGTTAGAAGGCAAAACTGTAGGTGAAAAATTCACTGTAAACGTTCCTGCTGCTGAAGGTTATGGCGAATACAACCCTGACCTAGTTCAAGAAGTTCCTGCGCAAATGTTCCAAGGCGTAGACAACATTCAGGCAGGCATGCAGTTCCAAGCTCAAACTGATGACGGCGTGCAAATCGTAACTGTTAAAGCAGTTGAAGGCGACAATGTTGTTGTTGATGCTAACTTCCCACTTGCTGGTCAAGACCTGACTTTCGAAGTTGAAATCGTATCTGTTCGTGAAGCTTCTCAAGAAGAATTAGATCACGGCCACGTACACGGTGTAGGCGGTCACCAGCACTAAGATCTTCTGATCTTGAGTGAAAAAAGGCAAAGTCAGACTTTGCCTTTTTTATTGCCTGAAAATAGCCCGCAGAATATTAACCATCCAATTAGCTATAAAAAAAGCAGAGCCATTGCCCTGCCTTTCCAATCCGATCAAGATCTCCTTTTACAGGATGATCAGTGGATTATTTTTTTTGGTTATAAATCTGCATCGCTGCTGGCAATTGTTGACGCATTTGCCCAATACGCTGACTATTCGATGGATGCGTAGACAGGAAGGTTGCACCACTGCCGCCACCAAGTTTGTTCATTTTTTCCCACAGGGTAATGGCTGCATTCGGGTTATAACCTGCGCGCGCCATCAACATTAAACCGCCTTGGTCAGCACGGCTTTCCAGATTACGCGAGTATGGCAAGCCAATACCGATCTGACTACCTAATTGTGCTGCTGCAGCGCCACCTTGACCTACACCTGCTGCATTTAAGCCAATACCCAAAGCCAGATCAGTCAGGGCTTGAGCACCGATTTTCTGCTTAGAATGCTCTTCTAAGGCATGCACCATTTCATGACCCATAATCGCTGCAATTTCAGCATCGGTCAGATTCAGTTTATTCACGATACCGGTATAAAATACAACCTTACCACCTGGTGCAACAAAGGCGTTGACCTGATCAGATTTGAGCACAGCCAATTGCCACTGGAATGCTGTACCGGTTTGATTCATCTGGTTAGCAACTGGCTTCAAACGGTTAAATACATTATTAATCCGTTTATAGGTGGCTGAACTGGTATCCAGTTGGCCTTTATTGCGCGCATCATTGACCATGGCATTATAGCTTTGGCTCGCAGATGCATTTAAGGTCGCAGTATCTGCCCCTGCCATATCGGCAATGGTGGTACAACCTGATAATGTGACGACTGTAGCAGCAGCCATACTCAATAAAAGTTTATTCTTCATTATAATTTACTCCACCTTGGCTCAAGGGCAATTTACATTGTAAAAATTATAAGTGAAAGCGCGTAGCAGCTAAACGCTTAATTCATTCATCTTCTTATAAATTATGTAATTTTTAAGCCAAATACTGTATCGCCAACCAATAAATCAGACAAATAATATTGAGGCCCAAGTAAACCTGACTGAGTGGTTTGATTTTCTGTTCAAGCATTTCGTCTTTACGTTTGAAATATAAAAAAGCATTTTGCAATAAAATAATAGGCACTAATATACATGCAATAATGACACTCAGACCAATCAGCACCGCATAAATCACTTCGGGGTTTTGGGTTTGCGCACGAATAATCATCATGGCCATTGTTGGCGCCCCGCCCATCGCGAATAACAATGAATAAAACATGGTCGCCGATATATTTTTTTGCATCCTGCAGCTCATTTTTCTTTCTTTATATACCGCTATGTTAAAGCACATCACGCTACATTACCGATGCAACTTTAGTCTTGAAATAGCTGCATAAATTCAGGATATAAAAAAACCCATCCGGAGATGGGTTTTTATCATTCAAGCTTTAGTCAAATGAAGATTAAGCATCAAACGGGTGGCGAAGAACAATGGTTTCTTCACGGTCTGGACCTGTTGAAATGATGTCGATTGGACATTCAATCAATTGCTCAAGACGTTTTACATAGTTCAATGCAGCTTCTGGCAACTGATCTAGTGATTTCGCACCGAAAGTTGACTCAGACCAGCCTGGCATAGTTTCATAAATCGGTTTTAAAGTTTCGAATGCAAGCGCATCAGAAGAACCGACACAACCAGAATCTGCAGCTTCATAACCCACACAGATTTTCACTTCTTCTAAACCGTCAAGAACGTCAAGTTTAGTCAGGCAAATACCAGAAAGTGAGTTTACATCAACTGAACGGCGTAGAATTTCAGCATCGAACCAGCCACAACGACGTTGACGGCCAGTAGAGGCACCAAATTCATTACCAATCGTACCGAGGTGTTTACCAATCGCATCACCTGTGTCATTTGCAGCGTCATACACCAACTCAGTTGGGAATGGACCTGCACCTACACGCGTTGTGTACGCTTTAGTAATACCCAGTACATAGTCAAGGTGCAAAGGACCCAGACCTGAACCAGAGCTTACGCCACCAGCAGTTGTATTCGAAGACGTTACATACGGATATGTACCGTGGTCAACGTCAAGAAGTGAACCTTGCGCGCCTTCGAACATGATATTGTCACCGTTTTTACGGTAGTTATGCAATTCCGTGGTCACATCCACAACCAGTGGCGCAACAACCTTACGCCATTCGTCGCAAAGTGCCAGCACGTCTTCCAGTTTAACCGCTTCAACACCGTAGTATTCAGTCAGCTGGAAGTTATGGTAGTCCAGAAGTTCAGTTAACTGAGCAGTAAGATGTTCACCACCACGTACTAGGTCAGCAACACGTACTGCACGACGCGCTACTTTGTCTTCGTATGCAGGACCGATACCGCGACCTGTCGTACCAATCTTCGCATTACCACGTTTTTTCTCACGCGCCTGGTCAAGTGCGATGTGGTTCGGAAGAATCAATGGACAGTTTGGAGAAATGCGTAAACGTTCTTTAACAGGAACGCCTTCTTTTTCAAGAATGTCCATCTCTTTGATGAGCGCTTCAGGAGAAAGAACAACACCGTTACCAATTAAGCACAATACGTTTTCACGTAAAATACCTGATGGAATGAGGTGTAAGACAGTTTTCTTACCACCAACCACAAGAGTGTGACCTGCGTTATGTCCGCCTTGATAACGAACTACCGCTGCCGCTTGATCTGTGAGCAGGTCGACGATTTTACCTTTACCTTCGTCGCCCCATTGGGTACCAAGTACCACAACATTCTTGCCCATAATAGCCTCATTACATCATGCTGTTAAAGTTGAAAGCCCCGCTCAGCGACATGAACACTGAGCCAAGCAGTTAAATCGTTTTGACTGTCCACTCACCATTCGCATTCACCAGCTGGTGCGTTGCATATGGAATCGAGTTTAAATCATCATTACCCAGTAACTGAATTACACTTAAGCCTTGTGCACGAATATTCTGAATCGCATTCAGAAGCTCTGCATCAGTGCCTTTAGGTGCAACCACGACCTGTACCGCATCAAACTGGCCTGCGCTTAAAGCATATAAGTCACAAGAAAAACCGGTTGCCGGACGCGCACGGCCAAAATGTTCACCAATGCCATCATAACGGCCACCTTGTGCCAGTGCAGCTGCACGGTTCGGTGCATAGACTGCATACATCAGACCAGTATGATAATGGTATGAACGTAATTCAACCACATCAATCCCAATACTCAAGTTTGGCCAACGGGTTTGAACTTCATCTTTGGTGGTTTGCAAGACATTAAAAGCCTGAGTGAATGCTGGATTTGCCAACACTTCAGCACTTAAATTCGCTTGTAATGCATCCAGGTCGCTGGCATAGCGTCCAAGTGCATAGAAATCCTGACCAAATTTCAGGTCTGCCGTGAATTCTTCTAATTCTGGCAAAGCCTTACGCTGGTATAAATCAGATAATTGCTGTTCAGCGACTTTGTTTAAGCCGGCTTGAGCCACCAGACTGCGGAATAAACCCACATGACCTAAGTCCAGATGAATACCATCTGCCAGACCTGTTTCCTGAATCAGACTGATCATCAAGTCGACCATTTCTACATCGGCATCGATGCTGTCTGAACCAAATAGCTCCGCACCTAACTGTAGTGGCGCACGCGAAGTGTTAAAACCGCGAGGCTTGGTATGCAGAACGGTTCCTGCATAGCAGTAACGTGCTACACCTTCCACTGGATGTACATGCGCATCAATACGAGCCACTTGTGGTGTCATATCGGCACGCACACCAAGCAAACGACCAGAAAGCTGATCGATTACTTTAAAAGTGGCTAAGTCTAAATCTTGATTCGATTCTGAGAGAGAAGATAGAGATTCGATGTATTCAATGAATGGCGTGTACACCAGCTGATAACCTCGAGATGCAAGGAAATCCAGTGATTTACGGCGCAGACTTTCAATAACTTGCGCTTGTTCTGGTAATACATCAGCTACACCATCAGGTAATAACCATGTCTCTGAAATGGGCATGTTGTAAACCTAAATTCTTGTCAGCGCGGAACGAATCCGCATAAAAAAATCGGGAGCACACCCGATTTCTCCTAGTCTAGCACGATAGTTTTGGCTGTGCATCGCAAATTTTATAATTTTCGCTACCTGATGAAATCAACAACAATTGTGTCAACTATCAGCGTTTTAATGCACATTTAAAACAAATAGCATGACAAAATCCGGCATTAAACCAAAGGCAATGCAGTCGTGCTTTTAACCGTTTGCAATGGAATTTCAGTTTTTACACTTTGAATGCAGGGAATTTGGGTTAAATGATGAATCTGAAATTTACGATAGGCATCCAGATCAGCCACCACAATTCTTAAAAAGAAATCACAATCGCCTGCCATTAACTGGCACTCGACGACTTCTGGCATTTCCTTGATCGCTTCGACAAATTGATCGACCACAGCAGCTTCTTGAGACTTGAGCCAGACGCGTGCAAACACGCTCATCGCCAAATTGACCTTTTGTGGATTCAGCAGTGCGACATATTGCTCAATCACGCCATCATCTTCCAGCTGTTTTACCCGTCTTAAACAGGGTGACGGTGACAAGCCAATTAATTGAGCCAGTTCATTATTTTGCAGTTTTCCATTCTTTTGCAGCTCATGCAAAATGCGTTTATCTATTAGATCCATATTTATACTTTGGCATTTAAAACCCTTTAAATTTAATTTAGCGCAATTTAATTTCAAATAAAACTCAAATATCTTTCATTACAACAGCAAATAGCCTGAATATCGCCATAAAATATGGTCTAGTTTTGCAGTACCCAGGTCATTTCCATGCTTTTGTTTAGACAAAGCACCGCAGCGGTGGTTGTCCCTACCGATTTCAGCGAATTTCAACGTGGCATGAAAGACTCTATCCCCATGCTTTTAGGGATTATCCCCTTTGCGCTGGTGTTGGGTGCGACGGCGGTACAGAAGAATTTCAGCTTGCTCGAAGTGCCGTTACTGACAGGTCTGAACTTTGCCGGTGGTTCTGAGTTTGCCATTCTGGAAGTCTGGAGCAGTCCGCCAAATTTACTCATGCTGATGTTCATTACCTTTTTGGTGAATAGCCGGCATCTGTTGATGGGCGCCAGTTTGGTTCCATATTTAAAGCATCTTCCGAATCGTAAAGTTTTTCCGGCGCTGTTTTTTATGGTCGATGAGAGCTGGGCGCTCGGTCTGGCTGATGCACAAAGGAAACAGGCGCAACTGGGTTATCGTGCTGCGTTTAGCATGCCTTATTATGCTGGCCTGTGTTTTTGCCTGTACTTGATGTGGGTCGGATTTACCACACTCGGCGCCATGCTTGGACCTGTATTAGGCGACATCAACCGTTTTGGTTTTGATATGGCCTTTCCTGCTGTATTTCTGGTGTTACTAAGAAGTATGTGGAAAGGTTTTGAGGCTGCCCGGCCATGGCTGGTCAGTTTAGTCTGTGCGGCTTTGGCTTATTTATATTTACCTGCGGGCTGGTATGTGCCGATTGGCGCCTTGTCTGGAATCACTTCGGCATTTTTCCTGATTCAAGAGGATCAAGCATGATCCAGATAAATACCTTGGTGGCCATTATCCTGATTGCTGTGACCACCTATTTAACCCGGCTCTTGGGCTATGTCTTATTAAAAAATAAAACGCTGACACAGCGCCAGCGAAAAATTCTGGAAGTAGTTCCCGGCTGCGTGCTGATTTCAGTGATTGCGCCTTATTTTGTACGCGACCATCCGGCAGACCTGATTGCCTTGGCTTTAACGCTATTTGCCGCTACACGTTTTGGATTATTACCGACCGTCGCCATCAGTATGGTTTCTGCTGCAATTTTAAGAATTTTAATAATCTAACGCTAGAAAAACCCCTTTAAATGATCTCTAAAGGGGTTTTGTTTATTTCTGTGGATCAACCACTTTGGTCAGCAAACTGACCAGTTCGGCATTTTGCAATTCAACCTGCTGAAGTTTGGCTGTGGTCTGATCCAGCACTTCCTGCTGCACATGCATTTTTTTGGCTAGATCCTGCATGATTTCCAGGGTCTTTTTTAAATTTTCTTCCAGATGCACGATTTTTTCTTCGACTGGCACGCCTTCCACGCTACGTGGCTCATCACTCTGGTTAAACTGCAGCCAGATCAGAAAAATTACCGCCAAAGTCAGCAGTATAATAAATCCCCAAACTACCATCATGTGCTTGCTCTTATTTCATTTTATTGTCTTTATCTTAACGAAAAATGCTGCGGATAACGTAAATAATTCAGCCTCGATTCCTGATTTTCGATCAATTACCGGCAAATTCTCTTAAAACATGGCTTGCAGAATATTTATAGGAAAGAAAAAAGCACCGTGTCTTGGTGCTTTTGAGGTTTAGATAACCCGAACTTAATGAAATGATTCACATAAATCCAGTAGACGGTTGGCATAGCCCCACTCGTTATCGTACCAGGCAAAAACCTTAGCTTGATGCCCGACCACCAGAGTCTGGGTCAGATCAACAATCAGTGAATACGGGGAATGATTAAAATCACTCGATACCAAGGGCTCGTCCGTTACCGACATAATTTCGGCAAAATCCTGCCGGGCAGCCTTAATCAGAACTTCATTTAACTTGTGATCGGTAATCGGCGACTGGGAGACAAAGGTCAAATCAATCGCGGCCACATTAATGGTTGGCACCCGAATCGAATAACCATCAATACGATCTTCCATTTTTGGCATGACACGCTTTAAGGCACCGAGTGCGCTCGAAGTGGTCGGAATGATGTTATGGCCCGAGGCACGTGCACGTCGCAAATCACGATGTGCATGATCCAGTACCGACTGATCCGCCGTAACAGCATGGATTTCGGTCATCAGGGCGCTACTGATGCCAAATGCATCATCAATAATTTTGACCAGTGGCACCAAAGCCTGCGTAGTACAAGAAACACTGGAAATGATCTGGTCCGATGCTTTGACTTCATGATGATTGACACCATAGACAATTGCGGCATCGACCGTATCAAAAGGTGCTGCGCCGATAATCACACGTTTCGCCCCTGCGCCAATATGCTGGGTCGCGGCTTCACGAGAACGGAATAGCCCAGTACATTCAAGCACTACATCTACCGTCAAGTTTTGCCAAGGCAACTTAGCCGGATGCGACTCACACAAAACCTGTACTTTTAATGCAGTATCTTGATAGCTGATATGCATATAGATATGTTCAGCATCATAGCTGAGATCCACCTGCCCCGGAAAACGGCCATGGGTCGAGTCATATTTAAATAGATGGATCAGGGTTTCAACATCGGCAATATCGTTAATGGCAACGATTTCAAAATTAAAATCTTTCGGGTTTTCAAACCATGCGCGCAGTACATTCCGTCCAATACGCCCAAATCCATTGATTGCCACTCGTTGCATGACTCGACCTTTTATATGCCTATTTTAAAACTCTTCTATGTTAAAGGATTTCTGGCGCCGTACATTAAAAACTTCAGTGAAAATACTGATTTTCGATTATTTTATTTCTGATACATTCGTCTATATTCAAGCCATTTAAAATTGCGTTTATTTTTTAATGTGATGGATATCCACAGATTCTGCTTCGGGAAAATTCAATTTAATTATTCAGCAAAAAACCTGAGTAAATAAATCCTTCGCAATTGGTTTTAAAATGATTGGTGCATACTGCTTTTTCCGTTATAATTTGGCGTTTTAAATTTTTAAGCCCCGCATTGCAGCAGAGCTCTTGTATGCTTGTCAGACTGTGGTGTTTTAGCCAAATCGGAAATTATGGAGTGACTTGGTTGTGAGTACTCGTTTTATGACATCAGCTGAAATTCGTGAAGCATTTTTGCGTTACTTTGAATCGCAAGGGCATACACGTGTCGCGTCGAGTTCTCTAGTACCTGCCAATGACCCAACTTTGCTGTTCACCAATGCTGGTATGAACCAGTTTAAAGATTGCTTCTTAGGTCTAGAAAAACGCGATTATGTACGTGCAGTGTCGTCACAAAAATGCGTGCGCGCAGGTGGTAAGCACAATGACCTGGACAATGTGGGTTATACAGCACGTCACCACACTTTCTTTGAAATGTTGGGTAACTTCTCCTTTGGTGATTACTTCAAACGTGATGCGATCAAATTTGCTTGGGACTTTTTGACTAACGAAGAATGGCTTGGTCTTCCTAAAGATAAACTCTATGCAACCGTTTACCACACCGATGATGAAGCCTTTGACATCTGGAACAAAGAAATCGGTCTAGATGCATCTCGCATCATCCGTATTGGTGACAACAAAGGCGGTCAATACGCATCTGATAATTTCTGGGCAATGGGTGACACCGGTCCTTGTGGTCCATGTTCTGAAATCTTCTTTGACCATGGCGATCACATCTGGGGTGGCCTACCGGGTTCTCCTGAAGAAGATGGTGACCGTTTCATTGAAATCTGGAATAACGTTTTCATGCAGTTCAACCGTACTGCTGATGGCGTGTTACACCCTCTTCCAGCGCCTTCTGTGGATACAGGGATGGGCTTGGAGCGTATTTCTGCAGTTTTACAGCACGTCAACTCAAACTACGAAATCGATTTATTCCAGCATTTACTTAAAGCTGCGGCTGAAATTATTGGTCTGGATACTACAGCGCTTGAAGCTGAAGCTGCTGAGAAAGGCACACCAGTTCAGTATCCTGCTTCATTGAAAGTCGTTGCTGACCATGCCCGTTCATGTTCATTCCTGATTGCTGATGGCGTAAATCCATCGAATGAAGGCCGTGGCTATGTATTGCGTCGTATTATCCGTCGTGCAGTACGTCATGGTAACAAGCTAGGTGCAACAGGTTCGTTCTTCCACAAGATGTTGAAGCCACTGATCGAAGTGATGGGCGAAGCTTATCCTGAACTTGCTGCTCAACAAGCACGTATCGAAGCACAACTTCTGAAAGAAGAAGAACAATTTGCCAAAACACTTGAGCAAGGTCTGAAATTGCTTGAAGGTGAATTGGCACAGTTAAAAGGTTCTGTGATTCCGGGTGAAGTAGTATTTAAACTTTACGACACTTACGGCTTCCCGACAGACTTGACTGCAGATATCGCACGTGAACGTGACTTAACTATTGATGAAGCTGGTTTCGAAACTGAAATGGCTGCACAGCGTCAACGCGCACGTGATGCAGGTAAATTCGCGATCGACTACAACAGCGTAGTTAAAGTTGAAGGCGAAACTCAGTTTGATGGTTATGACGCAACTGCAGGTGAAGGTCAAATCATCGCAATCTACAAAGATGGCGAGCAAGTTGATGAAGTGTTTGAAGGCGATGAAGCACTGATCGTACTCAACCAAACACCTTTCTACGCAGAAAGCGGCGGTCAAATCGGTGATACAGGTATCTTTAAAAACGATACTGGTATTTTCGAAGTTCAAGATACCAAAAAATCTGGTGGCGCATTTGTACACCAAGGTATCGTGACGATGGGTAACTTGAAAGTTACTCAAAATGTAGAAGCAACAGTAAAAGCAGATATTCGTGCAGCAACTGCGCGCAACCACTCTGCGACTCACCTGCTACATGCTGCGTTACGTCAAATTTTAGGTTCACATGTACAGCAAAAAGGTTCATTGGTTGCATCTGATGTGTTACGTTTTGACTTTGCCAATGACCAACCTGTAAGCTTTGAACAGCTGCAAGAAATTGAACGTTTGGTCAATGCTGAAGTGATTGCCAATACTGCGGTGTCTACTGAACTTCTGGATATCGAGTCTGCGAAAGCT
The DNA here is from genome assembly GCF_024129435.1 of Acinetobacter lwoffii. Taxonomy (GTDB): domain Bacteria; phylum Pseudomonadota; class Gammaproteobacteria; order Pseudomonadales; family Moraxellaceae; genus Acinetobacter; species Acinetobacter lwoffii_F. Next base: position 99,488 of record NZ_JAMXXN010000001.1, on the reverse strand, counting down.
AAAGGCGCGATGATGCTGTTTGGCGAGAAATACGGTGACGAAGTACGTGTACTGTCTATGGGTTCAGTGATTGAAGAGAAAAAGTTCTCAATCGAACTTTGCGGTGGTATTCACGTAAAACGTACCGGTGATATCGGTCTGTTCAAAATCACCTCTGAAGGTGGTGTGGCAGCCGGTGTACGTCGTATTGAAGCAGTAACAGGCACTAAAGCAGTTGAAGTTGCGCAAAAAGCCGATCGCGATATCAATATGATTAACGGTTTGCTCAAAGCACAAAAAGACCAGACTTTAGAAAAAGTTGAAGCGTTGGTTGATACTGCATCGAGCTTGCAGAAACAGATCGAACAACTCAATCAAAAACTTGCTAGCCTGCAAGCCGGTGAACTTCTAAGCCAAGTTCAAAGCATTGCAGGTCGTGCAACCTTGATTACAACTGTTGAAAACATGGATGCGAAAGCACTTCGCAACCTGCACGACGGTGTGAAATCAAAATTAGAAAATGCAGTGATTGTTCTTGCAGGTGTAGAGGGTGACAAGGTGAGCTTGATCGCATCTGTGGCAAAAGACTTTACTGCTTCTATTAAAGCAGGTGACATCATCAAACATTTAGCGAATGAGCTAGGTGGTAAAGGTGGTGGTAAACCTGACTTGGCACAAGGTGGCGCGCCACTTAACGAGAAGTTTGCTCCAGTGATGGCAGATTTAACTGCCTGGCTTGCAGCAAAATAAAACTTCAATTTTGTGTAACTGACCCTGATAGGTACATCAGGGTCATGGCTTATATGGAACAACTATGGCATTAATCGTTCAAAAATATGGCGGTACCTCTATGGGTACTCCCGAGCGCATTTTAAATGTTGCTCGTCGTGTAAAGCGCTGGCATGACCACGGCCACAAGGTAGTGGTAGTGGTATCAGCAATGAGTGGCGAAACCAATCGTCTACTTGCTTTAGCGAAGGCCATTACCGAAACCCCTGACCCACGTGAACTAGACCAAATGGTATCTACGGGTGAACAGGTTACGATTTCTATGTTAGCAATGGCGCTGAACTCAATTGGAGTTGAAGCAAAATCACTAACAGGTCGCCAGGTTGGCATGAAAACCGACAGCTCATTCAATAAGGCACGTATCGAATCCATTGATACTGAAGTCCTGAACTCAAATCTGGATGCAGGCCGCGTACTTGTCGTTGCCGGTTTCCAGGGTTTTGATGAACATGGCAATACCACCACTTTAGGGCGTGGCGGTTCTGATACTTCAGGTGTTGCAATTGCTGCCGCACTCAAAGCAGATGAATGCCAGATTTATACCGACGTTGACGGTGTATATACCACCGATCCACGTGTTGCACCAAAAGCAAAAAAAGTTGATCGTATTTCATTTGAAGAAATGCTTGAGATGGCGTCACTCGGTTCTAAAGTCCTGCAAATTCGTTCAGTTGAATTTGCTGGTAAATACCAGGTGCCTTTACGCGTATTATCAAGCTTCGACAATGACAACGATGGCGCATTCGACGAAGAGTTTAAGCAAAACGTTGGTACACTTATTACGACTGAATTGGAAGACAACATGGAACAGCCAATTATCTCCGGTATCGCATTTAACCGTGACGAAGCAAAATTAACTATTTTAGGTGTGCCTGACGAACCAGGTATTGCTTCTAAAATTTTGTGCCCGATTGGTGATGCCAATGTTGAAGTGGATATGATTATCCAGAACGTTGAAGAAGATGGTACAACTGATTTCACTTTTACTGTGAACCGTGGCGAATTAAATAAAGCCAAAGCCATTCTTGAAGCGACTGCTCAAGAAATTGGTGCGCGTGAAGTTGCGACCCGTTCAGATATCGTAAAAGTATCGATTGTGGGTGTAGGTATGCGTTCTCATGCAGGTGTAGCGAGCAAAATGTTTACAGCATTGGCAGATGAAGGCATCAACATCCTGATGATCTCGACGTCTGAAATCAAGATTTCTGTGATCATTGAAGAAAATTATCTTGAACTTGCTGTTCGTTCATTGCATACCGCATTCGGTTTAGACCGTGAACAAGGCGAATCTAGCGCACGTGCTTAAGTGTTAAGACAGAATATTGTCATTGTTTGACAGTATTTTATAAAAGTCTACAAAAATGCAGAGCCACTATAGTTTTTTTTATAGTGGCTCTGTTATATTAAGCCTGAGGATTTTTAACCAGCTGAGATAGATTAAAATCTTTCACCCAGATGACAGAATTTCTATCCAGATCTTATTTTGTAATTTTTGGTTGTGCTTTTTGTTTTACATTCAATAGATTGCAGGTTTTGCATTTTGCAAGGAGAAAAACATGCTGATTCTGACTCGACGCGTCGGGGAAACTTTAATGATTGGTGATCAAGTCAGTGTGACTGTGCTTGGTGTAAAAGGTAACCAGGTTCGTATCGGGGTAAATGCTCCGAAAGAAGTCTCTGTGCACCGTGAAGAGATTTACCAGCGTATCCAGCATGAACGTGCAATGCATGAACATCTTCAACATATCGATCAAGATTACCAACCTTCTTATGAAGATGACAGCCAGACACAAAATAACTTTAATCGTTAATGTTTGTGCGAAGAATAAAGCGGCTTTTGAGCCGCTTTAAATTTGTCCGCATTTTATATAAAAATATTAAATACTTAGATACTACTTTAAATAAAACTTAAAGTTCTGCACCCTGCTGTAATGCTGCAATCACCTTTTTCACTGGCCCAAAACTGCGGCGATGCTCATCAATGACACCATGCAAGGCAATTGCTTCAAAATGTGCTTTGGTCGGATAACCCTTGTGCTTGGCAAAACCAAATTGCGGATGCTTCTGATCCATCTCGATCATCTGATGGTCACGGGTTACTTTCGCCAGAATACTGGCTGCTGAAATTTCAGCATGCAGTGCATCACCACCCACCACGGCATCACAGCTCATGCGAAGGCCTTGAGGGACTTTATTGCCATCGACTAGTACATGCTCTGGTTGAACTGGCAAAGCTTCTACAGCACGACGCATGGCCAGCAAAGAAGCTTGCAAAATATTATGTTCATCAATCTCTGCCGCAGAAGCCTCAGCAATGGCCCATGCCAGCGCTTTTTCCTGAATCTCGATAAAAAGTTTTTCACGCTTCTTTTCAGTGAGTTTTTTAGAATCATTTAAACCCTCAATCGGGTTGTTCGGATCCAAAATAACTGCCGCAGCGACCACCGAACCCACTAATGGCCCACGCCCTGCTTCATCTACACCAGCAATCTTCATGTCTATTTTTCCATAAAAAATAGGCTGAACCAGTCAGCCTATTTCAATTTAATCTTGGCTTAGTTTACAGCTTCAGCTACACAAGCGTTAATGGTTTTTGCAACCACATTGCCGACAATCGTCGCACGTGCTGCCGGGTCAATCGCTGCAGTCGCCAAATCTACCGCTGTTACGCTTTGGGGTGCTTTTTCGCTGACACAGCCACAAATTTCAGTCTGGATATTCTGCTTTTGGGTCGTAGTCATTAGACGTGTAGCTGTTTGCCATGCTGGAATATTATTCAGCTCAGTCGTACATTTTGCATTGATCGCGATTTTAAGCGCAGCCCCACCCAGCTGTTGAGTCGTGGTTTGCGTTTCAGGGCTGCCTGTTGTTGCACAAGCCGATAAAACCAAAGTAAGCGGAGCAAGTGCAGCCAATAATTTTTTCACAGATCTGTTCCTTGTTTATTCATATATGAAGCGTGACGCTATTGTGCCGAAATTCACCTGAATAAGAAATCTATAAATCATCCTGAATGTTTAATCTGCACCCAGCAATTTCAATAGATGTTGCATGAAAGCCACCATAGCGTTGCAGATTTGGAATTGCTGAGTTGATTCGCCCTTTGCTAAGGTGCATTCATCTTTGAGGGCAATCGAAAATCACATGGAAAAAGTACAATATTACACGCGCACGGCACAATGGCTGCACTTGATCATGGCAGTTATCTTTATTGCGGCCTGGCTGATTGGTTTTTATAGTGGGAATTTTTTAAGTTATGAAGTCGATGGCAGCTTTAAAGGCGATGTCATCACCCTGCATAAAAATATCGCCACCACCATTATTTTCCTGTTGGTTGTGCGAATTTTCTGGCGTTATACCCACCCTGCCCCTGAACTACCGGACACTATGTCACCCCGGATGAAAACTTTGGCACATGCAGGTCATCTGGCTTTGTATTTTATGCTGATTGCCCTACCTGTCACCGGCTGTTTATATAGCTGGAGTCTGGGCTATCCAGCACCAGTGCTATATTTATTTAACCTGCCGGCACTGATTTCAGAAAATCCGGCTGTAACCGCGATCGTAAAACCCCTGCATATCTGGCTTTCCTGGGCAGTTGGCTTACTTTTAGTTGGACATATTTTCGCAGCACTGAAACATCATTTTATCGATAAAGATCATGTACTCAACAGCATGACCCGACAATCCAAATCTTCTAAAAAATAATCTGCAAAACCACACTCAATCAGCTTTCATTGCAAAGCTGATTTTATTTTAAGAACTCGGTCATGCAGCCTTTCAGACTGTTTGCAATAGCCTGTTGCGTGAGTTTTGACTTTACTTCTTCATCCAGAGTCGCTTTCAGTAAAGTGCTTGCCGGAATATCCTTGAGTGCATGCTCACCTACACATGAACAGACATTTTGCTCAAGTTCAGCTTTATTTTTGTCCTGCATAAAATAGGTCGAGGCAGTCCAGAATTTAGATGCTTTCAATTCTTTTGCACATTGGTATTCAATCACGGGTTTTAAAGTACGCTGTGTCAAAGTCATATCTGCATTTGAGCAGGCAGATATCAACACGCTACTGATGAGTAGAATTACATGTTTCAACTTCATATCCATCTATAAAAAACAAAGGCAGAGCGTACCCTGCCTGTTATCTAAAAACTTAAACCAGGGCACGGATCTGGTTGATCCATTGCTCTTTATCAGCATCGGTAATAAAAGAAGCTTCAAATGAGTTGATGGCCAACTGCTTCAATTCCTCGTTGCTTAAATCCAGTGCTTCAGCAATGGCAATAAAATTGTCATTCATATAACCACCAAAATAAGATGGATCATCTGAATTGACCGTGACATGCACACCTTGCTGTAAGAGGCGACGGATATTATGCTGCTGCATATCATCCACGACGCAGAGTTTCAGGTTTGACAATGGGCAAACCGTCAGTGGCATCTTTTCTGCGATCAGGCGCTGCATTAACGCCGGATCTTCTTCCGAACGTACACCATGATCAATACGATTCACTTTCAGCAAATCTAAAGCTTCCCAGACATAGGCTGCCGGGCCTTCCTCACCTGCATGTGCTACAACCAAGAAACCTGCTTCACGCGCTTTAGCAAAGACACGTTCAAACTTTGAAGGTGGATGCCCGACTTCACTTGAGTCCAAACCGACTGCAATAATCTGGTCTTTATAAGGTAAGGCCTGTTCCAATGTTGCAAATGCAGCATCTTCACTTAAATGACGCAAGAAGCACATAATCAGATGTGAACTGATACCCAGTTTAGTTTTGGCATCATCACAGGCTTTTTGCAAGCCGTTGATCACGGTTGCAAAAGCAACGCCACGATCGGTATGGGTCTGTGGATCAAAGAACATTTCAGTATGCACGACCCGGTCTTCAGCACATTTCTCAAAATACGCCCAGGCCAGATCATAAAAATCCTGTTCATGAATCAATACAGTAGCACCAGCATAATAAATATCCAGGAAGGACTGAAGATTATGAAAGTTATAGGCCTGTTTAACTTCTTCAACAGATTTATACGGGATGGCAATTTTATTACGCTGAGCGATCGCAAACATTAGCTCAGGCTCAAAAGTGCCCTCAATATGAACATGAAGCTCGGCTTTTGGCAAAGCTCGAATCAACTCAAGACGGTTCATCGCTTCTCCTTATGAAACCTAAAATAATAAAAAAAGGGTGCAAACTGAGTTTACACCCTTTCCAAATCTAGAAAAATTAGCCGCCAAATAGTGCGAATTTAAGCGTCCATAGTACTGCAATAATCCAGACCATATACGGTACAGTTGATGCCTTACCGGTTAACAATTTAATCAGTGCATAGCTGATGAAGCCCATCGCAATACCATCCGCAATCGAATAGGTAAATGGCATAAATACAATGGTTAAAAATGCAGGAACTGCTTCTGTAATATCTTCCCAGTCAATATGCACGATACCTTGAATCATTAAGACACCGACAAATAACAGCGCTGGCGCGGTTGCAAAGCTTGGTACAGACTGTGCCAATGGAGCCAGGAACAAACAGGCAACAAACAGGATACCGACTACAACAGCAGTTAGACCTGTACGACCACCGGCTGCTACGCCTGCAGAAGATTCAATGTATGGTGTAGTCGATGAGGTACCTAAAGCTGCACCTGCAACAATTGCAGAAGAGTCAGCAAAAAGTGCTTTTTTCAAACGCGGCAGTTTGCCATCTTTCAACAAGCCTGCACGGTGTGAAACACCTACGAGCGTACCGGTTGAGTCAAACAGATCAACCAGAAAGAAGACAAAAATCACGCCAATTAAACTGGCAGTGAACAGACCTTCAAAGCTCATTTGCATAAATGTGGGTGCAATCGATGGCACTGCGCCAACCACACCTTTAAATTCACTCAGACCCAATGCTGCTGAAATACCGGTTAACACCAAAATACTGATGATGATCGCACCACGCACTTTAAAGTGATGCATCACAACAACCAAAAGGAAACCAAATAATGCAAGCAAAACCGATGGTTGCTTTAAATCACCCAAACCTACCAACGTAGCGGGATTATCCACAATAAGGCCGGCATTTTTCAAAGCAATCAGCGCAAGGAATAAGCCAATACCACCACCGATGGCCAGTTTCAGCGACATTGGAATCGCATTGACAATGGCTTCACGGATTTTGAACATGCTGATCGCAATAAACACAAGACCGGAGATAAACACAGCCCCAAGTGCTGTTTGCCAAGGCACACCCATTCCCAAACATACGGAATAGGTAAAGAAGGCATTCAAGCCCATGCCTGGTGCAAGTGCAATTGGATAATTTGCAATCAAGCCCATGACTAAACAGCCAATCGCGGCTGCAAGACAGGTTGCTACAAAGACAGCCCCATGATCCATCCCCGTTTCGGACAAAATCATCGGATTGACAATAATGATGTAACACATCGTTAAGAATGTGGTCACACCAGCAAGAACTTCTGTACGGAAACTGGTTTTGTTTTCACTCAGTTTAAACAGACGTTCAAGCATACTTTCTGAAGATGGATTAGGAGTCGTCATGACCTAGCCCCTATTGAGTAAACTTTATGCTTTAAGCAAGCCGTCAAATAAATGAAATTTTATAAAAAAATTCATCAATTTTAAGGATGTGTTAGCAACGAATATGCCAGCATAGCCATTTGACGGGTTAAAATGTTGGAACAGCTTACAGCCCCAGGGCTATGCTATAAAAACCCAAAAAAAATCTAAACAAAAAAGCTGCATAACCTTTATGCAGCTTTATTTTCTCGATTTAAATCGAATGCTTAACAAGATGAATTCTGCTTCATCCTGATCGTTGGCAAATTATAACACATTGATTTCTTATTGCTTATTTGATTTTACACTTTATTAGAAATTAATATATTCCAGGTGAATATTTAAAAAATTTTATTATATTTATTATGGTTTTAATTTTATTAATCCAGCCCAATTGGCGGGAGGAAGATATATAACCTGCTTAATGTCGATGCCGATTGGATTCCAGCAATTTGCTTGAATCACGTCCATCGTTCAAGACATGACGGATCTTTTCATATTTTCTGATTTCTGACTGTTTATGGACACAAAATCCTAATAAACTGATCATTAAGGCAAAAACAGGGATAGCATATATTTTCATTTTTATTATGCTGCTTTGTAACACTATGCAATTATGCTAACAAAAAACCTAACAAACTTGTGACATAGTTTACATTTAACCCGATAGAAGGCATTTATTTATCTTCTAAAGATTAATTTTATGTCGTTTTATTTATTAATACTTAATTAATTTATAATTCTTTTTTTCAAAAAATCGATACTATTAAAAATTCTTTCAAATAAACAATAAATAATTGAATTTAATATATTTTTAAAAATCTCTAAAAGAAGTTTCTTCAAAATTAAAATATATAGATAAATGAAATCTAACCTATTCAATAGAAATTATTTCGATTTATTTTATCGGCATTTTCCAAGAATGCTCAACTGTAATTTTTAGAATAAAATGATCTAAATAAGGGAGATTTTGCGAGGAATTTCAAAGTGTTTAGCGATATTTTTTATTTTTAACTATCGTGAAGTTTTCATTATGCAGTTCATCCACACTTCACTCATCATAGAGTCAAATCGTTGAACACTATTTAAGAACCTAACCATGATAAAGACATCCCAATATCCGGCATACATATCCTCATGCCAGATACTGGGAATCATCTCATTTATGCACTCAGTTGCTCATCACGCTTGAACACCAGTTCTCCCTGGAGTGAACTGTCTGCATCGAAATAATAGCCATCGCTATTAAAAGCTTTCAGCTCTTCGACACGATCAATTTTATTTTCAATCATAAAACGCGCCATGAGACCGCGTGCTTTTTTGGCATAGAAACTAATCACTTTATATTTACCATTTTTCTGATCCAGAAATAGCGGCTTGATAATGTCTGCCTGAATTTTGCGCTCGTTGACTGATTTGTAATATTCATCAGAGGCAATATTCACCAGGATTTCAGAATTTGCTGCTGCTAGATCCTGATTAATCAGATCAGTAATGTGATGCGCCCAGAAGTCATATAGGTTATGCCCGCGGGAATTGGCTAACTTGGTTCCCATTTCCAGACGGTACGGCATCATCAGATCCAAAGGACGTAAGAGTCCATATAATCCAGACAACATGCGTAAACGATCTTGTGCATAGTTCAGATCTTCATGTTTCAAACTATAGGCATCCAGACCTGTATAGACATCGCCTTTAAATGCAAAAATCGCCTGACGGGCATTGGCTAAATTAAAATCTGGCTGCCAGTCATTGAAACGTGCGGTATTTAAACTGGCAATTTTTTCACTGACACTCATTAAGCTGGAAATTTCTGTTGCAGAAAGTGTGCGACAAACTTTAATCAAGTCCTGTGAATGTTCTAATAATCTTGCTTGAGTAAATTGGTCAGTCGGTAATGGAGTATCGTAATCGAGAGTTTTGGCTGGAGAAATTAAAGCGAGCATGGCAACCTGGTCAAAAAATGATTAATCAAACTATATCAGTCTGCTTATTTTAATTCCAATTCATGTTTTTATTCACCATAATCGTTAAAATGCACGATTCTCCTGTTAATCATCGGTTTTTATATGTCCGAGCAAATTTTTCTTCAAGGGCCTGCGGGTCAGATTGAAGTTTTTGTGGATTATCCTCAGGGTGAAGTGAAAGGATTCGCGGTAGTTTGTCACCCCCATCCATTGCAAGGCGGTACACCACAACATAAGGTTCCGGTTTTACTGGCACAAATGTATCTGGAACGTGGCTGTATTGTGTATCGTCCAAGTTTCCGTGGTTCTGGTCAAAGTGAAGGTATACACGACGAGGGCTTCGGTGAGACGGATGATGTATTAGAAGTCATTCGGTTCGCTCGCAACCAGCATATTGCCCTGCCTTTTTATGCAGGTGGTTTTAGTTTTGGTGCGCATGTCATGGCAAAAAGCTATGCAGCCTTACCGGTAGAACTGCAACCAAAGCAAACCATTTTATGTGGTCTGCCGACTGCAACAGTTGCAGGTATTCGCCATTATGTGACGCCCGCCATTAAAGGCGACATTCTGTTCGTTCATGGCGAAGCCGATGAAGTGACTTTGCTCTCAGATATAATTGAATGGGCAAAGCCACAACGCCATTTAGTGACCGTATTACCTGGTGCCAACCATTTTTTTACCGGCTATTTAAAGCAATTGCGGATTGCAATGAGCCGGTACTTAGCGCTTGGTTAAATAAAAAACCCATCAGATGATGGGTTTTTTTATTAAAAGACAAAATCGTCTGCAAAAATTTCATACATCACAGCCCGATATTTAGGCTTATCGATGTAACGGATAATTTTTCCGCCCAAGCGGTCTGCAATTTTACGGCTAGCCCAGTTTTCTTCTGCTACCGGATAGCTTAAGACTTGAAGCCCTAATGTATTGAAAGCATAGGCCACAATACAATGCACTGCTTCATGTCCATAATGATGACCATGCGCATTTTCACGGATCCAAATACCGACTTCAGGTATTTCATCATGAAGTCGATCTTCAGGTATTTCATCATGAAGTCGATGTAAACCACATAGTCCAATAAATTCTTGTGTTTCAATATGACGGATCACAAATACATATTCTTTATAATCGGTCATATTTTCCAGCCAATTTTGCCAGACTGTTGCAAATTCCTGTTCAGATTCTGGTGGGTCCCACGCCATAAAACGTGTCAGACTCGGCGTAATTGAAGCATAAGTTTCTTTGGCATCGGCTGATTTAAAACAATTCAGGATCAGGCGTTTACTTTGCAATGTAGGCAAAGCTGATTGAGTCTGTTGAATTAGCTCTTCCATTCAAACTCGCTAAAGCTTTCCTGCTCTTTTAGAGAGGTTTCCACTGCCTGTGCAAGCTGATTAAGCAAACTTCTTTCGGTGATACGATCCAGCCAGTCCTGTTTTTCTTCAGGATATGAGGCAATTTCACAGACCAGATGCCCTTGTTCATCTCTGGTTTCACAACTCACCGATAAAGGCAGCGCATGTTCATCTACACTGACGGCAACCTGAGCACCACTTTGGCTTAAGGTCTGAAAACCATATTTGCCTAATTTTTCGGCAAGTAAATGTGCTACATATTCCTGGGTTTCCTGACTATCCCGTGGTGTTTGGCTCTGGGTATTGGCCATGAATTTTAATTTTCGCATCGCTACTTCCAAATGGCTTTTTTCTTATATGGGTTTAGCATAAGCAATATAAACAAAACAGCCAAGCAAAAGCTTGGCTGTTTCACATAATTTTAAAAATTATTCTGACACTTGAATGGGCAGTCCTGCGATTGAGGTCAATTCTGTGAAGGTCGGGAAACTGGTTGCGACCGTTTCAGTACCGACAATCTTGATCTGCTCCGAATTACGCAAACCGGCAATCGAAAAACTCATCGCGATACGGTGATCGTGATGCGATTCAATTTCACCACCCGTAAAGATTGGCGACCAGTCACCGGACTTGCCCTTACCTTCAATGATGATGCCATCTTCAGTTGGGGTACAGTCGATGCCCATGGTTTGAAGACCATCTGCCATCACTTGAATACGATCCGATTCTTTCACGCGAAGCTCGGCAGCACCGGTCAGAATCGTCTGACCTTCAGCGCATGCTGCCGCAATGAATAACGCCGGGAATTCATCAATTGCCAATGGCACCTGATCTTCCGGCATATGAATGCCTTTCAAGGTACGCGTACCACGAATACGAATGTCCGCAATTGGTTCACCGCCTGCAATACGCTCGTTTTCAACTATAATGTCCGCCCCCATTTGCTTGAGGATTTCAATCACACCAGTACGGGTCGGGTTAATGCCTACCGCTTCAAGGGTGACGTCCGAGTTTTCAGTAATTGCCGCACCCACCATAAAGAAGGCAGCGGACGAAATGTCTGAAGGCACCTGAATATTGGTTCCAACCAGCTTACCACCACCTTGCAGGGAAATTCGGTTACCTTCAGTTTTCACCTCATAACCGAATGCACGCAACATACGTTCAGTATGATCGCGGGTTGGTTCAGGTTCAGTCACCGAAGTTTCACCTTCCGCCCACAGGCCTGCAAGTAAAATACCTGATTTCACCTGAGCAGAAGCCATTGGCAAATCGTACTGAATCCCTTTAAGGTTTTGATTACCGGTAATGGATACAGGTGGTGTACCGCGTTCACCTGTGGTCTGGATCTGCGCGCCCATTTCACGTAAAGGCTTGGCAATACGCTCCATTGGACGTTTGGATAAAGATGCGTCGCCAGTCATGACTGAATCAAATTTCTGCGCTGCCAGCATACCGGACAGCAAACGCATTGAAGTGCCTGAGTTGCCCATATAAATGGCAGACTGTGGCGCTTTTAAGCCCTGCATGCCAACACCATGAATGGTCACTTCGCCATTTTTAGGGCCTTCAATGCTGACACCCATATCACGGAAAGCTTGCAGTGTCGCTAAAGCATCTTCACCTTCCAGAAAGCCGGTCACATGCGTGGCGCCTTCAGCAATCGCACCAAACATGATCGAGCGATGTGACACAGATTTGTCACCTGGCACGGTAAATTTACCCTGAAATTTCTTGGCACCCGGCTGAATGGTAAATTGTTGTGTCACTTTATTTTTCTCCATGAAAGGTTTCTTGGCGAGCATATGGTTGAAATGCTGGCGAGCTGCCTGCGCATGACCCAATAAGCCCATCAATGCGTGGGAATCTTCATCTTCAATCAATTTGCGGATAATCGCGAGCTGCTGTTCAAAGCCATCAACAGCATTCAGAACTGCTTTTTTGTTGGCAAAAAAGATGTCATGCCACATTTGTGGATCGCTGGCGGCAATTCGCGAGAAATCCCGGAAGCCACCGGCAGCATAACGAAATATATCTAAATTGTCTTCACGCTTGGCCAGTTGCTCAACCAGGTTAAAGGCCATGAGATGCGGAAGATGACTGGTATGCGCTAGCACTTCATCGTGCTTGTCGACATCCATACAAATCACTTCGGCTTTCGCCGCTTGCCACAGCTGAATCAGTTTATCGACGGCCCAGCCTGCACTACTTGGCAGTGGCGTCAAAATCACCTTATGATTGGCAAATAAATCGACTTTTCCTGCATGTACACCAGTATGTTCTGCACCTGCAATCGGATGGCCCGGTACAAAACCTTCAGGTAGTGCATCGCCAAAGACTGCTTTCGCTGCATCGACTACATTGCCTTTAGTACTACCGACATCAGTGATAATGGTATTGGCAGATAAATAAGGCTTGATGGCTTCCAGCACCTTTTGCGTGGCACGCACCGGTAATGCAAGCACTACCAGATCAGCACCTTTGACCGCTTCCACAGGATCTGCATAGCCTTCGGAAATCAGGCCAAGAGATTTAGCATCTTCCAAAGTCTTTTGTGAACGTGTCGATGCAACGATGTCATTGGCCAAATGCTCGGCTCGAATGACACGCGCCAGACTTGAACCAATGAGTCCAAGCCCGATAAATGCAACTTTTTCAAACAGTGGCTGCGACATGGTTTAAGCTTTTGCCTCTAAACCGAGTACTTTAGCCAATGCGCTCAAGAATTTCGCATTTTCTGCTTCAGTACCAATCGATACGCGAATGTGATTTGAAATACCAACCGGACGCACAATCACCCCTTGTTTGAGCAAACCATTGAAGGTTGCTGATGGGTCTGCCTGTACATCTACCAGAATAAAGTTGGCACGTGAAGGCACATAGTTAAGACCCAAAGCCTTAAAGCCAGCTTCAAGTTGCGCCATACCGGCTTTATTCACTTCACGAGAACGCGCGATAAAGTCTTCATCTTTCAGTGCAGCCACCGCAGCGACCATCGCTAAATGGTTGACATTAAATGGTTGACGAATACGGTTCAGGTAATCTGTCACTTCAACTGAAGCCAGAGCAAAACCAACACGTAGTGCAGCCAAACCATAACACTTCGACAAAGTACGGCTAACGATCAGGTTTGGATATTGCGCGAGGAATTTCAAGCTGTTGAAGTTTTCCGGGAAATATTCCACATAGGCTTCATCCAGAACCACGATGACATTGGCAGGAACTTTTTGCATGAACGCTTCAAATTCAGCTTCTTCAAACCAGGTTCCTGTTGGATTATTCGGGTTTGCAATGAAGACGAGTTTGGTATTGTCCTGAATGGCAGCCGCCATTGCTTCCAAGTCATGCGAAAAGCCTTTAGCTGGTACTTCAATCGCTTGCGCATTAATGGCTTGAGTTACCAATGCATAAACCGCAAAAGCATGCTGGCTATACACCACCGAATCATTTTCTGAAACGAATGCACGGGCAAACATTTCCAGTAAGTCGTTTGAACCATTCCCCAAGGTAATCTGATCATGATTAAAACCAAACTGGGTTTTGATCTGATCTTTCAGGATAAAACCACCACCATCTGGATAACGGCCAATTTCAGCAATTTCCGCAGCGACCGCTTCTTTGACTTTATCTGAACAACCCAGCGGATTTTCATTTGAAGCCAGTTTGACGATATCGGTAAGACCCAACTCGCGCTCAAGTTCACTGATCGGTTTACCCGGTTGATATGGCTTTAATTTTGAGATGCCTGAATTGGCTGGAACAAACGACATTTTAGACTTCCAATTTTAGGTATAAAACAGTGGTCAGCACCCTCGCCCTGACCACGTATAGCTGACTTAAAGTACAGCTGCAGGATATGAACCGAGCACGCGAACTTCTTTAACCAAAGGACGAATTTCTTCAATGGCTGCTTTCACGTGTTCCTGCTCAATATGGCCTTCAAGATCAATGAAGAACACATAAGCCCATTTTTCAGGAAGTGCAGGCCGGGTTTCAATACTGGTCAGACTGATATTGTGCTTGGCAAACGGCGCCAGAATTTCCAGCAAAGCTCCGGCACGATCATGCGCTGAGATTAGTAATGAAGTCTTGTCATTACCACTTTGAGGCACTTTTTCACGACCAATCACCAGGAAGCGTGTGGTATTTTCCGGATTGTCCTCGATATTGCTATGCATGATTTCGAGGTCATAGATACTCGCGGCAATTTCAGAAGCAATTGCAGCAGAATGCCATTCATTACGAATACGGCGTGCTGCTTCCGCATTGGAACTTAAAGCGACACGTTCCACACCTGGATAATGAGCATCCAGCCACTTACGGCATTGTGCCAAAGTCTGCTGATGCGCATAAATCTGTTTGATGCTGTCTTTACGGGTATTTTCAGAAATCAGGAACTGATGGTGAATCGGTAATTCAACTTCGCCAATCACATTCAGGTTCGATGTTTTAAAACAGTCCAAAGTATGGTTGACCACGCCTTCAGAGGAATTTTCTACCGGCACCAGACCATAATGGGCACTGCCTGCTTCCACGTCACGGAAAACTTCATCAATGGTCGGTAAAGGACGAACCACAGCATCATGACCAAAGTGCTTGAGTACCGCAGAATGGGTATAAGTCCCGACTGGTCCAAGGAAAGCAATGCTTTGCGGAGCTTCGAGTGCCAGACAGGCCGACATGATTTCACGGAACAGACGTGCCATGGTGGTATCAGACAATGGCCCTTCATTACGTTCCATGACATTACGCAAAACCTGAGCTTCACGTTCTGGACGGTAAAACAGCGGATTCTCTTCTGAGGCAAATTTTGCTTTTGCCACTGCTTCAGCCAAACGTGCCCGACGGTTAATCAATTGCTGAATTTGCTGATCAACAGAATCGATATCTTCACGAATTTTTGCCAAATCAAGAGAAGTCGTGGTGTTTTGATCGTCGTTGATCATTGTTCTGTCGCCCTTCATAAACCTTATCTGTTCAGTATAACAATAGTGAGCTTTCAAATGTTACGCAATATGGCATTGGTAGATTAAGTCTTAAAAACATACAGTTGATTTTAACCGTTTATCGCTTTTAGTCATATCTGGTAACATTTACTTCAGCTTTTCTGCTTGATTTACATTATTAAATTGTAAACTTTGCCTGTCCATATTAACTGATTTTAAGGAAGATGAAATATCACTATTTCTTAATCTATATAGCGGTTTTAAACATAAGAAAATTAAAATAATTGCTTTGCAAACGTCATTTTTGAACCATTCATATCTAAGATAGATTTCACAATAAAATGCACACTCTGCAACCCCATTTTTATCGACTTCTCTTTGATTTCACTTATTTTTTTACATTAAATCACTACTCAATTACAAAGCAGAGACGATTTTTTAACCAATCATAGATAGTCTAACTTAAAACAAGCGTTTGGGTGTCAGTCATGCCAAAAAGAATAGCTGTACTTTTGACGAATAATTTTGAAGATCAGGAATATCTTGAACCCGTTGCGGCCTTGCTGGAAGCAAAGCATAGCATCTGTAATATTGAGTTTAATGCAGGAAAAGTGGTCTATGGTCTGCATGGCTGTTCTGCAGTGACGATTGACCGGGACATCGAACAAATCAGTATTGATGATTTTGATGCCTTGCTGATTCCTGGCGGTGAATCTGCAGTTTCTTTATCTACCGATATGCGGGTGCTGCAATTTATCCAGGCTTTTAATCAAGCCAAGAAAACCATCTTTAGTTTATGTGATGCATCATTATTACTGTGTGAAGCAGATGTGCTGAAAAATCGAATTATTACCAGTATTCGCGCGCATGCCAGTCGCGTCCAACGTGCCGGTGGAACGTATTATGATGCAGAACTGGTGAATGACAATAATCAGTTGATTTCATCGCGTCTACCCAATGATTTACCCATTTTTATTCATGAATGTTTGGATGTCTTAAAATCATAAAGTCTTAAAAAATATTTCCCATCTTGGCTATGTTCTCCCCCTATAAAAAAGAGTCCTTCGGGACTCTTTTTTTATGAGTGAGCTATTAACGTCCTAACAGACCACGTGCCACTATCTCTTTCATGATTTCATTAGTACCACCATAAATCCGCTGAATCCGCGCATCAACGAAGAAACGTGAAATTGGATATTCAGTCATATAGCCATAACCCCCAAATAATTGCAGGAGATTGTCCGCGATTTTCATCTGCATATCGGTAGAAAAACTTTTCAATGCCGCTGCAGTTTCTACATCCAGCTTCCCTTGCATATAAAGCTCAAGATTCTGGTTATAAAATGCTGCAGTTGCCAATTCATCAATTTTCGCTTGCGCCAACACAAAACGAGTATTCTGGAATTGACCGATCGCCTGACCAAAAGCCTGACGCTCTTTCACATATTGTGTGGTCACATCAATAGATCCACGAATGGCGCCTAGAGCGGTGGCAGCAATGGCGGTACGCTCACGCGGCAATTCCTGCATTAAGTAAGCAAACCCCTGTCCCGGCTGACCCAGTAATTGATCCTTTGGCACTTTGACATTGTCAAAAAACAGCTCAGACGTATCCTGTGCATGCAGACCAATTTTGTCCAGATTGGTGCCTTTTTTAAAGCCTTCCAGATGGGTATCGACCAGCAGCAATGAAACGCCTTTGGCACGGGCTTGCGGATCAGTTTTGACTGCAAGCACTACCAAATCGGCATGCTGACCATTGGAAATGAAGGTTTTTGAGCCATTTAACAGATAATGTTCATCCTGCAAGATGGCACTGGTGCGCATAGCTTGCAAATCTGAACCAGCACCCGGTTCAGTCATGCCGATCGCACCGACCACTTCACCGGTGACCATTTTTGGTAACCAGTATTTTTTCTGTTCTTCGGTACCGATATGCAGGATATACGGTGCTGCAATATCGGAATGACAAGACAGACCTGTGGCAATGGCACTGTATCCGGCACGTGCAGATTCTTCGATCAGCATCAAGGAATAATCGGTCGGCACCCCATAGCCACCATATTCTTCTGGGACATCGACACACAAGAAGCCATTTTCACCGAGTGCATTCCAGACTGAACGCGGCATCAGACCTTCACGTTCCCACTGCTCATAGTACGGCGCGACATGTTCGTTCATAAAGCGTTTAAAATTATCGCGGAATAATTCTAGATCGGCATCGTAGGCAATCATTCTATTGTCCTTGTTGTTTATCGTTTTAGTTTCCTTTTCACAGACTATCGACTTTCCTGCTCCCTGTCATGTGCCGGCATTCATCTTTTTACTAACTTCACAGTCAATAAAAAAGGGAAGCCGAAGCTTCCCTTTTAGACACGAAAGACAGACTCAAACTTAGTGAGCGTTATTGCCTTCTTGCGCCATTTTTTCATCAATTTCAGCTGGATTCGCTAAAGCATAGTTCAGCTTGTCCATATCTAACTGGCCCACCCATTTTGCAACTACTAAAGTCGCCAAAGAGTTACCAACCAGATTGGTCAAGGCACGAGCTTCAGACATGAAACGATCGATACCGAGAATCAATGCCAGACCTGCAACAGGAATATTACCTACAGCAGCCAAGGTTGCCGCCATCACAATAAAGCCTGAACCAGTCACACCTGCCGCACCCTTAGATGAGATTAGAAGTACCAGAAGCAAGGTAATTTGATGAGACAAATCAAGTTGCGTATTGGTCGCTTGTGCAATGAAGATCGCAGCCATCGTCAAGTAAATCGACGTACCATCCAGGTTAAATGAATAACCAGTTGGAATTACCAGGCCTACCACTGATTTTTCAGCACCAGCAAGTTCCAGTTTCTTCAACATACGTGGCAGTACTGATTCTGAAGATGACGTCCCCAGTACAATTAGAAGTTCTTCGCGAATCAGGCGGATCATCTTCATGATACTGAAACCAGCAAAACGCGCAATTGAGCCTAATACGATGAAAATAAACAGTACGCAGGTGATATAGAAACAAATGATCAACTGTGCCAGCTGAGCAAGAGAACCAATACCATATTTACCAATTGTAAATGCCATTGCACCAAATGCACCGATTGGAGCAAGTTTCATCACCATGTTCACGATGTTGAAGAATACATGTGAAATCTGGTCAATGAGTTTCAGGACTGGCTTGCCTTGATCACCTAGCTTATGCAGCGCAAAACCAAAGATGATCGCGAACAATAGAACTTGCAGGATTTCGCCTTCTGCAAATGCGCCCACAACCGTATTTGGAATAATGTTCATCAGGAAATCGATAGTCGATTGTGACTCACCTGAAGCAACATATTTACTAATGCCACTGGTATCCAGTGAAGCAGGATCAACGTTCATGCCTACACCAGGCTTCACGATGTTAATCACGACCAGACCGATGACCAAAGCAATCGTAGACACGATCTCGAAGTAAAGTAAAGCAACACCACCAGTTTTACCGACTGATTTCATGCTTTCCATACCCGCAATACCGCTCACCACGGTACAGAAAATCACAGGTGCGATGATCATTTTAATCAGACGGATAAATGCATCACCAAGCGGTTTAAGCTGTTCGCCCAAGCCAGGGACATGCTGTTCTACGCCATTGATAATTTGCGTACCACTAGGCGAAAAATGCCCGACCAGAATACCTGCGATAATGGCCACAATCACTTGAAAATACAGTGACTTATAAATTGGTTGTTTCGCCATAATAAATCTACTTGAACGATATCAAAAATAAGAAAGACCATTTTGAGGAATACACTGACCTATTCATCCCTTCTCGAATGAACTTGATCAAGTCTCAATAGGCTCAAGAGAATGTTCAAAATGATAATCAGCCATGCATTGAATCTGACACTCAAGTATCAGACCAAAGTATTAAATGGAAGAAAGAGATTAAGAAAAATTAAACAGACTCTAAAAATTGCCTAAATTTTACCGAATATTCAGACTAAATGCGCATAACTTATTAGGCGGTTGCTTATGTTTTAATCAGAATAGATTAGACATTAGTCGATAATCAGATTTAACTGATTGTTTTACGTATACTGAAAGGTTTATGGATTTCCATCATCTCCCTTGACATTAATATTTTCTGCAAGCTGTAAAAAGTTATGAATACCAAAAGAAATATTTATAAAGATTTCGAACATCCCTTTGCCCAATATGTACGCATTGTGGGTAAAGGGAAAAATGGCGCCCGCTCCCTCAGCTATGATGAAGCCTATCAAGCCTTCAGTATGATTTTGAAAAATGAAGTGCTGGATGTGCAGTTAGGTGCATTCTTGATGTTATTGCGGGTCAAGGAAGAGTCGGTAGATGAGTTGGCCGGTTTTGTACAGGCGACACGTGACCAGCTGAATTTCAAGACACTGGATGTTGATCTGGACTGGTCGTCCTACGCGGGCAAGCGCAAACATTATCCATGGTTTATTCTGGCAGCGCTGACGCTGGCCAAGCATGGTTATAATATTGTGATGCATGGTTCCTCGGGCCATACCATGAACCGCGTTTACACCGAACAGGTGCTGACTTACTTAGGCTATCCAATCTGTCAAAATGATGTCGAGGTTGAACGACAACTACAACAACAGCATTTTGCCTATATCCCACTTGAGGTGATTTCTCCGATTCTGGCGGACTTGATTACGCTGCGTAATGTCATGGGGTTACGCTCCCCGATTCATACGCTGGCTCGTTTAATTAATCCCTTTAATGCCAAAGCGACCCTGCAAGCCATTTTCCATCCAGCATATCGTGGTTCGCATCAGCAAGCAGCTTTCCGCTTGGGCTATAAAAATAGTGCCGTGATTAAAGGTGAAGGGGGCGAATTCGAGCGTAATCCGGATGCCAAAACGCTCATCTGTGGCATTAAAGATGGCCTGCTCTATGAGCATGAATTGCCAAAGCTCACTGACAACCGCAGTCCAATTGAAGAAGAACTGGATCTGGCGCTATTTAAGGCTGTCTGGGACGGTCAGCAAAGCCATGATTATGGCGAGATTGCAGTGATAGAAACTATGGGCATTGCGCTATATACCATGAGCGTGTGTGACAGCTTTGAAGCTGCGATGCAAAAAGCCAAAATCTTATGGGCGAATCGCCACACGGTTTAATCTTGTGCAAAAGAAAAAAGCATTGTTCAGTGAATGAACAATGCTTTTTTTAATTGTATTGCTATTGGCTGGGAATTAAGCCTTAAACAAAACGAATCGGCTTGAATTCAGGTTCATTCTTGTGATGATCATCATCACACTCTTCACCCTCTTCTTTAGTACCGCGATCGATATAACCGCTGCGCTCATTTTCAGGCAGGTTTTTCATTTCCCAGGCATACACTGCCTGCATACAGGTCTGACGTTGTTCTGGTGTCAAGGCTACACCGTTTGGCCACTTTCCAATTTCGACTGCTGTTCTTAGGCGTTCAACAATCTCAGGATTGAGTACGGCAAGCATTTGTTCAATATTCATGATTTAATCCTGCTTAAAATAATCAAAGTCCTGATTCCACCCCAGTTTGGTTCGACAGGCATTATAAAAGTCATAACCCGGTGGATGCAGAAGATTCAGTTTAAAGGGATGCTTGCGAATATGGACGCTATCACCCACATTCAAAGACACACTGTGTTGTCCATCCGCACTAACCATCGGCAGTACGCGATTTTCACGAATCAATAATTTAATTTCACTATGTCCACCGACCACAATCGGGCGTGAAGACAAGGTATGCGGATGCATCGGTACCAAGGCAATCGCATCCATACTTGGATGTACAATCGGGCCACCACCAGAAAGCGCATAAGCCGTAGAACCAGTCGGCGTAGAGACTATCAGGCCATCGCTGTGCTGACGATAGACATATTGTCCATCAATATTCAGTTCAAAATCGATCATATGTACCGATTTCCCTGAATGTAGCACCACATCATTTAGAGCAATGGCATCGTAAATCACTTCACCTTTGGAGCGAATTTCGACTTCGAGTAAAAAACGTCGCTCAGTCTGAAAGTCACCTTTTAATACCTGATCCAGCTTGAAGATCACTTCGGTCGGCTTGATATCCGTTAAAAACCCCAGACGACCACGGTTAACCCCGATTACCGGGGTATTGTACTTGACCAAGGCGCGTGCTGCATGTAACAGCGAACCGTCACCGCCCACGACAATCACCAGATCCACCACCTCACCCAATAAAGCACGACTGACGGTTTGGGTATTTTGATAGGGAACAAGTTCAGCTGTCGCTGCATCAAAAACTGGATGTAGGCCTAAATTGAGAAGATGATCGTGAATAAGGCATAAGGTTTCAACCACCGACGATTTATCAGGACGTCCTATTAACCCGATATTTCGAAAGGTCTTATGGGAAATTTGCACCAGTGTCGTCGCTCCGCTACGAATCTTGGATATCATAACATTAAGCTATACCTGGATGACAATTTATAACAGTGCTTCATAGGTAGGAAATTATTTGAAATATATTCGAATTAAGGAGAAATTGTGGGGTTTCATTTTAATTTTAAACGCATTTCTTGATTAAATATTGCAAAATAATGAAAAGCTTCGCATGATTAGCACAATTTCACAGGATCTTATAAGTATTTATGAAATCTGAACGTGGCATGGGGTTTCTTGCCTTAATTTTTTCTATTATCGTCATTTCTATCTTTGTAGCATTTAGTATCTATCTGATTAGATTAGACAATATTGTACGCGACAAGTTTGAAGGTCAGCGCTGGGATATTCCGGCCAAGGTCTTCGCACGTCCGATGGAAGTGTACGTGAATGCCCCAGTCAGCCTGCAGGATTTCCAACAAGAATTAAAATTACTCGGTTATAAAAATTCGGATAGTTATACTAAATCAGGCAACTTTGTCACCACGGGTAATACCCTGTATGTGCATACACGCGGCTTTGATTTTGGTGACCGGGTTGAACCGGAACAAATATTGAAAGTCAGTTTCAGCGGTGAACAGATTGCAGAAGTCAGCGCAACCAAACCGTCTTCAAGCGGGATTGCGCGTTTAGAACCTTTATTAATTGGCGGGATTTATCCGCAGCATAACGAAGACCGTGTGCTGATCAAGCTAAATAAAGTGCCTAAGCCCTTGATCGAAGCGCTGATCGCGACCGAAGACCGTAAGTTCTATGAGCATCATGGGGTTTCACCGCGTGGTATTGCACGTGCCGTAGTCAGCAATATTACCGGTGGTAAACGTCAGGGTGGCTCAACCTTGACCCAGCAGCTGGTCAAAAATTTCTATTTAACCCCTGAGCGCACCTTAAAACGTAAAGTGAATGAAGCCTTTATGGCGATGCTGATTGAATTGCATTATGACAAGAATGAAATTCTAGAAGCTTATCTGAATGAAGTAAATCTCGGCCAGAATGGTAACTACTCCATTAATGGTTATGGTCTGGCATCGCAGTTTTATTTTGGCCTGCCACTGCGTGAACTGAATATTTCCCAGCAAGCATTTTTGGTGGGTTTAGTCCAAGGCCCGAGTCTATACAATCCATGGCGCAATCCTGAAAGTGCGAAAAAACGCCGTGATATCGTCCTGAATAATATGCTGGTGATGGGCTATCTGACTCAGGAACAATATGAAAAAGAAACTGCACGTCCATTAAATGTCATTTCAAAACCGACTTTAGGCCCTGCCCGCTTCCCGGATTTTCTGGATATCGTACGTCGTCAATTACGCACAGATTATCAGGAAACCGATCTGACCAATCAGGGTCTGCGAATTTTCACCACTTTAGATCCTTTAGCCCAAACCAGAATTCAGGACAGCTTTAAAGAGACGGTGGCGCGTTTAAGTAAATCCAATCCGGGTCGCCTGAAAGATTTACAAGGTGCGGTATTGGTATCGCATCCGGAAAATGGTGAGCTGGTAGCCGCAGTAGGTTCTACTCAAGATTTTACCGGCTTTAACCGTGCAGTCGATGCCAAGCGTCAGGTTGGTTCCCTGTTAAAGCCTGTGATCTACCTGAGTGCACTGGAATCGAACCGTTATCATTGGGCGAGCCCCATTGAAGACAGTGAAATCAGCATTAAGAGTGACGGCAAAACCTGGACACCGAAAAACTATAGTGGTCGTGGACATGGTGTCATTCCAATGTCGCAGGCATTATCGCAATCTTATAACCTGTCCACTGTGCGTTTAGCACAAGAATTTGGCCTGTCTACCTTTATTAATCATCTGAAAAAATTTGGTGTAACTTCAGATATTCCATCTTATCCGTCGATTTACTTGGGTGCGGTAGATATGTCCCCGATGGAAGTGATGAACATTTACGGCAACTTTGCTACAGGCGGCTTTAAATATCCAACTAAAGCCATCCGCTCTGTGGTGGATGCCAACGGCCGCTCTCTGGATCGTTATAGCCTGAGTGTACAACCGACTATTGATCCTGCTTCCGCTTATGCCCTGAATTATGGCTTACAACAGGTCATGTCGAATGGTACAGGCCGTGCAGCCTATAACAGCTTGCCACGCAGTCTGAATCTTGCCGGTAAGTCCGGTACCACGAATGACAGCCGTGACTCATGGTTTGCCGGATATTCAGGTAATTATATGACCGTGGTCTGGCTCGGTCTGGATGACAACAAAGTCACTGGCTTGACCGGTTCATCGGGTGCCCTGCCCGTTTGGACCAATGTCATGAAACAGTTGCGCCAGAAACCGGTGAATCTGCCACAGCCGAATGAAATCGAATGGCATTGGCTAGATCGTCATACGGGTTTGTTGTCTGCACAAGGCTGTGAAGGCGCCATGTATATCCCGATTTCGCGTCATGCCCTGCCAAATCAGGCGACTGCCTGCGGCATCTCGCACTATGCGACGGAACCTTATGATATTGATTCAGAACCTGCGCCATCTAATGCTGAACAGGATGATATGAGTCGCTACATACAAGAAAGTGAAACAGAAATAGAACGCGATCTTGAGAGCGAAACCCGTATTATCGCCAGTGGAAGTTATAGCCATTAATTGAGTCTATGTTTATGTTAAGAAAAATCCTCCCTGGTTTGCTCATCCTCAGTCTGGTGGGCTGCCAAAGTATCTCTGAGCCAGAAAAGCCAGTTACCCCAGTCAAGCCTGCGACGGAAAAACCTAAGGCAAAAACGCCAGACAGCGTAGTGATTACGCCTTATGACCGTCCTGACATCAAACGTCAGAAAATTGTCATTCCTGAACAGAAGCCGAAAAGCCAAAAGTTTGATGATGGCCGTAATCTGCCGGCTTTCAAGAGTCTGATGCAGCAAACCCAGCAGGCCTATACCAAGCAGCAGTTCGCTCAAGCTGAAGCGTCTGCAACTCAGGCACAGCGACTGGCCCCTCAGGCACCGGAAACCTATTTATACTTGGGTATGATTGCTAACCGTAAAAATCAGCCAGCAAGCGCCGATGCTTTTGCCTTACGTGGCCTGAGTTATGCACAATCTAGTGCCATGAAAAAGCAGCTTTGGCAAGTGCGCCTTAAATCTGCTCAGTTGCGGAAAAATGCCAAAGCGATTCAGCAAGCCCAACAGGCACTCAAAAAGCTTTAAGATAATTTCCCATAGAAACTGACTTACTAATAGAAAGTTTATTTTATAAATAAAGTGCTTAAATATAGCGAATGCCGGCAATGCCATAAGCGTGCTGGCTTTTTGCATACTCAAGCTCATCAGCCTTCATTCCACCCAAAGCAAAAACCGGAATCTGTACCTGCTCTGCCATTTGCTTGAATTGCTCCCAGCCTAGCGCAGGCGTGTCCGGATGCGTTGCGGTCGCCAGTACCGGACTCAGCAAGGCTGCTTCACAACCGATCTGTTCTGCATGCATTAAAGCACTCAGGTCATGACAGGCTGCCAGATAACGATAGCCAGATTTCAATTCACCTTGTTTCAAGTCCATCAATTGAGTCTGTTTTAGATGAATCGTATGAATCGTCTGCTGCTGCAATTCATTCAGTTGTGACCAAAGCTGCTGATTAATGATTAACTTGGAGAGTTGATCTACCGGATATTGCTGTAATTGCATGATCCGTTCAGGCGTTGCTTCCACGCGCCAATACAACATTTGATCTGTATCCAGACTTGATAAGATATCCAGATCTTCAGCAATCTTGATGCGCTGCGGCCATTGCAGCTTTTGAATCATGGACTGATTGGCTTTCGGAAAATTCAGCCGACCAAGTTCTTCTCGGCTGTACCAGCGCCAAGGCTGTTTGATTTCAGCCAGTTGAGCAGGCTGTACTGAAGCATGGAAAATATGCAAATTGACGATGAGATCTTCATATTCATAGGAGATAAAATCAGAGGCATGCCAACGTTCAATATCAACGCCGACCTCTTCCATCACTTCGCGGCGACATGCCTCGACTGGTAATTCGCCCTGTTCAACTTTTCCGCCTGGAAATTCATATTTATTGCCCTGATGCTGCTTGGCCTCACGCCAGCCGACGAGAACCTGATTTTGATAAAATAAAAGCGCAATTGCGACATGAATCGTAGCTTTAGTCATGATGTACAGAACCGTTAAAGTTTTACAGATTGTAAGCAAATTAGAGTTTTTTATAAATTGCTCAATATTTCGTTGACAGACCTATTCGATAATGATTATCATTTAAATCAATCCAAAACACACCACGGAGTCGACGGAATGAACGCCCCATTTAGCCTATTTACCCGTAACAATGATACTCACCATGCCTTGCCAATGCTGCACTCCAACAATCTTTTTGCACTGGGTCGTGAAATCCGGATCATGCATGCCGGTGAAGAATACCGCTTGCGTCTGACCCGCAACAACCGTCTTATTCTGACCAAATAATTAAAACAATCTAAAATAACAAACGTGGGAAGCAGCAGTATGAATCAGCGCATACTGCTTTTTAATCTTCTGATCATGAGATTTGCTATTCAAGCTTAAAACTCAATAACACTTTAAGTCCGCCCAGATCCGACGGCGCATAGTCAATTTTAGCTGCATGCAGTGCCATAATTTTCTGGCAAATGGACAGACCTAGACCTGAACCCTGAGTTCGCGTACCCAAAGCCCGATAAAAACGTTCACCTAAACGTTCCAGCACATCATCAGTAATCCCCTCTCCTGAGTTTTCAATCAATAGTTGTATCTGATGCTGCTCAACAACCGTTCGGATCTCGACCTGTCCCTGCGGCGGCGTATAACGGATCGCATTGTCGACCAGATTGCGAATACAACTAAAAATCAGCTCTGGATTCGCTTCGATCACAGCATCCTCAAGGTTTAGATTCCAATGAATGTCTTTTTCTTCTGCAAAAGGCTGCAATGCCTGCAAAGCCTCCTGAACCAGATTTTTAAGATTAATCGTTTGCGTTGGTAATTGCTCTGTGCGCTCCGGATCGAGTCGTGCCAGCAAGAGTAAATTTTCCAGCACCTGCGTACCGCGGTTGACATCATTTTGAATCAGCTGCAATGCTTGAGGGAGCTGTGCATCACCTTGATATTTGCGTTTTAAAACCTGTAGACGCATTTGAATTGCAGACAGTGGAGAACGCAGCTCATGTGAAGCATCTGCAGTAAAACGCTGTTCGGCAGCCAGTGACTTTTCCAGCCGGCCGAGCATGGCATTCAACTGACGAATAATCGGTTGCAGTTCAGTGATTTCAGGGTCAGGTGTTTTAATAGGACTCAGATCCTGAGCAGTCTTGGAACCAATGGCACGCGAAATCTTGTTTAATGGCCGTAACTGGCGTTTGACCGAGACCCTTAGAATCAGCCATTGCACTAGCCATAAAGTGAATAAGATCCCGGCAAAGCCCAAAGTAGTTTGCCAGAGTTCATCGAAACGTACTGAAAGTGGCTGTACGATTTTGACCTGAAGGTCGTCATCTTCCGCAGTCAGTATCCGGATAAAATGACCATTTTCATAAGCAAACTGAAAGCCGTTGTTCTGTGCTTTTGGAATGGTATTAATTAATTCATCATCAATCGAAGTAGTCAGTATCTGCTGATCTAGCAACAAGGCATACTGGATATCGAACTGTTCACTGAGTTCATCGACCTGGGCGTCTTTGGCCTGGGTCACATCGCCAAGCAGCAACTCAGAAATCTGCTCCATTAATTCATCATGCAGCTGACTGGCTTGATAACTGGAAATTCCCAATAACAGCAGCCAGGCCAATATTCCAGCCAATATCGAACTGAACAGCGCATGTTTGATCAGTTTAGTTTGCAAGGAAATAGCAGCTGACATAGGTTTATACCTCAGCCTTATGCATGCGATAGCCCAGACCGCGAATAGTCTTGATCATCTGGCTGCCGATTTTTTTACGCAGCTGATAGATAAATACTTCAATGGCATTACTTTCAATTTCATCACCCCAAGCGTACAGCGATTCTTCCAGCTGTTCACGGGTGACAATATGTTCAGGCTGCTGCATCAGCTTGTATAGAATTTGAAATTCCTTCGCAGTCAGATTCACAGCTTGACCTTCTTTAGTTAGGGTCTTGGCTTGAGTGTCCAGACTGAGATCCTGCCAGTGCAGGATATGATTCGGTGTTTGCTGCTTCTGTCTGAGCTGGGCGCGAACCCGGGCCGAAAGTTCTTCCAGGCTGAAAGGCTTCACCAGATAGTCATTGGCACCCAGATCCAGCCCCTCGACCCGGTCATCAATACTGTCTTTGGCCGTAATAAAAATCACCGGCGTATCTTGGTGTTGGCTGCGCAAACTTTTCAGAATCTCGTCTCCAGTGGCATTCGGCAGGCCACGATCCAGCAAAATGCAGTCATATTGATGCTGCTCAATCGCTAGGATCGCATGATCACCACGCTCTACCCGATCAATCACATAACCGTCCATTTCCAGCCAAGTCTGGATACTGTCTGCCTGAGACTGATCATCTTCCGCCAAAAGAATACGCATATTCTGCTCCGTTTGCTTCCTTGTTCTATCTTGCCTTGAAAAAGTTCCAGACTCAAAAAAACCACATGCTTTTTGGTAACTTGCATGTGGTTTTTTGTCGCTGTGTTCAAATTGATTTCAGCAAATCAGGCGATATTAGAAACGAACCTGATCAACCTCAATTTCAACACGTTTTGCCGGTTTATAATCAATGTCGATTTCACCTGTGATGATTACCGGTGTTTTGGCTGAAATCGGTTTGCCTTGCCAAAGTTCATCATCAATCTCAACAGTAATAGTTCCTGTGCTGTCTCGGAACTGGTATTTTTCATCACCGACCGCTTTCACGACATAACCTTTAAGCTGAACCTTACTGTCATCTTTCATGGCCAGTGCCTGTTTGACTGTGGTCGATTTAGCAAAAGCAGCCTGATTCACAGCAGTGTCGCTACTTGCTATCGTAGCCGTCGCGATAGAACCCATCAATGCAGCTGCCAAAACCGTATTTATCATCATTTTCATCGCAATTACCTCTTTAAAGTCTTGCCTTGTTTCGATGATGCTATTAAAACAGCCGAAGATGAATTGAATCTTAAGATTGCTTCATTTTCAAAATTAATTTAAGGGCACAACTCTCAGGACTTCTTCAAGCGTGGTCACACCTTCCAGAATCTTGCGTGCCCCGGCAATTCTGAGCGGCTCTACCCCTTCTTTTTTAGCCTGCTGACGCAGCTGGTTCAGGTTGGCATCGGCACCAATCAGCTGTTTGGTGGTCAGACTCAATGGCATAAACTCATAAATCCCGATACGGCCTTTATAGCCGGTATGCCGGCATTCTTCGCAGCCCACCGCCTTAAAAACAAATTCCGGTCGCGGCAAAGGATAATCCGTAGCTAGATGCTGCCATTCCTGTTCATTCAGGAAGCTTTCCTGTTTGCAGTGCGGACACAGCTTACGTACCAGACGTTGAGCCAGAACACCCAAGATGGTTGCTGCTGTCAAAAATGGCTGTACGCCCAGATCATGCAGACGGGTCAGACTCGACGGCGCATCGTTGGTATGTAAAGTTGAGAGAACCAGGTGACCGGTCAATGCGGCCTGAATCGCCATATTGGCAGTGTCCTGATCACGGATCTCCCCGACCATGATAATGTCCGGGTCCTGACGCATCAATGCACGCACGCCGTCAGCAAAACCAAGATCGATACCATTATTGACCTGCATCTGGTTAAAGCTGGGTTCCAGCATCTCGATCGGATCTTCAATGGTACAGACGTTGACCTGTTCAGTCGCCAGCTGTTTTAAGGTTGAATAAAGCGTAGTAGTTTTACCGGAACCAGTCGGACCGGTCACCAGAATAATGCCGTGACTGTGACTGGTCAGATTGTTCCAGTCGTTGAGCAGATGACCTTCAAAACCGAGTTGCTGGAAGCTTCTCACCAGCACTTCCGGATCGAAAATACGCATCACCAGTTTTTCACCGAATGCCGTTGGCAAGGTCGACAAACGCAATTCGGTTTCCTGTCCTTTTGGTGTACGGGTTTTCAGGCGGCCATCCTGTGGTTTACGTTTTTCCGCGACGTTCATCCGGCCCAGAATCTTGATCCGGGAAATGACGGCGGTCAATGTATTGGCGGGCATGTTGTAAATCGTATGCAGTACGCCATCAATCCGGAAACGAATCTTACCCGTATCTTTACGCGGTTCCATGTGAATATCACTGGCGCCCTGCTCAAAGGCAAATTGCAACACCCAGTCTACCAGTTTGACAATATGCTGGTCATTGGCATCCGGATTCTGTGAGTCACCCAGCTGTAGCAAGGCTTCGACGCCCTTATTTTCCCGGTCATAGGCGGAAGATTTTTGTGAACCACTGACTGCACGACTGACCTGATAATATTCAGTAATATAACGTTGTAGCTGTTCCGGATTCAGTAATACCCGTTGTATTTTCTTCGGGGAAATATTCTGTTCGAGATTCGACACCCATTCGGTTTTATAAGGCTGATCCGTAGCGATCAGAACTTTGTCTGCCTGTATTTCCACTGCCAAAATATGGTTGCGCAGTGCATATTCCTGCGACATGACATGGGTCAATGCCTGTACATCAGCTTTAAGCGGATCAATGATATAGAACATCAATCCGGTTTTTTCTGCCAGCCACTGACATAAACGGTTCAGAGTCAGTGTTGTTTGAGGATGGGACTGATCGACCAGATTAAAATTAGCAATCCACTGTAAAGGGTGCCATTTTAGGTGTTCACGTTGCCGATGAGTGGTTTGTACCAGCATCCGGTCGCGTTCACTGATTTTACCGTCTTTAAAGAGTTGGTCTAGACACCATGCCGTATCAATTTCAAAGTCAAATTTCATTATTATCAGTCCCCAAACTTGCCTCCACTATAACAAGTTTTTGCAGTTTTTCGCATGCTCCCGACCTATCGAATGTACGTTTCTATTTCAATCTCAAAAAGAAAGTAAAGAATGGATTTGATCACTACTGCAACATTTTTGATCTATGCAAACCTGATCTCATCACATATATTTTTAAATAATCAACTCTTAGCTTGCTGAGGTCACAGATGGATTTGACTGCGGTTCCCCTGCATGCGCATTCTTTTCATGAACTGCTCACGATACTCACCTCGGCATTGGGCTGCGGCCTATTGATTGGTCTGGAGCGGGAACGGCATAAACAACGTGAGCAGCAACCGAGTTTTGCCGGCTTACGTTCCTTTGCGATCTGTGCTTTATTGGGCGCACTGTGTTTCCTGTTTGGAATCGTGATTGCTGTAATAGGTGCTTTGATCGTGGGTGGCATGGTCATTTTATCCATAAAAAATCAGCCAGATGACCCGGGCATTACCACAGAGCTTGCATTTGTGATGACCTATTTTATTGGCGCCATGTGTTTATGGAATATTCCTCTGGCAGCCGGTCTTTCTGTGCTCTTAACCGGTATTTTGATGGCCAAACATACCATGCACAATATTGCCGGAAAATGGATTAAAGAAGCCGAATTCAGGGATGGACTATTATTACTGGCCTTGATTTTGATTGGTCTGCCGCTTACCCCTGACCGGCCTTTTTGGGGCGAAGTGCTTAATCCTTATCTTATTCTCAAATTACTGACCTTAATTTTAGTGGTACAAGCTCTGGCTCATATTGCGAAACGCTTTTTCTCGACTAAAAATGCCCTGATGCTGTCCTCCATCGCTTCCGGTTTTGTTTCCAGTACGGCGACCATCGCTCAGTTGGGCTTACAGGTCCGTAAAGGTGAAATGGATGCACGATCGAATGCCGGTGCCGCGCTGATGTCCTGTATCTCGACTATTGTGTTGCTATTGATTGTGATCGGGGGCGTATCCTGGAGCTGGCTTAAAATCCTGCTCTTGCCCTCTTTAGTTGCCGTAATCCTTCTGGCAGCCTGTGCATTTTTATTATTGCGCAAGGCAAAACCTGCGCCGAGCATGGAATCGTCAGACAGCCAGATGTTCAGCTTAAAAGAAGCTGTGATTATTGCAGTCACATTAACATTGATTCAGGCTGGAGTTTACGGACTGGAGGTCTGGCTCGGGGATGCCGGCTTACTGGCCGGGACCTTGCTCGCCTCTTTATTCGAGATTCATGCCGCGATGGCCAGTGTCGTCGTTCAAGGCGATCCCTCCAATCTACGTTTGATTTATGCCCTGCTTTTAGGTCTGGGTGCTCATGCCTTGGCCAAGTCAGCCAATGCCGCTTTGACCGGTAGCTGGAAGTTTGCCCTTTATTTTGCACCTGTGCAGATTTTGCATATGGCAGTGTTGATTGGGGTTTTGTGGTGGATGGTCTTTTAATTATTAAATATTTCTAACTAATTAATTTTTATATTTTTACTAGGTTTTATTTCAATATTTTATAGCTATAATGGGCTGGCTTTACTTTTAAAAAACAATTGAATTAATATAATTTTTATAGGGTATTTATGAAATTTAAGGCTTTATCATTCGCAATTTTTAGTGCATTCATGTTAAGTGCATGTGGCGGGGGTTCATCTTCTAGCACAGACAATGGAACAGGAACAGGAACAGGAACAGGAACAGGAACAGGAACAGGAACAGGAACAGGAACAGGAAATACTACAATAAATGATTCTGAATGGTCTGCCTATGAACTCTCCTATGCTGATGATTCAGAAAATCTATTTAATAAAATAACTTTCACTGCTAAAGGAAATACACAATATCTACGTGTAGACTATTTGAGCGATTCAAACAATACAGAAAATTTTGATCCAAATGAATCTTATCTCCTTAACGACTATTTAACTGATGAAGGTTTCTACGAATTAGAATTAAATAAAGACCCTCAATTAGGCTACAAAATTGGATCACTTTTAAAAAACACTCCAACTGAAAAAACCTATATTCCATCCTCTAAAATTGGGCATACAGGCCTTCAATTAACTGAAAAATATGAGTTAGTCGATCTATCTGGCAAACCATTGGCTGAATACATAGATACATATACGTATCTGGTCTCTTCCGAACCTAAGCTAAATTATTATGGTAGCTTCGGACAACTCTATCTTTCTAAACTTAAAGACAAGAAATTTCCAAGCGGTTCACAATGTTTACGTGGTATCAGCCTGTCATCTACAAAAGATCATATCCTAATGTACAAACATCCATTAGATAGTTCAGATACATTTGACCCTGATAATTTTAGCGAAAATTATACTACTTCCACTTTTGGTGGTTATAAAACCTATATTTCAACCAAAAGTTATGAAAATGACTATACGAATGCTATAGCTTTCATCAACAACAAATACCGTCAGGGTGAGTATTATAAAGCTGGAACTTCTTACACATTAAATAAAGAAATCGAACTTGAACAAGCAACATTAAATAAACTAAAAGCCAATAACTCTGGTACTCCAGAAGAAATTTTGGAACAGGAACTTATTATCAAAACAATAAAAACAGAATGTACTGTATTTAACCCCACTGCGAGTAAAGAGATTGATAAATACCGTGTAATGTAATTCAACTAGGATTATTTTTTGGGGGGAGGAAATTTCTCCCCTCAAAATTTTAAATCTCGACAATCTGAATATATTGCGTATTTACTTTAAATTTCATATCTAAATCAGCAAACCTCATCCCATACACCCGTTCTTCATCTTCCTGATAAGCCGGTCTTGGATCTAGAGATAAAACCGCTTCCAGTTCCTGAACTGTTTGCACAGAAATTTTTCCATTTCCTAGTAATTGCTGCTTTTGCTGCTCCGCTTCATCGCTCCAGATGACGGTCTTACGTTGCGGTTCATCCTGCGCATAACCGCTTTGTGCTTCAATGATAGCATCCGAATATTGAATATAAGGTTTGATATCGACAATTGGCGTGCCATCGAGCAAGTCACTCCCTGTTACATACACTCGAACATGTTTGCCGACCTTTCTCACTTCCTTGAATTTGACCACAGATAAACCAAGCGGTGATGGACGATACATGCTGCGCGTGGCAAACACGCCTATTTTCTTGTTACCGCCCAAACGCGGTGGACGCACTTGTGGACGAAACTGGCTGTTGTGCTGGTTTTTATTGTCATGAAATTGCCAGACCAGCCAAAGATGACTGAATTCTTCAATCCCCTCAAAGGCGAGCAGATCATTATAGGGCCCGACCATTTCAATATAGCTTTCGACCTGAACCAGATTCGGCTGACGAGGAATACCGAATTTTTCTTTATAGGGAGAGCGCATATAACCAATAATCGGCAGCGCAAGTTCAGTCATCATCACTTTTTTTGATAAGCTCAATTAAATATATTCAGTTTATCGAGAATGAATTTAGATTAGAATAGCAAGCTGTTCTAATTTGATAATTTATTGAGACCTTTAATGGCTGCTTTTAACGTCGAAAAGATTACTCACGTCCACCACTGGAATGATACTTTATTCTCTTTTAAAACGACTCGTGACACTGCTTTGCGTTTTAAAAACGGTCAGTTTGTAATGATCGGCCTTGAAGTCAATGGCAAGCCGTTAATGCGCGCATATTCAATTGCAAGCGCCAACTACGAAGAAGAGTTAGAATTTTTCTCAATTAAAGTGCCTGATGGTCCACTGACTTCGATTTTACAGAAAGTAAAAGTCGGCGATGACATTTTGGTTTCTAAAAAGCCAACAGGTACATTGGTACTTGATGACTTGAATCCAGGTAAAAATCTTTACCTGCTTTCTTCTGGTACTGGTCTTGCACCGTTCCTGTCGACTATTCGCGATCCTGAAACTTACGAGCGTTTTGAAAAGATTATCGTAGTTCACGGTACCCGTTTCATTTCAGAACTGGCTTATCAAGATTTGATCCTGAATGAAGTGCCAAATCATGAATTCTTCTCTGAACTCGGCGCGAAAGAAAAATTGGTATATTACCCAACCGTAACCCGTGAAGAATATCCAAACCAAGGTCGTGTTACGACTGCGATTGAAACCGGCGAACTGTTTGAAAAAATCGGTCTGCCACGTTTCAACCCGGAAACTGACCGTGCCATGTTATGTGGTAGCCCTGCATTCCTAGATGACGTTGCTGCGCTTCTTGACCAACACGGTCTGAAAGAATCTCCAAAAATGGGCGTTCTAGGTGACTACGTGATTGAACGTGCATTCGTAGAAAAATAAGATTTTCTAAAATAAAAAACCGGACTTTTAAGTCCGGTTTTTTATTGGAACCATCACTAAATAATTAACGATCGCGACCTTCCTGGTTTGCAGAACCTGAACAGCCTGCGCCACCTGCAATGATGAAACCCGTTTGCGCTTTACATGAACCAATCATACGGCCATGAGAGTCAAATGTAGTTACTGACGATGCACAGCCCGTCAATACAACAGTCGCTACAAGTGCAATAAGTGCTGATAATTTCATGATATTCCCCTTTATTATTTACGGTTTTAAATTAATCTGATTTTGGCTTGGTGGCGTTGGTAACAGGCCTGTATTCGCATCTGGCGTATTGTAATTCACACCTAAGGCATCGCCTGAACCACTACAATGTGCACTTGCGGTCGAAAGTAGGCCACGCGTCGCCATACATGAACCGATGATTTTTCCTGTTGCATCATAAGTCACGACTTTGGAACTACAAGCGGCTAGCCCCGATATTACCAATATTGAAAAAATTTTAATTAAATTCACATTAACCCTCGCACGATGCAAAAAACTAAATTATTAAAATTTATGTATATTTTCTGAATTTCGCCAGAGATTCTAATTTAATTTGTTTATTTGTAAAGCTTTATTTTTCAAATATTATAAAAATGGAAATAAATAAAAAGCTGCCCTGCAGGACAGCTTTAAATATAAAAATTAGCTGGATTTATGTTTAAGTGATCTTTCTTCCAGAGACTGCTTAATCACTTGATAACCTGATGTGATGCCAAGTGTTGCGATAATCACAGCCACAATAATATCTGGCCAAAGACTACCTGTACCAAATACGCCTACGGCTGCCAAAATGACCGCAAAGTTGCCAATTGCATCATTACGACTACAGAGCCAGACCGACCGCATATTGGAATCACCTTCACGAAAAGCATAAAGAATTGCTGCTGTAAATACATTCGCCACCAAGGCCAGGACGCCAATCAGGCCCATTGTCAATGCTTCAGGTGGAATGCCTTGCAGATAGGCGTAAATCACTTTGCCAATAACCACCAGACCAAACAACGCCATGGTCATTCCCTTCACCAAAGCGACTGTTGCCCGCCAATACAGACTTGCACCGAGTACAGCCAAAGAAATCCCGTAATTGACGGCATCACCAAAGAAATCTAGCGCGTCTGCCCATAAGGCTGATGAATGTGCATATGCACCACCGATCAACTCCACTACAAATAAAGTGAAGTTCACTAACAAGGCAATCCATAGCGCTGTTCTAAATTTGCTGTTGGGCTTGATGGGTGCCGGTTCAGGACTACAACTACAGGCCATATAACTCCCCCGATGATTTTTTATCTAAAATACGATAAATTGATTAGAAACTATGGACTAACTCCAAGGTCAAGCATGAGGGCGATATGTCAGTTTATTTGATTTCAGAAATGGCCAAAAAAACTGGTCTAAGCACCGATACCTTACGTTTTTATGAGAAAAAAGGCTTTATTCAGCCGAATTTTCGAGCAAGTAATCAGTATCGTTATTATGGTGAAGACGCATTAAAAAGACTGCTTTTTATCAAGCGTTGCCGTGCCTTAGACATGTCATTAAAAGAGATTGAAACCCTGATTCAACTTGAACAAAATCCGGATCAGGAATGCTGTGCCGTAAACCAATTGATTGATCAGCATCTTTTAGATATTTCAAATAAAATTAAAGAATTACAAATATTTGAACGGCAACTGATCACACTGAGAGAAAGTTGCAACACCCCAACCACTATTGATCATTGCCAGATTTTAAAAACGCTTGAAAATCCTGAAAATGATTGAGTATTGAAGACATTTTATGGAGGATTCCCTACTTAAAATAAAACCTTGTTTTACATCCAAATCGCGTATTTCCGAGTGATTTACTAGGTTGAATCCAAATTCCAGATGATTAGAATAAAGCCGTACTTTTTATATGTCTTTCGATTTGATCATGAGCATTACCACCGTTACCGAACTTCTCTCACCAGCTGGCTCACTCAAAAATATGCGCTATGCTTTTGCTTATGGTGCAGATGCAGTCTATGCTGGCCAGCCACGCTATAGCCTGCGGGTTCGTAATAATGAATTTGACCATGACAATCTCGCCATTGGCATTAAAGAAGCACATGAACTCGGCAAAAAGTTCTATGTGGTGGTCAATATCCAGCCGCATAACTCCAAGCTGAAAAATTTTATTCGTGATTTAGCGCCTGTAGTGGCGATGCAGCCAGATGCGTTGATCATGTCCGATCCAGGTCTGATCATGCTGGTGCGTGAACATTTTCCAGAGATGGATATTCACTTGTCTGTTCAGGCCAATGCCGTGAACTGGGCAACCGTGAAATTCTGGAAAAATATGGGCCTGACCCGCGTGATTCTGTCACGTGAACTGTCGATTGAAGAAATTGCAGAAATCAAACAGCAAGTGCCCGATATGGAGATTGAAGTCTTTGTTCATGGTGCACTGTGCATGGCCTATTCTGGCCGTTGCATGCTGTCAGGCTATATGAACAAACGTGATGCCAATCAGGGTGCCTGCACCAATGCCTGCCGCTGGGAATATAAAGTGCTGGATGCTAAGGAAGATGAAACCGGTGATGTGATTCCAGTGAAAAATCTGGATTCAGGCTGCTGCTCCAAAGATGCCGACGAACAACACATGCAAGAACAACATCAGTTTGATGAGCCTGTGTTATTGCAGCGGAATGATGAAGATATGTTTGCCGCAGAAGAAGATGAACACGGCACTTATTTTATGAACTCGAAAGATCTGCGTGCAGTCCAGCATGTAGAGCGCTTAACTAAAGTGGGTGTGCATTCACTGAAAATCGAAGGCCGTACCAAGTCTTATTTCTATTGCGCCCGTACTGCTCAAATTTACCGTAAAGCGATTGATGATGCGCTTGCGGGTAAACCTTTTGATCCGTCACTGATGACACAATTGGAAGGCTTAGCGAATCGTGGTTATACCGAAGGTTTTCTACGCCGCCATGTGCATAGTGAATATCAGAATTATGAACATGGTTCTTCCAGTTTTGATCATCAAATTTTCTGTGGTGAAGTACTGGAGCGCAATGGAGATTACATCAAGATCGATGTGAAAAACCGTTTTATCGTCGGTGACTCACTCGAACTGATGACGACTAAAGGCAATATCACTTTCAATTTAACCGAAATGAAAGACAAAAAAGGTAATCTGATCGAAGACGCCAAAGGTTCAGGTCATATCGTTGAGATTCCAGTTCCGGCAGATGTTGATATGCAATATGCCCTGCTCATCCGTAATCTGCCAAGCTCGACTATGGATATTTCGGCATCTTCACTGGCTTATCAAGCGAGTTAAATATGGCACTACTAATTACCGACAAATGCATCAATTGCGATATGTGTTTACCGGAATGCCCAAATGACGCGATTTATGAGGGTGCGAAAGTTTATGAAATTGATGTGAACCGTTGTACAGAATGCGTCGGTTTTTATGAGCATCAGACCTGTGTAGATGTCTGTCCGATTGAATGCATTGTTCCACATCCGGAGTATGGGGAAACACAAGAACAATTACTGGAAAAATTTAAGGGTTTGAACTTATTTAAATCTTAAAAATGAAGCGATGGAATAAACATTGCTTTATATAAAAACAACCTTGGGGAAAGTATAAAAATAAGGGTTGAAAACAAAAACTGTGCAGAGGAAAGGAACAGCTGAAAGTGCGTGGGGACACTTTTGGCTGTTCCAATAATAAATATAAAAAAAGGAACTCGGGTGTTAGCGTCCTGAGTTCCTATAAAGCGATAATAATGTATTTATAAGATATAGCACCTCGGTTTTGGGGAACCCAGGTGCTATTTTTTTATTGTCCTGAACGGATGATGTAATCAAAAGCAGACAGTGACGCCTTGGCACCTTCACCGGTCGCAATGATGATCTGCTTGTAAGGCACTGTGGTACAGTCACCTGCCGCAAACACACCTTTGACATTGGTTTCGTTGCGGTCGTTAATCACAATCTCGCCACGGTTAGTTAATTCAACAGCCGTTTCTTTCAGGAAGTCCGTATTTGGCAACAAACCGATCTGCACGAAGATCCCTGCAAGTTCTACTGTATGCTCTTCATCTGTGGCACGGTCTTTGTATTTCAGACCCGTCACCTGTGAACCGTCACCCAGCACTTCAGTCGACAAGGCATTCTTGATCACGGTGGTGTTCGGCAAGCTGTTCAGTTTGTCTTGCAGCACCTGATCCGCACGCAATTTGGTATCAAATTCCACCAAAGTTACATGCTCTACAATCCCTGCCAGGTCGATCGCAGCTTCCACCCCCGAGTTACCACCGCCAATCACGGCGACACGTTTACCCTTAAACAGTGGGCCATCACAGTGCGGACAGTAGGCCACACCACGAGTTTTGTATTCCTGCTCACCTGGAACGTTCATCTCTCTCCAGCGTGCGCCGGTCGACAGAATCACGGTTTTAGATTCCAGTTTGGCACCATTCTCTAAAGTCACTTCCACCAGACCATTGGCCGTTTCGTCTGCCCCTTTGATATCAGACACGCGTTGCAGGTTCATGATGTCGACCCCGTATTCACGCACGTGGGCTTCCATTTCCGCTGCAAATTTAGGACCTTGGGTTTTTTGTACTGACGTGAAGTTTTCAATATCCATGGTGTCCATGACCTGACCGCCCATGCGCTCCGCCACGATCCCGGTTTTAATGCCTTTACGCGCTGCATAGATGGCTGAAGTATTCCCCGCAGGTCCACCACCAATCACCAGAACATCAAAGGCGTCTTTGGCATTCAGCTTTTCCGCATCTTTGGCAGCGGCATTGCTATCCAGCTTGGCAATGATTTCTTCCAGTGTCATACGACCCTGACCGATATGCTGGTTGTCCTGGAATACCATCGGCACCGCCATGATTTTGCGTTCTTCGACTTCTTCCTGGAAGAAGGCCCCATCAATCATGGTGGCAGTAGTGCCCGGGTTATAAATGGCAATCAGGTTGAGTGCCTGAACCACATCCGGACAGTTATGGCAGCTTAAGGATACAAATACATCGAAATTAGATTGAACACCTAGGCTCTTGATATTCGCCAGAACTTCATCAGAGACTTTCGGTGCATAACCTGAGGTTTGCAACAATGCCAGGATCAGCGAGGTAAACTCATGACCCATCGGCAAACCTGCAAAGAACACGCGTGGCTCCTCACCAGCTTTTGCAATCCCGAAACTTGGCGCACGTGCATTGATTCCGTCAAAGCGTGCAGTCACCAGGTCAGACAGTGCAGCTACTTCGGACACCAGTTCCTGGATTTTGGCTGATTTGTCAGAGCCATCCAAAGTCGCGACCAGTTCAATCGGGCCTTCCAGGCGTTCTAATAGGGTTTTAAGTTGAGCTGAAGTATTTTGGTCTAACATTGCTAACGTCTCCAAAGGAGTAAATGTTTATTTGATAACAGGATATTAAATGAATTGCATAAATAGGTAAAACAGTTTGTTTTTATTTTATTGATCGATATTTTAGATTATTAAACTAAACCTAGTTTTTTTACTGCCTTATTTAAATTTTTGAACTGTGTTAAGCAAGTTGAATAGGTTATCTTAAAAATAGCGTTGAAATTTCATCAAAAAATGCTCCTATTCAGGAGCATTATGGGAAATTAATGAATCCGCTGTTCGATACGCAGGGAACGACCCTTGATTGAGTTGGCCAAGAAAAACAAGATTAAGCTGAGTAGCGCCGATAAAATAGCGACACCAATAATGACCAGATTCGTGATCTGACTTAACTGATCCGCCTGTTGTACCTGCGTATTTACACTCTTGGCGACTGGTGTCATGGCTTGACCATAGACCTGTTGCTGCATGGTCCAGATTTGTTCAGGCTTGAAACCATATTGTTCAAATTTAGGATCCTGTTTTTCTGCCTCAACCAAGTTTAAAACATAGGGTTTTGCGGCAGATAAATCCTGCGGCTTATGCAGCAATGCCGTTTGCGCCAGTAAATAAGACTTTACTGGTGCAGCAATCTCTGAATCGGCCAGATAACGGGCAATTTCACTGTCATTGATATTGCTGTCGTAATACACCACTTGCTGATAAGCATCATCCCGATCATTACGTAGATCATGCTGCCAGTAAGTCAATCCTGACCAAATCACGATAAAAGCAATCAGCCAGGCGACAAATTTCAGCACAAAAGACTGAAAGCGCACATAAAAGAAACGCAACTTTTTCAGTAAGCCAATGACAAAAAATGCACCGATGAAAGAGGCAAAAATTTTAATAATCAGCCAGCCAAACCAGCTCAGCAAACTAAAAAAATAATCTGGACTATCACCAATGCTCGCCAGTGTGGCGTCTACACTGACCGGTAAATGCAATTGCTGTACTTGAGTACTCAGGCCAAAAAAACCATAGACCAGTTCCTGCTGGAAAAACAGGCTAATGATTGAAGCTATAAATATAGTAGAGGTAGTCAAACCCAATAGCATCAAATTGCGTTGACGTTTCTTGAGTGCAACTACCCCCTGCTTGATGTCCTGAGGCTTAACGGCATATTCATCTAAGGGCGGCAATCTCTACTCCTTCTTTCAGATTTTGGCCCTACCTGATTTAGTTGGGCTTGGATCCACTGGTACTTGATTCAATCACCAAATGATTCAGATTATCCTGCAGAGCTTTTAAACGCACGGTTGCTTCTGTGCGTTTTTGTACACCTTCTTTCTGAATCTGAATCACATCGTTTACAGTTTTAATGAGGGTGTTTTGCACATGTTCAAGCGTTTCGATGTCAATCACCGAACGCTGGTTGGCTTTAGCCGTATCGACCGAGTTCTGATGTAACAGGTCAGCATTACGGCGTAGCAGCTCATTGGTGGCATCATCAATAGTATTGGCCAGCTGTACACTGTTCTTCTGTTCATTCAACGAAATCGCCAGACTGATCTGATTTTTCCACGCCGGTAAAGTAATGTTTTTGATCGCATAGAACTTGTCAACCAGCATCAGGTTATTCGACTGGATAATCCGGATCATTGGCAAGGTCTGCATCGCAGATTGCTGCAGTACCTGTAAATCACTGACACGTTTTTCCAGATTATTGGCCAGATGGTTCAGGTCATAAATTTTCTGGGTGGTGCTCTGATCTTGCGGCAAGGCGGTTAAAGCGGAAATTTCCTGTTGCAGCTCCTGTTCGCGTAAACGTCCTGCGGCGATATGTACCCCGAGCTGTTTATATTCATCCTGTACCCCGTCAAACATTTTATCCAGGGTATCAACACGTGCTTTCAAACCGGATTGCGAGGTTTCAATCTCTTTCACCAGTACATCTAGCTGCTCTTTAGTGGTATTGAAATGCGCATCAAAGTTATCTTTCGCACCTTTGAATTTGCTAATGATATTGCCAAAAAAACCCGAACTTTTCTTTTTATTGAGAATACTGCTGGTATTTAGCTGCTGAGCCACCTGTATCACCTGATTCAGTTTTTGTCCTGTCGCATCCAGATCTCTATTTTGCACCAGATTCAGTAATTCATCGGTATAGGTCGAAGTTTTGGTCGCAATATTTTTGCCATATTCAGCCACGCTGTTATGACTC
Source organism: Acinetobacter lwoffii (assembly GCF_024129435.1). Taxonomy (GTDB): domain Bacteria; phylum Pseudomonadota; class Gammaproteobacteria; order Pseudomonadales; family Moraxellaceae; genus Acinetobacter; species Acinetobacter lwoffii_F. The sequence goes on along the minus strand of NZ_JAMXXN010000001.1, from coordinate 56,697 downwards.
ATGTTCTGCAACTCTTTACGTGCAGCCAGCACCTCCTGAAAGTCAGCAGGCTGTAAGCCCAGTTCTTTCAGGTCCATTTGCTGGAATTTTTGTTCGACCAGTTCATTCGAGCTTTCAACAGGTAAATTTACTAAATCAGACTTGGTCATAGTTCACCTTATATTGTTATGTTTTCGAGGGTTTCTCGAGGGATTTTTTTAACGTTTTAATTAGACTCTCACGGCTATTATCAAGTTTTTCCAGATCACTTGTCGAGTGTTTCGTCTGGCTTTGTTTGACATGATATTGCCAGGCCGGAATCAAGACCTGCTGTGCTTCCTTAAAGCGATCCAGCAGGCTAAAGGAAAGCTGCTGCGAAAGCTGCATCTGGGTAATGGCGATGTCATTACTGCTTTGCAAGGTACGTAAGGTATTAATTTTCTTGGAGAGGCGTTCTGAAAAATTATCCAAGGGATGCTGGTTTTTGACGAATAGCGGATATTCAGACAGAAACTCGTCTGCTGCGACAATGTGCTTGGCCATCTGTTCGCGCAACCCCAAAAGCTGCTGAAAACGTGACTGCGATTTCTGAATTTCAATCTGCAATTTACGGCTTAAGTGATCGGCCTGATCCAGCAAACGGTCCAGCCGTTGATAATATTCCATCTGACTTGAGCCATAATCCAGATCGATGCCCAGCCATTTCTGTAGAGCATTAAATTTACGTTTTTTCAGATATTTTTTAGATTCTGCCAAGGCATGAATCAATTGCTCAATGGTCTGGCTTAACTGTTGGGTCAAGTGCGGATCTACACCATTCAGTAGAACGGACTGTGCCTGAATCAGAGCATCTGCATAATGATTCAGCCCATATTGATTATCCAGTACAGGCACAAGCTCATTACGCTTAATCGCCAGAATTTCCTCACGATCAAGCATCATGTCAGTCAAGGCAGGTAGAGCTTCAAAGCGCGACATGGTTGAGGCGATATCCTTTAAAAAAGTGAAACAAAGAAGTCTAGAACATCTTCGAATGTAGCAAAAAAACAGACCGCGTTGTGTATATTTATCCAGAAATTCGTTACATCACTTTAACTAAATCCATGTTTTATCTTTATTTTAATTATGATTTTGGCAATACGATTCAATTGCAGAGATAAATGACTACATTGCATTTTGAGAATTATTTAACTTTAAGCATTTAGAACTTTAAAATGTATTCAATCTGATCTAAATGCTTACAACATCAGGTTTTACTTAAAATCCATATACAAAAAAAGCCATATTGCTATGGCTTTCAAGGATGATCCAACGCTGGCTTAAAGATAATCCCCTTCGCTCTCCGGCTGAAACAGCACTTTTTCAATGGTTACTTTCATGGTATTACCATCCGGTTGTGGCCATTCAATGGTTTGACCTTCCGCTAAGCCCAAAATGGCTGCACCTATTGGTGCGACCACATTGACCTGCCCCTTTTCACCTTTAAATTCGTGTGGGTAAACCAGTGTCACCTCAACAGCTTCCGTAGAAGGTGCAATGGTCAGCAACACACGGGAATGCATGGTCACGATATTGCTTGCGATCGCTTGCGGCTCGACCACTTCGGCACGTGCCAATTCATCCTCTAAGCGGATCATGGTTTCACTCAGCTTGCTCTGATTCTCCAGCATCGTTTCCAGACGATGTAAATCTTGCTCAGATAAAATAATGTTGGGTTTAGTCATCCTTATTACCTTGTTTAATGCATAAATGAAAAATTAATCAATCAACCGCCAGCAGCATTTTTAAATACAGGATTTACCCATATTCAAATGATACCGATCCATATAACGTTTAAATAAAAAGAATGATGTCATTCACGGCGCTTATATCAGCACCACCTTACAGTAACATGGGATTCACTCAAGCGCTTCATCTACCATGATCTTCAGCTCAATAACCTATTATTTTTAAAGTGTCAGGTTCTGAAAATAATTCCTGTAAATAATTTCAAGCAAAGCATGCAACGAATGCATTCATTCTTTTAAAGCATTTAAAAATACAAATAGTTGATAAAAGACTTTAAGCCAGATTGAGAAAAACTCAATATGATTTTATTGATGACTCAATCTCTTACGGCATGGAAATTGATCTATATAAGCCCGATCAAGTCTAAACATCTTTTACATCGTTATTTTTACAGCTATAAAAAAAGCTCCCGGTTGGGAGCTCCTTTCCGTTTATAAGCGATTATGCATAAACTGGGAATTTAGCACATACCGCTGCAACTTTCTCTTTCACCGCGTTGATAACAGCTTCATCGCCTTTAGCATCTAGGATATCAGCGATCCAGCCTGCAAGTTCACGTACTTCAGCTTCGCCAAAACCACGCGTTGTTACTGCAGGTGTACCGATACGGATACCTGAAGTCACGAACGGAGAACGTGGATCGTTTGGTACAGAGTTTTTGTTCACAGTAATGTGAGCAGCACCTAACCAAGCATCAGCTTCTTTACCTGTAATGTCTTGTTTGATTAAAGACAACAAGAACAAGTGGTTTTCAGTACCACCAGAAACTACGTCATAACCACGAGCGATTAATACTTCAGCCATTGCTTTCGCATTAACAACGACTTGTTGTTGATACGCTTTATATTCAGGTGCCATTGCTTCTTTGAAGCAGATTGCTTTCGCAGCAATCGCGTGAACCAAAGGACCACCCTGGTTGCCTGGGAATACAGCCGATTGAAGTTTCTTCTCGATTTCTTCGTTTGCTTTCGCAAGGATCAGACCTGAACGTGGACCACGAAGTGTTTTGTGAGTCGTAGTCGTAGTAACGTCAGCGATTTGCACCGGGCTTGGGTAAACGCCAGCGGCAACCAGACCTGCAACGTGAGCCATATCAACAAATAGGTAAGCGCCAACTTTGTCCGCGATGTCACGGAAACGCTGCCAGTCAACGATTTGGCTGTATGCAGAGAAACCAGCAACGATCATGCGTGGCTTGTGCTCAAGCGCCAAACGCTCAACTTCTTCGTAATCGATCTCGCCAGTTTCAGGGTTTAAACCGTACTGAATCGCATTATATGTTTTACCAGAGAAACTTACTTTTGCACCGTGCGTCAAGTGACCACCGTGAGCAAGGCTCATACCCAGAACTGTATCGCCCGGGTTAAGAAGCGCTAAGTAAACTGCTGAGTTTGCTTGTGAACCAGCATGTGGCTGAACGTTAGCATAATCAGCACCAAAGAGTTCTTTAGCACGGTCAATCGCCAATTGTTCGATAACGTCTACATACTCGCAACCGCCATAGTAGCGTTTACCTGGGTAGCCTTCCGCATATTTGTTAGTAAGTTTTGAACCTTGAGCTTCCATAACTGCTGGTGAGCAGTAGTTTTCAGAAGCGATTAGCTCAATATGAGCTTCTTGGCGAGCATCTTCATTCGAGATTGCTTGAGCTAATTCTGGATCAAATTCAGCGATAGAGATATTGGCAAACATTAGCGAGGTCCTATTGATTTAGGGCTTTTAAGCCGTGCTAAGATTGGCGCGTATTGTAGCATGAAGTTTTAAATTTTCGATCATGAACTTTATTCAGTTTGCAATAAAAATGGCTCATATCTAAAAAACATGAGCCATTCAGATAAAAATAAGTTATTGAATTGGCATTAGAGATTTTACATCTGAAATAATACTAGGAATATTCAGTGCATAGACACTACCATGATCCCATTTAGTCGCATTTGACTCATCCGTAATATAACGTACTGAAGTTTGTTTCTGATTGGCAACTGCCACCATAACATCTGTTGCTGCTTTTGGCACGGTGCGATCGGCTGAACCCTGATAAATAATCACTGGCGTAGACACTTTAACAAGTAAAGGCTGAGAATCTTTTTCCAGGAAATTTTTCACCGCCGGAATACTCATGAAGTTGGCCTGAGTACGCGGGTATCCTTCTAAAGTCCCGTTATTTTGAGCATACTGTCCCATTGCAGCACCAAATTTATTACCCAGTACATCATAGCAATCAGTTTCAGCATTTTTCGCGATCTGGTCAGTCGGTGTTTTAAAAATCTGGCTATATTGCAGATTTGGGTTTGGATTACGTAAACCGGCAGTAATCAATGCTGTGAACGTATCTAAAGATGCCAAAGTTTCAATCTTTTTACCCAGATTGGTTTCTTGTCCAGCTTGGGCCTCACCACCTGACAAAATCAGGCTAAAATTAGAAGCAGGTGCTAGAGCTACTGTCCCCTTATAAGTCATTTGAGCAGCCCGTGCTGCATATTGTGCAGCACCTAAAGCCGCTTGACCACCTTGAGAATGTCCAACAGCCATCCATTGACTAGACGCTTGTGAACCTAAATAATTTCGTGCAGCCACGACTGCATCAGTAATAGAATAAGCTTCACTTTTCAGATTCAAGAAAGGATGAAATTCTTTTCCACTCGGCTCTCCTAAACCTTCATAGTCAGGTGCCACTACAATATAGCCAGCTTGGAGAAACCCGCCAATCATGGCTTTGATATAATCATTTAGTGCTTTTCGACTCGGTGCGCACTGATCAGCAACCCCAGTTGTACCGTGTGCCCATGCCACAATTGGCCAGCCTTGAGCTGGAGGCGTTCCCTCGGGTGTGAAAACTAATGCAGTAGCTTGTGTTTCCTTACCATTAATTCCTAACATCTTATAAGTCATGATCACACTTTCGTCAGCGATCCCGGAGAAATCCGTTTGAGTATAGGCTACAGGTGTTGCCACGACTGGATTATCGATATTATTTACTGGAATGGCAGGTTTGGACTCGTAAAAACGATCATTATCACTATCATCGTTACAAGCAGTTAAGGCTACACTTAATGTGAGAAGAGTACAGGTCAATACTTGACGTTTCATCGATCTTATCCTTATCTTATTTATTATCATCTCTAATGAGTTTCTCTGGTTTTATCTTTAACAAACGATAAAACTACATGTAATTTCCCAATTTATCTAAATAATATCAAGAAAAGAATGCGTTATTTTTTTCTATTAAATTCGCGTCAGTTTATATTTATTATGAAATCAGCAAACTTAAAAATAGAGAATTTCCCCTTTTCAGAACTATACAAATAGTCGTCATACGTTAAAAAGCCTGCAATTAATACAGAAATAAAGCAATTCAATTGTCAGTTGCAAAATAATAATGTTAGATTTTACTCTCCTCTCTTTTCAGGCACATTTCCGACATGCAGGCCATTATTCTTGATACCGAAACGCATACTTTAAATGGTCAACCCATCGAAATTGCTTATGCGCCTGTCGAAATTGTAGAGCATAAAATCAGTCTGGATAAAAGCCGCCTGTTTGATCAGCTTTATTCATGTGACGAAGCCATTTCTTTTGCTGCCATGGCCGTGCATCATATTCTGGAATCGGATCTGGAAGGTGAGCCGCATTACACTACCTTTCGCCTGCCTGATGAAACCGTCTATATGATCGGCCATAATATTGATTATGACGTCCGTGCCATCGAAAAATGTGGTGTAGATACTTCAAAAATCAAGGCGATTTGTACACTGGCTTTAGCACGTCAGGTCTGGCCAGATGCAGAAGCACACAATATTTCTGCACTGATTTATATGATCACCAAAGGCAGCGAAAGAGCGCGTGAAATGATCCGTAAAGCGCATCGTGCCGATATGGATATTATTTTAACTGCCAATATTTTGATGCATATTGTGCATCATTTAAAAATCAACAGCATGCAGGAATTATTCGAGGCTTCTGAAGATGCCCGAATTCCACGTACGATTAATTTTGGCAAACATCGCGGTACTGCCATCGCCGAACTTCCTACTGACTATGTGCAATGGCTATTGCGTCAGGATGAACTGGATCCTTATTTACGTAAGGCCCTTGAAAATACGGCGATCACGACATTATAGGTCTTATCAAAATAAACCTCAGTATTTTAATAAATACTTCATATTAATGTAATTTTCACAGACTATGCTCTAGCTGAATTTTAGCAACAATCTATTCAGCTATGATGCATTTTTATAAAACTCAACGTGGGATCGAGGTGCTACAGGATCGCTCCATCCCACTGACCGCACGCCAACGCCGCTTACTGGTTCTGATCGGCAGCCAAGATTTCAACTTATTAAATGATGGCTTAAAACAACAGCTTGCTCCTGCCGAACTCTTAGATCAGCTTTATGCCATGGATTTAATTATTCCAGCTGAAACGGGCGAGGTAGCCATCAGTCAAAAGCAGGCTGATGCAAGAACAGATACAAAAGTTGACCTGGCACACTCCGAGATTCACCGATCGTTGGACTCATCGATAGCAGCAGCTTCTGCGACAAAAGAACTCCATCCTGAGATGGAATCCATTAAAGTAGCGCAGGACATTCCATCTGCTGAAACGGATTCAAGCCATGCAAAAAAGCTGCCTGAACTGCAACCTATGTCTTTTGAAGACCTTAAATATATGATGATGGAAAGCTTACAAAAATATTGTGGCTTGATGGCCAAGCAGCAAATTCATCAGATTTTACAGGCGCCGGATACGCGCAGTTTAAAACTGTGCCAAATGCAATGGATCACGTCCCTTCAGGAAAGCCGTATTGCTCCCCAAGAATTGAATCACATTCTGAAGCAGATCAATTTTGCTTTAGATCAATTGCAGTAAAATGAAGCGCCTGAATAAGAACATCTTAGTCTTTTAAACTCTTAAATAAGTGAGTTTAACAATGAGGCAGCTTTAATTATTCAAGATAACTAATTGGTTATTTGATATATTTATATTTAAGCAAAATTTAAAGCTCGAAATATCCGACTTAAGCGTGATAGAAAAAGAATTATAATCCCGCCATATAGTGAGCATAGATATCCGATTTAATCATGTATATGTCACATTATTTAGAATTCGATGCGTTCGATAATCCCATGCAACTGAGTAAAGTTGGCAATTGGGTAATTACCTTTTTAAGTCCGGTTGAAGAACTGCAATTTGTGCAACTGGCGATCACCTATGTACTTCCCCGCCAGATCAGTGACAGCTTGCAACCGCGCCGTGTGTTGATTCAAAAAAGTCCCATTGAGCATCATTGGCTGATCCAGGCCATTGAATGTTTTGACAGCACGACTCGTCAGGAAATTTCTTTAAGCCCTGAGCATACAATCGCACAGCAAACTTTAGTGCAGATTCTAAAAGATTTTGAAAAATATGATGTGAATGTGCAGCTTAAACAGATTTAAATATTTGCTCACTCCAGCGAGCTTTTTTATTGTTATGGGATATTTCTTCGGCCAATTAAAGCCTATTATCACGTTGTCTTCTCTTAGATATTGAATCAGAAGCTGATTATAGCTGCATACAGTAGTATCCAAGCTAGCAAACACCAAAGTATAAAAAACTCACCTAAATGGTGAGTTTTTTATCTGCTGAATCGGTGATTTCGGATAAATAAGTTCAATTTTTTTCTACCTATCTGAAGTTCACTGATTAAATTATTCGATAACGCGATAAATATTTGAAGATTGTTGGCTTTCAAACAACAACTCAATACTCGGCAGAATCGTTTCACCATCCACCACGATGTGTTCAATTTTTTTGACCAACTCAGCTGCATGATGAATGTTGTGCTCTGCAAAGGAACGCAGCATCGCTTTCGCTTCAGTCACTTGGCTAAATTGATCTTTCACCTTGATATCAATCATCTTTGACATTTTTCCTTCCTCTCTCATTATCCAATTTGCAGTTTTTTATACCATAATTAGCCAAGCGATTAATCTTCAAGATGTTAGCGAATTTGGCAATGTAAACTTTTTTATCTGGATGGATTATAAGAAAAAAATATTACACTTAATGAATTGCGCAGACATTAAAAAAGCTCGCATTTCTGCGAGCTCTGTGTTGGATGGCTAGTGCTAGATTTATTGTCTGGTGATAAACATCAAACTCAACTAACTGTCATTGATCCGTCCAACTTATCGGTAGCGTCTTATTGGTTTTACGACCTACCATGAGTTCAATATAACGGTATTTTTTTAGCCGACAATACCCTTTTACACTTCTAAAAGAAGACTTATACAAGATTTCAATTGTCATTTTTTTAAAGCAGATTAGAATATTTCTGGCTTGTTATCCGAAGACTTCTGCATTCATATCGTCTTTATTTAATTCATTGATTTTTAGAAAAATACCTTATTAAGCATACGAATTCTTGTTGAATAGCGGTTCAACACCCTCTTTCATAATCTCAATAAGCGCTTCAAAATTTAAACTCGGATATGATTTTTTATTAAAAATACTTTCGAAAAAGGACGCAATATTTAAAGAAACTACTGTTATATAATCTATACTACTAATTTTAAAAGGTTATCTTTAAAAAATTGGAGATAAATCAATCGCTTCGTTCAAGTTAATTCACCATAATTACGTATGAGCACTTAATCATTTGGATGGACAGATCAAAATTATTGAGTAGATTTTCTGGATGTTAAATACCATATTTTTATTTGCAACCTAGTCAAATATTCAGAATCCTAGCCAGCTTTTCAAATTCACCCTATTTACAGCCAAGCGACCTATAAATTCTGAATTTGATCGAAATAAAAACTCCCACCTAATGGAAATTTAATTTTATATCAACCTTAAACATTGAATATAAATGCAATACAATGCTCATAAATACATCGAGATATATCTAATTTTTTATGTCAGCTAATAATTTTAGGAAACACCTTGATCTCAATTTAAGGCAGTTAATACTTTTATTGGCTATTTTTAGTGTATCTAGCCTTTTTATTATTTCTCTCATTATTAGCTATCAGATCGTAAAAAATCAGTTAATCGACAACTCTCTTGCCTTAAACTCTGATCATGCACATAAAATCGCATTAAGCACAGACAACCATTTTAGAAATATGCTTCTTGAACTGGACTATAGCGCCAAGATATTAGGTCAAGACTTTAATAACAATGAACTAAGAGAAGCCGAGGTCAATAAATTAAAATATCAGTCTGAACACTATAACAGTGTCGTAATCAGTGATACCCAAGGCAGACTAATAAACTTTTCGCCGAATATTCTGCATATTGATAAAAGCAAAATACAACATACTCAAGGGATTATTGACTCTCTGCATAAAAAATCGACTTATATATCTTCACCCTATTTTTCTGTGCAAAAAAACATGATCGTGTTTATATCTCAACCTATTTTTGACAAGTCAAATCACTATCAGGGCTTCATCGGTTCAGCGATTTATTTAAAAGAAAAAAATGTGATCAATCAACTCCTAACCACTTATAAAAATTATAAGAATAGTTATATGTATGTGATTAACAATGAAAATAAAATTATTTTTCATCCGGATCGTGAAAGAATTGGGCAATGGGCCAGCAATAATACTGGTCTGGAATATATGCATGCGCATAAAAATGGTCAAATTCGTTTAATCAACAGCCAGGGCGTTGATAATCTGGCAGGTTTTTCTCATATTCCGACTTCAAACTGGATCGTGGTTTCCCAGCAACCTACCCATGACTTACTTAAACAGGCGAATTCTATCCTCTATAAATTAGCCGCAGGATTCTTTTTATTTTATCTGCTTGTTTTTTATATTGTATGGCGACTGTCTGATTCTATCTCGGCCCCATTGAACCAACTGGCAGATATGGCGAGTTTACTGAATCAGGCAGAAATCGGCTCAAAAATTAAGGATATCCAGCCCTGGTACTATGAGGTCACAAAATTCAAGTTAGCCCTACTGCTGAGTGTTCGAAAATTTTCACAACAAATGAGCAAGATGGATCATCATATTAATACAGATCCTTTAACCGGCTTGATGAATCGTCGTGGTTTGAATTATGTCATGACTCAAAACATGAAAATGAACATCCCTTTTTCAGTGCTTCTGATGGATGTTGATCATTTTAAAAACATTAATGACAATTACGGTCATGATCAAGGTGATGTTGTCTTAAAGCATATTGCCAAGACGATGCAGCAAAAATTTCGTAAAGATGATATTTGCTGCCGCTACGGTGGTGAAGAATTTATCATTATTATACCGAACAGCAATCTCACTGAAGTTTATGAAAGCGCAGAAAGGTTCAGAAAAGAAATTGCAGGTAAAGAGATTCAGGACATAGGTCACATTAGCATTTCGATTGGTATTGCTTCTTGGCCAGACAGTTCTAAAAATATTCTAGACGTTTTGAAAATTGCCGATAACAATCTTTATCGGGCGAAAGATGATGGTCGTAACTGTGTGCGTTACTAATTTGATTTATTTTTCAGATTTATAGATTAAATAAATGGTGCGCTCAGCGGGACTCGAACCCACGCCACAGGCTTCGGAGACCTGTACTCTATCCAGTTGAGCTATGAGCGCATCTTTTTTGGATCGCGCACATCATAACAAAAAAAAGCATAAGGTAAAGCAACTATCTCTAACTTCATCATTTTTATGCTTAAGCTTTATACAATGTTCCAAAACAGCAACACAGAATTGCGTGTGAATCACTTGGCTTATTTTGCGAGATCACTCACAATATCTCAACTTTTCACCATTTGAGATATTCATGACTGATGCACTGATCTTAAGGGATGTGTCAAAGACCTATCGCAATGGCTTTCAGGCATTGAAAGGAATTAACTTAAATGTACCAGAAGGTGAATTTTATGCGCTATTGGGTCCTAATGGCGCAGGAAAATCTACTACCATCGGTATTATCAGCTCATTAACAAAAAAAACCTCCGGTACAGTCGAAATTTTTGGTCATAATCTGGATACCCACCCCTCTCAGGCCAAACAGTGCCTAGGTGTAGTACCTCAGGAATTCAACTTTGCCCAGTTTGAAAAAACCTTTGATATTTTGGTGACTCAGGCAGGCTATTACGGCATTCCTAAAAAAATTGCACAGGAACGGGCGGAGCTTTATCTGACCAAACTGGGTTTATGGGAAAAGCGTGCCACTCAGGCCCGCATGTTATCGGGCGGGATGAAACGTCGCCTGATGATCGCGCGTGCCATGATGCACGAACCGAAACTGCTGATTCTGGATGAACCGACGGCTGGTGTTGATATCGAGTTGCGTCGTTCGATGTGGGAATTTTTGAACGAGATGAATGAAAAAGGCACTTCCATCATTCTGACCACACATTATCTAGAAGAAGCAGAAATGCTGTGTCGCCGTATTGCGATTATTGATCGCGGTGTGATTAAAGAAGACACCACCATGAAAAGCTTCCTGAGTCAGCTCAATGAAGAATCGTTTATTTTTGATCTGGCCGAACCGATTGAACCTTTGCATCTGGATATCATCGGCGTGCGTTTTAACCTGATCGATCCGATGACCTTAGAAATCACTATGGACAAGGCACATAGCATAAATGATCTGTTCCAATTGCTGGAATCACAAAATATTCAGGTACGCAGTATGCGCAATAAATCCAACCGTCTGGAAGAACTTTTTGTGAAAATGGTCGAGAAAAATCTGGATGGAGCTGCGCAATGAACATTAATCAACTCAGCGTAGCTTTATATACCATTATCTATAAAGAAGTGCGTCGCTTTATGCGCATCTGGCCACAGACCCTGTTGCCACCTGCAATCACCATGAGCCTGTACTTTGTGATCTTCGGTAATCTGGTCGGTTCACGCATTGGAGAAATGGGCGGCTATAGTTATATGGAGTTCATTGTGCCCGGTCTGATTATGATGGCCGTGATCACCAACAGCTATGCCAACGTCTCGTCTAGTTTCTTCAGCTCAAAATTCCAGAAAAGCATTGAAGAACTGATCATGAGTCCGGTACCGATGCATGCCATTTTATGGGGGCATGTATTGGGCGGTGTGATTCGTGGGATACTGGTGGCAATCATTGTCAGTGCCGTGAGCTTATTTTTTGCCGATTTATACATCACCAACTGGTTTGTGACTATATATACAGTCTTGATTACTTCCCTGCTGTTTTCCTTGGGTGGTTTTATCAATGCCGTCTATGCCAAATCTTTCGATGATATCTCGATCATCCCGACTTTTGTTTTAACACCACTGACCTATTTAGGTGGTGTGTTTTATGCTATTTCGAGCTTAAGCCCATTCTGGCAAAATTTATCTTTAATTAATCCTGTCGTGTATATGGTCAATGCGTTCCGCTATGGCATTTTAGGACATAGCGATGTCAATGTTGCCATTTCACTGACAGTGATTACCTTGTGTTGCGCCGTGCTGTATGCAGTGGCCTATCATTTACTCTCCCGTGGTTCAGGAATGCGTGAATAATGAGTGTAGAACAATCTCTCCTTGGTAAAGACACCAATTACCCGACAGAATATCAGCCTGGTGTTCTGTTTCCGATTTCGCGCGCGCCTGCCCGTGAACAATACGCACATGTCGAAGCGATTCAGCAAGGTGCAGACTGGTGGCATGTATTTGAAATTTCCTGGTTAAATTCAACCGGTGTGCCGCAAGTGGCTATTGGCCGCATTAGCTTGCCAGCGTCTTCGCCAAATCTGATTGAATCCAAATCCTTGAAGCTGTATTTCAATAGCCTGAATTTTGCCAAGTTTGCATCTAAAGAGGCCTTTATCGCGACCGCAGAAAAAGATTTATCTGCTGCGGCTGAAGCTGAAGTCAAACTGCAACTGTTTCAGGTTGATGAGTTAGAAATCAGCAAGCCGGAAGGTATCTGTATTGATGAGCTTACACCTGAGCGTCTGGAAAATCATCCAGATGCCAGTTTATTGGCTTTGGATTCGAAGGATGCAGCAGAAGGCGAAATACAGCTGTATTCACATTTACTCAGAAGTAACTGCCCTGTCACTGGCCAGCCGGACTGGGGAACAGTTTTTATACGTTATCAGGGTAAAAAACCTTGTTATAAGAGTATTTTAGCTTATATTATTTCCTACCGTCAGCATAATGGTTTCCACGAACAATGTGTGGAGCAGATGTTCGCCGATATCTGGCAGCAACTGAAACCGGAAAAGCTGATGGTCTACGCAACCTATACACGCCGTGGTGGATTGGATATCAACCCTTGCCGTGTATCGGATTTAACATGGATGCCTCGCCCTATTCGTTTAGCGCGACAATAAAAAACATTGAGGTTGAACAATGCCATTTTTTGGGTTTATTCCTTCTGCAGAGCTTTTAAATACAATTCAGACTGCACAAAAAAACAAAAATTCAAGTGAGCCGCTTTACCCATTGCGTGATAAAACCGCATTAATGATTAATGATGAAATTATTGATGCGATTCTTACCGAGCTGGTGCGTCGCTTTCCTGCCAGCGATAAACGTGATACTGCGGAAAAACTGGCTGGCTATATCAAGTCGACTGTTGCGGTTTTACTGAAGCAGCTATTGAGTAAAGCGCCGAACGATGTGGTCAGAGAGTCAATTGCATTCTCTGAGCGCAGTCTGTTTAAAGATCCTGAAGGACATTTCCGCATTGGTGAATCACTGGATGCCAGTCTGGTGACGAATTTAAAACATCATTATGCAGAACTTAAAGCCGGTCAGAGTATCGATAAACAAGCGTTCAGTAACCTGTACAAACAATTTGGTGAAGCAACAGTCCGACATTTTATGGTCGACTTTAATAAAACCCTGGATCTTGGCATGATCAAACGTAAGGCAGCAGATATTGGCGCATCTGCAGTGATCAAGGCCATCAATATGGCAGCAGATAAAATCATTCTGAATTTGAATAAAGATGAGCTGCGCGCCATGGCCGAATATCACGACACTTTGTTCTATACAGAATAGTTTTGCACAGCATGGTTTCAAGATTTTCTACAAATCTTGAGGAATTAGCCTGACTTCGGTCAGGCTTTTTTATGATCAGTGAAATAGCTTGTTACAGATAAGCGGCTCTATAAGACAGACTGCCGTAAAAATAGCCAATCCATCGCTATTTTTGTATAAGCGGCTAGGTCTCTTATTCATCCGAATGTTATCTTTAATCTGGCACTTTAAGCCTCACGATTGAAAAAATTTTATCAATCTTTTTCATGGCATGATTCAAATGACATCGCCAGCAACTCATCAAAAAAACTGGAAATCGTAGCAAGATGTTGAAATCGGATTTTTATAAAAAGTTTAAGCAGCTTTCAATCGCACTTACCGCATTCGGTCTCAGCAGTTTGAGTCTGGCCAACGATTTCCAATATCACCCCTCTTATGCCAGTTTTAAGCAGAACGCCATGCAGAGCTATGGGCTGAGTGCCCAGCAAGTAGATTCCGCCATGAGCGGGACGCGTAACCTGCCCAATATCATCAATATCATGAATCGCCCAGGCGAAAGTAAGCCTTGGTATTCATATAAGACTAACTTTCTGGCTGAATCTACTATTCAGCGCGGCGTACGCTTTAAACAGCAATATGCAGAAACGCTTAACCGTGCTGAACAGCAGTTTGGTGTACCGCAATCGATCATTCTGGGCATTTTAGGTGTAGAAACCGGTTTTGGCAGCAACAAGGGCTCTTTTGTCACTCGTGATGCCCTGGCAACCTTAGGGTTTGGCTATGAACGTCGTGCCCAATATTTTCAGGATGAACTGGCTGCTTTAATTGCCTGGTCATATAGAGATGGTGTTGCCACCTCTTCTGTAGTGGGTTCTTATGCTGGCGCTGTCGGTTATCCGCAATTTATGCCAAGCAACATTCCCAAATTCGGCGTGGACTACGATGGCAATGGTCATATTGACCTGCGTAATTCAGCAGTAGATGCGATTGGGTCGATTGCCAACTATCTGGCACAGCATGGCTGGCAGCGTAATCAGCCGATTGCCTTTCCGGCACGTTATACCGGTTCAACTCCAGATGCCGTGATTGCCAAGGATCTGACTCAACCTATGCCTTATGGTGTGTTAAAAACGCAAGGCATCAGCCCAATGAATCCAATCGTAAAAATTGACGATCTGGATCTGGTCAATGTAATTCAATTACAAGAGAATTATGGCTCAATTTACTATATCACTTATCCAAATTTTCAAGTGATTACCACTTATAATCGCAGTCGTATGTATGCCACTGCTTTGTGGTTATTAGGTACCGAAATTACCAGCCGTTAACACTAAAAATTAATACAAATTATGAAAGTCAACATTTTTATGGGTTAATTTGTACGTATTTTAAGCATTTTTAATATTATGTTACAATGTTGATTATTTTTTGATCAATAATTGTTTATTTTGCGTTCTTTTTTTAACTATTTTAATTAAACACTAGACAGGGTATTGCCGGCATGAATATTATCCATTTCGTTAAATGTAGTTGCATAAGTTAAATATCAGGCATGTTTACATGGTTTTTCAGCCATTTATGAACAACCAATAGATATGCTGTTAGGAGTTGATTCGATGCATTCTTCAATTTTGAAGTCTTTTATGGCCATTGCCACGATCGTCACGCTGACGCAATCGCAGGCAGATATGGTTCCGTCATCTTCATTCACCAATGAAAATGACAATTCGCGTCTTGCAACGCGAGTACTCAATAAAGAAGCTCAAAGCTTCAATTCAAATTTCACAAATTTGAACAGCCTTTCAATCACTGAGCGTTCTGGCGATAAAGTTCGCCGTGAAACCATTGCAGCGAAAATTGAACTTCCTGCAGAAGAGCCTTCAGTGATTGAAAAACTGAATACAGTGGCTTCTAATACTGTACGTAAATTCAGTCAGACAGGTACAGCGTCTTGGTATGGTCGTCAATTCCACGGCCGTAAAACTGCAAGCGGTGAAACCTTTGACATGAACGCAATGACAGCTGCCCATCGTAGCCTGCCATTGAACTGCTATATTCGCGTAACTAACCGCAATAACGGCAAGAGCGTCGTGGTTAAAGTAAATGACCGCGGTCCTTTCCATGGTAACCGTGTTGTTGATTTATCTTACGGTGCTGCGAAACAGTTGGGTATTACCAGTGCAGGTACTGCAAAAGTCAGTATTGAACGTGTCGCTGGTCCAAATTCTTAAGATTTGACCTGCAACACATTTAACAAAAGCCACAGCAATGTGGCTTTTTTATTGTGCTCATTTTCTAGAAGAATATAAACGCTCCTGCTCCGCCCTATCTTAAAGTTCTTTCAAGAAAATTTTGGTAGGCTCATCCTGCCTGATAAAATTCGCTCGCTTGCATGATTAACTTTTGACCATATCCGGATTCTGCTTTATATTTCCAGATAAGCAAAACATGTTCATGGAATGGAGCGAAGAATGAAAACAATATCTGAATGGTTTGATGAATATAGTGACAGCCATCAAAATAAAACCAATAAGCTGATTCACTGGGTCTGTGTACCGACTATCTATTTTTCGATTATTGGCATTCTGGCGCATTTCAGCGCTTTGCTGACTACCCTGCTACTGGTTTTGGCTTTTATCTTCTATGCACGCCTAGATCTTGTTTTGGCAGTAGCGATGGCTACGTTGACTTTGGTCATGGCCTGGCTCATCTGGATTCTGCCAGTCGGTACCGGTTTCTTTATTGCCCTGTTTGTCTTGGCCTGGATTGGCCAATTTTATGGGCACAAAGTGGAAGGTAAAAAGCCTTCATTCTTCAAAGACCTCCAATTCCTCCTCATTGGCCCAATTTGGTGCATGGATGCCTATTTAGGTAAAATCCTACCGAACTGGAAATCACGCCATAACAGCGCAATTATGAGCGTTTAAACGCTATATTCGATTTATTCAATTAGAAGAACCTTATTAATAGGTTTTTCCTTGATGTTTTAACCAGCCATCGACATGTTTTCGCGCAGGGTCATGATGCGTCCAGTGAATCACCCCGCCCTTGTCACTGTATTCATATTCTCCATAAAACTCGACCTGATCCTGTTTTTGAATATTCTGAATACGCGGCGCCAGATCGATATTATGTGCAACCAGTACAGTTTGGCCATTTGGTAATTCGAGGATAAACTTTTGATGACGCGATCCTTCATGATCATCTGGTAAAACAGCAACCACCTGCCCGCTTGAACTGACCTGTAGATCACTCTGGCGATGTTGAAACGCCCGTACAATTCGGTCCAGATCATCAGTGGCTTGAGAAGGTGCTAAGTTAGGCTCTGAATGAAGTGTTTCAGTGGTGGTATCAGATGCAGATTGAATAAGTGGTTGGGATTGCTGTAGATCCAGGCCCAGATAAGCAGCGATCAATAATGCAATGACTGCACCGATGCCCAGATTAGTTTTATTTGGCATTTTTTATAACTTTTTTATTAAATGATAAATACATGATCTGAGCTCTATCACTAGACCCAAATCCTGCTCTTGAATTGCTGATGAAGAATAGATCAGCATAAAAAAGCCCCATCAATCAGATAGGGCTTTTTCTAATTCCTAAGGAATTATTTTGCAGCAGCTTGAGCAGCAGCAACTTCTTCAGCGAAGCTCATTTCTGCTTTTTTCTCAATGCCTTCACCAACTTCGAAACGAACGAAGTTTGCAACTGTAGTACCAGTTGCTTTAAGAACGTCTGCAACTTTCTTGTCGTTGTCGATTACGTACATTTGACGCTCAAGCACAACTTCATTCAAGTATTTCTCAACAGAACCTACAACCATCTTCTCAACGATGTTTGCTGGCTTGCCTGATTCAAGTGCTTTCGCTTCAGCAATTTCTTTCTCTTTCGCGATAAGCTCAGCAGAAACGCCTTCAGCATTTACAGCAACTGGGTTGAACGCAGCAACGTGCATTGCCAAGCCTTTACCTGTAGCTTCATCACCAGTGTAAGAAACAACAACACCGATTTTAAGACCGTGTTTGTAAACTGCAAGGTTTTCGCCTTCAACAATTTTCGCACGACGTACTTGGATGTTTTCACCGATCTTTTGAACAAGAGCGATACGCGCTTCTTCAACAGTTGCACCATCTTCTAGTTTCAATTCAGCGATTTGAGCAGGATCAGTTACGTTTGCAGCAAGTGCAGCAGCAGCAACTTTCGCAGAGAAACCAGCAAAGTTTTCGTCTTTTGCAACGAAGTCAGTTTGACAGTTAACTTCTAGAAGAAGTGCTTTGTTGCCGTCTTGAGCAATTGTGATCGCGCCGTCAGCAGCAATGTTACCTGCTTTTTTAGCAGCTTTAGCTTGACCAGATTTACGTAGGTTGTCGATCGCCAGTTCAACGTCGCCGCCCGCTTCTGTCAAAGCTTTTTTACATTCCATCATTGCAAGACCAGTACGATCGCGCAATTCTTTAACCATGCTTGCTGTAACTGCAGTCATGTTTATCTCCTAAATTCGGTAGAAAATGAATTCTTTTTAGAACAGAAACGGCCCAGAGGAGTTCTCATGGGCCGCCTGCATACATAACGCTTACTTTGCCACCATCACATGTCGCAAAAATGACAAGCTAGCGTCAAACGCATTAAGCCTCAGAAGCTGGAGCTTCTTCTGCTTTAGCTTGTGCATTTGCTTGTGATTGAGCATATTCTTTACCAGCAAGAATCGCATCAGCCATAGCAGAAGCATAAAGTGTTACTGCACGGATCGCATCATCGTTACCCGGGATAACGTAGTCTACGTTGTCTGGGTTAGAGTTTGTATCAACGATACCGATTACAGGAATACCAAGGTTCTTAGCTTCTTTGATTGCAATCGCTTCGTGATCAACATCGATTACGAATAATGCGTCAGGTAAACCACCCATGTTTTTAACGCCGCCTAAGCCACGCTCAAGTTTTTCCATCTCACGAGTACGCTCTAGAGCTTCACGTTTAGTCAGCTTAGCGAAAGTACCGTCTTGAGATTGAGTTTGAAGGTCTTTTAAACGGTTGATAGATTGGCGAAGTGTTTTCCAGTTCGTCAACATACCACCTAACCAGCGGTGATCTACATATGGTTGACCAGCGCGTTGAGCTTGTTCACGGATGATCGCAGAAGCTGCACGTTTAGTACCAACGAACAAAACTTTGTTCTTTTTGCTAGCCAAGTTGTTAGCAAAGTTCAAAGCATCATTTAACGCAGGAACAGTGTGCTCAAGGTTGATGATGTGAATTTTGTTACGCGCACCAAAGATGTAATCACGCATCTTTGGATTCCAGAAACGAGTTTGGTGACCAAAGTGCGCGCCAGCTTGAAGAAGGTCGCGCATGCTTACGTTGTAATCTGCCATTTTCTTTACCTTAAAGTTTGGGTTAGGCCTCCATATACCCGCATTCTCCACCCTAAAGGGCACCCAGAGTAATGTGTCGATATATGTGCGGATTTTTTTGCCTCATCGCACAAAGCCCGTGAAATTTATTCACGAAAAAGCATTTGATAAAATGGGCGGCTATTTATACCATAGTCACACACAAATTTCCAAAAGTTTTTAGAGATCATGAACAACACTTATCAAGCTCCACGTCGACTCATCAAAACCCCTGACGAAATTGAAAAAATGCGTGTGGCAGGGCGACTGGCGGCAGAAGTTTTGGATATGATCAAACCGCATATTGTTCCAGGTGTCACCACTCTGGAACTTGATACGATTTGTCATGACTATATTGTCAATCAACAACAGGCAATTCCTGCATGCTTAGGCTATGGCGCTGCACCGGGTCGACCTGCCTTCCAACATACTATTTGTACTTCTGTAAACCATGTGGTGTGTCACGGCATTCCATCAGACAGTAAAAAATTGAAAAAAGGCGACATCCTGAACATTGATGTGACCGTGATTAAAGATGGCTACCATGGTGACACCAACATGATGTATATCGTGGGTGGTGAAACTTCAATTCTTGCCAACCGTCTATGTAAGGTAGCGCAAGAAGCCATGTACCGGGGTATTGAAACTGTAAAACCGGGTTCAACTATTGGCGATATTGGTCATGCCATTCAGCAGTATGTTGAATCTGAGCGTTTTGGCGTGGTACGTGAATATTGTGGTCACGGTATTGGTACGACTTTCCATGACGAACCGCAAGTGCTGCATTATGGTCAACCAGATACTGGCATGGTGCTTGAAGAAGGCATGACCTTTACCATTGAGCCAATGGTCAATGGCGGCGACTGGAAAACCAAATTACTCGGTGATAAATGGACAGTGGTCACCAAAGATCACTCATTGTCGGCACAATATGAACATACAATTCTGGTGACTAAAACCGGCGCGGAAATTTTAACAGCACGCCCGGACGAAGATTTGTCACGCTTTAGTGCGTAACCACAACATCAACAACACAAAATGGTCACTTTAAAGTGGCCATTTTTATTTTATATTTCATGCATCAATATGCATGACCGAGATGTAAAAAGTCTCCCCTTGCCTGCTTCCAGCACATCGAAATTCAAGATAAAGTTCGGCCAATACACCATTTTTTCCTTAAAGTTTTCCAAATTCTTTTGCCCTATCTGCACCATTTTAGGCTAAGATAATGTGCTTTTTATTTTTTAATCCCTATAAGAAGGAATACTGCCGTGGACGTACGTCTCTCTGATCGTGTGAATGCCATCAAACCGTCCCCTACGCTTGCTGTGACCAACAAAGCTGCTGAATTAAAAGCTGCAGGTCACAACGTGATTGGTTTGGGCGCAGGTGAACCAGATTTTGATACCCCTCAACACATCAAAGATGCAGCAATTGCAGCGATTAACAACGGTTTCACCAAATACACCGCTGTTGACGGTACGCCAGGTCTTAAAAAAGCCATTATTGCTAAATTCAAACGCGACAATAACCTAGACTATGCAGCAAACCAGATTCTGGTTTCTTGTGGTGGTAAGCAATCATTCTTTAACTTAGCTTTAGCTTTGTTAAATAAAGGTGATGAAGTAATCATCCCAGCACCATTCTGGGTAAGCTACCCGGACATGGTGATCATCGCTGAAGGTGTTCCTGTTATTGTGAAATGTGGTGAAGAACAACGTTTCAAAATCACCCCTGAACAATTAGAAGCTGCAATCACTGACAAAACTCGTCTAGTGGTATTAAACAGCCCGTCTAACCCAACAGGCATGATCTACACTAAAGCTGAGCTTGAAGCGCTCGCTGACGTACTGCGTAAATACCCAGAAGTATTTATCGCATCTGATGACATGTACGAACCAATCCGTTGGGATGACGAGTTCTACAACATCGCAACAGTTGCACCAGACCTTTATGACCGTACGATTGTGTTAAACGGTGTGTCTAAAGCTTATGCAATGACTGGCTGGCGTATCGGCTACGCAGCGGGCCCTGCTAAACTGATTGGTGCAATGAAGAAGATCCAGTCTCAATCGACTTCAAACCCAACTTCTATTTCGCAAGTTGCTGCTGAAGCTGCATTGAATGGTCCTCAAGACGTTCTTGAGCCAATGATTGAAGCATTCAAACGTCGCCATGACTTGGTTGTGAAAGGCTTGAATGATATTCACGGTATTTCTTGCCTGCCTGCTGATGGTGCATTCTATGCATATGCCAACATCAAACCGTTGATTCGTGCCAAAGGTCTTAAGTCTTGCACAGAATTCTCTGCATGGTTACTGGAAGAAACTGGTGTTGCAGTGGTTCCTGGTGATGCATTCGGTCTTGGCGGTTTCATGCGTATCTCTTACGCAACGGCTGACGAAGTACTTGTTGATGCACTTGCACGTATCAAAAAAGCTGCTGATTCTATCGAAGGCGTTGATGCTGCGATTGCTTCAATCGAAGCTGAAAAAGCTGCAAAATAATCTAGCTTGCTAGATAAAAAAACCCGCGAATTTCGCGGGTTTTTTTATGTTCTTCAACATGTATTAAACAGTGAGCCGTATTCGCTTATAGCTCAAGTATTTAATGAGCAAACAAAACATAGACTTGCTGCAATCGTGTACGCAATACTCAACATCCACCAAAAACCATGAATTCCCAATGCATTGCTTTGCCAATTGAACAGTGTCATTGGATGATACGCCACATACCAACTACCCCCTAAGCCCACGACCAACACCGTACTGATAAAAATAAACATTGGTCTGACAATTTCACGCCAGCAACGTAGCATTGCCAAACTAATCACCAGTAGCGCATCAAAGATATGCATCCAACACATTAACAAGATCAATGCCAAGGCTAATGCAATCACCTGCGCATCATTGCTAAATAACCCCACAATCCAACTATCTAAGCCCCAAATAGTCAACACGACAACGATAGCTATTAGCATCACAGCCATCAGTGCCCGCTTACTGAGTTGCCATGCAGCATCAATCTGCTCCGCACCGATTTTAGTCGACACCAAAATACCGAAGGCGGATGCCATCGACATCGGCAACATAAACATCAGGCCCAATAAACCAAGCATCACCTAATGTGCATTCACTACAATGTCACCCAAAGGCAAGATCAGCAAAGCAATCGCGCTGATGGCAAATACATCCACAAAAGTCACCACCGCATTGGGCAATCCAATTTTTAAAATTTTCGACAAAGTCTGCCAGTGAAAGAAAACACCAGACCACTGGATCTTTAACTTCTGCTCAAGGAAGAAAAAATAGTAAACAAACAACAGTACCCACTGCACAATCAAATGTGCTATGAATGCACCTTCAACCCCATAGCTTGCAACATAACCCTCAATGCCATAAATCAAGACATAAGCCAAAGCTACTTTGAGTAGTAAATAGATCATATTGGCGTAGAACACGCGCTTAGCCTGCCCACAGGCTTGGGTTAAAATATATAAAATACGCAACAATAAATGTGCTGGAATCGTCCAAGCCAATAGCCACAGACATGGCACAATCAATGTCTGTAAGGCCGCATCTGCCTTTAAAAAATCAAGCAAAGGAGTCACATGATTAAACAAGTACATCGCAACAGCAGAAATCACCAGTACAATCAAAATACTTTGCTTCACAATACGTTGGATGTCCGCATAATCCTGACGTCCATTGGCTTCTGCCAACTCTTGCATCATGCCCTGTAACACCCCAATACCCGTCACGAAACACAAAGAATAAACAGACAAACAGACTGCCAATGCAGCCACATGCTGAGGTGAAAAATGTGATAGAAAAATCACGTCGAACAAACTACTTAGCATAATAATGGCATTACTGAGAAAAATAAGCACCCAAAGATGCAGAAACTGTTTCATTACCCTATCACTCGATTTTTAATTCTTTTATAAGATTCGTTTTTTTGGCAGATTATTTAGATCTGAGATATTTCATTAGAAATGTATACCAGTATCCTGCCATAAATTATTCTATTTCTTATTTTTTATAAAAATGACTTTACTCAGGTGCAGGCAATGTAATTCTTACAAAATAATCCGCCATTCCTATACCAGATTGCTATTATCGATGTCACAATTTTGAATTAAATCTCAACAACTCAAGAATAATGACAGGAAAATTACAATGAACCCAAAAGAAATGAGCGGTTTAGCATTACTGGAAGCGATGCGTGATGAAAAAATCCCGGCCCCAAGTATTAGCGAAACCATGTCGATGCAACCAGCAGTGATTGAAAGCGGACATGTAGAATTTAAGGTAAAAGCTGATCATCGACATTTAAATCCGCTTGGCGGCGTCCATGGTGGTTTTGCTGCAACCGTTTTGGATACCGTGACAGGCTGCGCGATTCATACTTTACTTGAAGCAGGTGTCGGTTATGGCACCATTGATTTGAATGTAAAGATGTGCCGCCCCATACCTCAGAATCAGCCACTGAAAGCCGTAGGAAAATCAATTAATCTCAGTAGAAATTTAGGTATTTCTGAAGGTCAGATTCTGGATGAAGAAGGTCGCCTGTATGCTCATGCCACTGCGACCTGTATGATTATTCGGACTGAATGAAATTGCTAGCCTGCACAACTCATCAGGTAATTCATTTAAATAATATTACTTTTCGCCTGCCCTGCTTTAACAAATGACAAGCGTGGTCGAGTTAAGCCTTGAAACTCAAAATAATGCTTGGAAACATTGGCTAATTCCACATCTTGTGTTTGTGTTGTTGAGGCTTGCCACGCTTTAGACTGATTAGTACCTGTCAAAAGATTGCCAGAAATGGCATAGATATAAAGGTCTTTGCCTTGCTCTTTCAGATAGTCTGCATTCAGGAAAACTTCAAAGTTAAATTGACTTTCAGTTTCTACCAACCATTTTTCTGCAAACCATAATTGCAGCAAATCACCTAAATAAAGTGATTTTTGCGCCAAGGGCCATAGCGTGATATGAGCGTCTTTAACCGGGATATAATACTGTGCAGGATCAGCAATAATTTGCAGATAGTTTTCTTGATAATAAGCCAGTTGAGAGAAAATTTGAGGGATGCTGAGCGTATTCATTCGCTGTCTCCGGTTTAGCCATTTTTGTGCTGGCAAGTAGGTTTAAATCCACACTGTTTGACCATTTGGTCAAACGACTTTATGGTTTTAATCTAGCAAGTGAAATTTATTCTGACAAGTATTTTTCGTGAAATTTATGCAATTGCCTAAATTAAAAACAGACAGGCTGTATTTATAATAAATATGATAATTTTTGCTTGACCCCTGTCAAAATCTCTCTATAATCGCTTTCAGATTCTCCAATAGCTCAGTCGGTAGAGCGACGGACTGTTAATCCGCAGGTCCCTGGTTCGAGCCCAGGTTGGAGAGCCAAATTCAAGAAAGCCCACTCATAATGAAGTGGGCTTTTTTATTACTTAAAATTTGACGGCTTGTTATTTTCAAATATTTAAAATAAATAATTATTTTCAATCCCTCATAAAACTCGATATATAAATACCCCTCTTTTAAAATTTCGAGATATAAAAAATCCCCCATAGATGGAGGATTTTTAAGCTGTCACCGAGATTAAGCCGCTTGAGCCGGAACACCGCTATGAAAACGGAAAGTTTCATCAGGCGTGAGAATTAGCTGTTTTTCAACTTCACGAATATGCAGGATTCGCTCCTGAATATCCTCTTTCGGATTTTTCAGTTTCGCTGTGGTAGCCACATCCATCGCCAAAGCCAGATAGTCTTCAAAATGGCGAGATTCGGACTTGAGCAGGTAGCGGTAGTAACGTGCCAATTCATCATCAACACGCGAAGCAAGCGCGTAAAAACGCTCACAGGAACGCGCTTCTACAAAGGCACCAATCACCAAGACATCAATCAAGGCTTCAGGTTCAAAAGTCCGGATTTCCTTACGCAAACCACCGGCATAACGCCCTGCACTCAAGTTTTGCCAAGCCTGACCGCGCTTGTTCATCAATTCAAGTACTTGCTCATAATGCAGCATTTCTTCACGCACCAGCTGTGCAAGCTTTACCTGTAGATCAACAAAATAACTATAGCGGAACATCAGGTTCATGGCCGTGCTGGCTGCTTTTTTTTCACAGTTGGCATGATCTTGCATTAAGATTTCAAGATTTTCGACTGCCATATCCAGCCATGCTTGTGGTGTTTCACAACCGAGGAACGCAATCACCGGCTGCATCAGTTCATCATAATTAATATTCGACATAACCACTCTAATCTTAACGCGCTGACTTAATCACGGCTTTCATTTGCTGAACCGCTTGTGCCAGACCGACAAATACCGCATCCGCAATTAAAGAATGACCAATATTGAGCTCATGAATCTGCGGAATCGCGGCGATTGGCGTTACATTATCCAGATTTAAACCATGACCTGCATTTACCACCAGACCTTTAGATGCAGCATATTCAGCACCTTTCACAATGCGTTCAAGTTCCGCTTGTTGCGCTTCTGGCGTTTCAGCATCGGCATAGGCGCCTGTGTGAATCTCAATCGTCGGTGCACCACAAGCAACTGCTGCATCAATTTGTGCAAAATCTGCATCAATAAATAAAGATACATCACAACCAATCGCTGCCAGCTCTTGAGTCGCTGCTTTTACAGCATCAAAATTACCCACGACATCCAGACCACCCTCAGTGGTCACTTCCTGACGTTTTTCAGGAACAAAGCAAACATGCTGTGGCTTGATTTCCTTGGCAAAGGCGATCATTTCATCTGTTACCGCCAACTCAAGGTTCATACGGGTTTTTAACGCAGGACGCATACGACGTACATCGTCATCCTGAATATGACGACGGTCTTCACGCAAGTGCAAGGTAATGCCCTCTGCCCCTGCCTGTTCGCAGATCAACGCAGCATTGACTGGGTCTGGGTACGTCGTACCACGTGCTTGTCTTAATGTTGCGACATGGTCAATATTGACACCAAGTAATGCAGCCATAATCTTTTCCTAACTACGATTGAGATTGAGAGTTTTGAATCCAGAGTTGTCGACTTTTTAATGGTCGATCACCGAGCAAAGCCGTGATCACCTGTCGATACAGTTTCGTCAGTAATTGTAACTGTTCCGGATTAAAATCCCCACCATTTTCATGCGTCAACATGCTTAAAATCTGTTGACCAGATAGGGTGGAGCGTAAGGCTTTGGCCGATGGCATAAAGCCGGCATTAAGCTGAAAATAATAGTGCTGTAGTGGATCAATCTGCACCTGATTGGCATCTACCGAAAAATCCAGACCATAACCGAGTTCTTCCAACAAAACATGCTCAAACTGGCGCAAGATCTGTTTTAAATATAAATTTGGATTGGATTGTGCGGATAACTGCTGCAATGCAGTCAAAGTCTCAGCATATTTGGCAAAAGTTTGCGGCATTTCGACTTCTAAAGGACATAACCGCAACAGGATTTCATTCAGATAAAAACCCGAAAAAAAGGCATCGCCAAAAAAGAAAATCGGCTGATTGACAATTTCCAGTTTAGTAAAATTTTTGAGTTCGGATTTACCTGAAGCTTGCAAACGAATGGGCTGATATTGCGGTGGTGGCATTTGCCTGAGAATGCCGTCTACCCTGCCATATTCTTGGGTAAATAAATGCACAATATGACTGCGTTCACGGTACTTACGATGATGAATCAGATAGCCATGCAGTACTTCGTTACGCATAAGCGGGTACTTTAATCCTTATCTTTTTTTGATTTTTTATCATCTTCTTCGTCATCCCCATCCGGGATCACTGCGCCCACAACAGCCGCTGTACCTTTCACTGCGACTTTTGTGGTTTTATAAGCCACCTTGACAGGAACCGTGACCACTTTATGAATACAGCCTTGCAGAAATAAAACACATGCAACCACTGCCAACACTTTCATCATCACAGATTCCTCGAAGGGTCTTATCAAGCTTATCGCTTAGATATCACTATAACCTAAGCTTTTTAATGCACGCTCATCATCAGACCAGCCACCTTTGACTTTCACCCAAAGGGTCAGCATGATTTTTTGCTCGAACATTTTTTCCATGTCGAGACGCGCATCCATACCGATTTTTTTCAGTTTGACACCTTTTTCGCCAATCACAATGGCTTTTTGGCTCGGACGATCAACAAAAATCGTGGCATCAATATAGGTACAGGCTGCTTTCATACGACCGGTTTTTTCATTCAAGACCGGCTCTTCAGTTTTGAATGATTCGATCTGAACGGTCAAATCGTATGGAAGCTCTTCACCCAGCTGACGCATGATCTTTTCACGGATAATTTCAGACGCCAGGAAACGCTCTGAACGATCGGTCAGTTGATCCAGTGAATACAGTGGTGGTTGGAACGGAAGATACTTGGCAATCGTGTCACGTAAATGTTCAAGATTGGCACCACGAAGTGCAGATACCGGTACGATTTCCGCAAAATTCATCAGCTTTTCGCGTTCACGAATCAGCGGCAGAGCTTCGTTCTTGTTTTCAAAAGTATCCAGCTTGTTGATCACCAGAATGACTGGCATTTCAGCATTTTTCAGCTTTTCTAGTACCAGGTCATCATTTGGCGTCCACTTTTGTGCATCCACCACGAATAAAACCAAGTTCACATCGCGCAAAGCCGAATGTGCCGCACGGTTCATCATTTTATTGATGGCACGGACTTCTTTTTTATGCATCCCCGGTGTATCGACAAATACAGCCTGAGATTTTTCACGTGAATCAATCCCCACGATTTTATGACGTGTGGTTTGCGGTTTACGTGAAGTAATTGAAAGCTTCTGACCCAGAATATGGTTCATTAAGGTAGATTTACCCACATTCGGGCGACCGACAATGGCCACAAAACCACTACGATAATCTGATGGGATTTCGGTGCCTTGTGCACTAAAAAATTGACTAATAAGGTCGTGACTGTCGCTTTGCGACTCGTGATCAGCATCAATGTGATCGGAATGAGTAGTCATTAAGACTTATGCTCCAAAAGTTTCAAAATATCCGCCGCAACGGCTTGTTCAGCAAAACGTCGGCTCGCGCCTTCGCCTTGCATGGTCGGTAATCCCGCAATCTGGCATTCCACTTTAAAATGCTGATTGGGTGCATCACCTTGAATATCTACAACCTCATAAACTGGGAGAGGTTTCTTACGTGCTTGTAAATACTCTTGTAAGCGAGATTTAGGATCTTTAAGCTGATCTGTCGGCTCAATATGATCTAAATATGGCTCGTACCATTTTAACACAATCGGTTCTAGCACGGTGAGATCACCGCAGTCGACATAAATTGCACCAATAATGGCTTCTACTGTATCTGCCAGTATAGACTCACGATGATGACCACCAGATTTCAATTCACCAGTACTGAGAATTAAATTCTGGCTCAATTTTAAATCATTGGCGATTTTTCCTAATGCTTCCTGACGAACCAGGGTTGCACGCATACGCGTCAACCGGCCTTCGTTTTCGTTTGGATAGGCATTAAAAAGATAATTCGCAATGATCATCCCTAAAAGAGAATCGCCCAGAAATTCCAGGCGCTCGTAGTTGTGTTTATGACTGACTGAACGATGAGTCAATGCCAGTTTCAGCAAATCAGCCTGTTTAAACTGATAGCCGATCCGTTTGGCAAGACGTTCATCATTTAGCTTTGACTGTGCTTTGATCAAACTCTTTCTCAAACTTCATCACTAAATCGATATTCATTATGAAATTTTTACGAATTTCATAATTCTTGTGCACCTGTAAACCATCGGTATTGGTGACTTTGGCAATTTCGTCAAACTTCAGATCACGAATATTATTCATTTCTAAACGCTGACTCATCTGTTGACGGAATGTTTCTGGCGTTATATTGGCTGGAGCACTTTTTAACAGCGCCTCAATCTCACCATCGACCATACGATCATCGAAGTATGGTCCCCACACCGCAATCGCCACTTTTGCAAGAAATGCAAAGCCCACGATTGCAATTAAAACCCCAATATAAGAAGCACCTTGTTGATGTCTCATTTTTATTTTCCTGATTGAAACAATTAATCGATTGTTCCGTTTCGACCAAACGATGGCAATTTAAAGCCAGGTTCTTTATGCATCCAGATATAGAAGGCACGACCTGTTAAGTTTTCTTCCGGAACAAGCCCCCAGAAACGACTGTCAGCACTCTGATCGCGATTATCCCCCATCGCAAAGTAATGACCTTCTGGTACTTTCACTTCCCAATATAAACCATTTTCACCTGAATATTTACCATTTTCCAAGTAGTTAATAAAAGGTGCCTGACGAGCGACATTCACGCCTTCCAGCTCACGCATGGTAAAGGTATGCTCACCCAGGGTTTCTTTATGGTAAATGGCATTTGGAGTATCTAAACGGTCTTTTTCGCGGCTAAATTTTACTGGAACTTTCGCTACTTTTTCACCATTAATGCTCAACTGGCCATAATCATAAACAATATGATCGCCTGGCAAGCCGACAATACGCTTGATATAACTGATGGTCGGTTGCGGTGGATAACGGAATACCGCCACATCACCACGTTCCGGACTGCCGGTATCAATAATTTTGGTATTGACCATAGGCAGTTTGATGCCATAGTCAAATTTATTCACCAGAATAAAATCACCAGTTTCCAGCGTCGGCACCATCGAATCGGATGGAATATTAAAAGGTTCATATAAAAACGAACGCAGTACCAGCACAATGGTCAGTACCGGCCAAAAGTCATAAGCCCAGGTGATAATAAAATTCTCATGGCCCTTACCTCGGGTTTTTCTTTGTTTCAAGACAAACTTGTCTAGCAACCACACTGCGACAAAAAACAGGGTCGCAGGCACAAGAATCAAATTAAAATCAAAATCCATGGGCTTATATCCTTATTATTTTAGCGTTCGACTTTTAATACGGCTAAGAACGCTTCTTGCGGGATTTCTACGCTACCCACCTGTTTCATGCGTTTCTTACCTTCTTTCTGTTTAGACAGAAGTTTTTTCTTACGTGACACGTCACCACCATAACACTTCGCCAATACGTTTTTACGCATCGCTTTCACAGTCGAACGTGCAATGATTTGCGCACCAATTGCCGCCTGAATCGCGACATCAAACATTTGACGTGGAATCAGGTCTTTCATTTTTTCAACCAGTGCAATACCACGATGGCGTGCATCGTTACGGTGACAGATCATCGCCAAGGCATCGACTTTTTCACCATTGATCAAGACATCTACTTTGACTAAAGAGGAGCTTTCAAAACGGACAAAGTTATAGTCGAGTGATGCAAAACCACGTGAACAAGACTTCAATTTATCAAAGAAATCCATCACCACTTCGGCCATTGGAATTTCGAAAGTAATAGAAACCTGATTCGCCATAAACTTCATGTCTTTTTGCACACCACGGCGCTCAACACACAATGTCATGACGTTACCCAGGTATTCTTGCGGCACAAGAATATGACATTCAGCAATCGGTTCACGCAGATCTTCAACGGTTGAACCATCCGGCATTTTGGATGGACTGTCGATATAAATCGTCTGACCATTCTTCATCACCGCTTCATAAATTACAGTTGGCGCAGAAGAAATCAGGTCAAGATCGTATTCGCGTTCCAGACGTTCTTGTACGATCTCCATGTGCAGCATGCCCAAGAAGCCACAGCGGAAACCAAACCCGAGTGCATCTGAACTTTCAGGTTCAAAAAACAAGGCCGAGTCATTGATTTGCAGTTTATGCAACGCTTCACGGAAAGGTTCAAAATCGCTGGCATCAATCGGGAATAGACCAGCATAAACCTGTGGTTTCACCTTTTTAAAGCCCGGCAATGTTGCCACTTCAGGTGTTGCTGCCAGTGTAATCGTATCACCGACTGGCGCACCGAAAATATCTTTAATACCAGCAATCACAAAGCCAACTTCGCCCGCTTCCAGCATACCGGTTTCAGTATGTTTCGGGTTAAAGATACCTACAGAAGTAATAATATGCGTTTGACCAGTTGATTTGATCAACATCTTGTCGCCTTTACGCACTCGACCCTGCTTGACCCGAACCAGAGAAACCACACCCAGGTAGTTATCAAACCAAGAATCCACAATCAGCGCTTGTAACGGCGCTTCGCGATCCCCCTCAGGTGCAGGAATTACATTGACCAGTGTTTCAAGCACACCTTCAATACCTAAACCTGTTTTTGCAGAACAGGTCGGCGCTTCTGTGGCTTCAATCCCGATAATGTCTTCAATTTCCTGAATGACACGTTCAGGTTCAGCTTGCGGCAAGTCGATCTTGTTCAGTACCGGAAGTACTTCCAGACCTTGTTCAATTGCGGTATAGCAGTTAGCAACAGACTGTGCTTCTACGCCCTGCGCAGCATCTACAACCAGCAAGGCACCTTCACAGGCAGCAAGGGAGCGTGAGACTTCATACGAGAAGTCGACG
Organism: Acinetobacter lwoffii; assembly: GCF_024129435.1. Classification (GTDB taxonomy): domain Bacteria; phylum Pseudomonadota; class Gammaproteobacteria; order Pseudomonadales; family Moraxellaceae; genus Acinetobacter; species Acinetobacter lwoffii_F. The sequence continues at coordinate 25,128 of NZ_JAMXXN010000001.1, read as the reverse complement.
TGTCCCGGTGTATCAATAAAGTTCAACTGATACTCTTGACCGTTGGGATGCGTATAGTACAAGGTTACCGAAGTGGCTTTAATGGTAATCCCACGTTCGCGCTCAAGCTCCATTGAGTCAAGGACTTGAGCCTGCATTTCACGATCTTGCAAGCCGCCACAAGTTTGAATAAAGCGATCCGCTAGGGTCGATTTACCGTGGTCAATGTGCGCAATAATCGAGAAGTTACGAATGTTTTTAATATCAACAGATTTTTTAGCTTGCGCCATGGGTTACCTTGAGAAAAAACACGCTATGTAATTTAAAAATATTACATAACAAAAGCCGAATAGAAATTGCGAAGGATTATAGCAGAATGGTGATCTAGAAAAAGAATTATATTTTTTCCTTTATTCCCTAGGTCGCGTACACCTCAGTCAGATGAAATCTGGATCACCATGATTAGAAAATAGCTCCCCAGCTCCACTTCTTCCTCAATATTATCAAAGTGTACTGATCAAACTGGAAAATGTTGCCTCATTAATCCAGATGTAAAGTTGAAAAGTCAAAAGGATTTACATGCTCTGAAAGTGGCTGATAAGCCTGAGTAAAAGTTGGTGACATACGTTTTGGACGCCCCGTGGCCATTTCGATACAAGCCCATTGCGTACTGCCGTTAAACAACAGGGTCTGATCCTGTGGTCGATAAAATGCATATTGTCGAAATGAATACAGGGCATTGATATCATTCAGCCAAGTGCGCAGAATAATCTCGTCTCCTTCAAAAGCTGCCTTGCGATATTGCACCTGATGTTCAACTGCGACCATGGCATGTTTCAGCTCTACATATTGCTTGAGTCCCAAGCCCAGTTTTTCAATATGAGCTGATGCGACATCCTGCATCCATTGCACATAGACCACATTGTTCACATGACCCAAACCATCAATATGTTTGGCTTGTACCTTTAAAGAAAGATCAAAAATACCACTCACTTTGCTGTTATCCTTTCCATGATTTTAAGGCTATAGAGTCTACCGAATTTATCGCTGGGGTAAATTGCAAAAAATAAAAAACCGCTTATACAAGCGGTCTTTCACAAAAATCTAGCAATTTTATGAGATACGCATCCCGACCACCGCAAGCTGCCCCTGACGAATCAAGGTCACGCGCGCGATGCTACCCTTTTTCAGTTCAGACACCTCCTGCACAAACTGATTTGAATTCAGTACTGTCTGGTTATTAATTTGCGTGATCACATCATTCGGCATGATTCGTGCCTGTGCTGCAATACCACCCGGACGTACATCCTGAATCACCACACCGCCTTTGATTTCCAGACTCGCCAACTCTGCTGGACTTAAGTCACGAATTGAAACCCCGATCACTGGTCCTTTGTTTGGTTGAGCCTGTGTGCCTGCTTTTGCCGGGGTATCATCTGGTGCCGCACTTAAAGTCGCTGCAATACTACGACGTTTATCATCACGCAAGATTTCAAGTTGTACCTGCTGCTGAGGTGCAGTACGGTTCAGATAGTTCAACAGTTCACTGGTACGTGAAATTGGGGTACCGTTGTATTTCAAGATGACATCACTGGCACGCAGACCTGCACGTGCAGCCGGAGAGTTTGGTGCAACCTGAGTTACCAGAGAACCTTCTGGTTTAGGCAGGTTATAAGATTCGGCCAGGTTACGGTCGATATCCTGTAAACTTACGCCCAGATAAGAGCGGGTCACTTTACCATTCTTCTTCAGTTGATCTGCAACTTCCATTGCCACATCAATCGGAATCGAGAAGGACAAACCCATATACCCACCGGTTCCACTAAAGATCCGTGAGTTCACTCCAACCACTTCACCACGCTGGTTAAACAGAGGGCCACCGGAATTACCTGGGTTTAGAGCCACATCGGTCTGGATAAAAGGGACTGCAGTTTCACCCATCATGTTGCGCATTTTGGCACTGATAATTCCAGCAGAAGCAGAATAATCAAAACCAAATGGCGAACCAATGGCAAGAACAGGCTCACCAACACGTAAGCGTCCGACATCTCCTGTGCGTAATTCTGGAAAATTCGAGCCATTAACTTTAAGCAAAGCTACGTCAGTTCGTGCATCACTCCCTACAACAGTGGCATCAATTTCACGACGGTCATTCAGGGTAATGGTAACTTTGGAAGCATCCTCAACCACATGATGATTGGTCAGCAGATAACCATCCTTGCTGATAAAAAATGCACTACCATAACCCGTCTTTTCCTGTGGCATACGCTGCTGCGGAATAATCACCTGATTGCCAAAAAAGCGACGCAGAATTTCCGGGACTTGTTGTTGTAAGAGCTCTTCTTCGCTCATTTTTTTAACGACATTGACACTGACTACAGCAGGACTGACCTGCTCAACCAGATTTGAAAAATCAACCGGCGTGACCGCCTGCAACTGTGCAGCACTCATGGTCAGGGTCGCTGTAAATAATCCTTTTTTTAAGTCTAGAATTTTCATATAAATTATTCACTCAAATTATTGATAAATTTATGTAAATAGGTTTTATCACAAACACTGTAAAGTTTAAGTAATAATATGTTTCAATACTTTATTCTGGGCAATATCTCATTATTAAAGCATTAAGTTAAGGCTTTGATTAATTTTTTTCATCAATAAATGAGCACTTCAACGCTTGCCTTTTGTACAAAAAAGCGCTGTTATTACCAAACTTTTTTAAAATTAGCTGATGGACATGTCTAATTTATCCCTTACCCATCAATTTGACGTCATTATTGTGGGCAGTGGCGGTGCTGGTTTAAGTTTAGCCTTATCGCTCCCAGATCATTTTAATATTGCAGTCTTAGCGAAATCCACCCTGACAGATGCCAGTACCTTTTATGCTCAAGGCGGCGTGGCCGCAGTATTGGATGAAATGGACTCAATTGAACAGCATATTGATGACACGATGATTGCAGGCGCACAGCTATGTGAAATGGATGCGGTTAAACAGACGGTAGAAGGTGGCAAACCTTCAGTTGATTTCCTGCTGAAACACGGCGTGCAATTTACTCTGGATGAACAGGAACAGTTACATCTCACCCGTGAAGGTGGTCATTCACAGCGCCGAATTATTCATGCGGCCGATGCGACTGGTCGTGCCATTTCCACCACCTTGGTACAACGGGCCCAAGAAAAACAGAATATTAAAATCTTTGAAAATTATATTGCGATTGACCTGATCTGTTCACAAAAGCTCGGTTTAGACGGCGATAATCGTGTGCTGGGTTTATATGCCCTGGATGAAACAACTGAAAAAGTGCATACCTTCTTGGCTCCATTTACCGCCCTTGCCTGTGGCGGTGCTATGAAAGCTTATCTTTACACCTCAAATCCGGACATTGCCACGGGTGATGGTATTGCCATGGCTTATCGTGCCGGCTGCCGGGTCGCCAATATGGAATTTAACCAGTTTCATCCGACCTGCCTGTATCATCCGCAAGCACGTTCTTTCCTGATTACTGAAGCAATGCGCGGCGAAGGCGCTTATCTGCGCCTGCCTGATGGTGAACGCTTTATGCTGCGTTTTGACGAGCGCGCCGAACTCGCACCGCGTGATATCGTGGCCCGTGCCATCGACTATGAAATCAAGCGATTCGGTATTCGTCATGTCTGGCTGGACATTACCCATAAAGATGAAAGCTTTGTCAAAGAGCATTTCCCTACCCTGTATGCCCGTTTGCTTGAACTAGGGATCGATATTACCAAGGACATGATTCCAGTCGTTCCGGCAGCCCATTATACTTGCGGTGGTGTAGTGGTCGATGAACATAGCCAGACGGATATTGCCGGACTCTATGCGATTGGGGAAACCTCTTATACTGGCCTGCATGGTGCTAACCGTATGGCCAGTAACTCACTTTTAGAATGCTTTGTCTATGGCATGAGTGCAGCCAAGCATATTCAGAAAAATTTCAAGGCCGATCAGCCAGCTCCTGCAGTACCAGCTTGGGATGATTCTCAGGTGACCAACCCGGATGAGGATGTGGTGATTCTGCAAAACTGGGATGAACTGCGTCAAACCATGTGGAACTATGTCGGAATCGTACGCACGACGAAGCGTCTGGAACGTGCATTACATCGTATTGAAATGCTGAAAAAAGAAATTACCGAGTATTATCAGGATTACCAGGTCAGCAAAAATCTGATTGAGTTACGTAATCTGGTGCTGGTGTCCGAGATGATCGTGCGCTGCGCCATGCACCGCAAAGAATCTCGCGGTTTGCATTTCACCCTGGATTATCCCGAGCTGCTACCAGAACTACGCAAAACAGTCCTCGTGCCACCAAATTTTGAAGTAGAAACACCTTTGGTAAATTGTTAAAAGTGGATGGAGATAACATCCTTGGATGATATCTCCTTTTCTTTTTAGATTTTTATCTGCTCGAAGGTAGCTTAGGCTATTTACAGTCAGTCTTATATCTTTCAGACAATTAACGTTGTGGTGGAATTGAATATGTTCCAGTCACATGCGCCACAGGTTCTTCATGATCTATCGAATAAATCCAGACTTCTCCCACGATCAGTGCCTTGCCGACCTTGATCAGCTTACATTCTCCCCGTATATCCGTTCCACCAGAAGGTTTACGTAAAAAATTGATATTCAAGTTAGTGGTCACGGCCAAACCGACCAATCCAATTTCACCCAGAATGGCGACATAAAGAGCAAAATCCGCCAAGGTCATCATGGTTGGACCAGAAACGGTACCGCCTGGACGCAACTCCTCTGATCTCACCTGATAAAGTAGAGTGGCTCCACGCGGAGAAATGGCTTCAATCCGGCACTTCTCCAGGCTTTGTGGAAATTCTTGTTGTAAAAATTGTTCTATCTCTGTTTTGGTCGTTTTCATCTTATTAAAAAAATCTTCTATATCAGCCTTAATATAGAAGATTCTTCACAGATAAACCTAGAGAAAAATTAAATAAAAAGTATTTTAATAATCGGCTTATTTTAAATAACTTAAGGCCTGCTCAAATACCTGCTCAGGCGTTTGAGTTGCATCCAGACGTTTGATCCGTTCAGGATGACGTTGCCATAAAGTTTCATATCCCGCTCTCACTTTCTCAAAGAAAGTGACTTTTTCCTGTTCAAAGCGATCCAGCGCACCACGTTCACGTGCTCGGTTCATCCCCAGTTCAATAGGTGCTTCTAACCAGAACGTGATGTCCGGCATGCGTGCGACAAAGTGGTCATTCAGTAACTGCAACTTGGTTTCGCTCAGACCCCGACCTGCACATTGATAGGCAAAGCTGGCATCGCTAAAACGGTCACATAAGACAATTTTCCCAGCTTCTAATGCGGGTAGAATCACTTGTGACAGATGCTGGGCACGCGCTGCATACATCAGCAACAACTCGGTATCATGCGCCATGACTTCTTCATGATTCACAGTCAATAGCAGCGAGCGAATCTGCTCGGCCATTGGTGTTCCACCCGGTTCACGAGTCAAAATAACATCTTTACCCTGTGCGATGAAATCTTCATAGATCGAACGAATGAGCGTGGTTTTACCTACACCTTCTGTGCCTTCAAAGCTAATAAACATACTCATTCCTTATTTTTCGAGCGTAAAGTCGTCAGATATTCCTGTACGGCTTTATTGTGGTCATTCAGATTGCTCGTGAACTTATGTCCACCATTACCGGTAGCGACAAAATACAGGTTGTCAGAATTATCCGGATGCATGGCTGCTTCAATGGCTTTCTTGCTTGGCAACGCAATTGGCGTTGGCGGCAAACCTGAAATAGTATAGGTGTTATACGGCGTCGGTGTGCGTAAATCTTTACGGGTAATATTGCCATTATAATTATCGCCCATTCCGTAAATCACTGTTGGATCGGTCTGTAAACGCATGCCAATTTTTAAACGGCGTACAAATACCCCAGAAACCTGTTCCAATTCACGATCTACACTGGTCTCTTTTTCAATGATTGAGGCCATGATCAGCGCGTCATATTTATTCTGATACGGCAGATCAGTTGCACGTTTCGCCCACGCCTCATCCAGTGCTTTCATCTGGCGCTGATACAGATTGGTCAGAATTTTACGGTCAGTTTCACCTTTGGCAAAGAAATAAGTATCCGGTGCAAACAGCCCTTCAGGATGTGAAAACGGAATATTCAATTCTTTGAGTAATTGCTCAGTAGGCAGATGCAGTACTTCTTTGGTGACTAAATCATTTTTCTTCAGGGCATCAATCAGTTGCTTAAAGGTCGTGCCTTCAATTACCAGAATCCGGCTCATCTGGGCATTGTCTGCATCGGAAATCATCTCCAAGACCTGACGGATGCTCATGCCTTGGCGTACTTCATACACGCCCGCTTTCATGGTGTCATGAATCATGATGCGCTGATACAGCTTGAGAATGATCGGGAAACTCACCTGATCTTCTGTGGCCAGACGATCAATAAAACCGGAATAGGTTTGACCAGATTCGATCGCGAGCAGCTGTTTTTTTCCTTCTACAGGATAATCCTTCCACAAACTGCTTTTCAGGATTAACGCCAAGATCAAAGCAATACCAATCAGGACTAAGGCAATTCCTTTGAAAGATGAGGAGAATCTCGCTTTATTTTTCTTTTTGGCTTTAGGTTTGGAAGCTGACATATTAAGACATCTGGTTCAATCGAAGACGGTTAAAAATTTCAATACAAGCATCGCCATCCAAGGTTCGCTGCTCAAATTGCGTGACAATTTTCATCGGGCTGAGTGCATTGCAGAAAAACAGGCTTTGAATATGGTTGATTTCATCCATATCGATACAGCGTTGCTGACAGCTAATTCCCTGATCTTGCATACGTTGTAGAATTTCTGCACGCATGACACCGAAGACGCCATTATAACGAAGTTCCGGTGTAATCCATGTATTGTTTATACGAATGAAACAATTACTGCTTACCCCTTCGACAACACCGCCCTGTACATCTGTCACCAGGGCCTCAGGCCAGCCGCTTTGATCTGCTTCCTGTTTCAGCAAAACCTGCTCTAGACGGTTTAAGGTTTTTAGCCCTACCAGACTCGGCATCGTCAGTCCTAATGCCTGCTGTAAAATGCCACTTTGAATCTGCTCAAACTTAAAATCCTGTACGGTTTGAGGATAATAAAATAGCCAGAGATCTGCAGGATGATCCGGCAAGCTATAACCGCGCTGACCAATTCCACGACTCAGCACGATTTTCAATGTGCCATTCAGTTCATGTTCTGATGCACGTAAAATCTGTAAGCTTTCTGCAATCAGATCAAGATTGGCATTCAGGCTTAATTTCTGATTGCTAATGTGCAAACGTGCCAGATGACGATCATATAATTCAATCCGGTTATGCCGAATCCGGGCCGTGGTAAAACAGCCATCACCATAATGAAAGCCACGATCCAGCACATCTATCTGGCTGACCTGTTGGGCATTTTTTAAATACAGCATATTTTGCAGCCTCTAAAATGAAAAATTGAGCAGTCAGATTCAGGCTTCACCTATATATCTTTTTTACTCACATCCAATTCTTTTTTAATTATTTTTTATGCAAAAAATCTCAAGCTATTCTTGCCTCATCTAACAAAAGCTAAAAAACTTGAGGCAAAAAATGAACACGCGTAAATTAAAAATTGGGGTACTGGCAGCGCTACTTTCAGCAAGCGCCTTAAGCGTTTCAGCAAAAGATTTCCTGAACGTGTCTTATGACCCGACTCGCGAATTGTACGACAACTTTAATAAAGAATTCAGTGCTTACTGGAAAAAAACCACTGGCCAGGAAGTCGATTATAAACAGTCGCATGGCGGTTCAGGCAAACAGGCACGTGCGGTGATTGATGGTCTGGAAGCAGATGTTGTAACACTGGCACTGGCAGCAGATATTGATGAAATTGCAGAACGTGGTTTGCTGCCTAAAGACTGGCAAAAGAAATTCCCGCAGAATTCGACACCCTATACTTCAACCATCGTTTTTCTTGTACGTAAAGGCAATCCAAAAGGAATCAAAGACTGGGGAGATCTGGTTAAACCAGGCGTAGACATTATTACCCCGAACCCAAAAACTTCAGGTGGTGCACGCTGGAATTATCTGGCTGCCTGGGCGTGGGCCAAACACCAGAAAGGTGGCAATGATGCCAAAGCACAAGACTTTGTCCGTCAAATCTACAAACAAACCAAAGTACTGGATTCGGGTGCACGTGGTGCTACCACGACTTTCGCTGAACGCGGGATTGGGGATGTATTACTGGCTTGGGAAAATGAAGCACATTTGGCCGTCCGCGAACAGCCGGGAAAATTTGAAATCATTACTCCTTCTCTGTCTATTCTGGCTGAACCACCCGTGGCAATCGTAGAAAAAAATGCCAAGAAAGATGGTAATGAACATCTGGCCAAAGCCTATTTAAATTACCTCTATTCACCTGCTGGACAGACTGTGGCGGCGAAAAACTTTTACCGTCCACGTAATGCGAATGTATTAAAGCAATACGGTACCGTATTCAAGTCCTTAAAACTGGTCACCATTGATAAAGAATTTGGTGGCTGGACCAAGGTTCAGAAACAGCATTTTGACAATGGCGGTGTGTTTGATCAGATTGTCAAAGCCAATCACGCAAAATAATACTTTAAATGCAGTTCATTATGGCCTTTATTCATAAGGCCATTCTTATTTCAAACACTTAAGAGCTTATTTATCTCTTTTTTTCATATAAAATTCATTTTTAATTATTTTTTATGCATAAAGAATAAGTTTATTCTGCGCTTATGTTACAGAACATATCAGAGATTCAGTCCAGATGAGCATTTCAAACACATTAAAACTTGGGGTTTTAGCAGCTGTTATCTCGGCAACCTCATTTGGTGCAGCAGCACGTGATTTTCTCAATGTATCCTATGATCCGACCCGTGAACTGTATGAAGATGTAAATAAGAATTTTGGCAAATATTGGGAAAGCCGTACCGGTCAAAAAATCAATTTCAAGCAATCGCATGGCGGTTCAGGCAAACAGGCACGTGCCGTGATTGATGGTCTGGATGCAGATATCGTAACGTTAGCATTGGCTGCCGATATTGATGTGCTGGCAGAAAAAGCTAAACTGTTACCTGCGGACTGGCAAAAGAAATTGCCGCAAAACTCGACGCCTTATACTTCAACCATCGTGTTCCTGGTGCGTAAAGGCAATCCGAAAGAGATTAAGGACTGGGGTGATCTGGTCAAACCGGGCGTAGCAATCATTACCCCAAACCCGAAAACTTCAGGCGGTGCACGCTGGAATTATCTGGCGGCTTGGGCTTGGGCCAAACATCAGGCGGGCGGCAACGATAAGACTGCGCAAGAATTTGTTCGTAAAATTTATAAAAATACCAAAGTTCTGGATTCCGGGGCACGTGGTTCAACCACGACCTTTGCTGAACGTGGCATTGGGGATGTTTTACTCGCATGGGAAAACGAAGCGCATTTAGCCCTTCGCGAACAGCCGGGCAAGTTTGAAATTATTACCCCTTCTCTGTCGATTCTGGCTGAGCCACCGGTGGCGATTGTAGAAAAAAATGCCAAGAAAAAAGGCAACCAGCACTTGGCTCAAGGTTATTTGAACTTCCTGTATTCGCCATTGGGTCAAGACCTGGCAGGTAAACATTATTATCGTCCACGTAATGCCAAAGTACTGGCCAAATACAGCCAAGTATTTAAGCCATTAAAACTGGTGACGGTTGATCAGGAATTTGGCGGCTGGAACAAAGTACAAAAGGCTCACTTTGAAAATGGTGGTGTATTTGACCAGATCGTTAAAGCCAACAGCGCGAAATAATTTTCCAAGCTGATTGATATAGGAGCATCGACATGATTCATACGCTTATCGTTCCTGGTGTAGGTGGCAGTGAATACAACCACTGGCAAACCTGCTTACAGCACCGGCTGATGCGATGCTCCCGTGTGCAGCAAAAGGACTGGAATCATCCGGTACTGGATATCTGGGTAGCAGAATTTGTCAAAACTCTGCAAGCCATTCCAGCAGAGGTTCAGATTGTCGCACACAGCTTTGGCTGTCTGACCAGTATTGCGGCCCTTGCCCAACATCCCGAACTCAATGCAAAAGTAAAAAATCTGCTATTGGTGGCACCAGCTAATCCGGCACGATTTGGGGAAAATGGTTTTTCGCGCGACAGTCAGACTGACTACAGCACCTATTTTCAACACCTCAAGCTTCAGGTGCCCACCACGTTATTGATCAGTGAAAATGATCCCTGGTTAAGTTTTGAAGATGCCCACATACTGGCCCAAACCTGGAAAATCAAACCAATTAATCTGGGTGCAGTCGGTCATGTCAATGTCGCTTCTGGTTTTGGCCCTTTTCCTGAAATTGAACACTATTTGATTTCAGAAAACACTATGCCCCATATCAGCAAAGTTGATGAGAGCAAGTGTTATTTTAAATTTGCATTTTAGTCGCTGCAAATTATGCTTGTGCCCAAATTGTTTTTTTATTTTAGCTGATTGACTTCAATCAGCTTTCTCTCTTCTGAGGAGTAATCATGTCGCAGCGATCCCGAGTGCTGCCAGGATTTGGTCTTTCTCTAGGCTTTACCCTAGCGTATTTGTCATTAATCGTTTTGATCCCGCTGTCAGCTGTTTTTATTAAATCACTGGGCATTGGCTGGGATGGCTTATGGGAAATCCTGAGCTCTGAACGTATCTTGAAATCATTGCAGTTAAGTTTCACCGCGGCCATTGTCGCTGCACTGGTCAATGTAGTGTTTGGCCTGTTACTGGCGTGGTGTCTGGTACGTTACAGCTTTCCGGGCAAACGTATTGTCGATGCCCTGGTAGATTTGCCTTTTGCCTTACCCACTGCGGTTGCGGGTATTGCCCTGACCTCTTTATATGCACCGACCGGCTGGATTGGTCAATATTTAGAACCGATTGGCATTCAAGTCGCTTATACCCCGATTGGTATTACACTGGCATTGATCTTTATTGGTCTGCCTTTTGTAGTGCGTACAGTTCAGCCAGTCCTTAGCGATCTGGAAACCGAACTGGAAGAAGCTGCATCTGCATTGGGTGCCAACCGTTTTCAGATTGTGACCAAAGTGATTTTCCCAATTCTGCTGCCTGCGCTGATCACTGGCTTCGCTTTAGCCTTTGCCCGTGGTGTCGGTGAGTATGGTTCGGTGATCTTTATTGCCGGTAACCAGCCTTTTGAAACGGAAATTGCACCCTTAATGATTATTTCTCGTTTAGAAGAATATGACTATGCTGGTGCAACCACGATTGCTGTCGTCATGCTACTGATTTCCTTCGTGATGCTATTCCTGATTAACTTATTACAGGCATGGGCCAGCCGTCGTACCGGGAGAACTGCGCGATGAGTTTAAATACCAACAGTAATGCGCTGGCTGAAAAGCTGCAATCCCGTGATGCAACCCGCGAACCGACTTGGGTACGCTATACACTGCTCACTATTGCCTTAATCTTCTTTTTAAGCTGCTTGATTCTGCCCTTGATTCTGGTTTTTGTTGAAGCGTTTAAACAAGGGGTTGGCGTTTATACACAGGCACTGGTGCATCCAGATACCTTGTCGGCAGTGAAACTTACCTTGCTGACGGCTGCAATCGCGGTACCGCTCAACGTCGTATTTGGTGTTGCGGCAGCCTGGTCTGTGGCGAAGTTTAACTTTCCAGGTAAATCATTCCTGACGACCATTATTGATCTCCCTTTCTCTGTTTCACCTGTGATTGCGGGTATGATGCTGGTACTGATTTTTGGTACCCAAGGCTGGATGGGCTCTTGGCTGATGGATCACGATATCAAGATCCTTTATGCAGTGCCTGCGATTGTCCTAGCGACTATCTTTATTACGGTACCTTTTGTTGCGCGTGAGCTAATTCCGTTAATGGAAGCACAAGGAACCGAAGAAGAAGAAGCTGCGATTGTACTCGGTGCATCTGGCTGGCAGACTTTCTGGAAAGTGACCCTGCCCAATATCAAATGGGGTCTGATCTATGGCGTGATTCTGTGTAATGCGCGGGCCATGGGTGAATTTGGTGCGGTGTCGGTGGTTTCCGGCCATATCCGTGGTGAAACCAATACCTTGCCGCTACACGTCGAAATTCTTTATAACGAATATACCTTTAGTGCTGCGTTTGCCGTGTCTTCGCTTCTGGCTCTCCTCGCAATTGTAACCCTGATTTTAAAAACATGGGTGGAACTGCGCCAGGAAAAACAAGACAAACGTAATGAAGATTCAACAGTTTCTTAAGGAATGCCCACATGAGTATTCAAGTACAAAATATTGAAAAACACTTTGGTGCATTCCATGCACTGAAAAATATCTCGCTGGATTTTCCAGATGGTCAACTGGTCGCGCTTCTTGGCCCATCTGGTTGTGGCAAAACCACTTTGCTACGGATTATTGCCGGTCTGGAATCTGCGGATGGCGGCCAAGTGATTTTAGAAGGTCAGGATGCCACCAATGTGCATGTGCGTGAGCGTGAAGTTGGCTTTGTATTCCAGCACTATGCCCTGTTCCGTCATATGACGGTATTTGACAATATCGCCTTTGGTCTGCGTGTTCGTCCGCGCAAAACCCGTCCCTCGGAAGCGGAAATTAAAAAACGTGTGACACGTTTACTCGACTTGGTTCAGCTCGGTTTCCTGGCTGATCGATATCCAGCTCAACTTTCTGGTGGTCAGCGTCAGCGTATTGCCTTGGCACGTGCTTTAGCGGTTGAACCGCGTGTATTATTACTGGATGAACCTTTCGGCGCACTGGATGCCAAAGTGCGTAAGGAACTGCGTCGCTGGTTACGTACCCTACATGACGAATTGCATATTACTTCTATTTTCGTAACACACGATCAGGAAGAAGCGCTTGAAGTTGCAGATCAAATCGTGGTGATGAACAAGGGCAATGTTGAACAAATTGGTTCACCACGTGAAGTCTATGAAACACCAAAAACTCCATTTGTATTCGACTTTTTGGGTCAGGCGAACCGTTTTGAAGGTCAGAACCATGCAGGCATCATCCAGCTCGGCGAAGACCGCATTCAATTTGAGGGTGCAAAAAATGCCGCTCAAGGTGAAGTGATTTTATTCGCACGTCCAGATGAACTACGCATCCATGCACAGCCACACGACAATGCCATTCAGGCGACCTTCATTCGTGAATTATGGATCGCGGGTAAAGTAGTTGCTGAGCTAAATGACCGTCAAGGCAATCTGATTGAAATTTTACTGACGCCTGATGAAGCGAGAGCGCATCAATTCCGCCCAAATCAAACTGTTTGGTTAAGTGCGGTGAATTTGCATTTATTTGAAAACCAGGTCGCTTAAGACCAAAAGATGGGGCTTTAAAATGCCCCATCCTCTTCTAGGGTAAGAGAATTATGAATTTCCAACAATTAAGAATTATACGAGAAACGGTTAGACAAAACTTTAATTTAACTGAAGCTTCTGCTGCGCTTTATACTTCACAGTCCGGGGTAAGTAAGCATATTAAAGATCTGGAAGATGAACTGGGGGTGCAGCTGTTTATTCGCAAAGGTAAACGTCTACTGGGCTTAACCGAACCGGGCCAGGCACTTTTAGGCATTGTAGAACGCATGCTGGTCGATGCCGACAATATCAAACGTCTGGCCGATGATTTCAATAAAGTCGATGAAGGTACATTGACCGTTGCCACAACGCATACCCAGGCGCGTTATGTGTTACCACCGATTGTCAGCCAATTCAAAAAAGAATTCCCTAAAGTTCATCTAATTTTGCAACAGGCCAGCCCGATTGAAATCACGGAAATGCTACTGCAAGGTCAAGCGGATATCGGTATTGCGACCGAAGCACTCACCACTGAAGATAATCTGGCCAGCGTACCTTACTATAACTGGCAACACAGTATTATTACCCCGCAGAATCATCCACTGGCAAGCAAAGAACACGTGCTCATCGAAGATCTGGCGCACTACCCGATTATTACCTATCATGGTGGTTTTACCGGTCGCTCCAAGATTGATACCGCCTTTGAAGAAGCTGGTTTTGATGTAGATATTGTGATGTCCGCGCTTGATGCCGATGTCATCAAGACCTATGTAGAAATGAATATGGGCATCGGCATTGTCAACGATGTGGCCTATGACCCGGAGCGTGATTACCGTTTAAAGCAGATTGAAACCGATATTTTCGGCGTAAATACCACCTGGATTGCAGTGCGTAAAGGTCATTTATTACGCGGTTATGGCTACGAGTTTATTTCCCTCTGCTCACCAGACGCAGATATTAAGGCACTGAAAAAAGTGGCTTATCCAGACGAATAAAGTGCAATATTTTAAGTTTTTAATCAAAGAGGCTACACCGCCTCTTTTTTATTTTTTGAGTAGATAAAGAATACAAATATCAAGCATAATCACGTGCATAATAAATTGAATTATACCAAGATGATCAATAATAAATTTGCTCTTTTCTCCGTGGGCTTGTTTTTCTCCGGGTCAGGTTATGCAGCAGCGTTTGAACAATCTAATCAAAGTATCCAATCGTTTTTTGAAAAAAATCATTATGCTGAAGTTTCACTGGCGTGGGTTCGCCCCGATATCAGCGGTCAGGTACAACATACTGAAGAGCTGCAACAATTAGGCATCACCGATTTTTCAACAGGAAATCTTGCCCATAGTCAATGGATTTCCAATGTCGCATTAAAATTCCAGTTGAATCCTCAAGTGTCGTGGGGACTGATTTACGATCAGCCTTATTCTATAGATATCGCTTATCATTATGATCCTGTTTTTGCAGGTGCAGCGCTTCCAATTGAGGCTGCTACCATTCAGTTTGAGAGCCATAATTTGACCTCATTAATTGGCTTTCAACCAAACGATAACTGGAATTTTTATACAGGGCTAAGTTATCAAAGCTTAGAGGGAAATTTATATTTATCCGGGCAGACATTTTATATATTCAATGGTTATCGAGCCACATTAGAACGAGATCCCGCTTGGGGCTGGCTTGCTGGAATCAGTTATCAGATCCCAGAATATTTTTTTAGAACCGCACTGACCTATCGCTCTGCAATTACTCATCACAATAAAACCACTGAGTCGATTATTGTAGGTACGAATCCAGCATCTTATACAGAAATTCAAACTCCTCAGTCAGTGAATCTGGATTTTCAGACAGCTTTAACTGATCAAAATGCGCTCTATGGCACGCTGCGTTGGTCGAACTGGCAAAATTTCGTGATCCAGCCGCCTAAATTTGGCGCTGTAATTGACTATGCGGCCTTACAGTTCCCTGAAGTAAAACCTTTTAGAATGATTGATTATCGTAAGGATCAATGGTCTGGAAAAATCGGACTTGCTCATCAATGGCCATCTTTTGTCATAAATTCTATCGAACTTTTATGGGATTCTGGTACAGGAAATCCGGCTTCAACTTTAAATCCGAGTGATGGCTATTGGGGCATCGGACTAGGTCATCTTTATAAGATTCAAGAAACTTGGGATATTGCTACAGGACTATATTATTTAAAGTTTCAAAAACCTGAAATTTCCTCATCCGAACCTATTACGCCACAGATTGCAGGTTTATCTGCAGTTTCTGATAACAGTGCTTTGATCCTAGGTTTGAAACTGGGTTATCACTTTTAAAATTGTTCTAAAAAATAAAAAAACGAGCCGAAGCCCGTTTTTTTTATGAGGTTAAATCTTAGAAGCGGAAGCTTACACCAAGTTTAGCGACTGGTAGCCATTCGTACTCATTGTCGTTACGAATATCATCTTCTTCCAGCTGAACTTGTTGGTTAAAGTCAGCAATAACTCCAGGATTTGTAGGAGTAGCAACTCCACTTGAAGTTAAGTTAACTGTTGGATTTCCATTGTAGTAAGCACCAATTTCACCAAACACACCCCAACGATTAGTAATCGCTGGAGAGAAACCAATACCTAGGTAGGGTGCAATATTATTTTTATAAGATAGGTCACCACTAATACGTGCATCTCCTACTGCCTTGAATTCAACATCATTTACGGAGAAGGTTTCACCCGAACGAACTCGACGATCGATATCATATTGATTATCTACATAAGCTACACCAGCCGCCATATAGAACCAGTTTGCCCAAGGACGAATTTCAGCATTTAAATAGGTCAGGTTATTGTCCATATCCAGGTCATAATCAGAACCATTGATTGATAAATCATCAGACCAAGAGATATCACCGCCGTTATAGCCTAAAGTCACGCCGACATATGGGTTCACGTTCCATGAAAGTGCACCACCATAACCGGTAGTACCGACTTCAGCACGAACAGCTGCGGGTTTAAAGAAAGAAAAAGATGCCACACCTTCATCTGTTACGATTGTTTCATCAGCAGCCATCGCAGAACTCGCTGCTAGAGCTAAGACTGATACTGCCAAAATATTATGTAAAGATTTCATTATTTCTCTCCTCAAAAGAACTTATTTTGATCATTAGTTATTCGTGATAGGCTCAATATAAAGGACTTAAAAAATATTTTTTATTCATGTTTTGCTGATCTTTTGTTATTTTTTGATACAAATTAGTTTTTCTTGTTGAGAACCAAGCGTTTTCTAACACTTCTCCTACATTTCAACATAATGAAAAAGTACACTTATCACTTTAATAATTTCACGCTTTCTACACTTTTAGTTATTTTTCATCTATTTTTAGCCCTTTCAACTATTTTTCCTGCAATATAGTGTAAAATCTAGAAAATTTTTTTCTGGAAGGAAGATCATGTCGCAGCTTTCAACAATCATTGAACAAGCGTTTGAAGACCGTGCGAATTTTACAGCTGCAGATTGCTCTGCTGAAATCCGTCAAGCAGTTGAGGAAGTAATTGCTGGTCTAGACAATGGTACTCTACGTGTTGCTGAAAAAATCGATGGTGAATGGGTTGTTCATCAATGGATTAAAAAAGCGGTATTGTTATCATTTAAATTAAACGACAATAAACCAATGGAAGCTTGTGATCTTCGTTTCTATGACAAAGTAGAAACTAAATTCTCAGGTTGGACTGAAGAACAGTTCAAGGCTGCTGGCGTACGTGTCGTACCACCTGCTGTCGCACGTAAAGGTTCATTCCAGGCTAAAGGCGTGATCTTGATGCCTTCTTATGTCAACATCGGTGCTTATGTAGATGAAGGCACGATGGTTGATACTTGGGCCACTGTAGGTTCATGTGCGCAAATTGGTAAAAATGTTCACTTGTCAGGTGGTGTAGGTATTGGTGGTGTGCTTGAACCGCTTCAAGCGAATCCAACCATTATTGAAGATAACTGCTTTATCGGTGCACGTTCTGAAATCGTTGAAGGCGTAATCGTTGAAGAAGGTTCTGTGATTTCAATGGGCGTATTCATTGGTCAATCAACCAAGATTTATGACCGTGCCACTGGCGAAATCCACTACGGCCGTGTACCAGCAGGTTCAGTCGTTGTTGCTGGTAGTCTCCCTTCTAAGTGTGGCACTTACAGCCTGTATGCTGCCATCATCGTGAAAAAAGTTGATGCACAAACTCGTTCTAAAACAAGTCTGAACGATCTATTACGTGAAGACTAAGATGTCTTAACTTAGAGGACACATTTGTGTTCCTCGGAGCTTCAACTGCTCCTTGTCTCTACGATTAGTAATAATCGTAGGGATTTTTATTTTTATACCCGGTTATTTATTTCTCATTGGTTAGTTTTGTTATGAATACGCTTCGATCTTCCGCAATTCCTGTCTCTGATCCGTCTGCGGGTTTACGCATTACGGAGATTTTCTATTCATTGCAAGGTGAAGCCAATGCCGCAGGACTGCCAACAGTATTTATCCGTTTAACCGGTTGCCCATTACGTTGTAGCTATTGTGATACCACCTATTCCTTTGAAGGCGGTGAGCGTCAGTCTCTGGACGATATTATCCAGACCACGCTTGATTTTAAAACCCCTTATGTCTGTGTGACCGGTGGTGAACCACTGGCGCAGCCCAATGCCCTACCCCTGATGCAGCGACTGGCAGATTTAGGATGCGAAGTTTCACTTGAAACCAGTGGCGCTTTAGATGTGTCCAAAGTGGATTCACGTGTTTCCAAAGTCCTCGATTTAAAAACACCAACTTCAGGTGAAGTTGCACGGAATTTGCTTTCTAATCTCGATCATTTAACTGCACATGATCAAATCAAGTTTGTGATATGCAATCGTGAAGATTATGAATGGTCAAAGCAGCAGTTAGAACTGTACCAACTTCAAGACAAAGTGAGTACAGTTTGGTTTTCGCCTGCATTTGCGGTCGAAAAAGGTGCAGTTCAGTTACCACCACTGGCACGTGATTTGGCTCAGTGGATTTTAGAAGACCATCTCCCTGTTCGTTTCCAGTTACAGCTACACAAGTTGTTATGGAATGATGAAACTGGTCGTTAATTTTTTGTAAAGTATTTTTTTGGAGAATCAGCTTATGCGCCCTCGTGCCATTGTCCTGTTATCTGGCGGATTAGACTCAACAACATGTCTGGCTTGGGCACAGGCACGCTATGAATGTATCGCACTCAGTTTTCGATATGGTCAGCGTTCAACGACCGAGCTGGATGCAGCAAAAGCTTTAACGCAACGTGCCGGTGTGGAACATCGTGTCATCAATATCGACCTGGGCAATCTGGGTGGCTCAGCCCTTACCGATCATAGCATTGACGTGCCGGATCATGAACAGTCAGGTATCCCGATTACCTATGTTCCGGCACGTAATACCATCTTCTTGTCTTACGCCTTAGCAGCAGCTGAAGTGTTCGAAGCTGAAGCGATTGTTATCGGAATTAATGCAGTTGATTACTCCGGTTATCCGGATTGCCGTCCGGAATTTATTGACGCATTTGCCAACATGGCGCGCCTTGCAACCAAGGTTGGCGTAGAGGGTCAGGCACTCAAATTTGAAACACCTTTGTTACATTTATCCAAAGCAAATATTATTCGCTTAGGTATTGAACATGGCGTAGACTACAGTCAAACGGTGTCATGCTATCAAGCAGATGACCAAGGACGTGCCTGTGGCAAATGCGACAGTTGTCGTTTACGTAAACAGGGTTTTGCGGACGCAGGTGTTGAAGACCCGACACGTTATATACCGTAATAACAAGGTAGAGTTTATGAAGAATTTAAAATCAAGCATCGTGCTTTCAGCAATTGTTTCAGCTGCTGCTATGTTCGCAACTACGGCTCAAGCGGCTGATGACAAATTACAACAAGCTTATAAAAGCACCAATGTAAAATCTGCATTGATCAATGTTTGTAAAAATGAAACTGGCAAAAGTAAAAAATTGACGGCTGCTGAAGTCAGCAAATATTGTGGTTGTGCTATTGAAGCAGATGGAAAATTAACCAATGCACAAAAATGGGAAATTCAAAGCACCATTAACCAGAAGAAAAGCCCAGGCACTTTAGCTTTTGTACAGAAGCAGAATAAAGATCTTCAAGCATGCTTTGGTCCACAGTTAACAGGCAAACTGAAAACTTTGACTGAAGAAGCAATGAAATCAGCCCAAGCGGCACCAAAGAAATAATATCTGATTATTCTTTGATAAAATAAGCCACTATAATGTGGCTTATTTTTTTTGAAAAAATTTAGAGAAAACAGGAGTTTTTATGTCTGAAATTAGTTTGCTTGACCAGAATTTTCCTGCGACGACAGGGGAAATTAATTTAACCCAGTTAAATACAGAATGGCTGGTGATTTATTTTTATCCTAAAGATTCTACACCGGGCTGCACAACTCAGGCAGTAGGATTTTCCTGTTTAAAAGATCAGTTCGATGCTTTAAATACCACAATTCTTGGCGTATCCCGTGATTCGGTAAAAGCTCATCAGAACTTTACTGAAAAGCAGAACCTGAGTATTAATCTGATCAGCGATAAAGAAGAGGTGTTGTGCAATCACTTTGATGTGATTAAAGAAAAGAACATGTATGGTAAACAAGTGATGGGCATTGAGCGTTCGACTTTCATTTTCCATAACGGTCAACTGGTCAAAGAATACCGTAAGGTCAAAGCAGCAGGTCACGCAGAACAAGTTCTGGAAGATTTAAAAGCTTTGCAAGCTGCTTAATTGCATGCTTGTGTATAAATAGAAGCTCGAACCATTCGGGCTTTTTTTTACGAGCAAACTTATATAATTAAGTATTTTATATTTCCCCTAGTTCATTGCACACTGGCCTGATAGATGAAGATTCACTTTATCCCCTACGCCGGCAATTCCTTTTTTCATACCAAAATCCCTACGGTTAATCACGGCAGATGCCTGAACATCAAGCAGGTTGGCATTTGACATACTAGGTTTAAAAGTGGTTTCAAAAATCACAGGCTTGGTCACACCACGCAGGGTTAAATGACCTAAAACATTATATTTGCCATTGCCCAAGTCTTTAAACTGGATACTTTTAAAAATTACAGTCTTATATTTTTCTACATAAAACAGGTCTTCGCCCAAAATCATATGTTTAAATAGCGGCTTACTAAAGCTTAAACTTTCTACATCCATGACCAGATGGGTTGAGGCATTTTGCGGTGCTTTAGCATCAAACTGCATCGTGGATTGAACCTGATTGAACTTGGCTTTAACCACAGTAAGACCCATCGACTTAATCTCAAAACCGACATCACTTTTGGGAGTTAAGGTCCATGATCTTGCAAAAGACTGACTAGTCAAAGCTAAACAGATCGCTAGGCTAAGGAGCCCAGTTTTTATTATTGTTTTCAATTTTAAATCCACCTTGTTTAATTTCTTATTGATCGGATTTAAGTACACGGCTTAATCTGAAACTAAATTTTCTTGTTTTTTGAACGAACAGGTTTTCGTTCTTTTTATACCAGTTTATTGAAGTTTTTGTAAAATCATTCATGACTAACGGACAAAATACTTGCGCTGATTTTTCTCTGATAAGTGGCTCTACTAGGCGAGCAGTAAACTTGTGTCATCTTATAAAATTCTGATTTTGTAAATTTTTTATACCAAACAGATCGTTTATTTTAAGCTCAATATATATTGAAATATCCATGTGCTCACAGTAATGAAAAGAGTTGTTTTCTGCGCTGACCATTCTCGATACCTATCTAAAATGACACACTTAGACAACTCTTAACCGATCTATCCACTTTCGTAGCCTGAATCAAATACTGAGGATTAATGACACTGCGACGCCCCACATTGTACAAGCAATGATGGCATCCAGTATTTTCCATGCTTTTGGATGTTGAAACCAAGGCGTCAGTATCTTTGCACCATATCCCAAACTAAAGAAGAAAAACCAGGAAGCACAGACAGCACCTAAAGCAAACCACCATTTTCCTAAGGCGTATTGGGTTGAAATTGATCCAATCAATATGACTGTGTCTAAGTAAACATGCGGATTTAGCCAGGTAAAAGCCAGGCAGATCATCAGTACTTGTAGAAAATGCTCTGTTAGCTGATCACTTGGTGCTAAAACCTCTGTTGATTTAAATGCGCTGATCGCATGGTGCAAACCATAATAAAATAGGAATCCTGCGCCAATATATTTAGAAAATATAACAATATCCGGATAATATTCAATGACGCGCGCAAAGCCCAGTACGCCAAGCAGAATTAAAATGGAATCAGACAAGGCACAAATCACACAGACCCAGAACACATGCTGTTGTTTTAAACCTTGTTTTAATACAAAAGCATTCTGTGCACCGATACTGATAATCAGGCTCATTCCCACAGCAAAACCACTCACCATATAACTGAACATCACATTCCCCTTTTTTGAATAAATGAATTATTCAACAAAATGGATGCGATTAATTAAAACTAAGTTAATATCAATTTAACTAAATTATTTTTAGATAACAGATATGCTGAATGCGAAACAATGTGATGCTTTTTACGCAGTTGCAAAAACGGGAAGTTTCGATCTGGCTGCCGAGCAGCTAAATATTACTGCCTCGGCAGTGACCCTTCGTGTTCAAAGTCTGGAAAAAAAATTGGGACAATTGCTTCTGGTGAGAGATCGGCCTTGCCGTGTGACTCAATCCGGACAAACCTTATTGCATTATTTACAGCATCAACGTTTGCTAGAACAGAATCTGATGCAGGATTTGGGTGGACAATTGCAACAAGAAGGTTTCTATTGTCTGAATATTGCCACCAATGCTGATTCGCTCGCGACCTGGCTATTACCGACCTTACAAGCCCAGCTGATCCAGCATAAAATTGTGTTGCATTTTCAAGTAGACGATCAATCACAAACCCATCATCTGTTAGAAGCAGGTCTCGTCAATGCCTGTTTGAGTACTGAAGCCAAGGCAATGAAAGGTTGTCGGGCGGAATTGATCGGACAGATGCAGTATCGGCTGGTCGCCACCCCTAAGTTTTCCCAAAACTGGTTTCGTCAAGGTGTACATCGGGATGTGCTACGCCTTGCCCCTGCCATTATTTTTAATGAAAAAGACCAACTACATACTCAATTTATTCAGCACGAATTTGGCCTGAACCTTGCTCAATATCCTCATTTTTTTATTCCATCGACCCATGCATTTTTTGATGCGATTGTCATGGGTCTAGGCTATGGCTGGCTGCCGGACTATCAAACCAGGGATTTGCTAGAGTCAGGTCAACTGCTTGAGCTTTCAAGGGAATTACGCATTGAAGTCCCCCTATATTGGCATCACTGGAAAGAACAGTCTCCTGCCTTGGAGATTTTAAGTGAATGTCTAAGACAGCATGCTCAAACTACCATGAATCAACCCATAACGACCTAATACTTTTAAAGCAGATTGGTTTTATCATTCTGGGAAAATTTTTCACTAAGTTGCTGATAGGTCGTGGTTTTTTGGAAATTTTCTAGAAAATCAATCGTGCCTTGTGGAAATTTATCTCGTTGAATTTCGCCACGATAATAAGCTTCACGCATCGGCGTGGCGGATAAGGCATCTTCAAGACTGTCAAGTTCGACCATTTCCCATTCTGGGAAAAACTTTAAATAATAAGAAGAATCATCTTTAAAGTGCCCGATCAGTCCGACTTTGGCATCCGGCTCAATGATCTGATTCACCAGCGATTTCACCAGTTTTTGCCATTTTTCATCATTATAAACATCAATAACTTCTACAAATTTGATCCGCGCCCGATCTTCTGGACTAAAATTTGATAGGATCATGGCTTCACGCTCCGAAGCCAAAAATGGATTCTTGATATTGCGTTCATTTTGCGCAGAACCGAGAGCCAAAATCACATGTTGACTGTGCTGCAGGGCAATATTAATCGTTTGCATGTGTGCCAGATGAAAAGGCTGAAAACGGCCAATGAAAACCAGATAATCAAATGTATAGTTCATAAGGGATCAGTTTTTTTATGACTCATGAGTTGTGCTGCCCCAATAAATATGCGACATAATCATTCCCATAAAATCAAATTAAGTTTAAAGCAAGGATAGTACGATGACACTGAGCTGTATTCAACAACCTCATGAGCATTTGAATGCGAATTTAGAACATGGTGTACTTACTTTGGCCATCAATCGCCCGGAGGCGAAAAATGCGTTATATAGCGAACTGTATCTCTGGATTGCGAAAGCTTTAGATGAAGCTGATCAGGCACCTGAAGTTCGTGTAGTTGTATTGCGTGGTCAGGACACAGACTTTAGTGCGGGCAATGATATGCAGGATTTTATGAAATCTGCTGCGAAGAAAGGTCAGGCACCCGCTGCTGAAGGCCCGCCGTTTGTTTTACTCAAATCTGCTGCAAAATTTTCCAAGCCTTTGATTGCTGCGGTGCGTGGTGTTGCGATCGGCATTGGCGTGACGATCTTATTGCATTGTGATCTGGTCTATAGTGACAATACTGCCTTGTTCCAGATTCCATTTGTCAGTCTGGGTCTATCGCCTGAAGGCGCTTCAAGCAAGCTGTTGATTCAGCAAGCGGGTTATCATAAAGCGGCCGAATTATTGCTGACTGCGCAAAAATTCAATAGCGAAAAAGCACTCGACGCAGGTCTGGTAAATAGCATTGAAGAAGATGTTTACACCAAAGCAGCAGCACAAGCTACCCAACTCTCTGCCCTGCCATTGGCATCACTGGTGCAATCCAAAGCCTTGATGAAACACAATGTGAATGAAATTGTGGAATGGATTGACCATGAAGCAGAGATTTTCATGCAGCGTGTCGGCTCACCAGAAATGCTGGAAGCGGTTCAAGCCTTTATGCAAAAACGGAAACCTGATTTCACACAATTCAACTAATTCTGAAACTTATCTTTTAATTGAGGCAGTTTAGACTGCCTCAATCTTTTATATTTTTGAAAGAACCCAGCTTATGACAAATGAAAACTTCCAAACGACTTCTCAAACAACTGATAGTTCAAATCCTGACAAGAAGCGTTATTACGAGCCGGCACCACAGGATATTGATGTAGAGAATTTCCGTAAGGTCATTGAAAGCCGCCGTTCAGTGCGTAAATTTACCAAAAAACCAATCCCTGCTGAGGTACTGGATGCCTGCCTGGATCTGGCACTACTGGCACCAAATTCATCAAATCTGCAGCCATGGACATTTTATGTGGTGCAGAACCCATCCAAGAAAAAGCATCTGGTGAAAGCCTGCATGAGCCAACTGGCCGCTAAAACGGCTTCTGAACTGATTGTTTGTATTGCACGTACTGACCGCATTGATGAAATGGCGAAACTGAATATTAGTGAGTTTCCATTTCCTGAGGCGCCTCCAGCAATCAAAAAGTACTATAAGTACATTCCCTATAACTACAAGACAGGTTATCTGAATGCCTTTGGTAACTTTAAGAAAGTCGCTTTCAAAGTAGCCCGTACTCTGGATAAGCAGATGCCGGTTTCTGCTTTCAGCCCCGCTGATGCAAAACTATGGGCGACTAAAACCACGGCGCTGGCTTGTGAAAATCTGGTTTTAGCTTTACGCGCTTATGGTTTTGATAGCTGTATGATGGAAGGCTTCGATGAGCCCATGGTTCGTGAAATTCTGGAATTAAATGACAAGCAGTATCCGGTCATGGTGATTGGTGCAGGTGAACGTGCTAAAGATGGGGTATTAGAGGTGGTCCCACTTGTTTGAACAACTAAAAGCGTATTTATAAGTGATATTCCGCTCTAGTTAAGCCACCTTGTTTTGTTGGGGTAGCTG